>CAZDLK010000009.1:0-42818 GCA_964506435.1 uncultured Candidatus Bathyarchaeia archaeon | reverse complement strand
CGAGTGAAGATGAATCTGCCGCACCGCACCCTGAAAATCAAAAGCCTTCTCCAAAATCTCACACAGCACATCGCTCTCTGCAGCTATATCCATAAACCCGAAACTCGGCTCATCAATGGAAACCACTTCAGTCTTAACGTACTTCGCGTCCAACACTGCGTTCTTTGCGAAACGCCGAATCGTCTCCGCAAAGCCCTCAAGCACATCACGATAAGGCACCGTGCCAATTTCCTTCAAGTACTGCTCCATAGGACCGAACAAGCACACGCGCAACGGAATCTTCCGCCCAATTTCCTCACTTAAACGCTTGGCTTCTTCCTTGATTAACTGCACTTCAGGCAGAACCGCCTGCGCCTCATCCACCACAAACGTGCCCTTCTCCATTGCCACATGAACAACGTCACTAACCTGCCTTATCCCATCGTACTGCTGCGGATAATTAACCACATCCAAGCCTGTAAGGCACTTTTTCTTGAACGCGTCCAGCGTGACTCTGCAGAAGTTCCGCTGCAAAAACTCGTCTTTTCTAAAGTCTCTGCCGTGGATAATCGCCTCTCGGGCAAGGCGATACGCTTTATCGAATGTTTCCCTGCCGATACTTGGCGGCAACGGGAAACTTCCTATGTCATCAACTAACACGCCCATGACCGTATATTGCCCGCTGAAATCTATTAAAGCTATAGCTGCAATGTACAAAGAGCAACAGCAGAGGCACACCTATAAAAGAGAGAAAAACCATTGCTTCACTGCGATAAAGCGGGAAAAACATGACAGAAGAACCTAACAAAACTGAAACCCCACCCCCAGAGAAACTTCTGGTCGACGACCCCACAAACTTTCCGTTCCACGCCGCTTACAATGTTTATTCAGAATTGTTTGACGCAGCAACCAGCAACGAAACTAAAACAGATTTGAACATAAACATTGAAGCACTCAAGCAGAACGCGATAGATTATGAGACATTCTACAGGAACATATCGCCTCACCGAAGACTATCTCCAGGACCACAGCAATCCAGATTTGCCATAGAAACACAGAGAAAAAGAGACTGGCGCATGAAATCCCAGCGGGAAGAACGCATCCGAAGACATAAAAAATAACGCCTAACACCCTTTTCAAGCTTCTTTTCAGCAGCAAGCAACGAACAGCCAAAACTAAACATGCCACACAATCCGCAGCTTTTTTCTAGAAAAAGCCACTCAACAGCAACCCTCAATTTTCTTGTCATTTGGAAACATTCAGTAAAGTTTGAACCAAATCTTACACGCTAGTTCTCTTCAAAGCCACTATGCACCCTGAGAAGAAAATCAATCCGAAAACCAAGAGAGCAACAAAAGACAGCCATGGAAAAGGTTGCCCTAACGCTGCTGCTCGCAGAGATTCACTTGAATGGGTAAGCGGCAGAACATACAAAACTGCTTTTGCCGCCTCAGGCAACTGGCTTAAAGAAAAGAAGGTTCCGCATAGAAAAGTCATAGGCAGCATAACCAAGTTGCTGAAAGTACTCATGCCCTGATGCGTGTTAATCACCAATGCAATAAGCACACCGAATAACGCAAACACGAAGCAAGATGTAAACAAGACCAGCACCAAAAGCGGACTGATTACTAACGTAGGCGAAAGAACTAAACCCACCAGCAGTATGGCGGCTGAACTGATTAACCCACGCACGACACCGATCAAAGCTTTGCCGATTACTATAGAATAAAGGCTCACGGGCGACATCAAAAATTCATCAAAACTCTTGTAAAAGAACCTGTCTACTTGAAGCTTCGACGCGGCACCATTAAAACTTGTTGAAAAAGATGTCAACGCAACGATACCTGGTATAACAAACGCTAGATAACTAACACCGCTAAGGCTGATGCCGCCGCCCAATCCGTAACCAAAAGCCACCAAGTACAGAATAGGCTGAACAAGGCTGGTAGCAAGCCACGAGCGCCAATGGTGCTTCAAATTCCGTAAATCCACCCATAAAACAGCATAAACATCATGCAAGGCATTCAACACTTAGGCATCACCAACCTTCTCACCAGTTTGCTCCACAAAGACATCCTCCAAATTTGAATCCCGAATAATAACAGTCTTAGTATCAGCAGGCAATGTCTGCACGTAACGCGTAGCCGCGACGCGATCAGCAAAAAACTGGTAGCGCGTTTCCTTATTATTCACAAGTGTCTCCACAGCAATCAACCCCAATTTTTTACGCAACGCTGAGGGCGTATCTAAAGCAATAAGACTCCCATGATGCATAATTCCCACGCGGTGGCATAAAGCCTCGGCTTCCTCAATATAATGCGTAGTGAGAAAAATCGTAGTGCCATCTAAATTTAAACGACGCACCAGATCCCATAAGCGACGTCGCCCTTGAGCGTCTAGTCCCACCGTAGGCTCATCGAGAAACAGTACTTTGGGTTCATGCAGTAAACTGCAAACAATTGCAGCTCGTTTTTTCATGCCGCCGGAAAGCGTATCCACCATGCGGTTTGTGCAATCCATAAGTTCAACATATTCAAGTAATTCAGTTATGCGGTTTTTGCGTTCAGTTGAGCCGAGATGATGCAGTCTAGCGCGAAATTCCATGTTTTCTCGCACTGTTAAATCTCGGTCCAAAGTCAAATGCTGTTGTACTACGCCGAGTACTTTCTTCACCTTGTCAGCTTCTTTCACTACGTCAAAACCGTTTATCCATACGGAGCCAGAAGTTGGCTTAGTCAAAGTGGTCATTACGCGGATGGTTGTTGTCTTGCCAGCGCCGTTAGGTCCTAGAAAACCGAATACTTCCCCTGAACGTACTTGCAGATCTAAATCTTGAACAGCTTTAACTGTGCCGTAGCATTTGGTGAGTTTTTCAGTGACTATGAAGTTGTCCACGCAGTATCTCTCCGTTAATGTTCCAGTTTGACCACGTAAGACGCCGCAGATGAAGAATGTGTATTTTGCATCTTTGTTATGCCCTCCAGTTTGCTCCTTTTTAGGTTAAGCCGTCATTTTTCTTCAGTGCTTCCGTTACCGCTGCCTTCGCCGCGAAGCCCATCAATTCGCCCATCTTGGTGTGCCCACTGGTTAAAAGTAATGGTTTGCCATTTTTTCCAGAAACAACAATTATGTTGTCAGTTCCTGTGCCCGTTGCTTGGTGCCGTGAGTAAGTGCTTTTAACATTCAGGTCTTGTAGAGCGGCAGTTTTTGCTTCTGTAGCGGTAATAATCGCGCGTGCCATAGCGCCGTCACTGAGAGTAGCATTGGTGAGAAGAAGAATGTTTATGGTTCCGACGGCTTCAATGAAGGTTCCATGACGCTCTACATAACTTGCCCCGTCTACACCTGTTCTTAACGCGTTGCCCTTCGCTCCTGCTGTGGCAAAACAGCAAACCTTGAATTCTTCATAAGATTTCTCACAGACAGCCAAGTTATCCATGTTGACTCCGGTACTTAGGAAGGCTATGTCTCTAGGTTTAATCCCTAATGACAAAGGCAATTTTCTCTTGAATTTTTTGTAGTTTCTCATTGTGCGCTCTGACAGCAGAAGCGGCGTGTAATTGTTGCCTACGAACGTTACTATTTTGTGTCCCTCGAAAGTTGAGATGACTCTGCGCTTTTCCCCAAACGTAACAATCAAGGTGTTGAGATCAAAGCCTTCATATGTATGGTAGATGATTTTTGCTTCAATTCCGTCTAACTCGAGTTTAATTTTCTTTTCTTTCATGTCTATTTCTCCTTGTTTCATTTCTTTTCGTTTGCGCCTTCAAGTAATCCCTCAATATTCAAGTACAGGTTTTGCAGCTGTTTTTTCATGTCGTCGGTTGCTTGCCACAAGTTACGTTCGATGGCCTCTAAAAACCGCTCGACCATGTTCTGCAGAGCGTAGGGATTCACTTCTTTCAACCATTCTTGCATGTTTTTGTCAAGAACATACTTGTTTGCTAAAGCTTCATACATCCAGTCTTCAACGACTTCGACTGTGGCATCCCAGCCTACAACGAAATCAAGCGTTCTGGAAAAGTCACCCGCAGCTTCATAGCCGTGGCGTTTCATGCTTTCAATCCACTTGGGGTTAAGAAGGCGCGAACGAAAAACATGACAGGTCTCCTCGGCAGTACTTCTAACTTTGACTCTGTCAGGGTCAGAACTGTCACCACAGTAAGACCGCGGAGCTTGACCTGTGAGAACCCTAACAGCGTTAATCATGCCGCCGTGAGAATCATACCAATCATCACCGTCTAGTATATCATATTCGCGTGAATCCTGATTTTTCACTGTGACGTTAATACTGCTTAAACGTCGCTCGAACTGTTCTGGAACAGAAGAGCCGTAAGTTTTTCGGCTATAAGCATAGCTTCCCCACGTAACATAGACATCGCTTAAATCCTTTTGATCCTTCCAGTTCTTTGCGTCGATTAACTCACTAACGCCGCAACCGTAAGCGCCAGGGCGATCACCAAAAATCCTGTAATACGCCTCTTCCTTCGCTTGTTCTGCATCAACACCGCGGTCAACGCGCTCCTTCACGTCGTTTTCCACATGTTTCGCAATATAGTTTTTATCACTGGGTTCTTTGAGTCCAGCCACCAACGCTACAGCTTCATCAAGAATGTGAACAATATTTGGAAAAGTGTCTCTGAAAAGCCCACTAATCCGAACAACGACATCAACACGAGGACGCTTCAATGTCTCAAGAGGAATCGCTTCAATTCCAATTACTCGCCCACTGGTTTCTTCCCACACAGGCGTAACGCCCATCAAATACAGAATTTCGGCTATGTCATCGCCTTTCGTTTTCATAGTGTCAGTAGCCCAAATGATAATACCCACGCTTTCGGGGTACTTTCCTTCTTCCTTCAAATATCGCCCCAGCAATGCATCGCCTAGAGCTACGCCTACCCGCCATGAAGCTTGGGAAGGCACAGCACGAGGGTCTACAGAGTAGAAATTCCTGCCCGTGGGCAAAATATCAGCCATACCCCTTGTTATGGAACCAGAAGGCCCGGGAGGAACATACTGGCTTTCACAAGCTGCTATGGTATTGGCTAGTTCATCAGTAGTTGCTGCCAGAGCAGGAGCAAGAAAACTTCCAATGTAGGATAGGCATTGCCGAGCACCGAGGTTATTTCCGCATAGAACATCTTGCGCCATTGAATCAATTGCCTGTTCTTTGAAACTTGCTGCATGGAATTTTTCGATTAGCTGGAAAGAAAGATCGTGTATTTCTCTGATTATGTCGCCGTTGGTTTTGCCGTCAGAATTCAGTTTGCCTCTGTTTGCTATCAAGTCCTCGTAGTCATAACCTTTCAATTCGGCGATTGACTGCCTTAAAGACGGAACAGACCCGTTATTTAGTCTAGTTAGGTTAACAATGAATTCCTCCAGTCGTGAATCAGTTGGGGGTTCGCCTAGTGTGTGTAAGCCGTCTCGAATTTGGGCGTCTGACAATTCATGTATGTACGCGTGTAGTTTCTCCAAGAAAGCATCGAAATCAGAGAAGGCAGAATCCTCAGTAACTTCAAGATCATGATCCAATTTGGCTTGAACTACGTTTTCCCAAATCAGTTTTTGAGCAACGTGCAATTTACCTTGGTCAGTTGCTTTAGTGTGATAGTATTCTTGCAATTGAACTTCTAATTTTGCCAGTTCTTCGTACGTATCGGCGTTGTGCATTACTGGAACCAGATGTTCTATGATGCAGCAGTAGCTGCGTCTTTTTGCTTGAGTGCCTTCACCAGGGTTGGTGATGACGTATGGGTAAATATTGGGTAAATCAGAGATTGCTGAATCAGGAAAACAAGACGCTGAGAGACCAACGGATTTGCCAGGTAGCCACTCTAATGTGCCATGTGTGCCAATATGCATGATGACGTTAGCCTTGAACACGTCTCGAATCCAGCGATAGTAAGCGTAATAATGATGCGGCATCGAAAGGTCTGGGCTGTGATAGATGCTTGAGGGGTCTTCTAAGAAGCCGCGGGGAGGCTGAATGCCAATGAAAACATTACCAGTTATCAGTCCAGAAACCAGTAACTTGTCGTTGTAGCTGAAAACTTTGCCCAGAGGTTCCCCCCAATCTTTTTTCATCTTTGCTTGGACATCTGTGGGTAACTCATTAAACCATTCAACGTATTGTTGCCTGGAGATTTTGGCTATAGCTCTTTCTGCGAGTTCATCAGAGCTTAACCATCTGCGATCATTAGTCAAGCCGTTTATCATGACTTCTATTAGTTTTTGTCCATTCTCTGGAATATCGCCTAGTGTGTATCCTGATTCGTTTAGATTTCGCAGAATATTGTGGACTGAAACTGGAGAGTCAAGTCCGAAAGCATGACCAATAGTATCGTTTCGAGGAGGATAATTGTGAAAGATTATCGCAACCTTTTTTTCACTGTTTGGGATGTGCCGTAGCTTTGCCCAGTTTATGCTCAAACTAGTCAGTTTGGCGACTCTTTCAGGTATAGGCTCATATTGGAGTATTCTAGCTCCTGTTGAAGGATTAGGTCGGGAAAAAGCCATTGCAGCGATAGGCACAGTGATCAAGAGTCCGTCGAACTCAGGCATCACTATGCTGGATGGTATGTCAATAATACTTAGTCCCTGCATTGTATCGCGCCATTCTTCGTAAGTATTACAGGTCAAAATTGCCTTTATGACGGGCACATTGAGCTTCTTCAAAACGGCAATCGGGTCGAAACCAGACAATGCTGTAGATAAAGAAAATGCTAAGGCACTTATGACTACATCAACCAAAGGTTTGCCGTCTTTCATGAAGTAGTTGTCAATTACCCATTCTAACCCTTTTATGCCTAAGGTGTCATTTTTGTTGCCGCTGAAAAACACAGGGAGTACGTTGGCTCCTTGGCGCTCGGTTTCTTCAATTAAGCTGTTGACGAAGCTTGTGTTTTCGCCCTGCCACTGAGTTTGATGGAACCAAATGCCGACGGTGGGTTTGCCAGGTATGATTTTCTTTGCCAAGTATTCCTCGATGGTTGGTGGATTCTCGAATTCAGGATGGTATATGCCTTCCCATGAAGGACGTTCAGGAGCGTTAACTGCGTAGTCTGCTCCTGTGAAGCGATTTGCTAAGTAAAGTAGAAGATTTTCAAAGTTCTTTTTTCCGCCATAGTTGAGATATTTGAAGATGTTGCGGTAGTCTTCTTGTTCAACCGTGGAAGCGCTTTTGTACTCTTTGTTTGGCCCGAAGAAAGAAGTAGAGGCAAAAAGAGGGACACCTGCAGTTTTCAGTGAAGAGGTAAGCTTATCGAACTCTGGAAGGTTACCCATCAGATGTACTATGGTTACGTGGGATTTCTGAGCAAACTGGATGAACTCATCCATACTGCCAAAATCCCTGAAGTCGCCGCCAGTTCTAAGGTAAGGCTTTATTACGTTGCCTATTTTTTCGTTTATTGATTTAACTGCTGAACTGAAAGGTATAGCATCAGTTGGAATGGTTGTTATGAAAGCAATTTTAGTCTGTTTCATCTTTTCAATCTCCTATACGGATTTTGCCGCGATCTCTTGCGGCAATCGTAAGTTCTTTATCCCGTTGAATTCAGACAACAGAGGAGTAACCTGAGGACAACCCACAATTGAGTTTGTAACCTGCGCCTTGATTCCGTAAACGGCCTCTATGTTTTCTTCAGTTAACACGTACTTGGGGGTACCAACAGCGAAAATTTCCCCCTGCTGGAGCATAATCATTCGATCCGAGAATCTACTTGCCAAATTCAAATCATGAATCGAAACTATAATGGAACAATGTTTACTCTGAGCCAAACTCTTAAGTATACAGAGTATCTCCAACTGATGCCTAATATCAAGCGAACTCGTTGGCTCATCAAGAAGCAAAAATCGAGGTTGCTGGGCGAGAGCCCTTGCAATGATAACTTTCTGCTGTTCGCCGCCGCTGAGCGCATTGAAGTTGCGCATGGCTAAATGACTAATGCCTAGAAAGTCCAGCATCTCTGTGACTATATCATTATCTCTTTCACTTATGCTCCAGTGAATGTAGGGTTTTCTTCCCATCATCACTACATCAAAAACAGTAAAAGGAAAAGTGCTCACGGAGTTTTGAGGAACATAACCCATTAGTTTGGATAGCTCCTTAAGATTAAGCTTGCTTGCATCTGTGCCGTCGATTAAAACGGTATTTTCTTTTGTTTTTAAGATTCGATTAATACATTTAAGCAGGGTACTTTTACCTGAACCGTTTGGACCAACGATGCTCAACATTTCGCCTAAGCCAACTTCTAGCTCTACGTCTTTTAGGACTTGAATTCCAGTATAGTTAAACGAGAGTTTGTTTACAGTAAGTTTCAACGCCAACCTTGCCTCCTTTTGCTAACCAAAAGATAAATGAAAAATGGAACACCAAGCAGAGAAGTTACGATGCCAACTGGAAGTTCTGTAGGTGAAAGCACCAATCGTGCTACAGTGTCAGAAGCAATAAGCATGAAGGACCCAAGGACGATACTGCAAGGTATTAGGAACCTATGATCATTACCAATAATCATCCGAGCGATATGGGGAGCAATCAAATCGACGAAGCCTATGATTCCCGTGAACGAAATTATGCTTGCAGTTGCAAGTGTTTCCAAAACCATGTTTATGGCTAATACACGCTTGGAGTTAACACCTAAACTTATTGCTACATCTTCGCCCATACTCATTATATTGATATTCCAAGACTGGAGCATCATCAGAATAATAGACACTGCAACAATAGGCGAGCAAATCAGGATACCTTCCCAAGTCGCAGTATAGAGACCGCCCATAAGCCAAAAAACAACAGCGTTTACCGCTTGGGTACTCTTCGAAAGATATTGGAGTAGAGACAGAAGGGAGGAAAAGAGAAAACCAACAGCTACGCCCGCTAAAATTACTGTATCGGTAGTCATGCCTCTTATGCGCGCAATCAAATAGACTATAAGCATAGCAATGAAGCAAAAGATGAAAGCATTACCAATTATTAAATATCCGCCAAAGGATAAAATACTCACTCCAAAAACTATTGCCAACGCAGCGCCAAAGCCCGCGGCTGAAGAAATCCCCAAAACATAAGATGATACGAGAGGGTTCCTCAGAACCCCCTGCATTGTTACGCCTGCGGCAGCAAGCCCCGCTCCCGCTATTATACCTAGAACAAGTCTGGGCAACCGTATACTCAAGATTATTGTTTGGTCCAAACCTGATCCAGGGTTGATTTGGAGAAAAGGAAAAAGTTTTGAGAATATAACCTGTGCTGCTTGAAAGAAACTTGGAGAAGCAGCACCGAGACTAATTGAAAACAATGCAGTAATTATTAAAGCTATAAAAACAGAGAAAATAGCAAGAATCTTTCTCTTCTTGCCTTTATTGTAGAGTTTTTTTATGTCAGCACTTGATATCATACTGGTCCCTCTGGATACCCAAACGTCCCCGCTATGCTAGTTCCGAAAAACTTTTGATTAAGTTCCTGATTTATTGTTGCTGGGTCTATGTCTGAAAAGAGGCTGGGTTGAATCCACTTTGCCCAGTAAAGGTAGCCGATTATACCACGTGCTCCATTTCTGGCGGCCCAGTCAATGACGTAGACCCGCCCTAATTTAACAGCATCAGTGTCTTTAGTGGCAGCTCGATTTAGTATGGCATTTCTTGCAGTTATGAAATCATTTATGTTATGTGTTGGACTGGAAATATATTCGATAATTACCGAAGGATTCTGTTCAACTATGAATTCAGGGCTTAATATAGGGGAGTAAACGGTTTGGTTTTCAGCGATGTTGATTCCGCCAGCCTGATATGCGCTCTGAGTAACAAAGGTTTGATATGGATAGTCGTACCATTCTAGGAAGACCTTGACTTGTTGACCAGGTGTTAAGGAGTATATTCGGTCCTTGACGAGCTGGTTGTAATTTTGCGCCCAATTGACGTATTCGGTTACTTCACTCTGATGACCCAAGATTGTAGTAAAGTTTTGCATCAGGCCACAGGTAAAGTC
This sequence comes from uncultured Candidatus Bathyarchaeia archaeon, assembly GCA_964506435.1. GTDB lineage: Archaea > Thermoproteota > Bathyarchaeia > Bathyarchaeales > Bathycorpusculaceae > JAOZHU01. Next base: position 32,851 of record CAZDLK010000009.1, on the reverse strand, counting down.
TATGGCTGTCGGTGAATTGTATAGTTCTTCTTTAGTCATGTTAGAGGGATTTACTGGTTCAGGTGCAGTTGTGTCAACAATGTAAATGGGTATACCCGCATCTGTAAGCTGCTGATAAGCGGTAGGATTGTAGGGAAGCATTGAGTCGGCAAATATGATATCGGGGTCAAGTTCTATAATCGCCTCCACGTTTGGTGCATAATCGTTTTCGCCAAGTTCAGGTACGCTAAGAATAGATGGCGGCATTGTAGAACTTCCATCACGTCCTATGATTAAATCTTGGCAACCCATGGCACAAAGAATCTCTGTTACACCGCCAGTAATGCTGACAATTTTTGTCACTGGAAGCGGCACGGTAACAGTATTCCCCGCACCATCGGTAACAGTAACGCTGGTTGGACTTGGTGTAGGCGTAGGTGTAGATGTTGGTGAAGTTGAGGTTGGCGTTGGAGTTGGTGTTGAAGTTGGCGTTGAAGACGGCGAAGGCGAAGGACTTGATGAGGGAGTTGCCGTCGGAGACGGCGAAGGAGACGGTGAAGGCGAAGGCTCTACTGAGACAGATAGCAGGTTATAGGCTCCAAAAACTGAAGCAACGATAATTATCACAATGATAAACGCTGCTGCTACGAGAGTTGTTCTTTCCAAGTTTTCACCTCCTTTGCTCAGTGTTAAAACTTATGGGATCATGAAACAAATTGTCACGAACAACTGAAGCAAGAGGTGCAGCGCTCAACTCCTCCAACCGAAAATATTTTCCATCCATCTCAGTGCATATCTGCTTAACTAGTCCAAACGTTATGAAATTTCGTTCAGTGTCTATTGCAACAGACTTTATACCTGCGGAACTTATCGCATGGGCTACATTCTTGGCTTCCTCCACAGGGTCGCCGTCATTGAGAGGAACATTTGCTCGACCGTCAGAAACAAGAACCAGAAGGGGAATGGCTTCTTCATCGCTTCGCATATAACTTTGGATTGTATCCAATCCGAGTTTCAAGCCATGAGCCATCGGTGTGCGTCCACCTGTGGGCAGCTTGGACAAACCCTTCTCAGCCAACTCGACACTGCTAGTGGGCGGAAGTACCAACTCAGCGCTGTTTCTTCGGAAGGCAACCATCCCTACGCGGTCTCGCCGTTGGTAAGCATCAAGCAAAAGAGATACGATGGCGCCCTTAGTGGCGGTCATTCTCTCCTCAGCAGCCATAGAACCACTGGCATCCACTACAAACAAAATCAGGTTACCTACCTTTCTTTCGCGCACTTTCTCTCTGAAATCAGATTTTTCGATGAGTAATGCACATTGATTGTTAGATTCGTTCTTTCGCCGATTTTGAAATGGCGCGGCGACTCTCAGTGTGGCGTCAAAAGCCAAATCTTTCACTTTCCCTGCAGGGATAACGCTGGACACGTAGCGTCCTGTCTTGGAGTTGCTTCTGCTTTTTGACCGCCGCCCTCTACAACTGCGCGGCATCTGATCTATCACAGATGTGGCAAAACGTTTCACTGGATAAGGAGAATCAGCTTCAAAAACCTGTTCGCGTTCAGGTTCTTCCCCCTCCGAATTATCAGCATTGTCATCCTGAGAGGAATTGCTGTCAGAAGGCGGTGGTGGCTGCTTCTCTTTGTTTTGGTCCCACTTTTGGATACTTTCTTGAAGCTGCTGCTGTTCTAGCTTGGGTTCCTCAAAAGGTTGGCGGCGGCGACGATGAGGAAGCGCCAACTCCGCTGCCTCCTTGATGTCTTCTTCGACAACGGTTGTTCGCCCTTTGAAAGCAGCGATAGTGCAGGCAGTTTTATACATCGTGATGTCTGCTCGGTGTCCATCAACAGCGAAGTCTATGCAAATTTGAGTGATTAGGTCCAGCATCTCGTCGCTTAGCTTCACTTTAGGTAAAAGTTTGCTGGCTTCAACAATCTTGCTGCGCATCTGTTCTTGGCTATCATGGCATGCAGCAGTAAATGATGCAGGATTAGTTTCAAAAGCAATACGGCGCCTTACTATTTCGGCTCTAGCTTCCCGATACGGGATACCCTTAACCTCAACCGAGAGAGCGAAGCGGTCTAATAGTTGAGGGCGAAGGTCACCTTCCTCAGGATTCATCGTACCCACTAAAACGAACTGCGCAGGATGACTGAAAGAGACCCCTTCCCGCTCTACATAATTCACACCCATCGCTGCAGCATCAAGCAGAACATCGACCAGATGGTCATCCAGCAGGTTCACTTCGTCGATGTACAGAATGTTGCGGTTTGCCTCTGCAAGAATCCCCGGCTCAAAATGTTTTTCCCCGGTTTTAATCGCTTTTTCTATGTCAATGGTGCCTACAAGCCGATCCTCGGTGGCGCCAATCGGCAATTCAACCACGGACACAGGCCGCTTAACAACAGAAAGTTTCGCTCCATTAGCTACTTTTGCACTACAAGCGTCACATAGTTCTTTTGGACGCTCAGGGTCGCAATGGAAGGGGCAATCAGCGGCTACATCTAATTCGGGAAGAAGATGGGCTAGAGCACGCACCACTAAAGATTTTCCTGTTCCCTTCTCCCCCCGAAGGAGAACACCGCCAATTTTTGGATTAATAACATTTAGGATTAACGCCATTTTCATTCTTTCTTGACCGACAACGGCGCTGAATGGATAAACGGTTTTAGTTCGCCAATGCATTAGCCGTTCCTCTCTTGGCTGGATTATCCATCTAACTATATAAATATTGGTTTAACCAAAGTTAAATACTGGTTGAATAAATCTCGAACAGCTAAAGATACGCGAGGGCGTCATATCGCGACGGAAAAGACTTTTGGATGGACAATCCAACCAAACATTTATATGAATACGCACCTAAACAAACCCAATTAACCCCGATATAACTGGGAGATTCTCTACAGGGAGACCGAAAGAGTGGAAAATAAAGCAATTGCCAGTGACAAAGCAACTGGTCGAATGTTTAGAGAACTCAGTTTTTGCAGTAGGTGATTGGAAGTGAAGTCAACTGCAGGTATGGTTCGAGAGAAAATTGAACATTTCAAACCGTGCGTTCACGGCGGGGAAGTATGGCAGGTTGCAGGCATAACAGGTCTTAAGCGTGAAGAAATTTTGGATTTCAGTTCAAGCGTTAATCCACTTGGTCCTTCTCCGAGAGCACTTGAAGCGATAAAGAGCAGTCTCGGGCATGTTTCCATTTATCCCGATTCAAAATCTACAGAATTGCGGAGAGTTATTGCTAATCATTTTGGGGGAATCAGCGAGAGCAACGTGATTGTAGGCAACGGTTCAACTGAGATTATCTATTTGTTTGCTGAGACGTTTATGGAGAGAGATGATGTGGCTCTTGTTCCTGCGCCTACATTTGGTGAATATGAAAGTGCGGTGCGAAAAGCTGGAGAACCTAAAATTGTGAGGTTGAATGCGGATTTCCATGTTGAACTGGACACGTTTTTACGCGAAATGAGGGGCGCGAAGATTGTATTCTTATGCAATCCAAACAATCCCACTAGTGTTCTTATGGCGCCTGAAGTTTTGAAGCTGATTATTGAGAGGGCGCTTGAAGAAGGCGTTCTTGTGTTTCTTGACGAGGATTTCCTTGAGTTTGTGGACGGGGAGAGACACTTTTCAATGATAAGCAAGATTGCTAAGTATCCGAACTTGTTTGTTTTGCGGTCGTTCACGAAGATTTTTGGGTTAACAGGACTTAGAGTGGGTTACGGAATTGCTTCTGAAGACATCATCAGCGCACTGTTGAACGTTAAGATACCTTGGAACGTTAATTGTTTAGCCCAAGCTGCTGCTGTTGCAGCGTTAAATGATAAGGAACATTTGAAGAAAACGCGCGAGCTCATCAGAAGTGAAAAAGTATTCCTAATGAAGGCGCTGCAGGAAATCAAGGGTTTCAAGGTTTATCCTGCTGACGCGAACTTTGTGTTAATAGATGTCAGGAAGTCGGGTTTTACTGCGGGGCAGCTTAAGGCGAGAATGTTGGATTATGGTGTGCTGATACGCGACTGCAGCTCTTTTCGAGGGCTTGATGAGTATTTTATTCGGGTTGCGATTAAAACGCGAGTTGAGAATGAGCGACTTCTGGAGGCTTTTGGGAGGATTGTAGGGAATTATGCATGATGAGAGCAGTGTTGCTTTTTTGATGCTGTGGTTTTTCGGTTGTTTGAATAGCAAGTTTGAGAGAGGCGTATGTTCCCAATAGACGGCTTATTTCTTGTTGATTCCGTGTTGATTTTTGTTTTGGCATTTTTGATTGATTTGGTTTTTGGAGAGGTTCCGGATAGGCTTCATCCGACGGTGTGGATGGGTAAAGTTATAGCTTTTTTTAAACCGAGAATCAAGAGCGCAAACGCGAGAAAAGAGAAAATAAACGGCGTCGTATTAGGCTTGTCGGTTATCTTGCTTTTTGCGGTGCTTGTGTATTTCGGTTTGTTTTTAGTTCGGCAGTTTTTGGGTTGGGTGCCGTACATTGTTGTGGCTGCTGTTTTGTTGAAGACTACGTTTGCGGTGAAGTGTATGAGGCAGTATAGTGTTCCGATAATGCGGGCGGTGGCGGATGGTGATCTTGACAAGGCAAGGCAGATGCTGCATTATATTGTGAGGCGGGATCCGAGTAAGCTAAGTGAGCGGCACATAATTTCTGCTACTGTTGAGTCTGTGGCTGAAAGCACTACTGACGGGGTGACTTCGCCGTTTTTTTATTTTGCTTTGTTTGGTGTTTCGGGTGCGTTTGCGTTTAGGGTGGTTAGTACGTTGGATTCTATGTTGGGTTACAGGGATAGGGAGCATGTGAATATTGGGTGGTTTTCAGCGAGTTTGGATACTGTGGCTAATTATGTTCCGGCTAGGTTGACTGCGGGTTTGATGGTTGTGGCTGTGTTTCTTTTGGGGGAGAATTGGAGGCAGGCGTGGAGGATTTTGCAGCGAGATAGAGGGAACATGGTGAGTTTGAATGCGGGGTGGACTATAGGGGTTATGGCTGGGGCGTTGAATGTGAAGTTGGAGAAGCCTGGGTATTACGCTTTAGGTGATGGTGAGGGTATTTCGCCGAAGGATATACTGAAGGCATTAAGAGTGATGGAGTTGACTGCTGTTTTGTTTGGTGTGGTTGTGGTTTTTCCGTTTTTGTTGTTGAGGGCTTTTGTTGTTTTTGGATTTTGTGTAAATTGGGTCTTTTAGCTACTTTTAGGGTCTTTTGGAGTCTGTTGGGTGCTTTTTGTTGCTTTTGATTGTGGGTTGAGCTTGTGGCGTGTTAGGTTTTTTGTCCATCTTTGACTTCGTAGCTGACTTCTGTGGCGTTGGTCATGTTTATTGTATCTATTTCTTCTATCATGCGGTTGACCATTCTGCCGACGACTAACACAAGCACGTTTAGTCCTCGTGAGGCAGCTATGGCGGCTGCGCGGCTTATTCCGAATTCAAGGTCGGGTTTTAGGTTTATCTTGTTTAGAACGGCTCTGCCGACTGCGCCCATGACGCCTATTCGGTCTGGCTTGAATTCTTTGTGATATTTGCGGATTTTGTTTAAGTCGACGTTTCTGGAGCCGCCTTTTCTTATGCTGGGCAGTTTGATAATGAGGATTTTTCCTTGTTTCAGTTTTACTTTACCGCGCAGGTTTCTTAAGCCTAAATCTTCGCCTACTTCCGCGTCCATCATGGCTGTTCCTCGGGCTTCAGTTGCAGGATTATCCGGAGCTATGGTGTACATGACGCCTTCTTTCAGGATTAAACCCACTTCGTCGCCTGCTTTTACAGGTTGCGTGGCTATTGCTGGCCATGCGCGTTCGATTTTGACTTCATGTTTGGCTGTGGTGACGTATTGCTCCATGTTCTTTATGTCTTCGCGTAGTTTTGCAACTGCTTTTGGGGTTAAGCGGTAGTCTGCTCGTTCTGACCCAGTTTCCAGTAAGCCTTCGTGGGCTAGTTTTTTGAAGTATTTTGATACTGCTTGTATTGTGATTCCGACTGCTTCGCTTATGTCCTTCTGTTTTATGTGCGGTTGGTTGCGCATGATTTCTAGTAGAATTTGGAACTTGGTGAATTCGCCTTTGTCTCGTAGCAGGAGGCGGGGTTGTGGTTTTCCATGCATGTTGTTCAACCTGACTTGAATTTTAGTAAAAGAAATTTTATAAAGTTTGTTTATTCGGAAGAGGGTATCCTCGCGGCGTTACCATCCTGTTGTTAACAAGACGCGTTGCAGAGTTTCCCACGATGATAGTGGTGACCATGTCCACATTGTTGCTTAACATGTCCTTGAGCGTAGTTATGATTGTCGCTTCGCCTTGTCGTCCAGCGTTTTTAACTATGCCAACAGGCGTTTCTGGACGTCTATGCTTGAGCAGAATTCTGTGAGCTTTGGCTAACGGCTCGGTTCGCCCTTGGCTTTGAGGATTATACAAAACAATTACGAAGTCAGATGCGGCAGCTGCTTCTAACCGTTTTTCGATATGGTGCCAAGGCGTCAAAAGATCACTGAGGCTTATCACGGCGAAATCACTCACTAGCGGCGCACCCAGCTTTGCGGCGGCAGCCGTAGCCGCGGTCACACCTGGAACAACCTCTACAGGCATAGTTGCGTTTTCAAGCGAGGCAACTTCTAAAACTACACCAGCCATACCGTAAACTCCTGCGTCGCCGCTACTTACAACTACGACTTTCTTGTTTTCCAGAGCCTTTGCCACAGCAGTTCTAGCGCGGTCGACTTCACGCCCCATGCTGCCAGTAATCGTCTCAGCATCACTCTTGATTAAGGACTTGATTAGCGCCACGTATGTTGCGTAACCTATAATGACGTCGGCACTTTCGATTTCTCGTCGTGCTTTAGGCGTCAGGTGCTCAAGGGCGCCAGGTCCGATGCCTACGATGCTTATGCTGCTTCTGCTATTGCTACGGTTACGCCGTTCATTTTCATTTTTTTCAGAATCAAGTGCGCGTTTTTTCCCGCAGTTATTAACGCTGCTCGTTCACATACACCTCCAACTCCAATTTTCTCTTCAACGAATTTTGAATCAGGAGAAAGCTCTTCATGTCTAAACGCTCGAAGAGTATTGACGCTGATAAAACTGAAAGATAGCCCAAGTCGCTTCGCAGCGTTCATCATGCCAGCGGAATCCTTTTTTATGTCAACTGTTGCCAAGCGGTCTACACGCGTTAAAGGCAAGTTTACACGCTTCAAAGCAGTGTCCACAGCTTTCAACACGTCATCTTCGCTGGCGTCTTTTCTTGTGCCTAACCCGATGACTATGGTTTTAGGTTTAAGAATGGTAACAGGCTTCGAAAAAGCTGCTGTTGGTAGCTGCTGCCATTCTTTTGCGATTACTGCGCCTGCATCATAGCCGTTTACAGCGGCTACTGTCTGCGCTGCATTCTCTGCTTTTTCAATTGCGTAACCATAAACGCTGTCTGATGGGATTTTCATGTCGCCAACCAAAACTAATGCTATGTTTTCGCCGTTTACGAGGGCAGCGTTAACAGCAACCAAGCTATCAGGATTTACTATTGTCAAGTGCAGTGTTCGTGCGAGTTCGTCCACGCTTTGTTTGCCCATAACGTCAGATGCAGTGGTAATCACGGGTGTAGCACCGATGCCTTTAGCGATTAACTGTGCCAGCTCGTTTGCGCCGCCGTGGTGCCCGCTTAGCAGGCTGATGGCGAATCGTCCAGAAAGGTCAACGCCGACGACGGCAGGGTCAACCAGTTTGCTTTTAAGGCAGGGTGCAACAGCGCGGATAATTATGCCCGTTGCCATGACAGCAACTATCGCATCAGTCGTGTCGTAGATGCCTGCGATAAACTCGCCCAGCTTCTTGTCCATTGGCTTAACGTTCTCGCGGCTGTATTTTGCAGGTGCGTACACGCTGCAAGACAAGTCTAAACTGTTTAGTGCATTTTTGATTTTGAGTGCAGTGTCAACGCCCTGCTTGGCGACGGCAACGACAACTATTCCTTTTGGATACATGGTTATGTGCCCTTTCTGAAGCCCGTAGGGAATGACGCGTCGTAAAGTTTTGAGTAATCGTAGCTTTCGGGGTTTAATACTTTGCCTACAAAGATTAAAGCTGTCTCAGTTATCCCCGCAGCCCTAACCTTACCGATGATATCGCTTAAGGTGCCCTTGACGATTTTCTCTTGCTTTGGCCAAGTAGCCTTGTAAACCACTGCCATAGGCGTATCCTTCGCGTAGCCGCCCTTTTCAAGTTCAGCCACAACAGAGTCAATGTGCTGTACACCTAGGAAGATGACCATCGTTGCCTGGTGCTTTGCCAACTCGCTGATGCTCTCAGCGGCGGGCACTGGAGTTCTGCCTTGCGGGCGCGTCACTATAACCGTCTGGGAAATGCGGGGCAAAGTTAACTCTCGTTTTAAGCTTGCCGCGCCACCCTGCAAAGCGCTTACGCCTGGAATCCGCATGTACGCGATTTGTTCTCTGTCGAGGAAATCCATTTGCTCTTGTATGGCACCGTAAAAACTTGGGTCGCCGTCATGCACTCGAGCAACAAGCTTGCCCGCTCGCACCGCTTCAACCATCACTTTCAGAACTTCCTGCAAATTCATAGTGGCACTGTCGAAAAGTTCAACTTCACGCTTGCAGTACTGGAGTATCGCTGGATTCAGCAGTGAACCAGCATAAATGACAACGTCAGCTTGTTCAAGCCACTTCTTCCCTTTGATAGTTATCAACTCAGGGTCGCCAGGACCCGCACCGATAAAAACAACTTTACTCACTGCACATTTACCTCCCTCTTGTTAACTGGAAGTTCGCTTCTTTTTATTATCGCCACTGAAAAATAGTCCGCGGCAATATCCCATTTCGCCACGTCGCCAAGCCGCCCAACAAACACCGTTTCCTCAGGAAAAGTGCAACGCTTCACCAACGCGATAATAGAGTTCTCTGTGAAACCCGACTTCTCCAAGAAAGGCACCAAGGCTTTTATTCGGTGCGCGCACTTCATGAAAACAAGGGTATCCGCCTGCCTAGCTGTTTCCTCGATTAGTTGAAAGTCAAGATGCGCTGGCACTATGGAAACCACGTCTTCTTTCTCGGCGAGAGGCAACCTTGCGCTTGCAGCCGCCGCAGTCACCGATGTCACGCCAGGAATTATCTCCAAATTCACATCAGGATGCGCTTCAGCAACGCTTCTGTAAAGATACAAAAAAGTGCTGTAGAGCATCGGGTCGCCTAACGTGACGAAAGCCACGATTTTGCCTGCCTTAGCTTTCTCAGCCACAATTTCAGCGTTCTTAAGCCAACGCTTCTTAACGCTAAGCGCGTTCTTAGTCATCGGAAAAACAAGCTCAAGCACCTCTGGCGGCGTCTCCCGCTCCTCCAAAATTTGCCCAATAATTCCAAGCGCGATGCTGGGTTTCTTAACGTGAGACTTCGGAACACAAATCACATCCGCCCTCTTCAAAGCTTTTACGGCCTTAACTGTAATAAGCTCAGGGTCGCCAGGACCAATGCCAACGCCGATGAATTTTCCTTCCAAACTTTCCCACTTACTCCTTTGTAGCGGCTATTATTGTGATGGGGTTCCGCGCCAGCATCATCGTACCCGCGCTTACGGCTCTGCCTTTAGCCACAAAAACCTGCACAACATCCACATCCCTAAAACCCAACTTCTTCAACTCATCTAAAGCTGTGTAACCCGTCTCCAACAGTATAGCATTCACAACCACTCTGCCCCCTACCCTCAATTTTTGATGAACAACCTGCAACACCTGCCTCAGCAAACGGCTTCCACCAACTATGGCAACATCCAACTCAGGCAAATCAGCCAATACTTCAGGCGCAACACCCTGCATTACTTGAACATTGTCTTGAACGCCAAACCTTGCAACGTTACGCTTAGTCAACTCAACAGCCTCTACATCCTCATCGAACGCGAAAACTTTGCCTGCGGAACCCACTTGAAACGCGGCTTCAACAGTTAAGCTGCCTGTGCCGCAGCCCACATCCACAACGACAGCGCCCGAGCGGAGACGCGCCTTAGCAAGTGTTATCACGCGAATTTCTTCTTTTGTAGGCCCAGGCACCGCATCGCTCTGAAGAAACAACTCATCAGGTACTCCTAGAAGCTTTGAACTCCACATTTCAAACACCATCCTCACTTTTTCTCTCATTTCGGATAACCATAACACAAAGCGAAGCAAAATCAAGCTGCAATGCTTTTTCCAAAGTGGTTTCAACAATTCGTTCGTTAACCAACGTCAAATTCTCGCACACTGCAACACATGTTGCCTTGTCTACGCCTGCCTCGATGAGGAACAAGGCGATGTCACGCGGAGTAAACACCTTTGGGTCGGGAAGAAGCATAACGTCTCTCCCAGCCTTAACCGCCGCAGCAAACGCATTTTTTTTCTCGCTGGTTACGCTGTTATGAAAAGTGAACAAGGCTGCCGCGTCCCAGCACATGCAAAGCCGAGCAGCACACGCCTGAATGGAACTTACGCCAGAGACAACACGCACTACAACATCTTTGCCGCGGGTTCTCTTCAAAATTGACCCTAAAAGCCCTGAAAATCCAGGGTCACCCGTAGACAGCAACGCCACGTTCTTGCCTTCCATGGCGGATTCAACTGCATACTTGAGGATAGCGTTAACGTTTTTAGCGGTTAAAGCGCGTTTTTCGCCTGTGATGTCGTTTTCAAAAAGGCGCAAGCTTCTTTCTGCTCCAATGATTATCTGAGCCTTCTGCACTGCTTTTCTTGAGGCTGGGGTTACGTAGTCCAGCGAACCTGGACCCACGCCAACTATGCTCAGTTCAGTCATGGTTGCATGCCTCTGGCGTTTTCATCTGTTCCCAGAACCGCGCCGTTCATCGAGACGATTATGACGCTGAATTTGATTTTGCTCTTCGTTCGCTCCGTAAGGCGCAAATTGATTCTCTGGGCGATTCTATCGTAGGTTGCCTGCAGCAAACCTACTTTGCATAGAGCGACAGTGGCTTCTTCCGTAGTGTTCGACTGAAGTATCAGCTGTATCAGTGCCGAGTCTGCGCCGGCAGCGCCAGCGTAGGCGGCAATCACTTCGTTTCGGGCGTCACCCATCCTGTGATGCGTGTTAAATATGCCGGCAGCCAACTTCACCAGCTTGCCTGAATGTCCTAGGAACACTATTTCTTTGACGCCTTTCGCAGCGGCTTGGTCCAGCATGTAGCCTACGAAGTCGCCAGTTTGCACAATCTGCTCGTCAGCAAGCTTAAACAGTTGTTTAGCGATTTTTTCGCCGATGTTGCCTGGCACAAAGAAAACGCGGCTGTAGCCCTTGGCAAGCGCAACGTCAATCTGGGGTGCCAGCGAACGGCGGTAAGCGTCTGACGAGAAAGGCTTGACTACGCCTGTAGTGCCGAGAATGGATATGCCGCCGACTACGCCTAACTTCGCGTTAAGCGTTTTCTCAGCGACTTTCGCGCCTGCTGGAACCGTGATTGTCACTTCAGCGCCTTTGCCGCTGGGCAACGCCTCCTTAACAGCGGCTGTTATCATTTGCATGGGCACGGGGTTGATGGCTGACTCGCCAACAGAAACCTGCAAGCCGGGCTTGGTGACTTTGCCTACGCCTTCGCCGCCTTTCACGCTGATTTTTCCGTCGTCAGTCAACTGTACAGTGGCGGAAATCTCAATTTTGTCAGTGATGTCTACGTCTTCTCCCGCGTCCTTCACGACGACAGCCACTGCAGAACCGCCAGCGAGTTTTCTGCTGCTTTTCACAGGTATCTCAAAGCGTATGCCAATCGGGGTTGGAACAACTACTCTTTCAGCTGAACCAGTGGTTATGGCGAGTAGGGCGGCTTTGGCTGCGGCTGCCGCGCAAGCGCCAGTGGTGAGACCGTACTTCAAAAACGTCGCCAGTTCATTCCGCTCCTTTTTGAACAGCAGATTCAGCCATGCTGAGTAAAGCGTTGAAAACAGCCACGGCGATTGTGCTTCCGCCTTTCCTGCCTTTAACAATGATGAATGGCACGGGCAATTTTGAGATGGCTTCTTTTGATTCTGTAGCGCCCACGTAACCCACGGGAGTAGCCACAATTAGCGAGGGCTTAGCAGAGTTTTGCTGTACCGTTTTGGCTAATTCGAAGGCGGCAGTCGGCGCGTTGCCGATGAGCACGATTGCACCGTTTACATCGTCGTTTATGGCTAAGCGCATGGCGGCGACAGCACGAGTTGTGGATTCAGCGTTGGCTATTTTGAAGGCGCGTTCATCATTGACGTAGTTGAGAATTTTGCCGCCGAACTTTTTCAAGCGATTTTCGTTTATGCCTGCTTTCACCATTTCAACGTCGGTGACTATTTTTGCTCCAGCTTTTATGGCGGCTATGCCTGCTGCAACGGCAGTGTCGCTGATGACTAAGAGACGTGCAAAATCAGGGTCAGCGGTGGTGTGGACAACGCGCTCGATTATTGGAACATGCGACTTAGGAGCAGTTTCTAGGACTTCGCGGATTTCGGGTCTGATGAGGCTGAGGCTGGTTTCGTAGATTTTTCTTGCAGCCTTCGGTAAGCGAACTTCATGTGCCGCGTGACTGGGCAGGGTTTCTTTTGCGAGTGCTTGGGCGGCTTTGTCTTCGATTATGGCTGCTATGCGTTCGTCTGAGCCTAAAGGTTCGCCGTAGATTAGGTGTATGCCTTTTGCTGTTAATTGGGCTTCTTGTTTTTTTATTCCGATGAGTTCAGGAATTTCTTGCACTGTGTGCACGCCGTGGGAGAGGAAGACTGGTATCAGAACGATGGTTGAAACGCCTTTTTTCGCCATGTTTTCTATGGCGTCGGGAATCGTAGGCGTGTTCCTTACCATGAACGCGATTTCGACGTTTGCGAATTTGGAACGTTTGCGCAGGATGTCAGCTAATTTTTCAAGGTTTTCCCTGTTGTGTGGGAGTTTGCTTCCATGTCCGATTATAACTAAACCAATGTTGTTGTTCATTGATTTCGCCTTTTTTCACAGTTATGGTTCTGAATTGAATAGTTTGATGGCGAGTTCTATCAGTTGCTTGTCGTTGTTTATGGCGGCTAACCGTAAATTTTCAATTACAGGCACAAAGGTTTGTTTTAGTAAAATGGAGGTTAAGTCGCCAACTATTTTTTCGTCTCTTGCTTCTAAATTTCCCATAAGTTTGATGGCTTTAGCCAGTTCTCTTTGTCGGATTTCTTCGGTACGCGAAAGCAAATCTGAGATTATGACTCTAACTGTTTCAGCTTTGATTTCACGGTCTAACGAGACAAGTTCTTCTTCTAGAATTTTTTCGGCGTCGCTTATGCTTTTTTGCCGTTCGCGTTTATTTTTCTCGGCTATCAGTTGAAGGTCGTCAATATTGTAGAGCCTCACTTGCTCAATTTCCTCGATTGATTTCTCAACGTTTCGAGGATTCGAAATGTCAATTACTATCAAGGCGTTCTTGTTTTGGCGCGTTTTCATGAGCCTGGATAGGAAGTCTTTGGTTAACAGGTAATGTGGGGCAGACGTGGCGCAGATAACAACGTCTGCGTCAACAAGGGTTTCGCCTAACTGGTCAAACTTTACAGCTCTACCTGAAAGCTCTTCTGCCAGTCGAACTGCTCTAGCGTAAGTTCGATTAGCAATGAAAACTGGACCAAAGCAGCGGCGCCCCATGGCTTTAGCTACAAGGGTTCCTGTTGTGCCTGCGCCTAATACGAGGACTTTTTTGTCGTCGAATTTTCCCAGCAGGGACTCAGCGAGTTCAACTGCAACTGAGCCTACGGATACTGCGCCTTTGTTGATGTTGGTTTCTTTTCTCACGCGTCTTCCAACGGTGACTGCTTTGTTGAATACGTGTTTTAGAACGGGTCCAACGGTTTTTGCTGATTCAGCTTCAAGGTAGGCGTCCCACAATTGATTGATTATTTGGTCTTCGCCTATCACCATTGATTCAAGTCCAGAGGCGATTCTTAAAATGTGGCGGAGTGCGTCTTGATTTGTTGAATTTTCGATGGCTTTGGATGCTTCTTCAGCCATGACGTTAGCGTTTTGTGTTAGGTATTTTCTCGCTGTTGTGAATGTGTTTTCGTTGTCTTCGCTTACTAGGTAAAGTTCGACGCGGTTGCATGTTTGGAGAACAGCGCATTCGCGTACATTAGCCAGTGAGTGAAGTTCGTTTGCTGCATTCCTCTTGTTTTTGAATGCTGCCGCCTCTAATAGTTGGACATTGGCGGTTTTGTGCGTTATCCTCACGTTGATTATGTTGGTTTTTTGAGTTGAGGAATGCATGGTTGGATAAACCGACCAACTTAAATATAAGCTTTATCGTAACTAAGCCAGAAGGCGGCAGAAAACAGAATTGCGACACAAGGTAGGATTGGTTTACGTGTCTGGAGCATTGCCATGCTTCGAAGCATTCGGAAACTTGCCAACCGACCTCGTGCGCGAAGACGGACTTGTAGCAGGCAAACCAGCTTCAGAAAGCCTTGACATGATAATAATTCCAGGCGGAAGCCTCGCAGAATCCCAAACCATCAAAGGCAACCTAGCACGGGAAATAGCAGACATGGCGGACATGGGCAAGTTTGTGCTCGGCATCTGCGCAGGCTTTCAAATCTTATCAAGAGGAACCGACATCGGAAGGTTATCAGCCAGCCCAATCATACGCGAAGGACTGGGCTTACTAGACGCAGAATTCAAGCCGCTAATCTGCACAGATCAAGTCAAAGCCACAGTCGTCGGACCAAGCTACTTAACGGATCAAGTAGGTGCTGAAGTTGCTGGTTTTCACTGCCATACGTACGGAAATATCGTGTTGCATAAAAAGGCTAAGCCTATACTTGTTTCCCACACTAAACGCCTTGACTACCGCAACAACAAGCAAGACCTTATTTCGGGCATCGCCAACTGGAAAGGCAACGTAGTCGGAGTCACAGTTCACGCGTTATTAGACCAGAATCCACTGATTATTCAGGGCATCACCGAAGCGCTGGACATAAGTCCTGAAGAACTTCAAGAAATCAGAAGCACAAACTCGAAACTACTGAACACCATGAAAAGTGAAGTGGGAATCTCAACCAACGTCTACCAAAAACACAAAGCCATGTCGAAAATGAAGTCGGCGCCGTTATTGCTGATAACCGCGATGGGAAGCGGTTCAGGAAAAACATTCATCGCCACAGGTTTAGCAGGTGCACTGAAGAAAAGAGGCTTCAACATCGGCGTGGTCAAAATAGGCGGCGACATACGCGACTCTGTACCCGCACTGTACTTGATTAAGGAGCCAATTCGGAATTATTCATCAGTAAAAATTGGAGAAAGCGGCTGGAACCCATTTTCTGACGCAGTCAAAGACGCCAGCAAAGACTATGATTTGTTACTTATCGAAGGCGCCATGAGCGCTTTCACAGGGTTACTAATGGACAAAGTTGAGAGACCCAGTGCAACAGTGGAAGTTGCAGCGGCGCTGGGCGCGCCAACAGTCATTGTTGTGGCTTGTGACAAAGAAGGCGTTGAAGGCGCATTATTGAATGCACTCAACTACGTTAAGCTCATGCGAGCGCTAGGAGTGAAGATAAAGGGCGTAATATTGAACAAGGCTCGCCTAAGTTACCTGACCCCTGAAATTACATCGGTGATGAAAGAAGCTTTTGAAAATGCACGCGTCGAACTGCTCGGCATAATACCTCGAGTTGAACTGGAAGGACGCGGCATGATTCCTGAAATCGAAATCAGGTATGAAGAGTTTGGAGCCAAAGCAATTGCCGCTGCTGAACAGTACTTGGATATAGATAAGCTGACTAAAATTGCGGCGCCCTTCAAAAACACCAGTATTGATTATGAAGCGTTTTCTGGAAAATTCAAAAAAACGCTAATTGAAGATTTCAAGCTTGACGCAGCGGAAAGGAGCTGAAGAAGAGAATGCTGTTAGACTTGAAAATGGATGGAAAATACGTTGTCGTAATTGGCGGAGGCTCAGAGGGCTATAAAAAAACATTGGATTTCCTTGAAGCAGGCGCAAAAATCCGTGTTGTCAGCGAAACTTTCTCAAGCGGAATCCAGAGGCTCATGCAATCTGGAAGAATCACTGTGCAGAAGGCGAGTGTTGAAAACGCGGAGGCTTATGTCCGCAACCTCAAGCCTAAGCCAGACTTGCTTGTCGCAGTTACAAGTAATCCTGAGCTTAACGTCAACCTCATCAGGTACGCCAAATCCTCAGGATGCGCAGTCTACGCGCCAGACAATCCTTCAATCAGCGATTTCACTCTTCCAGCACTGGCAAAAATCGGCGACGTGAAAGTTGCAATATCAACCACTGGCAGAAGCCCAGCAATGGCAAGCGTCCTCAGGCAACGAATAGAGAAAATGATTACGCAAGAAGACCTGCTTCAGGTCAAATTGCAGAATCAACTAAGGCGAAACCTCAAACAACAAATCTCAGACCAGAAAACGCGAAGAAAACTTCTCTACGAAATACTCGAAAACTCGCGTGTAAAGAGACTTTTGAAGAAAGGAGAGTTTGACAAGGCTCAGGAGTTAGCAATGAAAATTCTGGAAAAATCCCGTACCAATAAGACATCAGATTTCACTGCGAAACAGAAAACCAAGAGGTGCACAAAATGAGTTTTCCCGCGGTAAGAATGCGAAGACTACGCAGAACACCCGCCATGAGAGAGATGATGCAGAAAGTCAGACTCAGCCCAAGCGACTTCATCCAACCAATGTTCGTAGACGAAACCACACAAACTCCCGTCCCAATAGAATCAATGCCCAGCTGTTACAGGTTGCCCCTTGAGCAAACAGTAACTGAGACGAGAAAACTGTTAGAACAGGGAATAAGAGCCGTGCTACTTTTCGGCGTCCCAGCAAACAAGGACACAACAGGCTCCAGCGCATACGCAACATCAGGCATCGTTCAGCAAGCAATCCGCAAGTTAAAAAACGAGTTCGGAAACGAGTTAGCGGTAATTGCTGATGTTTGTCTCTGCGAATACACTTCCACAGGACAATGCGGCATAGTGAAAGACGGCGACGTATCAAATGACCTCACTCTGGAATATCTGCAAAAAGTAGCAGTCAGTCAAGCTCAAGCTGGCGTTGATATGGTAGCGCCATCAGCCATGATGGACGGCCAAGTTCAAGCAATCAGAAAAGCATTAGACGACGCGGGTTTCAGTCAAGTCGGCATAATGGCTTATTCCGCAAAGTGCGCATCAAGTTTTTACAGTCCATTCAGAGACGCAGTTGAGTCTGCGCCCAAAATGGGCAACAGAAGAGGCTACCAGATGGGATATGGAAACCAAGCTGAAGCTTTACGGGAAATTGAATTAGACGTAAACGAAGGCGCCGACGTAATAATGGTTAAACCTGCACTATGTTATCTGGACATAATTCATCTCGCCAAGTCAAATTTCAAAGTGCCAGTAGCAGCGTACAACGTCAGCGGAGAATACGCCGCAGTGAAAGCTGCCGCTGAAAAAGGATGGATAAACGAGAAAGAAGCAGCCCTTGAGATATTAACTGGAATCAAGCGAGCAGGCGCCGACTTCATCATAACATATTTCGCCAAGGACGTGACAACATGGCTGAAACAACTCTAAACTACAGCAACAGTTCACAACAGCTTTTCGACAGAGCAAAAAACGTTATCCCAGGCGGAGTAAACAGCCCTGTCAGAGCGTTTGAACCGCATCCATTTTTCGTCAACAAAGCAAAAGGACCACGAATCTACAGTGCAGATGGAAAAAGCTACGTGGATTACTGCATGGCTTATGGCGCATTGATTTTGGGGCACGCAAACACGGACGTTAACAACGCTGTATCAGAACAACTGGAGAAAGGCACGCTCTACGGAGCACCAACCGAACTTGAAATTGAATTCGCAGAGCAAATCAGCAAACTGTCACCATGCATGGAGATGCTGCGCTTAGTTAACTCAGGCACCGAAGCCACTATGCATGCAATAAGAGCAGCTAGAGGTTTTACTGGAAGAACAAAAATCGTAAAGTTTGAAGGATGCTTCCACGGCTCCCACGACGCGGTTTTAGTGAAAGCAGGCTCAGGAGCGGCAACTTTCGGAAACCCAAGCTCACTGGGGATTCCCGAGGAAACCACGCGGAACACCATAGTCTTACCATACAACAACACGGAAGCCCTGGAGGAAACATTGAAGCGTGAAGGCCACGACATAGCCGCAGTTATTGTTGAACCCGTCATAGGCAACGCAGGTTTAATCTTGCCCAACAAAGAGTACTTGAATCGCCTGAGGCAGCTTACCTTGTCATGTGGTGCACTTTTAATCTTTGACGAGATTATCACAGGCTTCAGGCTTGCCCTCGGCGGAGCACAAGAGTACTTCAATGTCAAACCTGACATGGCAACTTTGGGAAAGGTTCTCGGCGGAGGCTTCCCGATAGCTGCTTTTGGCGGCAGAAAAGAAATAATGCAGCATATTTCACCGTGTGGAAAAGTGTATCAGGCAGGAACCTTCAGCGGTAATCCTGTTTCAGCAATAGCTGGCTGCACTGCACTGCGGATTTTACGGGAGAGGCAAAAAGAAATCTACCCGAAACTTGAAAAGAACTGCACAGAATTAAAGAAAGCTCTTGTAGACTTTGCTGCAAGCTATGATGTGGAAGCGCAAGTGCACAACATAGCATCCATGTTTCAAATATTCTTCACCGCTCACCCAGTTTGCGATTATGCAAGCGCCAAGTCGTCGGACACAAAAAGGTTCAATACGTACTTCCGAGAGCTCCTGAAACAGGGCGTTTTTATTCCGCCTTCACAGTTTGAAACTTGCTTCCTGTCAGCGGCACATGCAGAAGAAGACTTTGAACGCACAATCAACGCTTTTGACAAGTCTTTGCATACAGCATCCGCCCAAGTTAGGTGTACTGAAAAATGATGTTGACAGTAGGCACCAGACGCAGCAAGCTTTCACGGATACAAACAGAAGAAGTCATTCAAACACTTAAAACAGCACATCCAGAAGTGGAGTTTAAAGTCAAAATCATCACCACACTCGGAGACACTATAAGAGCCAAACCGCTCTTCACCATTGACAGCAAAGGCATCTTCGAAAAAGAAATAGACCACGCCATAGTGAACAGGGAAATTGACTTCGCAGTTGCAAGCTTGAAGGATGTTCCAACCGTGGAGACACCGGGCACAGTTACAGCAGCAGTGCCAAAAAGAGCTTCGCCGCATGATGTGCTCATCTCAAAAGACAACCAAGCATTCCATTCTCTGCCAAAAGGCGCAGTCATAGGCACAGGCAGCCTGAGGAGACTCGCAGAAGTCAAATTCCTCCGTCCAGATTTAGAGGTCAACCCTATCAGAGGCAACGTTGACACTAGAATTCAAAAAGTGAAGAAAGGTTTAGTTGACGGAGTGATTGTCGCTGAAGCAGGACTCGAAAGAATGGGACTGGAAAGCTTAGTTACAGAACGTTTCTCGCTGGATCAGTTTCCTTCAGCGGCAGGGCAAGGAGCCTTAGCTGTAGTTGCGAGGAAAAACGATGAGACGACAACAAAGCTGCTGCAGGCGCTGGATGACCCAGAAACAAGAGCGGAAGTCACGGCTGAAAGAAGCCTCATGCTGATGCTGCAAGGCGGTTGCCGCGTGCCCATAGGCGCTGTCGGACGCGTTAAAGGCAATACGCTGTCACTTGATGGCTGCATATTCTCGCTCAACAGCCGAAAAAAGATATCAGCCACTGCAAACGGCATGCTCACCGAAGCTCAAGAATTAGGCAGAAAAGTTGCCCAGAGCCTCATAAAACAAGGAGCGAAAGACGTAGAGAAAGAATGGAGGGAGAAATATGGGCAGTGGTAAAGTGTTCCTAGTTGGCGCTGGACCAGGCGACCCAAAACTGCTCACCGTAAGAGCGGTTGAGTTGCTGAAAGAAGCTGAAGTTGTAATCTATGATAGATTAGTGAACAAAAAGATTCTGGAGCTAGCGCCTCAAAACGCGGAAAAGGTCTATGTGGGAAAACGAACAGGGAAACATGAAGTGCCACAGGAAAAGATCACAGCGTTATTGGTTCAGAAAGCACTTGAAGGCAAGAGAGTCGTTAGGCTAAAAGGCGGTGACCCGTTTCTCTTCGGCAGAGGCGGAGAAGAAGCTGAAGCCCTAGTGGATAATGAAATTGACTTTGAAGTGGTTCCCGGCATCACATCTGCCATAGCAGCTCCTGCATACGCGGGCATCCCATTGACACATAGGAACTACGCTTCTTCGATTGCCGTAGTTACGGGCCACCGCGCGGGAAGCGACAAAAAAACTGTCAATTGGGCGAAGATGGTTGGTTCAGTTGATACGATTGTTATTCTCATGGGCGTAGAATCACTTGAAAACATAGCAAAAAAACTGGTCAAGGGAGGATTAAGCCTGAACACGCCCGTGGCCGTCATTGAACAGGGAACCCTGAAACAGCAGAAGGTGGTCATTGGAAAACTAGGTACAATCGCGAAGGAGGCAAAGGAGAGAAACGTGAAGCCGCCTGCAGTTATCGTTGTAGGCGAAGTCGTTAACTTAGGAGGAAAGCTCGCATGGTTCAAGAAGCCCCAACGCTGAAAGGAAGAACAATAGCCATAACGAGACCTGCGGGCCAATCTGAGGAAGCAGGCAAAATTGTCAAGGAAAAAGGGGGAAACCCCTACTATGCACCAACGATAGAAATCAAGGCAACCCACAATTTATCAGCAATAAAAAACTTCATCCGTGACCTTGCGAATGAAAAAGTTGATTACGTTATTTTCATGAGCGTTAACGGCGTAAAACACCTGCTTGACGCTGCAAAAGACCTGCGGCAACTGGCTAACATAAAGAAGGGCTTAGAAAAAACCGCCATAATAGCTGTTGGCTCAAGGACGGCACAGGAACTTCAAACCAACCAAATCAAAGTAAGTTTGATTCCGAAAAAGTACACCTCAGAAGGAATAATCGAAAGCCTTCAACAACGCGGCGTCTCAGGCGAGACAATCTGCATTCCCAGAACAACAGGAGCAAATCCAAATTTCACCAACAAACTCAAGGAAATGGGCGCCTTAGTACAGGAAATCCACGTCTACGAAACAGGACTTCCCACAGATACCGCAGTCACGGAAAAATTCGCCAAAGACTTGACTCTGATGAAGATTAATGCTATAGTCTTCGGTAGCTCCCTGTGCGTAAAAAACCTGTTCCAAATGCTAAATAAACAGATACCAGCAGAGAAACTACGCGACTTGCTGAACAAGAAAGTAACTGTTGTGGCAATCGGCCCCATAACCGCCGAAACATTGGTTAAAATGGGCGTCAAAGTTGACGTCATGCCTGAAACGCACTTGTTTGAAGAAGCATTAAGTGCATTGGCTCACTACTGGGACACTAACTAAGCGTTTTCTCTGTCGCAACTGGGGTTACCGCTTCTCAGATGCTAAAGGGGGCCTATTTGATGCCTAATAGTCAAACTATGCAGAAAACGAGGGGGGAGGGTCGCTATTGGCTGATTTTTACGCCATTAGCATGTTGAAAACGCCAAGCCTATTTGGAGCCTATTAGAAACTCATTGCAGAAACCAGTAGGGGGTCTACTCTCACAGCACTTCCAACACTATATAAACCGCCTTTAAACAAGAGGGACTACAGACTACACCAAACACAACAACATCAAAGAAGCAACAAGCAGTAACCAGGAGAAACTTGCCGTCACCAATTTGGCAGAGCAGCGCCCACGCAGTCGGGGGTTACATAGGATTCTTTTTAAGCTAGCCACAAAACTTATTTTATCGATATTATCCGCAAGTAATATCCGACTGGGGGAGTGAACAAAAACTCCCAACTGGGGCGATTAAGTGAATGGCAACATATGAAGAAGCATTAAAAATAGTTCTCGAACATATTAATACCTTAGAGACTGAAGAAAAACCAATAATAGACTGCATCGGGCAAGTTTCCGCTGAGAATATCTATTCTAACTACAATTTACCGTTGATGGATACTCCCGGACCAGATGGCTATGCTGTTAGATCTGCGGATCTCATTGACGCCAGTAAAAGCACTCCAGTTAAATTAGAGATTATCGAGACTTTAAGAGCTGGTTTTTTGCCGAAAAAATCGGTAACACATGGTACTGCCTCTCGAATTATGCCAGGTTCAATATTGCCGCCTAGAGCTGATTGTGTTGTAAGGTTTGAGGATACCGATGAACCAGAAAACAAAAATGGCCCCAATAATAATAACCCTGAAAAAGTGGACGAATATCCCAAACTGGAAAGAAAGATACTGATGAACGCTTTCATGAAGCTGACACCTGAAGAGCTATTTGGCTTCCAAGCGGTCAAGGTAACTTGGGATAGCCCTCTTCTTTCCTCAAGGAATGAACCTCGAAAACATTGCTCGAAATGTGGCGAGGAAATTATGGGCGGAATGGGCATTGTGCAAGGCGACAAAGCCTTATGTAGATCATGCCTCATGGGTCCTTACTATCAAAGTCTAGAGTTATCATTTGGAGGCTGCAAAGCAAAATGAAGATTTTAATATGCGGGAAAGGCGGTAGCGGAAAAAGCACCGTTGCTGCCCTTTTGGCAAAGAATCTGCAGACTAAAGGCTACCGTGTTCTGGTTGTAGACGCTGACGAATCAAATTATGGTCTCAGCGCACAACTGGGACTAAAAGATCCGAAGGAACTAATGGATCAAATAGGTGGAAAGAAGGCTTTGAAGGGCAAAATGGGAGTAGTTCAATCTGACGGCGAAAAAGCACCCGTCTTCAATGAATTATGGACTATCGACGATATACCCAACGAATGTGTTTCAAAAAAAGGCAGCTTGTACTTGTTGCAGATCGGAAAAGTGAAGCATTACGGAGAAGGCTGCGCCTGCCCCATGGGTGTGCTCTCCAGAGACTTTCTAAGTCATCTAAACTTGGGTCCAAAAGATGTCGCTATTATTGATACTGAAGCCGGCGTAGAACATTTAGGCAGAGGCCTAGTTAGCAGCGTTGACCTTGTCTTTGCCGTTATCGACCCCTCCTATGAATCAATTAAGCTGTCTGAAAAAATATCGGCCATGGTTAATGAAAGCGGAAAACCTGTGTACTTCATCCTCAACAAAGTGGATGACACACTTGCGGACAAAATTCTAGCTAAAGTGAGAAAAGAACAGGTTATCGGGGTTATACCTTTCAGCAAAGCTGTACAGGAAAAGGGTCTAACTGGCGAAGCACTTGACTTCAAGCTGCCCGTGATGACTGATGCCACCAAATTTGTCCTCCGCATTCTAGAAGAGAGAACGAATTGAATGGCCAATTTAACATGGTTCACTGAAAAGAATGTACAGTTTAAACACGTTTAAACAGTTCATAGGGAAGTTTTATTTACACAAGTTACGTTGAAGAAAGGCTTAGCATAATTAGATGGAGCAAATACGGAATGCGAGCATTAGACATTGCAATGACAGGCATATGCGCCGCTTTATACGCGGTAATAGGACTTTGGACCAGTTTCGGACTCAGTGTAGGCGGAGTAGCATTTTGGCCCGCCGTAGTAATCCCCTGCATTTTCGCCGTCTTGTTCGGGCCTTGGGTAGGCGGGACAGGAGCAGCCATAGGCATATTCATACGCGACGTCATGTACCACGGAGACCCCTTACTCAGCCTATGCGCAGGGGTCACAAGCAACTTTGCCATGTGCTTCATACTCGGTTACATGTCACGTGCGAATTTCAGCCGCAAAAAACTGAGCCTAAGCATGGTCATAGGAAGCATAATCATAGTTGCCGGTCTTCTGTTGCCCACACTTCTGTTGCCAAGTGAAACTTTACTTTTTACGGGGTTAACAAGTGTAACCCTTATCGCCATTTTTGCACTAGTTATCGTTGCAAGCGTGCTTGCAGTGGCAGTGTTGTTCGCCTTCAAGAGAAACTGGGCAAATTTCAGCATTGGCACCTTAATTGGACAAGGCGTAGGCGCAACAATAGTGGCGCTAGTCGTATGGGCATACAGTAACCTATTCTTCTCGCCAAACGGCTACTTCACATCACCCATCTCCGCCTCATTTGTTCCTCTGGTATTCGTCTGGACAGTTGCCACAGAACTTCCATTCGTGCTTCTCATCTGTCCACCAATCCTTAAAGTCTGCTACTGGGTTATACCCTCACTTAGATTTGTACCGAAAACTACGGAAAAGGCGACGTAATTGCCAAAACGCGTTGCAAAAGCCTTTGCGCCTGCTGGACTTTCCAGCTTCTTTGAAATCTGCGACCGAACAGCCGACGGCAAACCCATCGCGGATTTAGAGCGCGTTGGCTCAAGAGGCGGCGGCTTCGGACTTCAAAAAGGCGTCTGGACCACAGTTACCACATCAGACGCAAAAACAAACAGGATACGCGTTTACATAAACGGAAAACTTGCGCCAGAAGCGGAAACAACACAAACCACACTACAGGCTTTACTAAGCGAAACTAAAGAAGCATACGAAGTTGTTGTCAAACACGAAATCGAGGTTCCAATCGGCGCTGGCTTCGGCACAAGCGCAGGCGGCGCCTTAACAGCGGGCTTAGCACTTTCCAAAGCATTGAAGTTGCCGTTGACTTTTAATCAAATTGGCAAAATCGCGCACGTTGCCGAAATTAAATGCAAAACAGGTTTAGGCACGGTTGGACCATTAATGATTGGCGGCTGCATTCTCACGCTTGAGCCAGGTGCACCAGGCATCAGCGTCATAGACCGCATTCCCTTGAGTCCAGAATACGTTGTTGTTGCTGGCGTTTTCGAACCTACACCCACTAAGCAGGTGCTTTCTTCGACGGCGCAGCGACATATGGTTAATCTTCATGGCAGGATAACGTTGGAAGCGATTTTGGCTGAGCCTACTTTGGAGAATTTTTTGGCGTGCTGCTGGATTTTCGCTGAGGAAGCAGGTTTCGCAACGGAGCGCGTCAGGCAACTGGTGCGGTTGGCGGAGAAGGCTGGCGCTGTTGGTGCGGCGCAGAACATGGTTGGCGAAGCGGTTCACGCGGTAGTCCACGAAGAAAACGCGGAAAACGTAGCAGAAGCTTTTAAGCAGATATTGCCAAACGAGAACATCCTCATATCAAAAATCGACTCACAAGGCGCTAGGCTGGTCGAGGCATGAAAAAGTTTAGGAAAGTGGGGGTCGGCGGAACTTTCGATGAGCTTCACAGAGGACACAGAGTCTTGCTATCGAAGGCGTTTGAAATCGGCGAGCGCGTTGCTATAGGCTTATGCTCGGACGCGTTTGTATCGAAAATGGGTAAGCCACATGTGACTGCACCTTACGCTGAGAGATTGAAAGAGTTGAAGGCGTTTTTGAAAGAGTTAGGCGTGCTAGAAAGGGCGGAGTTTGTTCCTTTAGATGACCCTTTCGGCACAACCTTAAGTGGAAGCTGCATTGAAGCACTAGTTGTTAGTGAGGAAACGAAGCCAGTGGCGCTTAAGATTAACGCAAAAAGGCGTGAAGCAGGATTATCTCAGCTTGAGGTAGTTATTGTTGTTATGGTGCCTTCTGAAAACTGCGCACCTATTTCTACTACGCGAATCCGCAAGGGCGAGATGGACCGCGAAGGTCACCTGCTGAAGCAAAATAGCCTTTCTTAAAGGCGCTGTTTCCACCATTTTTATTGCGCAACGTTAATAACCGCGTATGTTCTTTCCAACGGAAGTTTCTGGCAGAAAGGATGAAGGGAGATGTGTTATGTGTTTGGAGAGCCGCTTATTTTTGCTCTGTAATATTCCTGAATTTGACTTATTAGCGCCTGTGAAATCTGGCTTATATCTTGTTTCGTGACTTATGCGATATTGAGCAACCGTTAAAGGAGGCAACAAAAATCCTACAAACAATAAACCCAGAAAATGAACGCGACTGTTCAACGCAGATAATAATCGCTGCTTTGAATGAAGAACCAGGCATTGGAAAAACCATAACCGAGCTTACAGAGAACTTGCACAGTAGTCGTGTCCTAGTAGTTGACGGTAAAAGTCGCGATAGAACTGTGGAGATTGCCAAGAACTGTGGCGCTGATATTCTGTTTCAGGATGGGACAGGTAAAGGTGACGCAATAGCGAAGGCGCTGGCATGCATAGGTTCAGACGCTAAGTATGTTGTGCTTACTGATGCTGACTATACGTATCCAGCAGAGTACGTTCCAAAGATGATTGAGATACTAGAGCGTAACCCTGATGTGGGCATGGTCTGCGGAAACAGGTTCGGTCAGCGTGAAGAGTTAGGCGCTTGGAAAGGGTCATTCTATTTTGGGAACCAGCTGCTGGCTTTTGCACACAACCTCCTTAACGGCGTGGACATGCAGGACCCATTGACTGGCTTACGCGTGATACGCGCTGAGATATTCAGGAAAACGTCTCTGAAATCGAAAGGCTTTGATATTGAAGTTGAACTAAACCACTGTGTAGAGCGAAAAGGCTTCAAAATTGTTGAAGTGCCAATCACGTATCGGAAAAGGCTGGGCGAGAAAAAGCTGAAACTAAGAGACGGCACAACTATCCTCAAGCGGATATTGCTTGAAACCACCACATTCTAATTTATTCGATATTTTTTATCAGCTATTAACGCAATTGTTCCCGCAGTTTCGCTTCTACGCATCGCCCAACTTGGCGATATTCTCTTTTCTTATGCTAAATCAGTTAAGCTTGAAAATTCTCAGGCCAATTTCTGCTTATTACGTGTTCATAATATTCTTATAATCGCGCCTCTAACTTGTGGTTTCAAGACAGATTCTAATGTTGGCTGATAACTTTGAAAGCAATGACTGTTGAAGGAAGTGACTTTGATTTTGTTTTGATGGATCATGTTGGTCAAGCAGTTATGATGGTGGATGCTAACGGAAAGATATGTTTCTGGAATAAGGCAGCTGAAAAGCTCTATGGTTGGGCTAAAGAAGAAGTGTTCGGTCGTGATTTAGTTGATATACCAATTGAGGATTCTTCGAGAGAAGAGGTAGAGTCCATTTTAAAACGGTTGATGGCTGGAGAATCATGGTCAACTAAACTTGTTGCCAAAAGAAAAGATGAGTCTGAGTTTGCTGCGATTGTTAACCGAAAACCCATTTTTAATGATGAAGGAGTTTATGTTGGTGCAACTGCTGTCACAACTGATATCACTGAAGAGAAAAAAACAGAAAGAGATTTGATGCTGGCGCTGGAGTATTTGTCATCTAGCTTAGACAAGATTGAAGAGCTAAATGCGAAGTTGAAAGTGGTTAGCAGTTTAACGCGGCATGATGTTCGAAACAAGCTTAGTACTGTAACGGGCTACTCGTATATTCTTAAGAAAAAACATTATGATTTGGCTGACGTGGTTGAAGGTCTTGATAGGATGTCTCAGGCTGTTTCTGAGTCTATGAAGATCTTTGATTTTGCCAGAGCATATGAGCAGTTGGGGGTTGAAGATCTGGGTGATGTGGACGTTGGCAAGGCTGTTGATGAGGCAGCAGAGATGTTTTCTGATTTATGCTTCGAAATAGTTAATGATTGCCACGGTTTGACTGTTCGAGCTGATTCTTTGTTTAGGCAGCTTATCTACAATTTTCTTGATAATACAAGGAAATACGGCATAATAACAAAAACGGCAAGGGTTCACTATGAAAGAACTGGTTCGGGCGATTTACAGCTAATCTATGAAGACGACGGCGTAGGCATACCTAGAGAGAACAAAGAACAGCTCTTCAAACAAGGCTTCAGTACTGGCGGCAGCACTGGATTTGGACTGTTTTTATCAAAGAAGATGATTGAAGTTTATGGCTGGGCGATAATTGAAGAAGGCAAGCCTGGAGAAGGGGCAAAATTCATCATTAAAATTCCTAAAACAACCCAAAACGAGAAAGAGAACAAGTCATAGCCACATAGTTGCCTTAGTTACTTAAATAAAATGTTAACCTTCTTTCAAAAGTTAAACGCTGGTTCTGAAGCAATTGACGCTATAAGCTTTTCAGCAACGTCTTCTTGATCTTTTGTGCCGCTAATGGCGAGCAGGCAACTGCCTTCTGCTCCGCAAACGCCGCCAGCCGCGACCAGTTCAGCAACTGCACCAGTTAAGAGGCTGATTGCGTCAAGTTCGGTGAACACTTGACCGGGAACTGGAAAGAGGCGATAGCCGTTTGCGCCAGGCAGGTTCATTTTCTCCGCCAGCGTATGCAAGTCGCCGACTACGCGTTTCTCTAACCCAACAGGAATTATTAGGCGAACACGGCGCCCCAGAACAGCGGGTATAGCTACACCTATGGTTCCCGCTTTTGAATGCCCAATGAGAATGGCTGCCTGTTTTGTCTGCAGGTCCAACGTGTTTGCGCCTTTCAGAATAACATCGCCTTCTTTAAGCTCGCCAACGACGTCAGATATTGTTTTGCCTTTCTGCCATATGCCTTTCGTTATTATAACGTCACCGGGAAACTTGCTTTCGTCCGCTAGGCGTCCTTCAGAGGTTACTGCTTTTCCAGGCGGCATGATGATTCCGCGGACAAAGTACTTTCTGGAGAATTCACCAGCGATGCCGTGCGTTTTAAAAATTTCTTCGGCTACGTACCCGTTTGTGGTGCCTGCAAGGATTACAACTGTTCCATGCTTCAGCGCATTTGACACTGTGCTGTACGCTGCGAGTGCTTTGGCGATTAACCGTTTACCCGCAGCAGGCGTAATAACAAACTGCCTCATATGGCTTCAACTCGCTCCTTCATCAACGCATAGTACTGTTTATTACTGTATTAATAAGTTAATGCAGAAAAGTAACAAAAACATCCCAACAACCACGTGGGCAATTTGTTTTTTAGCGACCCGACTGGAACTATGCGCCCTAGACTACTTCATTCTGATTTTCTCCTTTGTTTCCTTTCTTCTTGATTAACCGATAGTATCAATCACGCTCAGGGTGAACTCTTTCGGTGAGGTCACCTGACTCTCTTGGAGTTTTTCCAGTAAAATCCTGATTAAAATTTGCAGTCCATATTGCTTGTTCATAACAGCTAATTATTTCGTAAGGAAACTAGGAGTATCTTCAAAGGAAGCTGGAAAGTTGGTTATTAGATGCACTAATTGGGAAAAGGCGCAGGAATTAGAAGAATCGTCGGTAGCCGTTGCGGTCTTGGTTGGGACCGAAAAATTCTCTTGCGGAATTCTACTGGAAGCCATCAATGAGGCATTTGCCTCTTTAGGTGAATCTGCGGGTAGATGTTGTTTTTTCGCATGAGAAGTTGAGAGGAATGATACTGGAAAATGAATAGCGGTGTAGATGATGCGATGAGTGAAAGACAGAGCGGTAGAATTAATAGAGATAACTTTGCCAAAATCAGATGCGACTTTGGCATTTTATCTATGGTTGCGGCTCTAACGGTTTTTTATTTCTTGAGCCAGTACAACTATCTGCTCTTTCATAGCATAATTGAAATCTTCAGCATCGTTATTTCTTTCTCCATATTCGCCATCGCTTGGAACAGACGCCACGTAATGGATAACAATTTTTTACTGTTCATAGGTATAGCTTTCTTTTTCGTTGGCAGCGTGGATATACTTCACACGCTGGTCTACAAGGGGATGAACGTTTTTCCGGGAATCGGTTCAAATTGGGCTACTCAATTCTGGATAGCGATGCGGTACATGCTGAGCCTCTCTTTTCTTGCAGCTTTACTGTTTGCTCGCCGGAAACTGCGACCAAATCTTGTTTTCGCATGTTACACAGTGATCTCCGCTGTACTGCTCGGTTTAATCTTTACTGGAATTTTTCCGCCAGCCTACGTTGACGGAGTAGGATTAACCACGTTTAAAGTAGCCAGCGAATATGTTGTTTCCTTCATTCTATTAGGTGCCATCGTCTTGTTGATAAAAGGTCGTAGAGAATTTAGTGGCAGCGTTGTGAAGTTAGTTGTTGCAGCTATGGCGATGATTATCGCCGCGGAGATGGCGTTTACTCTGTACACTGACGTTTACGGCATATTCAACATGGCGGGTCATTTGCTTAATTTTGCTGCTTTCTATCTTATTTACAAGGCGTTGGTAGAAACTGGGCTTAGCAAGCCCTATGACTTGCTCTTTCACAATTTGAAACAGAGCGAAATGGATCTAAAAGAACAAGCTAGCGCTTTAAAGACTGCTCTCGACGAATCAAAGCAGCGCGAAAGGGAAATTTCGGCGCTCCGAGAAGCCACTGGTGCAGTCGCGAGCAACGTAAAAAATCTCAATTTTAGGGATTCCGCCCGCGTTATCTTTGACTCCTGTAAGCAAATCATCGGAGCCTCAATTGGCTATGTTGCATTATTATGTGAAAATGGAATAAAAGATGAAGTTCTTTTCTTTGATTCAGGCGGTTTTCCTTGCTCGGTTGACACTTCGCTTCCGATGCCCATCCATGGCTTGCGGGCAGAGGTGTATCGCACGGGCATAGCGGTATACCGCAATGATTTTCCAAGCAGTGAGTGGTCAAGTTTTATGCCAAGAGGAAGCATATCTTTGAAGAATGCGCTGTTTACGCCGCTTATGGTTGATGGAAAAGCGGTCGGTTTAGTCGGTTTCGCGAATAAAGAGGGCAGTTTCAGCGAAAACGACGTGCGTTTAACATCAGCATTTGGTGAACTCATGGCAGTTGCTTTTCGGAACAGTCAGCTTGAGGCGCAACGTTCAAGACTTGAAAAGCTAGCGGCTATTGGAGAAACTGCTGCTTGGGTTGGGCACGACCTGCGCAATCCCCTGCAAGCCATAAAGAGCGCAGCATACGTTCTCAAGCAAATAATGGCGCAGGACCCAAACGCTAAAAACGTTTCAACCATAGATAAAGCCAAGAAAATGCTCGGAATCATCGATATTTCGGTTGATTACGCGGACAACATAGTTTTTGATTTGCGCGAATTTGCAGACGATGAGAAAACCCTGCATAAACAAACAAACATGAACACGTTAATCGATGAGACTCTTCAGAACATGAAAATACCCGACAATGTAACAGTCAACAAGCAATTCAAGCAGGTTCCATCAATAGATGCGGATACAAATCAGATCAAAAGAGCATTTCAGAAGATCGTTGAGAACGCAGTACAGGCAATGCCGAATGGCGGGACATTAACGGTTTCTTCAGGGAAAAAGGGAGCATTCATTGAAGTGGCATTCAAAGACGCAGGCATCGGTATTTCCAAAGAGAACATCAAAAAGATTTTCACACCGTTCTACACTACGAAAGCTCAGGGCATGGGCTTGGGTCTTGCGATCTGCAAGAAGTTTGTTGAAGCCCACGACGGAACAATCACTGTCGAAAGCAAAGAAGGCGAAGGCACAGCTGTCATTGTGAGGTTGCCGCTCAACGGCGGCGTGAATGCGAAAACTCGCAGAACAAGCCCCGAATCATAGGGGTCAATGGCACCGAGAAAAATTTTTGCAAGATGAATCCAAATTTGGTATTCTATGCGTGGAGCACAAATTGCAAAAAGACGCCTACACAGAAAGCAATCAATTGAAGCAGCTAAGACTTGAAGCAACAGAAGGTGATTCTTGTTGGGTTTGGCGGGCCCGACGGGAATTGAACCCGCGACCTACGGATTAAGAGTCCGCCGCTCTGGCCTGACTGAGCTACGGGCCCGCATGCACATTTGAAGGTTTCATCAAGAAATATAGAGTTTACGGTTGCAACTGGAAGACTTTTATAGTTTTACGCTGCCATTCAAACGTTGAGCAGATAAACATGATTTCTCAGGAGAAAATCATTTTAAATCCCATAGGCATCGTAAAAACTGAAACAGCAAATGATGAGGTCAAAGAAAAAGCCACGATCTCACAGATAGTCCTCAAACGCGAACTGATTGAGGCTTTAGATGGCGTAGCTGATTTTTCGCATTTGTTTGTCCTATTCTGGCTTAACGAAACCTCAAGCGAAGACCGCAAGACATTGAAGGTTTATCCGCGCGGCAGAAAAGACATGCCGCTGCTGGGAGTTTTTGCCACGCGCACTATGCTTCGCCCAAACCCGATTGGGTTGACACTGGTTGAACTTGTCAAGGCTGAAGGCAACGTTCTGACAGTTCGCGGACTTGACGCATTCAACGGCACGCCTGTTCTAGACATAAAACCCTTTGACCCGAAGGACATGGCAAAAGACACCAGAGTGCCGCAGTGGTGGCTTAGACTGGAAAAAGAAAAAGCTGAAAAACGTTAAGTCAGCTTTTCGAAGCCGTATCTTGCTTCTGTTGCTTTGATGAGTTCTTTCCGCAGGCTTTCTCCCGTTAATTTTGCAGTTGCCAGATTTGCGAGGCTTTCAGCAAACGCTGTATCGTCTAAGACGATGCGCGCCCACTTTTCAAAATCGCCTCTGTCAAGATGAAACTCCAATGAGCACGGGTCAACCTGTTTGATTATTTGGTAAAAGTCTGCAGGGCTTTTTGCCGCGGAACTAGTGGGTTGTCCTATAGCCATGTAAAAATGGAACTCCATGCCCACTGGAACAGGCGTGGAAGCTTTGAGGACTGCTTTGCCTGCGTCTGTTATGGCGTATCCGCCGCCCACTTTTTTCAAGAAACCTGCCTTCAACAGGTCTTGCATGCGCTCTACAGTCTGGGTTGGTGTTAGCCCAGTCATCCGCGCGAACTCTGTTAAATCTAAGCGTCCCGTTACTTCACTCATAATTTGTAAAACTTTCAAGCGTTCCTCAATCAAAATGCAATCTGCCTCCAACGCATTAACTATTCCACTTTCGCAGTCTTAAATGTGTTGATGCAGTGCGCGTGATGCGTAACACATAAATTCTTTTGTTTCATCCTAATGGTTCTTGTCGGGAGGTAGCTCAGCCTGGCAGAGCTCTCGAGCTGGCTAACGTGCTTAGCTGGTGGAGACGCTGTAGAGGTCTACCCACGGTGGGCTTCATTCTAGCCTGCACAGGCCACAGATACCGAGCTGTCGCAGGTTCAAATCCTGCTCTCCCGACCAAA
>CAZDLK010000008.1:0-47016 GCA_964506435.1 uncultured Candidatus Bathyarchaeia archaeon | reverse complement strand
GAGTTGCCCATGGCTGTCGGCTTAATAGGCGGTGCAGTGCGGACGCATCCAACCGCGAAAATTTCCGTCAAGATTTTGGGTGTGAAAAATGCTAACGAGTTCGCTGAAGTGTTGGCGGCTGTGGGTTTAGCTCAGAACCTCGCCGCACTGCGCGCGTTGGCAAGCGAGGGCATTCAACGAGGACACATGTCGCTTCACGCGCGGAACATTGCTGTGGCAGCGGGCGCAACAGGCAAGCTTATTGACCTTGTTGCTGAACGAATGGTGAAGGAACGCAAAATCCGCATGGACAGAGCGAAAGAGCTACTCGTCGAACTCAGCAAATAACCCTATGCCTGTTAGGGCAATCGTAGCGTGTCCACTTCGGCTGCACTGGGCGCGCGCACGGTTGTTTCCTTGTTGAGACTGCTCTGCCCGAATTGGACTTGAATCTCTCCGTGTTTCTTGTCTGAGTAAAACGCTGTTAAACCAGCGGCTTTCTCAATAGCTTTCTTCGTTTTGGGTCCTTGCAGAACAGTTGTGGGGCTGCCGCAGTCTGGAACTTCGAAGTAATAATCTGTTTTCTGCTTGGCTCTGAGTAACACGCCGTTTTCCGCTTCTTTTCTTCCTACGACGATTTTGTTTTCGCCGAATCGGAAGTGTCTGCCAACTTTCAAAAAGTTCACGTCTTTGATTGTGACTCTTTTCTTGTGCTGGAAGAGGTCTCTGAGTTTGTTGGCGAATTTTTTGTCAGTGAGCAAGCAGCCGCCTGCAGAGCAGGGATACTTGGCAATGTTGAACTGTTTTGCCATTGCAATTTGCCGTTTCCGTGACCTGCCGCGTATGTCCAGCAGTTCTTTTTCGTTGATGAAGCCTTTTTCTTGGGCTTCTGTTTTTGGCAGAAGCTTCGCGGATAGTGGTCGCAAGATTTTCCCTTTTAGTCCTGCTTCTTTTTCGATGAGGTCTAATGTTTCTCGGTGCTGGGACATGGGGCGTTGTCCGAGGACTTCTCCTGTGAAAACGAATGCTGCTTCAGTGGTTTTTGCGTATTGTTTTGCTTTTTTGAGCATGAAGATTCTGCAGTCTACGCACGGGTTCATGTTTTTTCCGTAGCCGAATCGTGGTTTTCTGACTACGCGCAGGTATTCGGTGCCAGCGGTGACTATTTTAAGGGGTATGTTGAATGTTTTGGCTGCTTCTACTGCGCCGCATCCGCCTTTGCGGCAGAGACAGAACGGCGTAACGAAGTTGATTGCTTCAACGTCTATGCCGCTTTCCAGAATCAGTTTTACGGCTAACGTGCTGTCTAAGCCGCCTGAAAGAAGCGCTAGAGCTTTCAATTTTTTCATGTGTGCTCAAAAAAGGGGAAGTTGGAAGTTAAACTTTCCGTTAAAAACTGGCTTAAATATGCGGCGTGGTTTCCGTTGGTTCTTGGAAGAGGACTGTGCTCAGATAGCGTTCTCCCGTGTCTGGTAGGACGGCGACTATGAGTTTGCCTGCGTTTTCTGGTCTCTCTGCAACTTTTAGTGCTGCCCATGTTGCTGCGCCTGAGGATATGCCAACGAGCAAGCCTTCTTTTTTGGCGAGCAGTCTTGCAGTTTGAAATGCGTCTTCGTCTTTCACTTGAATTATTTCGTCCACTAAATTGCGCTGTAGCACGTCGGGTACGAAGCCTGCGCCGATGCCTTGGATTTTGTGTGGTCCTTTTGTGCCGCCGCTT
Organism: uncultured Candidatus Bathyarchaeia archaeon; assembly: GCA_964506435.1. GTDB lineage: Archaea > Thermoproteota > Bathyarchaeia > Bathyarchaeales > Bathycorpusculaceae > JAOZHU01. The sequence continues at coordinate 45,317 of CAZDLK010000008.1, read as the reverse complement.
AGCACTGGCGAGGCTGCGGGCTCCACGGCTATGGCTTTGAATGACGGCTTGAGCGGTTTAATGTACTGCGCTACGCCTGTGATGGTGCCGCCTGTTCCGACTCCTGAGATGAGGATGTCGACTTTTCCGTTTGTGTCGTTCCAGATTTCGGGTCCTGTGGTTTCTCTGTGAATTTTCGGGTTTGCAAGATTCTTGAACTGCTGGGGAACGAAGGCGTTGGGCGTTTCTGCTGCGAGAGCGTCTGCTTTTTTGATGGCTCCGTTCATTCCTTCTGGTCCTGGCGTCAGAACTAGTTCGGCGCCGTATGCTTTTAGCAGAGCGCGTCTTTCGATGCTCATTGTTTCAGGCATGGTTAGGATTAGGCGGTAGCCTTTTACTGCAGCGACCATGGCTAAGCCTATGCCTGTGTTGCCGCTTGTGGGTTCGATTATGACTGAGACTTCTGGTTTGATTAGTTCTTCTTTTTCGGCTTCGTTTATCATGCTGAGGCATATGCGGTCTTTGACGCTTCCGCCTGGGTTGCGTGCTTCAAGTTTTGCCACGATTGTGGCTTTTAAGCCTGCTGTTAAGCAGTTTAGGCGTACTAGGGGTGTTTGTCCCACTGTTTCTAGGACGGTGTTGTGTATTTTGGTCATGTTGTTTGCATCCATACATTATAACGCCGTTATAATGTGAGGTGTGGTATAAAACCATTACTGTCCAGCCAGAAATCTAACCAAATCACACATAAACACTCTTGCGTTTCTAAGGCAATTCTATATAACGTAATTATCAGTAATTTGGCTTGATTCTGCTTTACTAAAAGACATGCAGAGTTTGCAGAAATCTGCTGAAATTTCGTCTGCACAAATTTCGTTATTTGCGAGGCGCTTGGCGGTTTCTTCAGCCATCGCCTTAATTTTAGGCAGGATGCTGCCGAATTGTTCACTACTTTTGAACGCCCTTTTAGAATTGATGTACTGGCTGATCGCTGCTTGTGTTGTTCCAAGCTTCTGCGCTGCCTCTATCTGAGTAAGCTTATAGGTGGTTACAAGCTCTTTCGCGACAAGCGACCTGAATACGGGCATTACGTATTTGCCGATTGTTTCACATCGGGCTGCCATGTCCATCAGCACAGTATAACGCACTTATACTTTATAAATCGCTTGGCGCAAAATCCCTATGATCGTAGCGTCTACAGTATCCTCAGCAAGTCCGCTTTACTGATGATTCCGACAACATCGCCCTTCTTAGCAACTAACACAGCAGGGTACGCTTGCAGGAGGCTCGAAATCAACGATAACGGCGCATCCTCGCTGACCTGCGGGAAAGCCTCTTCCATGATGTCTTCGGTTGGCAGCTTGGAGATTTGTGCTAAGTCTTTTCCCGCCAAGATTTGGTGCAGGATGGTTTTTTCAGAGATGCTTCCAACTGACTGTTTCCCGTTGAACACTGGGATTTGTGAGTAACCGTGTTCATTCATTAACTTCACAACTTTTGAAATCGGCTCATCTTTCTGTATGCCGATGACTTTGTTGGGCACTACTTTTTCTTCTTGGATTTTGGTTTTGGCTTCCAGCCGCTCAAGCACATCGAAGATTGTTTTCACTTTTGTGTAGGAAGAATCGATTTTTCCTGACTCTAGCTTTGCGACTAGCGATTGGCTTACGCCTGCGAGTTTTGCGAGTTCGGTTTGTTTTAGGCCTAGTTGGCGGCGTTTTTTGGCTATGTCTTCAAGTGTTGGAAACATGGCTGCTTAGTGTGTTGAGCGGTTAGATATTCTTTTTGGAATAAAACACTCAAAAAAGCATATAACGCCGTTATTCAATTGGTGTTGCCAACAAACAAAACCAAAAAGGAGCACCAAAAAATGACAACTAAAAAAAGATTAGACACATTAGCCGTCCACGCAGGTCAAGAATCCTCTGACCCAGCAACAGGGTCAAGGGCAGTTCCGATCTACCAGACGACTTCTTACGTCTTCAAAAGCACCGATCATGCGGCGAATCTCTTCGCCCTAAAAGAACTGGGAAACATCTACACAAGAATAATGAACCCAACAAACGACATCTTCGAAAAAAGAATAGCCGCAATCGAAGGCGGCACAGGCGCACTTGCAGTAGCTTCTGGACAAGCAGCCGAAACATTAGCATTGCTGGCGATAACACGTGTCGGAGACGAAATTGTTTCAGCCAACAACCTCTACGGCGGCACCTACCAGCTTTTCCACTATACTTTTCCCAAACTGGGCAGAACAGTAAAGTTCATTGACTCGCAAAAACCTGAAGAATTCAAAAAAGCAATAACACCGAAAACACGCGCTGTTTACGCTGAAACAATCGGCAACCCCAAGCTCGATGTGCCCGATTTTGAAGCCCTTGCCAAAATAGCCCACGACGCAGGAATCCCCTTTGTTGTCGACAACACGGTAGGCGTCGGCTTAGTCAGACCCATCGACTACGGCGTAGACATAATCGTTTCCTCAGCCACAAAATACATAGGCGGACACGGCACCAGCATCGGCGGCGTAATAGTTGACAGCGGCAAATTCAAGTGGAACAACGGCAAGTTCCCCGAGTTCACTGAACCAGACCCAAGCTACCACGGCGTCAAATACTGGGACGCATTTGGCAACTTCCCCGGACTAGGCAATGTGGCTTTTATCTTCAAATGCCGAGTGCAGCTTCTGCGGGACATTGGACCAGCTTTAAGTCCATTTAACGCTTTCTTGTTCCTTCAGGGGCTGGAGGATTTGCCGCTTAGGCAGCGCAAGCACTCCGAAAACGCGCTGCGAGTCGCTGAGTTCCTGAGCAAAAATCGTTTAGTCAACTGGGTGAACTATCCGGGGTTGAAGGATAACTCCAACCATAAACTTGCATCCAAATACCTGAAGGGCTACTATGGCGGTCTGGTGGGTTTCGGCATAAAAGGCGGATTAGAGGCAGGCAAGAAATTCATTAATTCAGTGAAACTGTTCTCACACTTGGCAAACATAGGCGACGCAAAAAGCTTAGTTATTCACCCTGCTTCCACAACGCATCAGCAGTTGACCGTTGAGGAACAAGCGGCAACAGGAGTAACACCTGATTACATTAGGCTATCGATAGGCCTTGAAGATTCTGCGGATATAATCGAAGACCTTGACCAAGCACTAAAAGTGTCAGCTAAACCCTAAACCCACAGCAGCACCCCGCTACGCACTCCCCTCTTTTAGGAGACAAAAAAATCACAACAACTAACCAGTTGAAAAACACCGAAACAAAACACTTCAATTTCGCGCAACCGCCAGACGAATTAACGCTTGAATCTGGCGAAAAACTAGGTCCAATTACGCTGGCGTATGAGACGTACGGCAAACTTAACCAGCAAAAATCAAACGCCATTCTCATTCTTCACGCGCTCTCTGGCGATGCACATGCTGCTGGCATCCGTAAAGGCGACGAAGCCCTCGGCTGGTGGGATAAGCTAATTGGACCAGGCAAGGGCATAGATACTGACAAGTACTTTGTGGTTTGCTCGAACATAATCGGCGGCTGCAAGGGTTCAACAGGGCCCTCTTCAATTAATCCGAGAACAGGCAAGCCGTACGGCGCTGATTTTCCAATAATAACCATAGGCGACATGGTGAACGCACAGCGCCATCTGATTGACCATTTGGGCATAGACAAGCTTTTGACGGTTATCGGCGGTTCGATGGGCGGCATGCAAGTGCTGCAGTGGATGGTAGCTTATCCTGAACGGATTCAGTCGGCGATTCCGATTGCCACGACTATGAAGCATACGCCGCAGCAAATAGCCTTCAACGAGGTGGGCAGGCAAGCGATAATGGCTGACGATAACTGGCGAAAAGGCAACTATTATGGTGCTTCTAAACCAGCTAAAGGTTTAGCGGTGGCAAGGATGATTGGGCACATCACGTACATGAGTGACGTTTCAATGGCGGAGAAATTCGGCAGACGCTTCAGGGCGGAGAAGGAACCGTACAAGTTCGGCGCAGAATTCGAGGTTGAGGGATATTTGCGTTACCGCGGAGACAACTTTGTCAAACGGTTCGACGCTAACTCCTACCTGTACATAACCAAAGCCATAGACTACTTCAACATTCTGAATGGGAAACGCTTAAGCGACATATTCAAGGGCTTACGGGCTAAAGTGCTGGTGATAGCTTTCAAGTCAGACTGGCTTTATCCAGCGTACCAGTCGCAGGAAATAGCTAAAGCCTGCAAGCTTGCAGGTGTCGATGCCACTTACTGCGAGGTGAACTCCACGTATGGGCATGACGCATTTCTCTTAGAAATCGAAGAAGAAGCTCACCTTGTCAAGCACTTTTTGAACACCGTAGCAAACGGCAACAAGAACGGAGTGTGACAAGCATGAAGCAGCCGCCAACTAAAATTGAGCAGCAGATTATTTCAGGATGGATTGCGCAAGGCGCTTCCGTACTGGATCTTGGCTGCGGCGACGGCGAACTCTTAGCGCTCCTCATCAAAGAAAAACAAGTGCGTGCTCAGGGTATAGAAATCAGCGAGCAAGCTATCCGCCGCTGCGTAACTTTAGGCTTAAGCGTGTTCCAAGAGGACATCGACACGGGCTTATCTGAATACGCAGACAAATCTTTCGACTACGTGATTTTGAACCAGACCTTTCAACAAGTCAAAAAACCCAACTTCGTTCTACAAGAAGCATTACGCGTAGGCAAAAGAACCATTGTCGGATTCCCAAACTTTCTACACATTTCAGCAAGACTCCAAATGTTCATAAGCGGAAGAGTTCCAGTGACTCCTGCGCTACCTTACGAGTGGTACGACACGCCGAACCTGCACTTTCTAAGCGTAGCAGATTTCATGGGATACTGCAGAAAAAAAGACCTTCAAATTGAAGATTCAGCTTTCACCGCAAAAAATAAGCGAGTTAGATTCCTTCCAAATCTGTCCGCAGAAACAGGGCTTTTCTTGCTGAAACAATAGCTTTTTCCACGCACCACAGTTCAGACCCGTTCATATTTGGAGCCTAATAGCAGTTCATTGCAGAAACCTATAGGGGGTCTATCCTGCAACGCTTCTAACATTATTTATAGTTTATATAAGGGGGGTATAGTCTTTTCACGCGATAGTTCCGCAGCAGTTTTCGAATGCCAAGTTATAAGTACAAGCCGCATTTTATAGAAGAACGTTGAAAAAGAGAGTGGAATCATCTTTGAAGCAGTCAAGCATCATAGAAAACGTGGCTTTCAACCTCATTAAACAGGCAGTCATCTGCCTGCCAGAAGACGTTAAACAAGCACTGCAAAAAGCTTGCGCAGCGGAAACAAACGAAACAGCAAAAACACAATTAAAAGCCATACTGTGCAACATTGCTTTGGCTGAGGAACGCCAAGCGCCCATATGCCAAGACACAGGCACCTTAATATTCTACATCAAAGCAGGCGCACAAGTGAGAAACCTGCACACAGTAGAAGCTGCGATTGTAAACGCAACACGAAAAGCCACACGAGAAATTCCCCTCAGACCCAACGCCGTTCACCCCTTCACCCAAAAAAACACAGGAGACAACACTGGAAGATACACCCCGCACATACACTGGGAAATAACAACTGGCGACAGCTTGGAGCTTACGGCTATGCCTAAAGGCGGAGGATCAGAAAACGTCTGCGCCACCAAAATGCTCCTTCCAAGCGAAGACATAAACGGACTCAAAAAATTCGTGGTTGACGCCGTAATCAACGCAGGCGCACAACCTTGCCCGCCGACGGTTCTCGGCGTTGCCGTTGGAGGCGGAGCAGACGTAGCCTTAAGCCTAGCGAAGAAGGCGCTGCTTAAACCTCTGAACGAAGCTAATGCAGACCCAGAAATTGCTCGCTTGGAGCGGGAGCTTTTTGAAGCGGCAAACATGACTGGCATTGGACCTATGGGTTTAGGCGGGAAAACCACGGTTTTAGGCGTGCACGTGGACTACGCGCATAGGCATCCTGCGTCGTTTCCAGCGGCTGTCGCCTTCAATTGTTGGGCTGCAAGGCGCGCTTCTGCACGAATCACAGCAGAAGGCACAGTTGAATACTTAACACACAATCTATAGCGTAGCACAATAGGCGATTATTCTGCTTCTGATTTAGAATTCAGCATAAATAACGTGTTTTTTGAAATTTTCACTGAACAGAAAAATTGGAATTCATTTTTACGATTTGAATCAGCTGCTGTTGTTTTACGAATATTTATGTCGCAAATCTTATATTCTTAAAGCCGAAACTATACGGCAGTCGCATGATTCGACATGCCTGATTGTGCAGGGCGTTAAAACCCGCGCGAGTGAATGGGTGACGGGGTAACAATGATACTCAGGGAGACAAAAACGCAGAAACGCGGATGGGATAGCATTACACTGGACATTCTGTCGGCAGCTTTGCAGCCTGAGCGAAAAATGAGAATAATGTACAAGTCTAACTTGAATTTTAAACGATTCAACAAGTACTTTTATGACTTAATAGAGAAAGGATTCATAGAAAAAATTGAAGATGCCAATGGCAAATTCTTGTACAAAACGTCTGAACGAGGCAAAACCTTGTCTGCCGCCCTCAAAAAGGCCCAAGAAATTGCCTCACAAGAAGCATAAGCACTTATAGCAAAGGCAACTTTTCCACTGTTTCTCAAGACGGATTCCGCTCTGTTCGAGCAATGCTGCTGACAAGTGTAAAGGATGAGGCACTGTTTTCAAGTAATCACTGAAAGTCAGGACTTGAGGCTACGGCGCTTACGCGGTGAATACACGCCTTTTATCGGAAGCAGGCTTCTCCATTCAGGCTCAATTTGGATTCTGCGTGTTTCAGCTTCATATTTCACTATACCTTTTTCTAAGAGAAATTTTGAAAATTCTATAAGCGTCTCTGGCTGAATGTGAATTTGGTTGGCTATTTCCAGTATGTCGTGCCATGTTCCGTCTTTGAGAATAGAGAACAAGTCTTCAATGCGCAATGTTGCTCACGGTGATATTGCTTCAAAACGTACTTAAATTAGGTAGAACTTGTAGTATAGTTCACGTTGATTTTCACTTCTATATTCTCAGGTCAAGTTTGTATAGATAAACCCCAGTGAATATTCTGTACTTTTGAACCCTACTTGTCGAGTATGCCCTATGAGGAGTGCTGTTTGAGCTTTACTTCACGTTCTACATGTTTTATAAAAAGCTACAGCACAATTCCATACGTCAATGGAGAAGGGAGATACGAGCCAGTCCAAACTTTCTATCTTCTGCTCCGACGGCACGGAGAGATAACGCAGTGGCAAAAAACGAAAATGACGCAGTACATGCTCAAACTGATGCTATCAAAGAAGAGTGGAAGTTGCTATGGCTTGACCGCATTGACGATAAAGTCCGAGCTGAGGGAATGGCAAGCCAGTGTTTTCCGTTGCTGTCTGTTGAACGTGGCACGGTAATAGTTGCTACTAGGGACTTTAAGCCGTTGGATTTGCGAGAGATTCTGCGTTCCCACGGTGTTCAAGACGTTAACCACCTTCTCGATCCTCTCCCAGCGGTAGGCGGTTGGACAAAGTTCGCTAGAACCGTGTTAAATAGGCAAACGCGTGCACGAAAATGGGCTGAGATAATGCCGAATCGAAGTAATCATGCAAAGGCACAGCTTAAGAAATGCGGCAGAGGCTGGTTGCATCGCGTTTAAGAGCATAAAGCGTTATTTTCTTAGTTTTGGGTTTTTCCTGAACCTCCGCAAAAAAAGTGTGGGTGTTTGTGTATGTTTTTGAATATGTGGAAGAATAAGAACAAGAATCGTTCTAGCCTGGAAATTGTAGGCGACGTCCTTTCTATTGCGTTGGCTAAGGTTAAAAAGACGAGGATTATGTATCAGGCTAACTTGAGTTACGTTCAGCTTGAGAAGTACTTGAAAGTTCTCTTGGATGGCGGGTTAATTCAATGCGACGAGGGTTCCTGCTATTTGATCACTCAAAAAGGAAGAGACTTCCTTAGAACCTACGCGGATTACCTTGAGCGCTGCAGCCGAATAAGGAAGGAAGCGGAAGGAACAGCAAAAGACAGAAAAATGCTAGAGGACATGTGTTTCAACGACAATAACATTGCAGATGAGTCATAGAGAAAACAGCAACTGCCAAGTGAACGCTTAGAACAAGTGCTTCGTTTGATCAGTTTTATACGAAGTTTCTTTGAGTCTAATGTCGCATTTCGGTCGCATTTTGGTGATTTATTTATGTTCATTGAATAGACTATTGAGCTAGAATATTGACTTCGTTTTTTCATGGCAATTTATAAACAAACTCTACAAAACTCTCGTTGTGTTGAGGAGAAGGTACTGCGATATGAAAGGCAAGAGTACAGTAGCTTTGTTGGTTTGCGTTGTGACACTTGCAGCAGCGATAAACTTGGTATATGCAAGCGCGACCCTCTGGGTCACAGATACTGACGGAAATGCGCAAACAATGTTTCATTATACAGATACTATCCGAATAAATTGGCAATCAACCCAGCGAGTAGATATCACTGTAACATACTATGAAAGTGAATACAATTATGAAAATGACATCGACGGTGAGTTTAGGTTTGAATTGACAGATCAAAATCCCGTTGGCACATACGATTTTGTGCCTAATGAGATTGGCTTCTTTTTAGTCGAATGCACGAATGCAGGCAAAGTGAAGGTAATTGCGTCGGGTACAATCTTAACGATACCCGAGAGTGTTCTGGGGACATTGATGGCGACTGTTGCAGGCTTCGCAGCTATTGGCGTGTTCAGATACAACTGCTCAAGAAAGATTCGCACGTACAATTAGCAAAGTCGCAGACTACGTTTGCATTCAGATGTGGTTGAGGAGCGAGCTAAAAGTGACCGTGAAGTACGGAGCAAGAAAGTGGGCACCAAGAGTCAGTCCATTCCCTAAAGTCAGCCAGCCCATGAGTTTGAATGTGGGAATAGCGATTCCCGCCAAAAATGAGGAAAAAAACATTGAATGTGTACTGTCTGGGCTGAAAAATATCGGTTTTAGAAACGTGTTAGTCATTGATGGGTTGTCAAGCGACGGCACGCTTAAGGTTGCAGCAAGAAACGGTGCTAAGATTGTTTTGCAGGATGGACGAGGAAAAGGCGCGGCTGTTCGCCAAGTGCTAAACAACGAGTACTTAGATGTTGAGGCACTGGTTTTAATGGATGCTGACGGATCAATGTCACCTCAGGAAGTGCCGCGTTTCGTTGAAACCTTGCACAATGGAGCGGACGTGGTCAAGGGTTCGCGTTTCGTTACAGGCGGCGGCTCTGACGACATGACACTTACACGTAAAATTGGAAACACCATGTTTACCACATGCGTTAATCTTCTTTGGGGAACCAATTACACGGACATGTGTTACGGCTTTGCTGCCTTCAACCGAAAAGCTATCCGCACGCTGGCTCCGATGTTGGAATCAAACAATTTTGAAATAGAAACTGAGGTTTTCATAAAAGCCAAGAAAGCAGGTTTGAATGTTGTGGAGGTCCCAAGCCTTGAGTATAAGCGAAAAAATGGGAAATCTAATCTCCACTGCTGCAGAGACGGCTTTAAAATTTTTAGGACAATACTCGTAGAAGCTATACGAAGCTAAAGACTACAGGTTTCCCTTTCCGTTTCTGCTTTGCATTGTTTGCTGATATTCAGATGGATTTTCACGGCAAGGAGAATTATTCTTTTTGAAGAAACGTTTCGAATTGTCAACCGTGGTCTTGTTGTTTCTAATGGCTTTTGCAGCCTCTTGTATAGTTACAGCACATGCGGTGGATGTGGCGAAGCTGCAAGCAGCCAATACTGCCTTTGAGGAAGCTTTCGAGGCAGTTCTAGCCGCTGAACACGCAGGAGCAAACGTTACTGTTTTGCTCAGTCAGTTGAATGCCGCAGCGGATTTGTTGGCGCAAGCCGAAATGGCATGTAGAAATGGCGATGCTTCTGTAGCTGGGAGTAAGGCTAGCAGTGCTTTCCTCATTGTTTTGGAAGTGAAGTCCGAGGCTGTCAACGCTGAAAACGCTGCGTTAGTTGCCTACCAAAACGGATTCTGGTTATCCACTGTTTTGTCGATCATTGGCGCTTCCGGACTTGTTACGCTCTTGTTTCTGGCTTGGAAGTTGCTGAAGCAGCGGTACTTGAAGAAACTTTTAGGCGCGAGGCCTGAGGTGCCCAATCCATGAAGCTTCACGATTACAAAACAGTCTTCATAGTAGTAGGTTTGGTTGGAATATTGCTTATTGCGACACCTGTCATTGGCAGGGTTGTGCAGTTGCCGATGGGCGAGGCATTTTCTGAGCTTTATCTTCTGGGTCCCGAGCGCATAACTGAGAATTTTCCCTTCAACATAGTGGCAGGGCAAAACTATTCAATCTATGTTGGCGCAGGCAATCATCTTGGTGCATCAGCTTATTATCTGATTTATACTAAGTTCGGTAGCAACGCTGACGCTTTGCCGAATGCTACCGCTGGAACGCCCAGTCCGCTTCAGCCATTGTTTGAATATCGTTTTGTTCTTGAGGATGGCGCCGTGTTTGAGAGACCATTGAGTTTTTCAATTGTTAATGCTTCTTTCGCCTCTAATCAGTCCGTAGTCGAAACGGTTGATGTAAACGGAGTCAGTTTTAACGTGGATAAGCAGGTTGATTGGGACACGGAGCAGCAAGGCTTCTATTATAGGCTTCTCGTGGAACTCTGGAGTTACAATCCCCAATCTAACATTATTAAATACAACAACCGTTTTGTATATTTGCAACTTAACCTGACAAGTAACACATTATCTCCGTAGCAATGAAGTCGAATTTATTAACGGCATTCTATTGTAAAGATCCGGCGGTTTGTATTGTGGTTTCACGGGTGTGCCTTTTTTGAAGGATGTTGCAGTTGTTATTTCGGTTTATTCAATCAGTCGAGCAAATGATGTAGTAAAGTGTATTGATTCGGTTAGGAAACAAACGGTTCCTCCCAAGGAAATTGTAGTGGTTTTAGATCCTGATGAGGATTTGATAGCCTTCTACAAGGAGCGTTTGAAGAGCGATGCCAAAATTATCGTTAGTGACTGCTTTGGGCTTTCTAGTGCCAGAAACACGGGCGTTAGGAACTCGGAGTCTGAAATCATTGCTTTTATCGATGATGACGCCGTTGCTGATGAGCGATGGCTAAAAAATTTAGTTAGAAACTACGATGATCCTTCAGTCATCGGAGTGGGCGGCCGAATCGATCCGCTGTGGCAGAAAGAGAATCCAAGTTGGCTTCCTGAAGAATTGTATTGGATAGTTGGTTGCTCTTACAAGGGGCTTCCAACGAAAAAAGCCGTTATTAGGAATCCCATAGGCTGCAATATGTCTTTTCGGCGAAGCGTTATTGAAGAGGTGGGGTATTTCAGTTCTAATGTTGGTAGAATAGGGAAGAACTTGATGGGTCACGATGATACTGAGTTTGGCATACGAGCTACGAGTAAGCTTTCTGGGATGAGGATACTTTATGATCCTGAAGCGATTGTTTGTCATCGGGTTTCGAAGAGTCGGGTTACTCTTGGATATGTTATGAGGCGATCTTATGCTGAGGGTTTTTCGAAGGCATTTGTTTCGCATAGTGGTCGTGTTGATGGTTCTGTTTTAAGTACGGAGAAGAATTATTTGCAAAGTTTGTGTCGTAGTGTTCCGAGTTTGCTGTTTCGGCGTGATGTGCGGACGGGCGTTTTTCGGTTTGCGGTTCTTTGGATTGCTGCAGTGATGGTTGTTTTGGGGTATATTGTTGGATCAATGCCCAACTAGGTGCGCTTCACTTGTAACTAGAATTATTGCGAGTTCATTCATTTGCCCTTTTATGACGCTTGTGTCATCACATTGCTAATTTTAAAATAGGTTGCTGGCGATAGCTTGAATAAATATGTTCATAAATGCTTGATTATGATTGACTCTGCAACTACCAAGCGATTGCAGAAGTTTAGTGTCTACTTGAGCTTCCGTTCGTTAATTCTTCGAACATTATACAACAAGAGCTTTATTGAAAAAGCATTGCTTACCCTTGAGCTTGCAAAAAAAGCCTTAGATTTGCTTGAAATAGAGTTTTGGCTTGATTCTGGAACATGTTTGGGCGCGATAAGGGAGAGAAATTTTATCAGTTATGATAATGACATTGACTTGGGGATAAAAGAAGAATACGAATCTCACATGCTTGCTATTATAAGGGAACTTGGAACTAAAGGGTTTAGCTTTGTAACTCTTTATCGAGATACTAAAACTGGAAAGGGTGTGAATTTACATTTTTGTAGAGAGAACATTAGACTTGATATCTTTGTCTATTATGCGAAAGGGGAATTTGTTTGGATGGGCTCATATGACCCTAGCGGCAGAATGGTCCCGCATGTTTTCAGCAAGGCTTTATTCGATAATCTTAAGGAGATTAATTTTTTGAAACTTAGAGTCAAAGTGCCGAATCCTGTTGAAGCATACTTGACTCAAGCTTATGGTGACTGGCAAATAGTAAGAAGAGACTGGCAATATTTTAGGGACTCGCCTTGTTCTAGGCCTAACTTCCTCAACGAATAATGCAGTAGAGGCCCACCCAGCCTAATCAGATACAACTTTGACAGAAGGCTGTAAAGCAATTGCGAATGAGTGGAGAAAAGATGCAAGCTCTAATACTGGCAGCAGGAGGCGGGACAAGACTAAGACCATTGACAAATGTTGTCCCAAAAACGTTAGTCGAAGTAAACAACACTTCCTTTCTGGCAAATCAGCTTGATGCTTTAGCAAAACATGAAGAAATAGCAGAAGTAATCATAGTGGTCGGGTATAAAAAAGAGTTTGTGAAACATAAAATAGGAAAAAATTATGGAAGATTAAAAATTTTATATGTAGAAAATGATTTATGGTCAAAAACCAATAACATTTATTCGCTCTGGCTAGCTGAAAACCTCATCAAAAGTAATTTTATACTAATGGAAGGTGATGTATTCTTCGAGCCTAAACTGATTGATCCTCTATTTGCTAACAGTGGTAAAAGTGTCGTTCTCTTATCAAAGTACAAACCATTCATGTCCGGGACTGTTGTAGAGTTGGACGAGGATTATACGATTATCAAAAGACTCACAGCAAGTTCGTATCAGGATAAGAATTTTTCATTTGAGAACAAATTCAAAACAATAAACGTTTGTTCTTTTACAAGAGATGTTTTTAGCTGTTTTAAACCAGTATTAGACATGTACGTGAAAATCAATGCTAGTAGTTACTGGGAACTTGTGCTTGGTGCTCTAATTTACTTGCGGGTTCCTAATATCCTTCCCTTTGTTGTGCCTGAGAGTCTTCGCTGGTATGAGGTAGATGATAAAAAAGACTTAGAGGCCGCCAACAAGTTGTTCAGTTATTAAAATGTGAAATTAACTTTTATCAAAGGTCGAGATTTTGAGAGTGAAAAGGGCATGAAAAAATTTTTTGCTTTATCTTTATTTATCATCGCTGTGTTTATAGCATTTCTTACTGTTTTAACTACATCCATACCCTATGTGGCTGTATCCGATTTGGGTCTTGCCTCAAGGCTGCCTTTATTCTTCTGGCTGGGTTTGGGAGTTGTCCTTGTTTTGATGTATTTATGCAGACAATCAAGCAAGCTATTAGGTGTAGTTTTTTTGTTAATAGTTACATATTTATTTGTTGTACCTGTGGCAATTCAAGAGAACGCAACACTACTTGGAACCAGCTACCCTGCTGCGGAGGGGGCGCAAATTGCTATCACAGGAAAACTTCCTGAGGATTTGTATACTATTAACAAGTACCATAACTTTCCAGGTTTTCTATATTTTAACGCCATTTTAACTTTAATTACGGGACTGCCTCTTGTCCTCGTATGTAAGTTCTTTCCGCCGCTCTTTGCCGTTTTCATTGGAGTTATAATCTATTCAATATTGAGAATAAAACTTGATTCTTCAAAGTCTATACTTGGTGCGATATGGTTCCTCGCTAGTTGGTGGTGGGTCGCTGGTAACTACTTCAGTCCACAAGAAGTATCATTCGCATACTTTGCACTTATATTTCTCATTTTCACCAAACTGGTGTTTACAGAAAAAGGCGTCAGCCGACCCTTATTGGTCATTGTATTCTTATTCAGCTTAGCTATAGTTATTACTCATCCCTTTACATCAGTGGTGCTCGTCTGCTGTTTTGTGCCCGTTCTTCTCTTTTACCAAAAAATGTCTAGGCCTTATTTAGCATTATTTCTCATAGTTCTTGTGCTTGCATATTTGTTACTTTTTGCACTGCCTTTCACTAAATGGGCGCTAGAATCTACTCTGCGGCAACTTCCTGATTTAATAGGTCTCCAATTTGCTCGCGTAGGGCTAATTGGCTCATTCTCTCACACTGTTACTAATGGATTCAGATATCTGACAATGTTCATCACCGTGTCTGTTTTCATTGTATTTATGGCTATGCTTTTGAAAAAACGAATAGCTACAGAAAAATTCTGGTTACTTAGCGCCGTCGGAATGTGCTTGCCCATTTTAATTACCGCGTATGGCATGTCAGAGACAATTATCCGTGTTTTTATGTTTGGGCTGATTCCCTTATCATATTTGTGCATGAAGGTTCTGTCTAAAAAGCCTCTCCTTTTGTTTGCCCTTATTTGTATATTAGTTGTTGCCAATATCCCTTCTCATTATGGCGGCGCAACTGTGGAAGGAGTGGCAAGTTCAGAGATTGCAGGAGCATCCTTCTACGTAAATTATGTTCCGAAAGATGCGCCATGGTTTTCTATGACTACTACAATAGCAAGTCTGATGTGGTTCGAATCTCCTTATTCGGTTAACTATCCTACTTCACTTTACGTGGCCAGACCTTTTTCGCAAGATAATGTTTCGAGTACCGCCCTGAGTCGGCAACAATTTATAGTGTATTCCCAAAGGGATGCTTACCAATTTCTATATTATCAGGGAATGATCCCTCTAAATACGTCGTATTTGCAGCAGTTTTTTGACAAAATTTGCGATAATCCTTTTATCGAAATTTATACGAACAGCACATTTGTTCATTGGGGGTAGCCAGCAAATAAGCAGAAGAAATTTATGACTAAGAGGCAATTGATTTTAATCCATCGATTGTTTAAAAGGTGAATAAACAATTTACAAAATCTCTAACTCGTCGATAATGGAACAACTTTCTATATTTGGGCAATTGATACCGCTTAAATCTTTCCTCCGAAAAAAACGCTCATTGTTAGTTAGTAGATTTGTAACAGGCGTAGTTTTAGACGTCGGTTGTGGCCCCGCTCAGATACTCGAGTATCTTTCAGACCCATCCATAAAATATGTAGGCGTTGATACCAACAAGAGCCAGATTAATAGCTTGAGAAAAAAATACGCCAAATCGCAGTTTTTTTGGATTAACGTTGACCAAGAAAAATTGCCTGATTTTAATACAAAATTTGATACTGTTTTACTTATAGCAGTAATTGAGCATTTGAAATGCCCACAAAAGCTTTTTGAAGAAATTGCTTCCATTACAAATCCAAGCAGCAAATTAATAATAACGACTGCTACCCCAGCAGGCGAACATGTGCATAATATACTTGCTCTTTTTGGGCTCACTAGTCTGGAAGCCATACGAGAGCATAAAACTGCCGCACATGCAAGCTATTCATATAAGGAGATATCCGCTCTTGTGGTGCCATTTGGCTTCACCTTTGATCAATGCCTGAAATTTGAATTTGGTCTCAACCAAGTTGTATGTTTTAAAAAAGCGTCTTTTTGAGGCGCTTAATGCAATTTGTTATACGCCAAACGTGCTGCACCAGTTGTTGCGTCAGCACAAAGATTGAATCCTATACCCCCAAACCCAAATGTAGCTGGATTTTTATTATCACCTTCCCAATACCAAGGGGAATAACCGTTAATTGGTAACGTCTTATAGAAATTCACGCTTTGTTCAAAAATTGTTGCTTGGACGCTTGAATCATTCGTGGCGGCTCCAAATTCGCTAATCCAAACATTCTTTCCTAGACTGTGACATGTATTAATGTTAATTGTTGTCATGTCCCGCCATGTGCTTTGGAGTTCATCATAAATTGGCAGGTATGCATTGAAACAAATAAAATCTAATGCGTTAAAGATTCTTTGTTCCCAAGCCCAATCATCAACGAATATGTTCTTTATGTGCATAAGTCCATCTGTTTTTCCTACCCACTCGGAAGTATCACAAAACTTCACAGTGACCTGCCGCCCATCATACTGCTTTACAATACTTGATAGGCTCTCTATTAGCTCAATGAAATTCTCCTTTTGTGTTTTCCCGTTTGCCGTTACGAAATCATGCTCATTCGCTGTTCTCCCCCAATACCAAGGCTCATTCAAAATCGCCCAAGCCCAAATCCCAGGTGTACCTGCTAGATAAGCAACTGTGTGGTTGAACATGTCTATAAACGCCTGCTTCATATCTTCGTTTCTCACAATGGCTAAACCTATGTTCTTTCCAGTTACAGGATCAATCACGTAATCAGGAGTACACCAACTACTATCATCTCCCCAAAGCGTGTTAAACGCTAACAAAACCTTGACATCATATTCCTGCGCAACTTCAATAACACGTTTCACGTTATCCAAAAATCGTTCGCCAAAAAAACCACCAACTTCCTGAGGATAAGGCAAATACTCACCGTCATAGTCCCCTTGGGTATTCCCCTCTAAACGATACCAAAAAAGACTAAGACAAATAACGCTAACTCCATCGCGCTGAAAACGAGAAAAATCCCTGCGCAAAACATCATCAGGAGTATACTTGTCAGAGTACATATGATACAGCGACAAATAGTTCACGCCCACCTTAATCTGCAGTGAACTATTATCCGTTTCAGTGTACAATGCTATACTTTGCGGGCTGCTCTGGTCCGTGAAACTCGGGAGAATACTTGAACTGTTGACCGTTTGAGGGATACTCTCGTAATTGGGGGTCATAGTTGAATTGGAGGTTAATGTTACAGAACTATTCGCATCGGTAATCACCTGACTTTGTTCCGGGACCTCTTGGAGACCCCCCGTGTTTTGGGTGTTTCCGGCACCGAGGAAACCCGTGAGTACTAGCGAGCACATGATTATTATGATACAAGCGTAGACTCCCTTCAAGACCTGTCACCTGCCTCTTTTTTGCCGAGTTTATGGTGGTCTGGATGCATCTGAGTTGCCTGTGTGTTTGCCATTTTTCATCAAGCATTCCTTTGAGGCTGCTGCTGTATGGTTAGCTTCAACGTGCTCTTTGATAATTTGCGCAAGCACGCACTATTATATCTTATGATTTATGAGTCAAGATTTTAGAACACGCCCAAAGAAAACTGGAAAAATGTTTTCAAAACTCAATTTGGTTCTCAGTCAACCTTAAAAATAATGGAGTAATAAACATGCAACAAACCCAACGGAAAAAAATAAACCAAATAGCCACAGTTACGATGCTTGCCCTAGGAATCGGTCTAACCACAGCATCGACTGTTTACGTGTCCTCGTTTCTAGCCATACTAGGCGTAGCCATGATATTTTGGGGAGTAATCCTCATATACATAACTCCAACCAAGCAAGTACCCTTGACATTGCTAAATGCTTCAGTTTTGTCAGACACAAGCAACATCGAAAGAATACTGGTCGAACATGGCATCAGCCAAAAAGCCGTATATCTACCTCCTAAAAACCTCGCAAACATGGAATTAAGCCTCATTTACATACCCGAAAAGCCAAATCAGCCCTTACCCAAACGCGAAAACACAACCGACGAAAAGCTCACTGCTAAAAACCAAAACGGCATATTCCTGACTCCAACAGGCTTTGCGCTGTCGCGAATTTTCGAGCAAGAACTCAGTGTATCCTTCACAAAAGCTGACGTGAAGTATCTGCAGGAAAAACTGCCCAAACTTCTGATTGAAACTCTAGGTTTGGCAGAAAAAATGGATATTCAAACCAAAAACGGCGCTATAACCGTTCAGATAGGCGGCAACATGCTTAACGAAGTTTGTCAAGAAATCAGAAAACTGCCACGAACACATGAAGTTATCGGCTGCCTCCTACCCAGCGCAATCGCGTGCGCGTTCGCCAAGGCAACAGGAAAGCCAATAGTTATAGCAAATGAGAAAAGAAGTCAAGATGGCAAAACAACTGTAATTGAATACCAAATCATGGAGGATTAAAAAGTGCAACTTCCACCGTTAACATTCACAGACGCAAGCATACTGTTTACAGTAGGCGCGATAATTCTGCTGATAACCGCTGAATTAAGCTCACCCTACTATGGCTTAACGAATCTTACAATAAACAGAAAACACCTGAAAAATGCCGCTTTTGCTGTGGGCACAATCTTTCTAGTCACAGTCGCCGCGAAAATATTCAGCATAATTGCATCATGAGCACGGATAGGTGAAAACATGGCAAACAAAAAAGCCGACACTAAAGAAAACCGAGAATTCATACTTGAAACTATGTGTACTGAGAAACCTGAAACCACCGAACAACTAATCAAATTCGTTCAAACGAAAAGCGCATTATCTGAAGAAGAGATAGTCCAGCTCATAATAGAACTGGAAAGGCAAAACAAAATCTACTTCGCCAAAAGACAAACTTCGCCTCCAGCTTCGCGTATATTTTCCGTCAAATCAGCATGGTACTGGATAACAATAACTCTTGCCATAGCCACCGTGATTGCCGTTTTTACCATTACGGAAGACGTGTATCCGCTAGTTTACGTACGCTCAGCGTTAGGGACAATTTTCGTGCTCTTCCTGCCCGGCTATGCCTTCATGAAAGCACTCTTTCCCACAAATGTGCCAATAAAAACTAGCAGCGAAAACCTAGACACAATTGAACGCGTAGCGCTAAGCCTCGGCATGAGCATAGCCCTCGTACCAATAATCGGCTTGATCCTCAACTATACACCATGGGGCATACGCTTAACACCAATTACGCTAAGTTTGCTGGCGTTAACGGTAATCTCTGCCACTGTGGCAATCCTTCGGGAACAGCAAATGACAAGACAGTATTAGCAAACATTTTGCTGTTTTCACGTAAACAGAATTTTACGAAAACTATCGAGGTTTTACCACGCAAGAAACGCTAAATAACCCCCCAAATTCCCGCCTGCTTTCAACGCAAAATCAACACACATTAGCCATAGTTCTAAAGGCATCATTTATTGCAGTAGCAGTCATAGCCCTTTACTCACAGGATTTAAGCATAGTCTTCAGTAACGCCCTAAGCGACGAGGCAAGTTACCACATATTAGCCATTCCCGTTCTATTTGCGTATTTGCTGTATCGAAAAAGAAAAATGATCAGCGCCAACTTGCAACAACAAGAAGACCACAACACATCCTTTTTCACAAAAAACTTCGCTGGGCTAGCTGGCATATTATTATGGATAACAGCGCTCTTTGTTTACTGGTATGGGTCCTACACTTTCACGCCAGTAGAGTATCACATGCTAACATTGCCCGTGCTCGTAACAGCGTCGACCCTTATACTTTTTAACGGGAAAATCGTAAGGCAATTAGCGTTCCCAATAGCCTTCCTATTCTTCCTCACACCACCACCAACAGAAATCCTCTATGGTGCCGGCTCAACCCTTTCAAGCATAAGCGCAGAAGCCGCAAGCGCCCTCACCAACACCTTCGGCATATCCTCTGCTCTTTCCACAGACTACGGAAACCCTGTAATAACTTTGACTAGACCTGACCAAACAATCATGCAATTCAGCGTCGACGTTGCGTGTTCAGGAGTGTACAGCCTAATAGGCTTCCTAATATTCGCAGTATTCATAGCTTACATCACAAGAGGCAAACTATGGCGCAAATTAGCTATAGTGGTACTCGGAATCCCACTTATCGTCGTACTAAACATAATCCGCTTAACAACTATCCTTGCAATCGGTTACAATTATGGCGACCAATTGGCACTCCAAGTGTTCCACGCCGTGGGCGCAACCGTCTTGATGTTCATGGGCACGCTTATTCTACTTGCCACAACAGAAAAAGCATTTAAGAAACCCAAATTACCCGAACCATGCCCAACCTGCAACTCAACCGCAATAAACAAAACAGAAACGTTCTGCCCCAACTGTGGAAAACTCTTCCAGTACCCAAAAACCAAACTCCACAAAAGTGACCTAGCAAAACTAACCTGCATGACCCTAATTGTAGTGATTCTTCTCTCCATCCAAGCGCCAGTATTCGCATTAACCGAAGGACCAGCTGAGGTTCTCATTCAAACTCCCACAGGCACACAGGTAAACACACAAAAACTGCCCCTTCCACAGATAGAAGGCTACAACCTCAGCTTCGTCTACCGCGACACAGACTTTGAGAAGCAGGCGGGCCAAGATGCCTCTTTGATCTATACTTATAGCCCATTAGATCGAATGAAGCCAACAGTCTGGATAGCAATAGAAATAGCATCAACAACGGGAAAACTTCACCGCTGGGAAACGTGCCTCATCAATTACCCGCTTAGCCGCGGCAGCCAACCTAAAGTCACCCAGCTTGACCTTTCAGATATTCAACTCCAAGCAAATCCGCCGATTACCGCGCGATACTTTGCTTTTCAATACCGCAAAACCAACCAAACACAAGTCGTACTCTACTGGTACGAAACCGCCACGTTCACTGTTAATGGTACATCACAACAGAAGCACGCAAAAATAAGCTTAATAACCTATCCAAAAACACCTGAAAATGTTTCCGTTGCTGAAAACACACTCTATCCAATGGCCGTGGCGGTAAACAATTATTGGCAACCTATAAAAGCTTGGACCGCTGTCGCGCTGGCGATTAGCCAAAACGGATTAAATCTTTCAACAGCAGCAATCGCGGCATTGATTGCATTGTTGCTTTTTGGATGGTACTTGCGCCAACGCGAAAAAACATCACTAATTAGCCTCTTCCAGAAACTACCCGACCAAACACAGGTCTTAGTAGCAGCAGTTGGAAGCATCCAAAAACAAGGCACCACCATTAATGGATTAGCAAGCGAAATTGAAAAACAAACAGAACTAGGCGCCTCAGAAGTATGGTTAAATAAAACATTAGCAGAAGCTGAACGAGTTGGCTTAATTGCCAAAAAAATAATCAACAAAAACGATGAACCAGCAATCATTTGGAAAAGCCAAGTGCCAAGCAAAAACAAATCTTCTTTTTATACGATATTTTCCGTCACAACATCTGTATCATAGAACATTTGTATAGAAAATTGCAACTAGAATTTCACAGCGTTTTAAATAGTATAACATGGAGACGTACCCTCAGATTCAGATTTAGAGCACTATCTAACGAGAGGCAAGAAGAGAAAGGAGAGCACGAAAGTGAGAAACAAAAAAATTGTTACAACAACAATAATTGCGTTATTAACGATAGCAATGAGCATAACAGCGTTTACGCCTGAAGCACTAGCGGGGACAACAAACTTCGGTCAAACAACCCACTCAGGCACACTTAATAGCAATTTATACAGCATCAGAGGCGCACGATACACCTGCACTACAGCAGGACCAGCCAACAGCATAACCGCATATGTGAGCTATTCGCCGTATACTAACACTCTTGGACACACCAATACAGGATCGGGTACCGGTCAAACTATCGAAGACACCATTAGAGGAGAAAGAGTTACGACTCCCTCTTTTGCAGTAGCTGCTCAAAGCATAACCGCGTATGTACTTTGCACAACAGCATCCAAAACAATGAAAGCCGCAATTTACGATAACAGCGGAAATAAAATTGCAGAAACAAACCAGTTAACCGTATCCGCAAGTAGTTCGCCACAAACTAAAACGTTCACTTTTGCCTCACCCCCAATCTTGGCAACGTCCACACAATACGTCTTGGTTGTGTGGTCTGCATCTGGAAATGGTAACGCAGAACTTCGCTACATCTCAACTACTGGCGGCTATGGTCGCTATGCAACGCAGACCTATGGAGATTGGCCCTCATCTCTAACGTTCACAAACCAGAATTACCAGTATTGCATTTACTGCACCTACCAATATACAGCCAAAGCAGAATGCGCCATATACTCCGCTGACGGCAGTTCGCGTCTAGGAATTACTGAAGAAAAAATCCTAACCGCATCAACAGGAGGCTGGATTACCTTCAATTTTGTCACAAAACCAGTCCTAGCGGCTTCAACTGATTACGTGTTGATGTTTTGGACAGATGACAAAAGCAACGTACTCTTTTATCGCGAGACCAGTGGCACCGCTGAATATTTCAGATGCATATATAACCCAATCTACCCATCGTGGCCGTCATATGTCACCGACCAAAGTGCTACACACCAATTCGATATTTACTGCACGGTCCAATCATCCTACACAATAACCGCTTCCACTGGCTCCAACGGCGCAATAAGCCCTCCTGGCTCAGTACCAGTAGACTATGATCAAAACCAAGCATTTGACATAACACCTGACCCAGGGTATCAGGTTGCAGACGTTTTGGTAGATGGCTCCTCAGTAGGCGCAGTTACGTCGTACACGTTCTACAACGTAGTGGCGGACCACACGATTTCCGCAAGCTTCGAACTTGCCCAAATTCCCACATCACTAACCGTCGCCTGTGACCCGCAAACCGTGAATAAGGGCGGCAGCATGGACACCACCGTTAAGGGAAAATTGACTGAAACAAGCAATCCCACGCAAGGAATCCAAGGCAAAACAATCAGCGTCTACTACAACGACGGAACCGAACATCTAATAGGACAAGGAACAACTGGAATTGACGGATCCTATTCTGTACCATGGACGGTGCCTTCAACACTGGCAAACGGCTTCTACGTAGTTAAGGCTTCATTCGTAGGCGACAATAACCCCTACGTGTCAAGCAGCGCGCAAACCACAAGCGCTCCAGATGGTGGTGGACTCTTCGTAATACCCGAATATATCCTTGGCAGCCTACTTGCACTTTTTGCATGCTTCGCTGCCTTCGCAGCATTCAAGAAACTGCACTTCAAGCTCCCCCACTAGATTTTTTTCTTTTTCTAACGAAATTCAATGCCGTTAAATACTGGAATGTTTATTACATGAATCGTTATTATTTCTGATTGTTACTCTTGAGAATCAACTCAACTGCATAATACACGCTTACGGTTTAGAAAAAGACGGAACAGGCAGGTGATAACGCGTTATGAATAAAGATCAAGCAATTGGCGCGCTCATCCTGATCGTTTGCGCCGTAGTAATAGTCGGTTACATCACAGCGCTATTCCTTTACCCAATATGTATTCAACCGTGGCTGAATTTAGGCGCCACTTCAGATGTGCAATTCTGGCTAATCGCCACCCCTGTGCTAATCGCAGTTGTAGGCATCCTCGCCGTAGGAGCTTGGATTGGCTGGACAATGGCAACGACACCTCCGCCAAAACCCATAGAAGAAATCAGCAGTCAAACTGAAGACGAAAAAACAACCCCCCAACAGTAACCAAGCACAACATAGCAACCATCTTTATCCCTTTTTTGTGCCGCCACACTATTCTGCTGCACTAATTTACGCAGCAAGGTGACGAGCACCCAGCCAAGGCCACTTTAACCAGAGATTTGGATATTCAATTGGAACATTTTCACATGGTTTTGCAGTCAAGTTTTAAGATATGCCTAGTTTATGGTTTCTTCTAGAAAATCAGAGTTGAAATTCCATGCCATCTTAAATACAGCAATAGAAAATAACCCAATTCTCGGGAGAGCCGAAATATGAATCTAAACAAAAAAACTTCACTGGCAATATTATTGCTGTTTAGTGCACTGTTGATGACAACTTTTGCAGTAGCCAGTGTCAGGGCTGCCTATTTCTACTCAGACACATTCGACGACGCCACTGAGGACGGTTGGAGTAGCAGGTGGAACCTAAAGTACTTCGACGCTGGCACGACGGGAAACGTCGCTGTTGACACTACAAACCACATGCTTTTAGTGACGTTAACCGACGCGACTCATGGGCTGTATGGTATTGCATTAGACTTGAAGGACACTGAAATCCCCCTTACAGGGGACTTTAGCCTGCAGGTGGATTATACACTGATAAATTGGGTTGCGCATCCTATCTTGAGAATTGGTCTTGGTCACGTTGCCAGTGATGGCAGTCACTGGATGTGGAACACGTTGGCTTCAGAGAGCGCTGAAGTCTTTGTGGACGCAGACGGCGGCGAAACAAACGTTTCACCTCATCCTACAAGCTCAGAAACGGCTGGAACCATGCGCGTTGTCAGACGCGACTCAACAGTCACGGCCTACTTCAAAGACGCTACTCACGATTGGACAGAGGTCGGCCACACCACTCAGGGCACTGGAGACCTGTTGGTTCAGCTGGGTTTCTGGGGCGGAGAGGGCCCAATTTCAGGACAGAACTTCCAAGTTGCGTTCGATAACTTATACGTGTGGGAAGGAGACATCTTCGTTGTCCCCGAATACGAGTTCGGAGCACTACTGGCAGTTGTCGCCTGCTTCGCAGCATTCGCGGTCATAAAAAAACCGAAACTTCGCTTCACATTAAAGTAAATCTCCCTTTTTTCGTTCCAGCAGCATGCTTTGGCAGGCAGCATACTGACTCCGCTTCAACATTTAATTAGCCTTTCTTGTGCCGCACGCTGTTCTGCTGCAAAACTAACGTAGCAAGCTGGCGAGCACCTAAACCTGACGCTAAACCTGCGCCAACCGCTCTAGAAAACACTACAACAAACCAACACGGCATCAACAAAGCAATGAAAAAACGTAGGGGGTAGGGTCACTGAAAACCGAGGAAGCCCCCAAGAATCAAAACACGATTACATAGACCTGCGCGGCTACCCCTGTAAATGAGTTTGAGTTGCCTAAAAAAAGGGAAAGTTTTGTAGCTATTTGCTTCTCAAGTTTAATCGTGGTCTTCTACTGATTGCGAAGGCGGCAAAGCAGGCAGCAACCGCTAAAAGCCCACCGAACATGTACTCGGGCACCACCAAGAATCCTGCAGTTGAAATGTCAACATCGTCAATGGTGTCTATGCCCGCGTTGAAGTAGCCATCGCCGCCAACATCAACTATGATGTCATACTTTCCTGGAGTAAGCGGTGTGAGCCACGCTTCTGTTGGCCAAACCTCTCCGTATTCATCGGTATATACTTTGTTTATTGTGTCGGGAACAGCAGAGGGAATTGCCATACCATTGACCCACGTGACGTCTTCAACCACGTAAATGTCGTATTCCCAGTTGCTTCTAAACCAGTTTCCCTTCACGTACACGTCGTCAGTCAGCTCGAAAACATCTGTTTTATCCCCATCTATATTGCAGCTTTCAATATTCGGGTTGAGGAATCCAATCTCAAGCACAGGAGCAGTTGCATAACCGTACTCTTTTGCACGCAGCGCAACCGCCCCGTCGGTTACAATTTTCCAGCCGTGATTCTCCTCGCTACCAGAGACAAAGGCGTCAACATCAGCCAAAACATCCCAAATCATCCAGTCCGCATAACCCTCCTCCACGTATGCGTTGGCGGTTGGCGTACCCACGTCAGAAGGCTCGCTGGCGAAGGTCACCGATCCCTCCGTCCAAGAACCTGTTATCCGGATTACATCTACTGTGCTGTCAATCGCGGTTCCATGAATATACAGCTTTAGGGTAGCAGAGGTGACAGCAAGCCCATAAAGATAGTTTGTGCCAAACTGCACTAAACCCTTGCGTGAACCATCAAGGTAAATATAATCGTCACCACCGAAATTCCCCTCTACATGGTTCGCATCCACATAAGAGTCATCAAGTGCCCCTACATATTCGTAACCGCCGTGCACGACAGACGTTCCTAGGGCTCCGATAAGTAGCAGCAGAGGCAGAAATATGACTATTTTTCGCCGATTCAATGCAATCACTCTCCCAATACTGCGGGGAACAACATTGTATTTAAAACAACATGAAAAACACACCACTAATCTTCTAGAAAAACCCGCAAACACTGGCAAACCTCAAATCCGCCAACACACTCATCGCATTATAACCAGACATAAACATACCCTTGCGACGTATGGGAAAACCTTAAGTTCAAAACTAACCCCCTTAACATTCTGAAGAACATGACCATCCACCGACTAAAAACGCCAATCCCCGAAGAGGCAATCCGCAAGCTCAAAGTAAACGACGTGCTGTACATAACGGGCACAGTTGCCACGGCGCGCGACCAAGCACACAAACGCGCGTTAGAATACGCCGCACAGGGCAAGCAGTTGCCAATGAATCTTAAGGGTTTAGCCATTTACCACTGCGGTCCCGTAATGCGCAAACAAGGCGAAGAATGGGTTGCCGTTGCAGCGGGACCTACGACGAGCACGAGGCTGGAGCCTGTTGAAGCCGCGTTTATTGAGCAGTTCAGAGTACGCGTTGTCATCGGCAAAGGTGGCATGGGCGAAAAAACCGCGGGTGCACTGGCAAAATACGGCGCTGTCTACTGCGCGTTCACGGGCGGCGCTGCTGTTCTCGCTGCAAAAGCCATAAAGCGCGTCCAGCGTGTTGAGTGGCTGGATTTGGGTGCGCCTGAGGCAATGTGGGTTTTTGAGGTGGAGGAGTTGGGTCCTTTGCTGGTGGCTATTGACTCGCACGGCGGCAGTCTTTTTAGGGATGTTGCTGAGGCTGTGGAGGCTAATAAGCCGCGGGTTTACCGCAAGCTGGGTTTGTAGGTTGCTATTTTTTGTTTAGTCTTTGCCTGTACGCTTCGAAGTCTGGCAGTATCCGCGGGTACTCTTGAGCCATCAGCGTTGAGGATATGAGGAAGTCGGCTGAGGAGCGGTTGCACGCGATGGGTATGTTCCAAACTACGGCGATACGTAGAAGCGCTTTCACATCTGGGTCATGCGGCATCGGCTCTAAGGGGTCCCAGAAGAAGATGAGAAAGTCGATGCCGCCTTCAGCTATGCGTGAGCCGATTTGCTGGTCGCCGCCTAATGGTCCGCTTTCGAAGGTGGTGATTTTTGAGCCTAATTCTTGTTCCAGTATTTTGCCTGTGGTTCCCGTAGCGTAAAGCTCATGCCGCATCAAAGTGCCCTTGTTAAACCTGACCCATTCTAGCAAAGCTGGTTTCTGATGGTCATGCGCTATGAGCGCGATGCGTTTTTTCTCGCCTATTATGGCTATTCGATTTGACATTGTATGCCTGTGCTCCTGACTTTGAAAATAGCATCATGGAAAGCTGCCTATAATGATTTCCCCAATAAAATAGTTGCAACTATTGAGGTAGCATGTTTAAATTGGTTGAAGCGCGCATTATTGGCTGAGGTGAGAGTTTTGGGTTATGGCAGTGCAGGTACGCCGCCGTGGGTTGACGCGGAAAAACTTGACGAAGAAAAGAAAAAACAGCAAGCTGCAGAGTACATGACGAAAATCAAGGCGTTAGAGAAGGAAAACGAAGCGCTAAAAAAACGGATAAAACAACTAGAAGAGGAACTGAAAAAATCAAGAAAGTAATCACGTAGTCTTGGGCAACTTAAACAGGCATTTGTACTATTTCTTTCGCAATTTAGCGAATGCATACGCGCCTAAACTCGTCAAGGCAGCTGCGATTGAAACGCCCAAGAGTATCCTGAAAACCAAGGTCAGGGTAACCGTCTGTGAATTATCTGTGTCGGTTACTACTTTTCCAACTAGGAGATCAGGAGAAACGACCCAAGGGTCATAATCTGAAGAGTTCGGCGTTGCGGGATATTTGACGCCGTTGGCGTCGCCTTTAGTGTAGAAGCAAATTGTCCCGTTAATTTCTTCCTCAGCCACTATTCTATGTGCGACGAGGCTGTCAGGAGCACCTGGTTTGTGAAAGACTATGATGTCACTGTTCGGGTAATCAGCACTGAGGTCCTCCAAGTTCACGTTTGAATCCACCATTATATACGAGCCTTGCATGAGCGCTGGTTCCATACTCGCGGTGCCTATCTGCAGCATCTGATACTGCTTTTGAATGGATGGAGTTTGAAAATAGACGATTACCGCGCCAACCGCGGAAACTAAAGAAATAACCAAAAGCATCACAATGGTTTTCCTTGTTTCCAAATCAATACCTCGATTACCCGTTCTTTGACGTTACTTATATTTAAGTTAATGATGCATTCTCGAAGGCTTACCCGTTTCAACTTTTCGCCGTTATAGAAGGGGGCTATAGACTCTTCCAAGCACAAAAGTTCACCGCACGTTAATGTTACCTGAAGTCACTGAACATAATCAATTATTTCTGAAACACTCAAAGCTACAACTTTTTAGTCATCATGTAGGCGTCTTCGCCGTCAGAGTAATATCCATCAAGCGTCTTGGTAACTTCAAAACCCAACTTCTTGTACAACGCAATGCCCACATCATTCGTTACCCTGACCTCCAAATAACACAGTCTAGCCTTGTAATACTTCACGCCTTCAAGCGCCGTACTAATCAGCGCTTGAGCAACGCCTTTGCGCCTGTACTGCGGCAACACTGCAATGGAAACAACGTGTCCTTTACGCACTAAACCGCCTAAGCCGTGATTTGCCAATCCCACTTCAACACGGCACATGATGTAGCCAGCGATTTTGCCGTTTTCTTCTGCCACAATGAAAGTTTCAGGAAACCGCTCATGCAAATCAATGAAAAAGTAATCCGTGTAGTTTTCTGGCAGGCACACGCGGTTGATTTGCATTACGCTTTGCAAGTCATCTGGCTTAAATTTGCGCAGTTTGAATGCTTCTTGCATCTTTTCGCCTTCGTAAACGAAATTCTTCAATTAAACTTAAAGTTTACTGTATTTCTTCTGCTGATTTAACTTCGGGTAAAGTGTAGTTGCCGTAAGGCATTACCCATACCTTCGCCTGTGAGCCAGCAGTCTTCAATGCTTCAGTGAAGGCGTCATTAACGGCTCTAGCAGTTTTCAGCTTGAAAACGTTCACCGCATAATAATCAGGCAGAGAAGAAACAAGAATAATCGGATGGCTCTGCAACGCTTTCAACAAGTAATACGCTTTATGCCCGCCTAAAACAAAATTCCGTTTAATCTCCCGCGTAACCGTCTTTAAATCGCCAAACCGCACCATCCAGTCATAAAACACTTGATTCCCATGTCCCTCAGGGCACTCAGCAACCAGAATCACCACGCCGCCGCGCTTCGCAACTTCCAACGCGTTGTCCAACGCCTTATACGCCTGAAAAAGATTAATGTCCGCTGGGTCTCCGCCTGGACTAACAACCACAATGTCTGCCCTGCGGTCTACCGTCACGCGGTACATGGCGTCAACAGTCTTAACTGCTTCAATAAACGCCTGTTCCAAATCTCCCGCAAAAGCCTTGACGACTTCGCCTTTGCTGTTGGCGACTACGTTCACAATGAAATCTACTTTCGCAAGCTTCGCAGCCTCAGTCATGTCTTCATGCACGGGGTTTTCAGCTAAAACTCCAGTTCGCGCATTAGCATGCAAAAGCAGAGCGTGGTTATGCTTTATGGTTTCTTCGCCTGCGATAGCGGGTAACACGCTTTTTCGTCCTCCGCCGTAACCAGCGTAATAGTGAAAATCCACATCGCCTACCAGCACTTTTACGTCTGCTTCGGCGAACGTTCGGTTCAAGTAAACCTTATTTCCATGTGTTTTAGTGGTGCCTATGTAAACCAAATCGGTGGCTTTGCAGTCGTGGCTGACGGTTTTGACGCGTTTAAGAACTTCTTCGCCGACAAGCCTGTTCGCCTCTTCATTTGTCACTGCTCTATGTGTTCCGCAACCGAAAATCACCGTTACGTTTTCATCTCGCACGCCTGCAGTGTTGAGTTCCGCAAGCACGGGCAAAAGCATCACGCTGCTCGGTGCATCTCTTGTAGCGTCATCCACCACTATTGCCACTTTATGCTCTGCCGCAGCGATTTCGCTTAGTCGCTTAGAGCCAATGGGTTCCTTCAACGCTCTTTCCACTTCAGCTTTAGCGTCAGCTACGCTATGCTGTTCTTTAGGCTGGATAGAACCCAGAAGGTTTCGGGCTGGAACCCTAACGCAAACATCAGTTTTGCCGTAGGGAAGCCAAACATCTACCATGACAACATCACGAATCGCAGTAGTATTATAACAATGTGAGACCTTAAGAAACTATTAAGCCTTATCAAAAACACCCACAAAAAGCAGAGAAAAAAAGTTTCACAAAAAGAATTGCCTCGCTGCACACTGTTCACAGCCTTTGCAAACGGACATATCCTGCCTTTTCAAGCACTAATCCTATATGTATGTTCACAAATCTAAAAAGATAAACCCTAAATTGTGGCGCCGATGGACCCCATCACAATAATATTAATTGCGGTTGGCTTAGCAATGGATGCCTTCGCAGTGTCAATAGCGAATGGAATGAGCGCAACCAACCAAAAACACAAAAATGCTCTTATCGTGGCATCATTCTTTGCCGCATTCCAAATGCTCATGCCAATCGCTGGATGGCTAGCAGGTCTCGCATTGGCAGAGATAATTATGGTAATTGACCACTGGATAGCCTTTAGCCTCTTAACAATTATCGGCGCCAAAATGATTTACGAATCCACAAAGAAAGAAAACAGCGAACAAGACAGCAGACTCCGCATCCACACGTTGCTGACGTTATCCGTTGCCACCAGCATCGATGCCTTAATGGTCGGCTTAAGCTTCGCATTCCTCCAAACACCGCTTACAACACCAATAATTGCAATTGGAGTCGTAACATTCATCCTCTCCTTCACAGGTTACTTATTCGGCAACGTCATCGGAAAAATCTTCAAAAACAAAATCAAAGCCATAGGCGGAATCATACTAATAGCCATAGGAATAAAAATACTCCTCGAACACATAGCCTAACCACAAAACAAAACTCTTTACTATTAAGAATTCTTCATGAGGCGGTCGTGTTCAATTTTTGGTTCTAAGCTGAAGGGTTTGCTGAGGCTCCGGACAGAGCACACAGAATCAAAGGAGAAAAGAACGAAAAATGCGGTAACGATGATACCATCGTTTTTTCTGCCCGGAACCTTTTCAGCCCATTCTTTGTGTTTTCTTCCTTTCTATTGGTTGTAACCCAAAAAAGAGGGGAAAATTGTTTTTGGTTTCTCTGCATGTTTATCGTTTCCTCAGCACTAGTAAGAGTATAGCGCCAACTAATGCGATTGCAACAATTATGCCTATGACTGCGGGAACAAAATACATATCAGCCACTGATTGCGGTGCAACAGGCGTGGGAGTAGGTGTTGCTGCTAGCTCGAAAGCGATGATTGTTTGTGCTGTTGACTGGTAGTATGAACTGCTTCCGTTGAATGTCGCAATAATTTTGTATTCACCTGATATGTCAGGAGTGAAAACGTAGGAGTATTGCCCTGTGGCGTCGCTTGTAGTTGAGCCGATGTCTCTATAGTTGCCGTTTGAGTCAATGACACTTAAAGTTACTGGAACACCGGTAACATTGGTTGGCTTTGACTGCTGCATGTACAGGTACTCCATCCATTCGCTCATACAATCGTCAGATACAGCGGGAGTGCCGGCTGCTGGAGTGCCAAGGCAAGTTTCGCCTGGAGATTGATCTGTGACTGTGCCTGTTATCAAAACTTGAGCGGGATTATTGTAGACAGCGCTGGTTGTTACAGTGACCGCTGTGGTGCCTTTGCCGAAACAGTACAGTTGATTGTCATACAAATTGAAGCCTAATAAATAGCCATCGGCTACTGGCAGAGACTGCTGGTATTCCCCGTTTATGGACCAAAGTGTTTCTCCTGTGAATGCGTCAAAAACGTATAAGCGATATCCTCTATATAACGAATTTCCATGAGAATTCCCTGTACTCGCAATTATTTTTCCGTCAGCAATTGTGTATAGCATGTTGCATTCGAATGGGTAAGTGCTGAATCCTGGGACGTTAACTCCGCTTGAGTCAGCATAACAATCGAACAGCCGCTCACCAGTGGTAATATTGAGCGCATGAATCCCATCAACGGATTGCGCGTAGAGAATGCCATAGGCGACTTGTGTTGCGACATTGTTGTCTACAATGGAACCCCAAGCATTAGTGTACGCTTTGGATGGTCCCCAAACCTGTTTGCCCGTAAGTATACTGAAGCCATACCATTGCATTGTATCTGCGTGAAATTCAGTGTAGATTCCATTTGCGGCTGATCCCATTAATCCATAGTTGGTCGCGCCAGGGAAAAGTGTGCGCTCTTCAGCCCAGAGCTCTTGCCCAGTAGTCATGCTGTAGCCAATTTCCATCTGTGTAGAGGATTGGACAAAGGAATTACCTGTGGTCGCCAACAGTACGCCTGAATCTACTAAGGTAAGCGTTTGACCAGGATATGAGTTAGTTGTTACGTTCCATTGTATCCCAAGCACCCAAGGAATCACTGACCCTGTTTGAGGTCGCCAATGCGCGCTATCTACCGTGTAATCGCCCACCAACGCGGGATCATTCTGTATGCATAACGTTGAGTTCCATAGAGCCAACCAATTGTTACTTGAGTCTAGCACATACATGAGCAACTCGCCATGCGGACCTTGAACTATAGTACCAGCATAAGCTGGCATACCACCGCCACCAGCTGCAGCATCGGAAATTGTTAGTATCAAGTTCCCGTTAACCGCATTGTACATGTACCAAGTAGACCCAAGCATGTTCCATAGATATGGAATACCTCCCTCTTGGTTAATCGAGATGAAGTTGAGAACCTGCCCGTTGGTAATAGTTGATGTAGCGTTTTGGTGCCATAATGTTTCGCCTGTACGCAGGTCTATAGCAGAGAAGCCTTGTTGTGGAGGATCAGGATCGTTGACATAAAGGACTCCGTTTATAATGACAGGTGGACTGAACGCTGCTTCGTAGGTTTTGCCGTTATAGTAATTGCTTGTTGCGGTGCCTCCGTATTCACCTCCGATTAATCCGCCGAATTCCAGTTCCTTTGTCCACACTATGTGAGCAGTATCAGGTGCTGTTGTGTAAGGATTGAAGTTCCCACTAGCGTTGTACTGGAATGTGCCCCATGTGCCACTCCCTGTTCCAAACCAGTTTCCAGAAATTGTGTACCATTCCTGATTCTGGGCGTTTATGGGTCGAGTCCAGTAATCAGTTGGAAGCGGAGTTTGAGCAGTTGGTAGTACCTCGTCCGCCTGCACTGTGATGTTTAAAGTGTAGCTGCTAGGGCCGTAATAGGCATCCATAGGTATTCCAATCATATTGATGCCTTGTGCATGTTGCCCTGGAAAGCTGAACTTCACGGTATATGTGCCAGTGTCATCAGGAGTGTATGTGGTGCTTGCGGATGATGCAGTGTCAGCTGTGAATGGCCCCAACGTGTCCGTTGATCCGTCAGGTTTCGTAATTAGCAGCGTATAATCTGTCCATAGAGTACTTGCTCCAGTGCCTCCAGCTGCAGGGTTAGTTGGAACTATCCACATGACGAATGTCACTTGCTGACCAACTCCAACAGGATTTGGTGAAGCGGCAAGATAGGCGTATGTAGGAATAGGTGAACCTTCAGTCTGCGCTTCTAAAGTCGGCATGGATGTTATTACGATAGAAATAGTCAACAATAGCATTAGACTGGCAATAGAGATTGTTTTGAGTTTCGGTTCTTTTGAGTTCGCTATTTTTAGCATTTGTATTTCTCCTTTTTTATTATATAAGCTTATAAAAGGCATCTAGTATTTAAAACTAGGTCTTTTTTTTACCATTATTAACTTTTTTTATCCTATTACCCATGGCTCAATGTTTAAAAAAATTCCATAGCGGAAACAATTTAAGCATGGACGTGAATGATGCCAGCCACAAAGTAATTTAGTGACAAAAAGGAAATTCTAAACTAAGCGGTGATTAAAAACGAGAAAAATCGACGAAGTCGACTCCAAGATATTACACGCCCTACTACTGGAGTCTCGCACAAGCTTTACAGAACTATCTCAGATAGCCAATATTTCCGTTACAGCCGCTATTAGAAGATACAACAGGCTGAAAAAAACAGGAGTAATTTGCGGAGAAAACATGCATCTGAACCCTTTAAGCCTTGGCTACCAAAACATGGCTGAAATCGGAATAATGACTGATCTCGCTGAGAAAGAAACAGTCGTAAAAATGCTAAGTAGCGAAAAATCCATAATCCTTACAGTTACTTTCTTAGGTAAATATAGTATTTACGGCATACTATTAGCACGAAAGATAGATGAGTTAATGCAATTAGTCACGAAGGTAGATATTAAAAGATACGTCAATAGCTCAGATGTTCTGATTCTCGCGGACTTGGCGCATAGCCAATGGCATCCTGAAAACCTCGCCTTAACGCCACCAGAAGATGAAGATTTATCTAAAACACTCAAAACATCAGCAGCCAAGTTTGAAAACGTACACTTAGATGAAACAGATAAACGTATAGCAAAAATGCTTAATGAAAACTCAAGAGTACCATTCAGCGCTATCGCCAAAAAAACAAAAACTCCAATAAAAAGCGTTTACCAAAGATACAAAAACCTCCGCGAAAAAAACGTCTTATATCTTTCCACTATAGCGGTTAATCCCTCCACGTTAGGCTTCGCAGCCATATTGGACACGTTCATTAATGTAATGAATCGAGAAGTATTGCTTGAAGTAGAAAAACAATTACTCCAAATACCGAATTTGACTTTTTGTGCAAAATATGTTGGTGGACCCTACGATTTAAGAGCGGCAACCCTCATATCTAATTTTTCAGAAATTTTTAATTTACAAGAAAAGATTAATTCCATAAAAAATATAAAAAAAACTGAACATTACTTGCATCAAATCGGCAAGAGATGGATAATGGATACCATGAGCAGCCATCTGCTGGGTTTTTAAAAAGAATGCAGCCCCAACTCAGTTGGAACTTATGAACTGAAGAAAACTGCAAAACCAGTTTGAGCACAGAAAATAAGTATGCAAAACTAGTTAACTATGCTTATAAAAGCATTTATGCGTGGAAACAGTAAAAAAACTGAGGGCGTACAAAATGTCCGAGTCCATAAGAAGTTTCATAGCTTTCGACATTGAAAGCGAAACTGTGAAGAAAAAATTGGCGTCTGTGCAGAATCTGTTGGCGCAGACTGGCGCAGACTTGAAACTTGTAGAAACACAAAACATTCACATAACAGTCCGCTTCCTCGGCGACATCACGCCAGCAACAGCGGAAAAAGTCTTCACAGAAATGCAGCAAGTCCAGTTCACCCCATTCAAAGTGCAAATCAAAGGCTTAGGCGCCTTTCCAGACCTACGTTACCCCCGCGTCGTGTGGGCAGGAATCACCGAAGGCGCAGACCAACTGAAAAACATTTTCAATCAGTTTGAGCCACGCTTACGCAGTTTAGGCTTTACACCAGACCCGAAAGGTTTCAGCCCGCACCTGACTATTGCCCGCGTAAAAACAGGCAGAAACAAAGCGCAGTTAGCAGACTTCATAGCTAAAAACGCAAACTACGACTTCGGAGCCATTAACGCAGAGTGCCTACGGCTTAAAAGAAGCAACTTGACCCCCAGAGGACCCATATACTCAACACTCAAACAATATTGCCCACAGCAAGAACAAAAAAGGTAACCGAAAAAATGCAAAAAGACCTAGCCAAAATATACTGTGAAATTCTGGAAAAAATCACACCTGCAAAAGATGGCAAAGCAAAAATCGAAGCATTAACCAAAACACTTGAACAGAAAACCGCCACTGCCTGCGCGAAACACGGAATAAAAGCCGCTGTGCGCGCTGAAGGCTCAGTTGCAAAAGGCACTTGGCTAAGGGAAAACCCCGACATCGACATATTCATGCAGCTACCAGTATCGATACCGAGAAAAGCTCTCGGCAAAATCAGCTTAGAAATCGCCTGCGAAGCCACGGCAGGCTCAAAACAAATTGAACGCTTCGCAGAACACCCATACTTAGAGGCTTTCGTCAACGGCGTCAGAGTGAACATTGTGCCATGTTACGCTGTGAAACGTGGAGAATGGTTAAGCGCCACAGACAGAACACCCTTCCACACAAACTACATGAAAAGCCACCTAAACAAGAGCCTGCGAGATGAAGTGCGCTTGCTGAAGAAGTTTATGCAGGGCATAGGCGTTTACGGTGCAGAAATTAAAACAGGCGGCTTCAGCGGCTACCTCTGCGAACTGCTAATACTGCACTATGAATCTTTCACTGCAACGCTGCAGGCGTTTGCACAGTACACACGGCGCATGGTCATAGACATCGAGAATTACTATGCAGATAGAACTAGCGAGCTACAGTTGTTATTCGCTGAGCCGTTAGTGATGGTTGACCCAGTGGACAAAGCACGAAACGTGGCTTCCGCAGTGCAACCGCAAAAGCTTCACACTTTCGTCGGCGCATCTAGAGCGTTCCTGAAAACGCCGAGCAAAGAATTTTTTGAGCCGCAACCGATAGAGGCATATTCTGCGGGAGTTTTGAAGCAGAAGCTGGAGAACCGCGGCTCCGCATACGTGTTCGTAACGTGCGCTGCAATCGAAGCTGTCCCTGACGTTTTATGGGGGCAATTGTACAGGACGCAACGGGCTCTGCGAAAACTCGTTGAGCTTAATGACTTCAAAGTCCTCAGAGACACTGTTTGGAGCGACGAAAAAACTCTCAACGTATTCATTCTTGAACTTGAACAGCGCATTCTGCCAAGCGTTAAGAAGCATTTTGGACCACCGCTTACACGGGAAAACGAATGTGAAAACTTTTTAGCCAAATACGCTGCGGGCAACGGTGATGTGGTTTCTGGACCTTACATTGAGGATGGCAGATGGTTTGTGGAGTTGCGGCGGCGATGTACAGATGTCGTTGATTTGTTGAAGGAAAAGCTGAAGGATGGAGGCAGAAACACAGGTGTCGCTGAACTGGTTTCGCAGGCGCTTAAAGAAAAAATCAGCGTCTTAGTTAACAACGAACTTTCCAAGATTTACAGCGGCAACAGCGATTTTGCAGTGTTCTTAACTGATTTTCTCGAGGGCAAGCCGTTTTGGCTGAAAACTGCGGGTGCACATTCCAAGAGTTAACGGTCAAACAGGTAAAACGGGTTAACCGGCGTACGGAGAGTCACGTGATTTGCATGTGGTGCCTACCGAAAGCGATAAACCCTTCCAACCGCACATCTTTTAATTCAATACTCCAAAATAATGTTGTGAACTAGATGAGTAAAGCTGCAGAGATGGCTAAAGTTTCAGCTAAAGGCGGATTCCACCTTTTATGGGGACTAGTAGCCTCCACAGTCATCTCGTCAGTAGGCACAATAGTCATCGGCAACATCTTGGGCGACGCTAAATACGGCTTATACACCATCGCCCTAGCTGCACCCACCCTGATCGCCACCTTCAGAGACTGGGGCATAATCACAGCTATGGTCAAGTACACAGCGCAGTACAACGCTGAAGAAAAACGCGAAAAAATAAGAAGCATCTTCGCAGCTGGCATAGTTTTCGAAATCATTCTAGGTCTAGCCCTTTCGATGGTTAGCTTTTTGCTTTCAGGCTTCCTGTCAACGCTCTATAACAATGTTGAATTGGCGCCTCTGATTCAAATTGCCTCGTTCACAATCCTAACAGGTGCACTTCTCGGCACTGCACAATCTGCATTCGTAGGTATCGAAAGAATGGAACTGAATAGCATCACGTTAATTCTTCAATCCATCATAAAAACAGCTGTAATCCTCTTGCTCGTCATCTTTGGTATGGGTCCTCTCGGAGCTGTTCTCGGCTACTTGATAGCATACTTGATTGCTGGACTCACAGGGGTGCTCCTCATGTGGACACTTTACAGGAAACTGCCAAAACCAGCAGGCAACAAATTAGAAATCACAACTACCATAAAAACCATGCTCAGTTATGGTTTACCCCTATCAATCGCCAGTATAATAACGGGCTTTCAAACAGCATTCTACAATTTCATAATGCCCATATATGTCTCAGCGGATTTAATTGGCAACTATGGAATAGCCAGCACTTTCGTAGTCCTAATAACCTTCTTTGCCACACCCATAACAACCATACTATTTCCAGCTTTCTCCAAACTTGACGCAAAAAAAGACCACGAGACACTCAAAAACGTCTTCCAATTCTCTGTAAAATACGCATCACTCCTCGTAGTTCCAGCCACAGTTATCGTGATGGTGCTGGCAAAACCTGGAATTGGCGTGCTGTTCCCAGAGTACGCAGAGGCACCGCTGTTTCTCGCTTTGTTAGCCATCAACCAATTGCTTACAGTTGCCGGCAACCTGAGTACAGGGAGCCTCATAAATAGCCAAGGAGAAACCAGATTTAACCTGAAACTATCGCTGCTCACTTCAGCCATAGGTTTCCCCTTAAGTGTGATACTTATTTACCAATTCGGCATCATCGGACTCATAGTCACTACGATAACAGCAGGCATTCCCAGTCTCATTATCTCGCTGGTCTGGTTGAAGAAGCATTACGGTGTAACTGTGGACTGGTCGTCATCCGCTAGGCTCCTCCTGTCTGGAGCCATTGCAGGCGCCATCACCTACCTTCTCACCACGCAAATTGCACTCAGCAACTGGGCAACACTAATCGTCGGCGCAGTAGTTTTCCTGTCATCGTTTGTGCTTGCAGCTTTGCTCACGCGGTCAGTTGACAGGTCAGACATAAGCAATCTCCGCGGCATGCTTGGCGGATTGGGACCACTTCGCCGCCTGATAAGCTTCTTCTTAAACATAATCGAGAAACTGATGAATGCGTTTCGGCTTTAGCTAAAAAAACCTGCGTAACGTGTTTCAAACGAGGTTGTATATTATGAGCAGGATGCTGAGTACCCAGCAGTAGAAAGCGAAGAGGTAAAATTTCTTATCAGCTACGATTTTGCTGAGAAGACTCAGTGCAAAATACCCGATAACGGCGGAAACTACTACGCCTATGAGAATTTCGGTCCATTCCACGCCTGCAAAGGCCAGCGCGTCATGCTGTGTGTACAAAGTTAAGCCTAGAGCGCCGATTATGGCTGGAACTGAAAGCAAAAAGGAAAACTTGAAGGCTTTCTCGCGTTTTATTCCAAGCAAAAGCGCCACAGCTATTGTTAAGCCGCTTCGCGATAATCCGGGAATGATGGCTATGCCTTGAGCCAAGCCTATTGCCAACGCTTCCAAGTAGCTTATGCTGTCTTTGTTTTCACTTCCGATTTTTGAAATGTAAAGGACAACACCGCAGATGGCGAAGACACCTGCTATTGGCAGTAAATTGCTGAAAAACGCTTCAATGGCATCGCCGAAAACCACGCCTATCAGCGCCGTGGGTACTGTGCCCACGATGATTAAGGGGATTAATTTGCCGTTTTCTGTTTTGAAGTCCCGTTTTGCTAATGCAACAAGGATGTTTTTTATGTCTTTGCGGAAGAAAAGAAGCGTAACTACTAATGTTCCTCCATGTAATAGTACATCAAAGAGGATGGGCACATGTAAGCCTAAGAAGTACTCTGTCAGTCGCAGGTGCCCAGTGCTGGATATGGGCAGCCACTCTGTCAAGCCTTGGATTAAGCCTAATATTATTGTTTGCAGCAGGTCCATGCGTGAGACATCCTTTTTTGTGTACATGCTTCAGAGTGTGAATTAGTAGTTTGTTGAACTTGCTAATTTGTATGTTGGTGCACTATTATGATTTTAGTGTAGAAACAACGCTGCCAAAAGTTTTGTGTTGTCCAAAATAGCGTGAGTAAACCGCTCAGTTATTCGTTTTAGTCGCTGTTGAACTCTTTCTGGAAACGGCGAAAGGTTAACTGTGGAACCGCCGATGATGCTGCCTGTCATTCTTGCTTATGGCGGCTATGTCGTGGGTTGTGAGGTAAACCGTTGCCGACGCAGCATAGCATTACGTTGTGATTGGAAGGAATACTGGCGTATTCAACTATTTTGCCCTCAGTCTGCACATGCACCTTGTGGAAGTCGTCATCTATTGTGTGACGGAGTGATACCAGCTGAGTATGTACTCGGGCATTTTAAGTCCCCTTTGAGCTAGCCTTTCAGCTATTTTAACGGGCAATGGACTTAAAACGTAGGCGGCTCGCGTGTAGAACCGTCGCGGTGTGCCTGCCTTGAACTC
Organism: uncultured Candidatus Bathyarchaeia archaeon; assembly: GCA_964506435.1. Taxonomy (GTDB): domain Archaea; phylum Thermoproteota; class Bathyarchaeia; order Bathyarchaeales; family Bathycorpusculaceae; genus JAOZHU01. The sequence continues at coordinate 5,330 of CAZDLK010000008.1, read as the reverse complement.
TTCGTCCAAGATTATTTTAAGATCCGCCTTTTTAGCTAAGGTTGAATCTTTTGTGCCAGTTATCGCTAGAACTGTGCCATTAAACTTCTTCATCACGTCGCACCAGAGTATGACAGGCTTGGTTTCGCCAGAGGAAGACAATAGGATTTCAAGGTCTCCAGCTCGCGGATGGGGCGTGTTAACGCCTCGCGTAGTGTAGACATTGTCGCCTAGGAAATGTTTGATGTGGAAAAGTCTTACGCCTGTCATTTTGGCAATTTCGTTCGCGGTGCCTTTTCCGCCTAAGAACACGTCAGTTCTCTTTTCCAGCAGGTCAACAAGCTGCGTGTAAGTGTCCGAACAGACGTTAGCGTCTATAAGAGCGCCTATCTTTTGAAACTCTTCTCTGCAGAGGCGAAAGACAGCTTCTACCTCCAAATTCCTAAAAATAGCCTCAATCATCATGCATAACAATAAAAGACTGCCCAATTCAAAGACGTCGCCCATCATGCCGGTCTCGCTGTACTCAAACGACGGCTTAGATTTACCCCGTCCCTTAAGCTGAACTACATGGCCATATTGACTGGTGATTTGAGCTAAAGGCGACTCCAAACTAGACGTCATCAGCCCCATTGAAAACCTAGATGTTTTCTTTTGCTCAATGTACCTCGCTAAATCCTGAGCCATCATTAGCGGGTCATCTGAGTAGCCGCTTCCAGAATTCATCAACAGCAGCGTCTTCTTGTAGCGTCGTTCAAGGTCAGCCGCGGCGTCATACATGTTCTTTCCTGGAAAGCCTGGATCATCGGGGGTTAATACTACTTTGTTTCGCCAGCCTACTTGGCTGAGGGCGATTTGACTCATGGCGGCATTAAGCGAATATAACGATCTGCCTGAGCCTCCGCAGACCACGCAGTCAGCTGCTTTCAGTTCCTCATACAGCGGCAAGAGGTTTTTTCGCCTGATGCCGAGAAGATTGTCTCTGATTTTATTGACGTACCCTATACAACTAATCTTGCTTTTTATACCGATGCCCCCGCTTCAACAAGACATTTCAAGACTCTCTATATTATTCTTGTGCTTCCAGATTGGTGAGACACGGATAATCGCTCACTAAATAGGCTCGTTTTACCACAAATTTTGCCGAAATAAATTAGCGTCGCAGGTACAAAACCAAGAAAGTCTGCTTGATACAGCATCTAAGCGCGCCAACAGAAATTTATAAATTACCTTTCTTGATTCACTATTGGGAGGAGATGAGTTTTTGAAGAAAATTGGAGAGTTAATCCAAGAGGCAGATTGGAAACTTGAGAAACACGTACCCGTTATCGAATGTGCAGACGCAGTTAACGCTGGTGAACTTTTAGAAGTCAAAGTTTCTGTAGGCAAAGAGATCCCTCATCCGAACACAACCGAACACCACATCAGTTGGGTATCGTTCTTTTTCTATCCAGAGGGAGAAAAATTTCCCTACCAGATAGGACGCTACGAGTTCAATGCGCATGGTGCTTCAGTTCAAGGACCAAACACGAGTTCCATATACACGCAACCTGCAGTTGCAGCTTGGTTGAAAACCAGCAAAGCAGGAACCCTAATTGCGGTTTCATACTGCAATATCCATGGATTGTGGCAATCTTCGAAAGAAATTAAACTCAAATAGTTTCCCAATCTCTCTTTTCTTTTTGTTGCGCGCAAACAGCGACCTACCCCCTATAGGTTCCTGCATACAACCACTAATAGGCTCCAAATAGGCTCACCTCGCCCCGTTTTTTGGTCACGTCTGCTAAATGTTTATATCAAATAAAACCCTCAAGCACAAGGCGCAGTGAAACTTTATGGCTTCCCAAAGTGAGCTTGAAAAATTTGATTTCCTCCGAAAACTAGCCTTAGAGTTGGGCGCAGCAGATGCCAAGGTTATTCCTGCAGAAAAAGTAGTCGTGGAAAACAGAGTGGTACTCAAGTGTAAAGTCGGTTGCCCGAACTACGGAAAAACGTTGATGTGCCCGCCGTATACGCCCACGCCTGAGGAGTTCCGAAAAATGGTAGCCGAGTACAGTTACGCTTTGTTTATGAAGTTTAAGTCGCAAGCAACAGCAGACCCAGAGTTGGCAAAGGTTCTTTCAAAGGCTGAAACGGACCCTGCGGTTCCGCAGGATGTGAAGGAAAAAGCGCAGAAGTTCTGGGCTGCTTGGAAGGATGATAAGCGTAAAATGCTTTCGGCTGTTGTTGACGTTGAAAAGGCGGCTGTGCGTCAAGGGTACACGTTGGCGGTAGGCTTCATTTCTGGCGCTTGCGAATTATGCGAGAAATGTAACTTGGAGACAAAGATTTGCGTTAACCCGACGATGGCACGGTACTCTGAGGATGCTGTTGGAGTGAACGTGAAGAAAACTGCGCAGAACGCGGGTATTCCAGTGAAGTTTCCGTTTGAGAAGAACCCAGAGTCTTTCGCTTTGCTTCTGATAGATTAAGTTAGCGAAGCGGTGCACAGAGCTAATTGGTGTTGAATCGTTAGGGTTACGAATGCAAAGTTTTTAATGCAATTGCTGCTCAGTGTTAACAATCTGCCTCGTAGAGACATAGTTTGAAGTGACGGCAATGACAGAAAACGCGTCGGCTCCTGTTGCAAAACAGAAGTTTTCCGTAGTGGATTTGATGCTTATCCTTATGAGTTTCGTTTGGGGCATTAACTTTCCAATTGTAAAAGGCGCGTTGATGGATTTTTCGCCGCTGAGCTTCAACGCGATTCGCTTTGGCACTTCATCGTTGATTTTGCTGAGCATTTTGTGGCTTCGTGAACGCAGCTTTGGCATCAAAAAGAAGGATGTTGGCTACTTTGTCCTGTTGGGGATTATTGGAAACACGGCGTATCAACTGTTCTTCATCAATGGCATTGCGCTTACCACGGCAAGTAATTCTTCACTGATCATAGCTACGACACCTATTTTCATTGTTCTTTTAAGCGCCGCTTTGCGTGTGGAGAAGATAACCAGCCGAATCGTGCAGGGAGTGATTTTGTCTTTTTTAGGTATAATCATGATTATTCTAGGCTCAGGCAAACCCTTAAGCTTCACAGAACAAAGCTGGATAGGCGATTTACTGACTATTGGAAGCCCCATCTGCTGGGCAAGCTACACCGTGCTTTCAAAACCCAAGCTGAAAGAGTACTCACCGCTTAAGCTGACAGCAATAACCATGGCGATAGGCACCTTGCCCTTAATCCTCATTTCAACGCCATCGTTATGCGCAGAGAACTGGGCTGCAATTTCCGTCAACTCTTGGCTGAGCCTCGCGTTTTCGGCTGTTTTCGCCATAGCCATAGGTTACGTGGCATGGTACACTGGCGTGAATCGCATTGGCACTTCAAGAACTGCGCTTTACGAGAACCTTGTAACCGTTTTCGCTGTGGCTTCAGCATGGGTTCTGCTATCGGAAGGCATGACCGCTGTCCAAATAATCGGCGCCTTTCTCGTCTTCGTCAGCTTATACATAGCAAGAAGGAACAACAAGAAGCCGCAAATGACGGAAAAAACGTCTAAATACGTGAGTAACCAAGATTAACACGGAACAGGATGGCAGTGTCATGAAGATTTTGCTTGACGAAATGTACGCGGGCTTGAAAGAATACTTTGAAACTTTAGGTTATGAAGTGCTCACTGCGCAGGAAGCAGGTTTGAAAAGCGCAAAAGACAAGACTGTTGTGGAATACGCGGGCAAGCATGATTTGCTTCTTATCACACAAGACCAGAAGCCCGCGGAGTTGGCGGAGCTTACAGGCGTCAAATGCGTGCTGATTTCTAACGGAATGATTGCCAAAATCGCAGATGCAAGAATAAAGGAGAAGTACGCAGGACTTTAAACAAGAGTTTTCTGCTTTTCGCCCTTAACGAAGCTTGAAACGCGTACGCCTATGAGCCGCACTTTTCTGCCCTGCCTCAGATAAGGTTGGAGGAGTTCTTTCGCGGTTTTCTTCAAATCTTGCACGCGGTTAGTCATGAAAGGCAAAGTCTTGCTGCGAGTGTGGGTTTCAAAGTTCTCGTAGCGCACTTTAATGGTGACTGTTTTAAAGAAAAGCCGCTGATTCACCGTTTCTCGACAGACTTCCTCAGAAAGTGCGTCCACTGCCGTGATTACTGTGTCCGCGTCAGCGGTGTCCTCCTCAAAAGTGGTTTCGTGGCTAATGCTTTTCACTTCTGTTCGCGGTTCCACTTCGCTTCGGTCGATGCCGCGTGCCATCAAGTGCATCTGCGTACCCATCACGCCGAAGGCTTCAGTGAGCACTGTGGGGTCGTAACGGGCCAAATCGCCAATGGTGTTTATGCCTAATGTTTTGAGTTTTTCTTCGGTTTTGCGTCCAACCCACAGCAGCCTGCGCACGGGTAAGGGTGCCAGAAACTTTTCCACTTCGTCTTCTTTGACTATGGTTAAGCCGTTTGGCTTCTGGTAGTCGCTGGCTACTTTCGCCGCCAGCTTGTTCGGACCTGCGCCGATGGAGCACGTTAAGTGTTCTTTCTCGCTTATTTCACGTTTTATCTGTTTAGCCAAGGCTTCAGCTTCAGCGTAGTCCTTCACTTTCGCGGTCACGTCTAAAAATGCTTCATCTATGCCCCACTGCTCGAATTTGCCCGCGTATTTTCTCGCGATTTCCATTATCTCGTTGGATACTCGTATGTAAAGCGGATAATTAGGCGGCAAGTAGACGGCTTCGGGACAGAGCTTCCAAGCGCGAGAAATAGGTATGCCTGATTTGACGCCTAGTTTGCGGGCTTCGTAGTTGCTGGTGCTGACTACGCCTCGGCCTTTGCCTTCCTTTGGGTCGGCGCCAACCACAACGGGTTTGCCTTTATACTCAGGGTGCTCACGCTCCTCAATCGCCGTGTAAAAATGATCCATGTCCAAGTGAAAGATTATACGCTTTTTTTCGCTCATGCACACTCAAACAGGCATTGGTGTTTTTTGTGATTTAAAGCCTATCGGAAAAGACATTAAAAAACTGAAAACTCACCATTCTACAATGAACCGAGAAGAGCGGTTATTTAACCGCTACGGACTGGATACGGCGTGTTTTTTCCAGTCGCTTCACTGAACAGGGCATGGTGAACGTTGCATTGCGCATGTTCCTTAGATAGATTTAAATGTGATAAGTTTAAGTATAGAAGAGAACAAGGCATACGAAGGGTTCAAAATGAGCGAAATGACAACCGAGATCCTTGAACAGAACTTGGGTAAAATCGTGCTTGTACGCCTAAAAGGCGGAAAAAGTCTACGAGGACGACTGAAAGGCTTTGACCAGCACTTAAATCTTGTTTTGGAAGAAACAGAAGACACCACAAACGTCGAGAACATGAAGA
>CAZDLK010000007.1:0-47794 GCA_964506435.1 uncultured Candidatus Bathyarchaeia archaeon | reverse complement strand
TGCCACCAAGAGAAGGCGAGACAAAGTCCCGAATGGTTTCAACGATGGAAATAACGCTGACCAAAAAGTAGACGAATACAAAGCAACAACGAAGCTAAATACCCGATCTAAATTTTTCTTCTATTTTTTTAGAATCTCACGTCCATTCTCAAACTCTTATTTCAACATTTAATCAAGCATATTTGGAGCCTATTAGAAACTCGTTGCAGAAACCTATAAGGTGTAGGTTCGCAACGCTTCTTCCTTTAAATAAGGGGGTATAGACTCCTCCGAGCACTAGATGCCAACGTTCCGAGAATTATACAGGAAAAGAGGTCTAATTTTCACAGGCTATCTCTAATGCAGTGAAAAAAGAGAGCCCTGAAAACCAACGCTGAACTATACATCGCAAGTTTAAATAGCCCAGCAAATCTAAAACTACAATAGCAGCAGCTTCGTGAGAAAAATGTTAGACATCAAGCTCATCCGAGAAAACCCCGAACTCGTAAAAAATAACTTGGAAAAACGAGGAAACCCAGAAAACATCAAAATGCTTGACGCATTAATCGATGTTGACAGAAAATGGCGACAGGACCTAACGAAGCTAAACGACCTTCGCCACGAAAAAAAACTGGTAACCACTGAAATAGCCACGCTAAAAAAAGCCGGAAAAGACGCCAGCAGCAATTTTCAGAAAGCAAAACAAATCGACGCCGAAATCACGGGCATAGAGAAAGAAGTAGCTGTGATTGAAGAGAAAACACGCAGTTACCTGATGCAACTTCCGAATTTGCTGCATGAAACCGTGCCGGTTGGACAGGACGAAAACAGCAACGTTCAAGTACGAACATGGGGCACAATCCCCAAATTCAACTTCCCAGCCAAAAACCACATAGATTTAAGCCTAAAATTAGACATAATCGACATTGAAAGAGCAGGAAAAGTCTCAGGCTCCAGATTCTTCTACCTAAAAAAAGAAGCCGCACTCTTAGACATGGCGCTGATAAGTTTCGCTCTGGAAGAAATCGTGAAAAAAGACTACACACCCGTGGAACCACCATACTTGATGCGAAGAGAAGCTTACGAAGGCGTAACCGCCCTTAATGACTTCGAAGACGTGTTATACAAAATCGAAAACGAAGACCTGTACCTAATCGCAACTTCAGAACACCCCATGGCAGCAATGTACCAGAATGAAGTGCTGAAGGAAGAAGAGTTGCCGCTGAAACTCGCTGGAGTAAGCACATGCTTCAGGAAGGAAGCTGGCGCACACGGCAAAGACACCCGCGGAATATTCCGAACCCACCAGTTCAACAAGATAGAACAGTTCATTTTCTGCACGCCTGAAGAATCATGGAAACTACACGAAGAACTACTGCACAACGCAGAGGAGCTTGCCCAAAAACTCGGTTTACCTTACCGTGTAGTCAACGTGTGCACAGGCGACATCGGAACAGTAGCCGCCAAAAAATACGACATCGAAGCATGGATGCCCGCGCAAAACGCGTACCGCGAAATCGTCTCATGCAGCAACTGCACAGATTATCAGGCTAGACGCTTAAACATACGATATAGAGAAAAAGAAGGCGCACCCACCAAAGGCTTCGTGCACACTTTAAACAGCACAGCCATAGCCACAGGCAGAACCATCGTCGCCATCATAGAAAACTACCAGCAAGAAGACGGCTCAATTACAGTTCCAAAAGTTTTAAGAAAATACATGGGCGACATCGAGAAGATAAGCTTAAAACGCTAAACCTTTTAATATCCCCTTGTGAATCACCAAGGTACGTTCGGAGGATAAACTTGTCTTCAAAAGCGAAGCACGTACGCGATAAATGGCGAGGCAAAGCATGGTACCTAGTAGTAGCACCGCCATTCTTCGGAAACGTCGAATTAGGCACAGTCCCAGCAGAAGAGCAAGAGCAGCTTATAGGCAGAGTTGTGGAAGCCACACTTTACGACATCACAGGCGACTTTTCCCATCAATACTTGAAAATGTTCTTCCAAGTGAACAGGATGGAAGGCAAAACCGCTCACACACTGTTCAAAGGACACGAGTACTCCCGTGACTATTTGAGAAGCTTAGTTAGGCGAAGAACAACCAAAGTTGACGGACTTTTCAATCTAACCACAAAAGAAGGCTACAAACTGAGAGTGTCCGTTTCAGCCCTTACGCTTTCGAGAATCAAAACATCCCAAGAGAAAATCATCCGCAGCATCATGACGAAGACCATAAATGAAAAAGCCGCTGCATTGACCTTAGACCAGTTCGTCCAAGAAATGGTTCTAGGAAAAATAGCTTCAGACATTTACAATGAAGCTAAGAAAGTGGCTCCGCTCAGGCATGTGGGTATCAGAAAATCCAAACTAGTCGCACAACCAGCACAAGTGCCGCTGCAACAAGAAGAAGCCCCAGAAGCTTCCAGCGAGTAAGAAGCGGCAGAGCCCAGTTTTTCGCAACCCGCGGTTGCGAGGTTGTTTTCGCTGATGCGAAGCGAAGCTTTTAGAGGCTAAACCACCCTTAAAGTATAAGCTATTAGGAAGTGACACGATTGGCTGGACAAGGTGGAGTCCACGAAAAAGGAGCACTCTCAGTTCAAGACTTGCTGAGCAGCATCAAGAAAAACAGTGATTTTGAGAAAGCTGGCGCCATAGCTCTTTTCATCGGCGTAGCTCGCGGCGAAACCATAGAAGGCGAAGAAGTGCAGAAGCTCACGTTGGAAGCGTATGAAGAAAAAGCCAACGAAGTTCTCGCGAAAATCTGCAGCGACCTGTCCCAGAAGCCAGGCATAGTGGATGTTCAAATTCACCATTTACTCGGCGAATTCAACGTCGGCGAAGACCTCGTGTACGTCTCAGTTGCGGGTTCGCATAGAACGGATGTTTTCCCAGTGCTGCGAGAAGCCGTGGAAAGATACAAACACGAGGCACCAATATTCAAGAAAGAACAAATTGTTGACGCGAAAGGCTCAGCGGTAGGATATTGGGTTTCAGAAAAAGAGCATAAAGCGCCATGAGGCGAACTTCAGCGGGAAAAAACATGATTACCGCTTTAGCTGGTGGAGTAGGCGCAGCAAGATTTCTCGCTGGACTCGTGAAGCTCATTGACGAGAAAAACCTATCGATAATCGTGAACACTGGCGATGACATTGAACTGTTTGGACTACACATATCGCCGGATGTTGACATAGTTGCCTATACTTTAGCAGGCATCGTTGATGAAGCAAAAGGCTGGGGAATCAAAGGCGACACTTTCCAATGCTTGGAAGCGCTTAGGGAACTTGGACAAGAAGCATGGTTTGCCCTTGGCGACAGAGACTTGGCTACTCACATTTTAAGAACCAGCCGCCTAAAAGAAGGACGAAAATCATCCGAGGTTACGACTGAAATTACTCGGATTTTAGGGCTTGAAATGGCAATTCTGCCTATGACTGATGACAAGTTCGAGACCAGAATTGTAACCGAAGACGGCGCAATTCATTTTCAAGAGTTTCTGGTTAAAAGAGGCGCAAAAGACAAGGTGCGCGGCGTCAAGTTTCTCGGCGCCGACACTGCGAAGCCAGCAGCAGGCGTGATAGATGCGATCATGAACGCGAAGTTAGTGATAGTTTGCCCAAGTAACCCAGTAGTCAGCATAGGCACAATTCTCGCCGTGAAAGGCATTAAAGATGCCTTAAAGCGGACTGCTGCTGAAAAGGTGGCGGTAAGCCCAATCGTTGCTGGTGCGCCGATTAAGGGTCCAGCAGACAAGCTTATGAAGGGCGTTGGGCTGGAAGTTTCGGCGTATTCCGTGGCTAAACTTTACGCGGACTTTATAGATACTTTTATTCTCGATGTTGCTGATGCGGCAGATAAAGCAAAGATAGAGAAGCTTGGAGTTAAAGTGAAAGTTGCAAATACTGTGATGCGGACTTTGGAGGATAAAGTGCAGTTAGCGAGAACTGTTTTAGAAAGTTAATTTTGCTGGGTACAGATTCAATATAGGCTAAAGGGTACTCTATATACTATTTGGCGATGTTAAATAAACTAGATTTTTTAATTTTCATTAGGAGAGAGCAAGTCGCAGTGAATAGGGGGATGAAGAAGTGGGGACGCAGGGTTTGAAAAATGCCGGGCATTGTGTTTTACGCTTATACGAGGGCGAACTCGGAATTATCGGTTGTTGAAGGGGGTTCAGTGTGATTAAAGCCAAGAGAAGCAAGAAGAAAAAGGAGCAAATAGCCAGTTCAGATTCGATAGACTGGTTTCTAGCAATCGATGGCTGTCTGATGTGATGGAGTAACATAGTTTTTTGTGTTGTGAAGGTAACTTTTCGGCAGTATTATTAAGAGAAGGGTTATATGCGAAATCACTCCAAGTATTGGTATGATGGGGATGTGACCGTTGGAAAGAAGAAGTTACGATTGGTTTGAGAAACGCCGCAGAACAAAAGGGCTAGAGATAGCACAAGAACAGATAACCAAAGCTTTCGACACCGTAACTTGGCTTCACAAAGCGATGAAAAGCTTTTCAGAGAAAAAATTCAAGGAAGCCCAAAATTACGTTGAAAACTTGTACAAGGTAGAAGAAGAAGTTGACAAGCTACGCACAGACGTTTTCAAGGAGCTGTCTAAAGGCGCAGCTTTGGTGGCGGATTACCGTGAAGACCTGTTGCACCTCGTGAAAAGACTGGATACTCTGGCAGACCACACTAAGGACGCAGCGAGATGCTTAGAAATGCTTGGGGAAACGGAAATTCCAGAGGAACTAGGCAAAAAAACCGTGTTCATGACTTCGAAGCTTGTAGAAACTGCTCAAACTTTGCGTGGCAGTATCGAAAAAATCTCCACGAACCCTGCTGGAGCGATTGAGGAAGCAAAAAAAGTCGAAGATATCGAGCATGATTTGGATGCCGAGTATCTGAAGGCGAAGACTTTGTTCGTTAAATACGGTGGAGAAATCAACTGCGGAGCCATGATCATATTTGACGATTTAATCGAGTTCATTGAGCATGCGGCGGACATGTGCGCAGACACTGCAGATTACATCGTGGTGCTTTCAAGCAGAGAATAAACCGTTTTTTCACATCACTTTTTGTTCTTTTGCAAAGGCAAAGTTCGCTCTTTGTGCTCGGGAAAACTATAGCCCCCTTATTTAAACCAAGAATAGGTACTTGTGGCTGCGTTGACTGTAATGTAGTTCTTTTTGTTGTGTAGAGAGTGTTGTAGTGGGAGTTTCTGTTGGATGGGGAAAAGAGAAAGGGGTGTGGGTTATTTTTGGGGTTCTGTTTCTGTGTCTTCGGTGGCTTCTGTGAATTCGGACTCGTCGGGTTCGGATTCTTCGGATTCTGGTTCGGTGGTTTCTGCGAATTCGGCTTTTGATTTCATTGTGAAGACTGTGCTTATTATTGATAAGGCGCCTATGGATATTCCTGAGAGCAGTATGCCTTCGCTGAAGCCGTATTCGAATTGTCGGGCAGCTACGAATGTGAATAGTGCTGAGGCGAACATTATGATTGGTCCAGTGATTGAGAGCATGTAGCGTTTTCTTGCCAGTGCCAGTGTTCCGCTGGCGAAGCCGACTGCTGAGGCGGCGAATGCGAATGCTGCGAAGAGTATGAAGCCGATGGAGTTGGATGTGTCGTAGCCGTAGGAAGAGTAGTAGTTGATGTATGTTTGGTAGGTTACTATGCCGATGACGCCGACGGCGGCGGAGAAGGCTGCGGCAACTAATGCTAGTGTTCCTGCAGCGGTTGCTAATGGTGAGTATTGTGGTTTTGCGTCAAGGGAAACGCCGCAGTAGGGGCAGAATTTGCTTTCTTTATCTAATATTTCTTTACCGCATTTAGTGCAGTTCAATTGTTATTTGTACCTTCTTTTTTTGTGGGTTTAGTGGGTTGTTCTTGGTTTATGTATTTATGTGTTTACCAGAATTCAAGAAGAAAAAAAGAGCGGGTTCTCAATAATCTCCACTGTTTTTTGTGCTGCGTTTCCGTCTCCGAATGGTGACTTCGTAGGCAGTTGCCCCTTGCTGTCCAACGCTGTACTAATAGCCGTTAATATTTCGTTTTTCTCAGTGCCGACAACTTTAGCAAATCCAGCTTCAACCGCTTCGGGTCGTTCAGTGGACAAGCGAATCACCAGCACAGGCTTTCTGATAAGCGGCGCAGTAGCTTCCTCCTGAATGCCGCCTGAATCCGTAACAATCAACTCACATCGTCGCATAAGCACCAAAAAGTCTAGGTAACCCAGCGGCGGCAAAACCTGCACGTTACCACACTGCATAACCTTAGCAAGCAGCCCATTCTGCCGCAAACGCTTCCGAGTGCGCGGATGCATAGGGTAAACCACAGGCACAGGCGACTCCATAAAGGCTTCAATGAAGTTTTTCAGCACTGCCAAGTCATCCACGTTCTCCGCTCTATGCGCAGTTGCTAAAACAAACCTGTCAAAACGTATCTGCGTTAGTATCTTTGATTTCCGCTCTGCCAGTGGTAAATGCTGCGCCACAGCATCGATAACCGTGTTGCCCGTCACGCAAATTTTGCCCCAAACACTCTCACGTTCCAAATTAGCTTTCGCTCGTTCCGTAGGCGCAAACAACAACGCTGACAAATGGTCTGTTAACCGCCTGTTATGCTCTTCAGGCATACGCAAATCAAAACTCCGCAACCCCGCCTCCACATGCCCCACCGCCACGCCACACTTATTCGACGCTAACGCTGCGGCAAGCACCGTGTTCGTGTCGCCCTCAACCAAAACCAGCGAGGACGCCACTTCGCTAAGCAATTTATCCATATGTGCCATTATCCGCGCCGTCTGCAAACCAGCAGAAACTGCTTTAACTTTGAACCCGTAGTCAGGCAGCGGAAGCTCAAGCTCCTCAATGAACTGCTGCGACATGTTATAGTCGTAGTGCTGCCCGCAGTGCACAAACGTAAACGGCATGCTGCTACGCTTTAGTGCCCTGATTATGGGCGCCATCTTCACGATTTCAGGTCTTGTGCCCACCACAACCATAACAGGCTTCAACAAGGCACCACGCTTACGTTTTCTTTAGGCATCCTTCACGCGGCTCGTAAATCGTGCCTTCCCGCAGCAACTGCCCCAGCATCCGTTCAATCTCGCCTCTTGGGATATTATGCTTCGACTCTAATTCGCTTACAAGCGCTTCCTTCTCAACCACACCCGTATCCTTCTCCATCGCCATCAACACACTCAGCACTATGTGCAAGCGGTCCCGCATGCTTTTAGGCTTGCCCGTCATAATCAAGTCAATATCCATCTTATACGAAGCCACATCAATCCCAACCTCCTCCAAACTACGCTTCATAATCGCAATAGCAGCCTCCGCATCCTCAGCCGAAACCTCCTTCCGCAAAGCCACACGCGCACGCGCCTCAGCCACACGCACCAAAGATTCAAGCTGACGCGCAGTAATCGCCACAGGCGAACCCTCAGACTCACTTGCCCCACGCATCGCCAAATAAAATTCCCTCAACCGCTTCAACGCATCATGACTCAACACAGGCTTAAACGCCTTCGCGTAGCTCACGTACTTACGCATAAGCTCCGCAGCAATAGGCGACTCCACAGGACTAGCGCCTTTACGGTGAATTTCTAAAATATGCTCCGCCATCTTCCCATCGCTTTCCTTATCAGGCACATCCCGCAACACAAAAATCAGGTCGAACCTAGAAAGGATAGTTACAGGCAAAGAAATATTCTCAGCCACACTCCGATGCGGCTCATACCTGCCCAACGAAGGGTTCGCAGCCGCCAAAATAGCAGTCCGCGCATTCAAAGTCGCCACGATGCCGCCTTTCGCCACACTCACAGTATGCTGCTCCATCGCCTCGTGAATGGCAACACGGTCTTCAGGCCGCATCTTATCCATCTCATCGATACATGCAATGCCTTTATCAGCCAGCACAAGCGCACCAGCCTCCAAACTCATACTGCCGCCCTTTTCGCGTATAACAGCAGCAGTCAAACCCGCAGCCGTAGTCCCACGACCCGACGTATACAAACCACGCGGCGCAATCCGCGCAACATACTGCAACAACTGCGATTTAGCCGTGCCCGGGTCACCAATCAACAACGCATTCATCTCGCCACGCACCGTAATATCAGGCAAACTCTTCGAAACACCGCCAAACAGCAAATACATAATCGCCTCCTTAATGTGCTCATAACCATAAATCGAAGGCGCAATCGAACTCATAATCTTCCGGTGAACCCACGGATCCTTCGAAAGCTTCAGAATCGCCTCTTCCTCCTCAGCCGACAACAACGTAGCCTCAGGCTCCTTGCCCAACACCTCCAGAGAATTCGCATCCAAATGCAAAATAAACGTGCGCAACTTCCCAATACCCGGACGCGAAGGCGCAACCGCCCGCACAATCCCCACAATAGAAACATGATCACCCGGACGCGCAAGATCAACTATCTCAGTGCCCACCAACTTCACATTCAAAGTCCGCGGCAACTGACCAGGCGGCAAATCCTCAGGCCGCTCCTGAAGGCGAAGGTCCTGCGAATCAATAAACGTAGACTCATCCTGAACAAACTCAAACGGACCCTTCTGCCTGCACGCAGGGTCACTGCACTCAAAAGGCGCTCTTAGAAACGCGCCAGTCTGCTCAACAGGCGTAGGCGTCCCACAACGCTTACACTTGAACACGGCACGCATAACCATGGGGCGCACAGGCGTAGCACGCACAACAATGCCTTCTACCATAACCAGCTTGCCCATCTGCTTCGAACCCAACCTGCGCAACTGCTCCTTGCCCAGCAACTGCACAACGCGGACAGTGACCCGCTCAATTTTCCCAGCGTACTCCGCATCCTCAATGCCTAACTGCGCGTAAGCCGCGCTGTCTGCATGTGCCAGAAAGTCATCTGGCTTCTCCATAAGCCGTTCCGCTAACCGCTGGTCAAAAGCGAACAAATCCTCAAAATCAATTGTAATTGACTCTCGCCCAGCAATAGCCATCTGTGAAATTCTCTGGCGATACTTTTCCTTTTTGAAGAAATCAAGAAACCGCTCTTGCGGGTCTATAGTCTCCAACTCTTTAGCCATACCGCTCACGCTTCTCCGCCATTTTCATACGCAAGTATCTGCGCACGCCACTCAGTAATCATCTTACCAAGCTGATCGTAAATGAGCCGTTCTTCGCTTGTAAACTTTTTCAAAACCTGGTCAGTCTGCGTTGGGCCAGCAGACAACGCAATAATCTTCTTCAGTCGTGCGTTCACAATATCCCACGCCAAATGCGTAGCCTTCTCGTACTCACGCACCATTTCAGGTTGACGTGCAATCTCTTGCTTAATGCCCAGCAGGTACCTGCGAAGTTTAGGGTAAAAATCCTCAGGCAACTCCGAAATCTGCCCTGCTATCTGCACGCGCTCCTTCCATTGCACCTTGTAAATGTCAGTCGCGGCCAAACTGTCTTCCGCGCGAAAATGCGCAACACCCGCCGCGGCAAGCTCCTGCGCCACCCAAAAATAAACCTCATACTCATTGCCCTCCTGAAAAGGACCTGCACTTAAGCCAGCAAGCTTGATTTCAGGGTAATTCCTGTCAGCAGTAACTTTCACAAGCGAATTTTCGAAGCGAAAATCCAAATTTCTGATTTTCAGCGGCATCCCTCTCACCCTTGGCTTACCTTATGCGGGGCACAAATATAAGAAGAATAGTTTAAAGATTTAGATTAAAAAATTTGAGAATTTGCGGAACCAAGGCAAACTTGCGCTGCTTCTGCCTGTTTGTTATGGCCAAAGCCCCAAAGTCTTCACTGCATACGCAACTCTGCCCACGCCAAGCATCAGAGCTGCCGTACGCATGTTACTTTTTTCCTGCCGCGACAGTTTGTACACGTCATGGAACGCCTTGACCATTTTATCCTCCAGTTTCCTGTTCACTTCATCCAGCGTCCAATGCTCTCTTGTTAAGTTTTGAACCCACTCGAAATAGCTTACAGTTACTCCTCCAGAGTTAGCCAAAATATCTGGAACCAAGCGAACACCCCTCTCGAAAAGCGCTTTGTCTGCCTCTGGCGTTGTCGGGCCGTTTGCACCTTCAACCACTATTTTCGCTTTGATTTCATCCACGTTGTCTTTGTGTATCTGGTTTTCTATGGCAGCTGGAACCAATATGTCGCATTTTGCATGCAGCAGTTCCTCGTTGGTGATGTTCGTGCAGTTTTTGTAGTTCACCACTGAGCCTGATTTTGACTTGTGCACATACACGCTGGCAGGGTTTAAGCCGTCTGGACAGTAGATGCCGCCTGCTGTGTCGCTTACCGCGACGATTTTGCAGCCCATGTCCTGTAGTATGCTGGCTGCGTTGTAGCCGACGCTGCCGTAGCCCTGCACTGCTACCGTGGCGTTTTTCAGTTTCAACTTTAAGTTTTTTGCGGCTTCTCTTGCGCATAATGCCACGCCCTGAGCCGTTGCGCATGCACGTCCTTCGGAGCCGCCTATTTCCACAGGCTTCCCAGTGACGCTTTCTGGTACGCTGTAGCCTTTAAGCTGGCTGTAAGTGTCCATTATCCACGCCATTGTCTGCGCGTTAGTGTAAACATCTGGCGCTGGCACATCTCGATGCGGTCCGAGATACTCAAAAATTAAGCTAACGTAGCGTCTTGTTAATCGTTCTAGCTCGCCTTGAGACATTGTTTTAGGGTTGCAGGCTACTCCGCCTTTTGCTCCGCCGTAGGGCAAGCCGACTACTGCACATTTCCACGTCATCCACATAGCTAAGGCGGTTACGTCGTCTAAGGTGACGTTTGGGTGGTATCTGATGCCGCCTTTGAATGGCCCCAGTGCGTCCCAGTGTTGGACGCGGCAACCGTCGAAGACGCCTATGGTGCAGTCGTCCATTTTTATGGTGACTGAAACGGTGATTGTGCGTTTTGGTTTTTTGAGTATCGCGTGTATTCCAGGGTCTAGTTCTAGTTTTTCAGCGGCTATTTCCAGTTGTTGCTGTGCTGTGGTTAACGCGGTGTGTTCTTGTTCCATAAAGTGTCCCTTCTGTATGCTGGTGTATCTGTTGTAAGCTAGATTTAAGAATTGCTTTTTCAAGTTTGTCCTTTTTGCTGCTGAGGCTGCTTGGTACAAGTAAGCTGTTTAAAAAGAAGCCCGAGTCCGCTAACGTTTCACCAAGCAGCAGTCATGCGGGAAAATTGGTTTCTAGCAGCTTGTGCTTTTTTCTGCCACAAGCTTCAGCAGTTCCGCCACTTTTGCTTCGTCTACATCGTCTAGAGAGTAAAATTTGATGTGCCGCATTAGTGCGCCTTTGCCTTCAAACAGCGCTTTCTTCTGCTCGTATAATCCTTTCACTGAAAAACCCAAGTTAACGTGGTCTTTGAGTGCTACAACATAAAATTTTCCTTGGTACCATGGCACGCCCATCTTGAACTCTTCTTTAATGTTGGGTAACGTCTTTAAAATGAGGCTTCTTAGGCGTTGAACAATCTCTTTCTGCGGGGTTTTCTGCTTTTCGATATACTTTTCAACCTGCATGCTCATTTTCACCGACCTCATCGAGTGAATTTATTGTGAAATAAAAAGGGAGATTCATCTTCACGTTTTCTGCACCGTATCCTGTTAAGATAACCTGTTGCCGCATTCTCCGCAGAAGCTTGTGCCCGCAGGATTCTTTGCCCCGCATCTTGAGCACACTTTTAAGCCGAGTGGCGCACCGCAGTTGTTGCAGAACTTGCCTGAACCAGCAGGTTTACCGCATGCTGGGCAGATGGTTTGCCTCTGCGTTATTTCGCCCGTGAAGACTTGAGTGTTTTCAGCTTTTTGCTTGATGTCTGTGACCATTTTTTCGGCTCTTGCAGCTGCAACTTCTGTGCTTTCTCTCGGCGCGTCCTCTATGCAAAGACCTTCTTGCTCGTTCCAGTCGTTTTCGCAAACGTATTTGTGACACCTTGGGCATCGGTAGAAGTGGCCTTTTGCTTCGTTCTGCGCCAGTTCAAAGGCTTGCTCGTGTTCTTTGTGCCATTCTGGCGTCATGCCTTCGAACCTGTGGCTAATGGCGTCAGTGCCGCGTTCCAAGGTGTAGCCAGTGCTGCGTCCGGCAAGTTCTGAGCCTATGGAGACGGCTGCGCCTAGACCTTTCCAGAATCCTTTTTTCTTGTAGGTTTTGCTTTGGATGAAGTTGGTTTTGTAGCCGTCGTTGCATATGTCGCAGAAGAAGGTGAATTGGAAGCCGGCTTCGGTGCTGTTGTCGTCGTAGTTTCTGGTGAAAGGTTGAAGTGGCATCTTTTTCATCTCACCTTTACCTTTAGGGGCTTTCCACATTTTATGCATTTCTCTGCTAAAAGCGACTGCTCTGTTCCGCATTTGGGACATAAAGCGGTCAGCCTTTGGCCGCAGTATTGACAGTAGTCACCGAAAAAGGTGACCTTGCCGCAAACAGGGCAATTAATTTGCAGAACCAAACCGCAACTGCTGCACCGCATTTGACCAGTTTCAATGGGGTTTCGGCATTTGGGGCACCGTTGTGGCCCAACTGGGTTGACTCTTCCGCAGAATGGGCACACGTTGTCGTCTGCGGAGACGAGTTTTCCGCAGTATTTGCATGGATGTTTGTAACCTGGCATTTTATTCAGCTCCCTTTTGTCCATTTTTCGTTGTCGTTCTTACTTTTGTTGTTGAACGCTAATAAGCTAGTAACATCGCTTTTCCACTGGTCAAGGGAGGAGTGGATCACTCTCCCGATGAAGAGTGCCCTCAGACTCTTGAGGGAAGGCATCTTTGCTATTGCAAAACGGTATTGGACGTAGCTGGGGCTGTCGAGGGCCTCGTCTGGGAGAAAGATTGGTGCTCGCCTAAAGTTTATGTCAATCATGCAGCGGTTCACGTTATTTAGAAAGGTCTCCAGTTCCGTGTTCACATCTTCCCCTTTGGCGAGGGCACCGCTTTGCCTTGACCTTATCCTGAAAAAGTAGGTGGCTCTTCCGCTGGCAGACGTTTCTCCGCTGGTTGCACCTTGCGTTGGTGCGTTTTCTTCAGGGCTTGCCGCTCCAGTTGCTCCTTCATCTTGGTCTTGGGCGCTGTCTTGGCTTGCGGAAAAGGTTTCTAAGGCTACAGTGTTATCCAGTTCGCCTGTTTTGGCGTCGCACAGAGGGAACAGCATCCAGATGTAGGAGCCTGTCAAGTTGCCCATCAAGCCACGTTTCACTCCGACGCACACGTGATTGGTCAACGCCATTGAATTTAGAAAATCGTATTCTGAGTCCATACCTGTTTTCTTGATACTCTTTGTTAGTCGGCGCCAGAAATCAGGATAAAGCAGTTCAATGTCTTTCCTTTTGGCTGCTCGCCCGTCCTTCATTAAAGCCGCCAACTTACGCACAGTAACAAGGTCAGCTTCTGGAATCAGTTCTTTCACAGTTTCCTGTGACCGGAGCATCATCTTGTTAAATGCGTCGGAAAGCCCCTTTGCAAGAGGGTCAAATTTTTCTCCCAGCATGGAGAATACGAATTTTTCCCCGAACTCGTTGGTAACCGCAAGCTTGTAGTCTGCCTTGTTCATCTGCAAAATATAGCAGTACGGCACTCGGATTGGTTCGCCTTTTTTGGGAAGAACAACAAGCGCCGTTTCGTACAGGCGTACTTCGCAGTCTCCAGTCTGATTCAACTGCCCATTCGGGTCAAGCCAATTGAAATGTGCCTCGAATGCTGCTTGGACAAGCGTCTCTTCCATCAGCAAGTACTTGAGCAGAAGTTCGTTTCGCAGTTTGTAGAGTTGAAAAAGGAAGTCTTCATATTGATATCCTAATCCTGAGAGGCGCAGCGTTTGCTTAGAAGTCAAGAGTAAGTCAATTTTGTAGTCGTGGTCATAAATTCCAGCGATGTCCGTATAGGTAAAAAGCATTGGTTCGCCGAATTCAACGAGCAGAGTCAAGTATTTTTCGTCCAAGAAGATTTTGGCTTCACCTTCCGACTCCACGTTTGACTGAACATCGCTTAATCTGTAGTTTCCTGAGACCTGCATGGAACCCGCCTCAACAATGTTGAATCAGTATGTGTTAGTCGCTATAAGAGAATTTTGATGTTGTTGCTGACCATATGTTTTCATTGAAAGTTTGCATGGTAAATTACACATCCTTTTTTAAACTGCAGCCCACCGTTATACTAACATTAACTCAAGTTTGGTAGCGTAGAATGCAGACCGTTCTGTCAACCCTTAAAAAGTACAGGAGCACGCTGTTGAGGCTGTCGCCGCTACTGGCGTTTCTCGTCCCCATGATTCTGCTGTATCTGCTGGACCCAGCAGGCCCAATCACAGAATTGAACGCCCGCGATTCATTTGAACTCATGTGGAAAGGCAGAACCTTCCAACTGTTTTTCGTATGGCTAATAGCCCTAGAACTAATTCTCGACTGGGAAAAACTGCAAACAAGCAAAATCACCAAGCTCCTTTCAGCCAGAACCTTAACCTTCATCACAGCATTGCTGTTGCCCACGGTCTACGTGATTGTTTCCAATTATTGTGGACTAAACAGTAGCATCGCAGATTTAGCCATGCAAAGCAGCGTCCAATGGTGGGGTTACATGCCTCTTGCACTTGAATATCTTGTTTTCGCAGGCTTTTATGGGTTAATAGTTTTCTTGCCCTTTGGTGTTAAAGGCTTGAAAACCTTCTCAGTGCCACTGTTCTTCCTAATAGCCGTCGGAGCAATATTCGCCATAGATAACGTTTATCCTTACGGGCAATTTACGCCGTTCCAGCTTCTTGTTCCCACGACAACCATGCTTGCAGCAGGAATTCTGGAGATTATGGGCTATCATACTAGCGTCTATAGCGTGGGCGACATGCCTAATTTAACTGTAACCGACCCCAACACGCTCAGAAGCGCCACATTTCAGGTAGCTTGGCCCTGTGCAGGCATCGAAAGCCTTCTGATTTTCACCGTAGTAGTGCTGTTATTTTTGAAGAGGATGCCTATTTCTTGGAAAGCAAAAATAGGCTACTTTGCAGTTGGCGCTATTGTTACCTACGTAATCAACATTTTAAGAATAGCAACCATCGTTAGGATTGGAATCAACGGAGATTGGAAAATGTTCCACGACTTCTACGGACCATTGTATTCAATAGCGTGGATTATTTCTTATCCACTGATAATTCTCGGAAGCCAAATTCTATGGAGCAAACTCAAGAGAAGCAGAACGCGTTCTATGGAACCTCAACCGCTACAGCCAAACCCTGCTTAACCAAAACTTTTGCGTTTTCAACAGGCAGAGACGCTACATCTTCAGCTATGAATGGACCGTACGTTTTCATGTCCGCGCCTATTACTGCTGGAATAGCCTTGACAAACCGCAAAGCAACTCTTTTGTGCACTTTAGCCACAGTAGCCTTTACAACTTGACCATGCAGGAGGTTCTGGGCAAACTTCTGGTACGCTTCTGCAAAAGAGACGTAACCTGCGCATATCTCTGCTTCTTCCGCAGTCAACAAGTCCGCAGGCAGCTTCTGACCTTCACCGACCGCCTTAACCAGCTTTTTGTACCGCGCTAAAACCAGTTCGCGAATCATGCGTTTAACGTTCCGTAACTCGCGCTCAAGCAGCACAGCCTTCACTGATTTCTTGTCAAGCATTCTAGTCTCCTCTTTTATGCGCCGCACGTAATCTGCAACGCGCACGTAAAAGTCATCGGGCAAAAGCCCAAGCTCAGCGCGTTCAATTTCCTGTTGCCAAGCAGTGCACAGTTCAGCGTACACTTTACTTTACCACCTCCGCTCTGCCTTTGCAGATAAGCAGCACGGCTGCAGCCGTTGGCAATTCAACCACTTGGCGCCTGTAAGGACCATACACGTTTCCACCCATTCTAAATTCTGGCACATCAGAGACACACACTTTCACCGCGCCGTCTTTAAAAGCTACTGCTTCCTTGAACGGGTCAAAATCCGCTAAGTGGGCAACGGGAAACTCAACTTTTTTTAGACCTGTTTTGCCGTGGAGGGTTCCAGCCATTCGTATGAGGCGGTGTATGTCCGTTGTGACGACTGTGTCGATTTTAGATGATTCCAGATTCTTCACGTAGTCAGCTATGCGCTTCCAAGTTTCAACGCTGACGCCTTTAATGCTGTCCCAGCGGTTTTCTTCCAAGCAGCGCTTCAGAATTGCCTCTTTATTCTTCAGGATGGCAGCGTAACTTTTGATTCCGACCTGTCGTAAGTCGTCTTTTGTGGCGTTTAGGAGGAATTTTTGTATGCCTAACTTTAAGCGTTTGTTCCAGCCGAAATCATGCAAGCCGAAAACGCTGGCGGTGCGTCCTCTTCGCGGTTTTCTCTTCGCTTTTTCAGCTAATAGGGCTAGGCCTATACCTGAAACGTAATCGACAATTTCTTTGCGCGCCACAGCGTCCAGCGTTTTGACAGCTTCGTTTTCCACGTGAACGTGGTAGCCGCGGTGGCCTGAAAAAAACACATGTAGTTCGTTGCGGGAAAACCCAAAATCTTTTTCCAGCATGTCGATGAGTTTCGTGGTTTCTTCTTTGGCAGAGTCTAAACAGAGGTCGCAGGGCCAAGTTTTAGTGTCAAACTTTTTGCCTTCACAAATTGGGCAGTTTTCAGGCGTGATGCCTTTTCCGCTGAAGCCGCATTTGCCGCAGGTCCATTCGTCGTGGATTTTGTTGCAAGAGGTTGGAATGTGGTCGGCGTCTATGTCGAAAACCAAATCAGCGCCCAGCCAGCCTTTCTTGTCCATTTCAGCCTCGGGGTTTTCGTAGTACGCACATGAGTGGTAAACGTCTGAAGGCACGGTCTCTTTGAGAAGTAGTTTGACGCCGCTGATGTTTGCGAAGCCTCTGTGGCGCATCATAACTCGTTCTTTAAAGAGCAGGAAAGCGAATTCTCTTTGGCTGACTGAAGCGGGAGTGGGAAGTTCTGTGGAGGGACTCTTGTAGAACTCGGAGAATTTTGTGTACACGAATTCTTGGGAAAACGCCTCCACTGCTTTCGCCTGCCATATCAACAGTTGAGTTTACTTTCGCGGATTTAACCGTTAAGGCTTTGCTTGTGTCCGCAGGGTTACTGCTGCGGCTTTGTGGAAAATCCGAGAGGTTAACTTCTTTAGAGTCTCATTCGTCGTAGTGTCCGTACACCATTGTTTTGAAAATGTAGGAAAGGTAGCTTTGAACCTCAACTAACGTAAGTTTTGACTTCCCCTGTTTCCTGTTAGTAAACAGTATAGGCACTTCTTTAATGTAGAACCCTCTTGCTACAGCCTGCTTCAAAGTTTCAATCTGAATCTCGTAAGTTTGGCTGTGCAAGCTGCTAATGGCCTCTTTCAGAAAACTTGATGAATAACAGCGGAAACCGTTAGTGCAATCATTAAGCCGCAGTCCAATCATGGATTTGGCAATGGCGTTTGCGGCGCGGCTGATGAGTTTTCTGGTGAATGGCCAACCGACTGTTCCGCCGCCTCTGCAGTATCGGCTTCCTAGGGCGATCCCGCATCCACATTGCATGCTGGATAATAGCTGCAGTATAGCTTTCGGGTTATGTGAGTAATCAGCGTCCATCGTTATGACGAATCGCGGCGAGTTTTTTAGGGATAGAAAAATTTTGAAGCCGTCTGTTATCGCAGTGCCTAACCCTGTTTTTTCGGGTCGGACGCAGAGGAGAATGTTACCGTACTTTTCCTGCAGGTTTTTCACGATTTCTGCAGTTTTATCAGGGCTAGAGTCGTCAATAACCAGTATAGACGCGTTCAAGTGAAGATTCTCAATTTCGACAATAAGTCTTCCTATGTTTTCTGCTTCGCGGTACGTGGGAAGAATCACGCCAACTTCTGAATTAAGATTTAGGTTGCCACTTAGCTGATGGGACATTGATGTGTCTTCACTTATAAGCAAGTCTCTCTGTTAGTTAATAAGTTTTTCACCAAATGCGCCCCAACTGTCACCCCATTTTCTTGGTTTCGCGCCTCTGTTTCAGTTTATAATACGAAAGTGGATGGCGAACCCTGCGGCACAAGTCGTCACTGTTAACGCAAACACCATGAGTCTGCAAAGTCGCGCACTGCGGCGCAGTATACCGAGTTCTGGAGCCTCTTTCCCCCGCGATGTGCTCAACCTGATAACGAGTTAAGCGTTCGTTGTAATCTGAGAAGCTTTTGAACAGTTCATTCACTTTTTCAGGCGGCATTCCAATGTTTACAAGGAAAGAAGTCAAGGTGAAGCGTCCTACATGCGAAAGATGGCGACCTTTTGACGCAGCGTCGTAAAGCGCCACGATGCACGGTGGAAAAGCTGATTGCGAGACAACTTTGGGGAAGCCCTCCATTTCTGCCGCGCCGATTCGTTCTTTGGCCAACGCGGTCAATTGTTCTGCCATCTGCGTTATTTTCTCTGGAAAGTTTGGAAGTTCTGTTGCTTCTAGTCTTTTTTCAATGCGTCTTTGCACTTCTTCCTGCAGTAGCCTTGCAACGTCATGCTGGTTCAGGTAAACCTTTCCATGCACTAGGAGACGGTTGATGAGCTTCCAGTTGTCGTCTCGCAAATGGACAGTGTTTCTCAGGTAATCGGCAAAGCTAAGTGCGAATTCAAGGGGAAGCTCGGTGTCTCGGTTTGGCGTGATGTTCCAGTTGAAGTCTGCTGCTATGGCTAACAGTTTTTCGCGGCTTTCAAGTTGCATACTGCTGAAGGCTTGTTTTGCCTCGGCTAACGCGTAGCGTTTTTTGATGAAAGAATTCTTGGTGGCTATCGCCAGCATGATTGCCACGGGAAAAGAAGGGATTTCCACGTCGTTTTCGCGTTTTTCGCCAACGGAAACGGCGTACAGGATTGCGTTTTTTACTCTTTCTTCGGCGCGGTTGAGAATCGGCGCCATATCAGGCGTTGTCAGTTCTTCAAGTTTTAGCTCTAGTTGTTTCACATGCTCTGCAGTTTTTTTCAGGAAAGGGTATTTTGCCAGATCGTTTTTGGTGAAGCCCAGTGTTTCCAGTTGCATGCCGTTTTTCTCGTTATTCAGTTTCGATTCTCGGCGCGAGGAAGAACGTCAGTTTGCCCTCTTTTGTCTGCTGAAAATCGATGCGTATAGGCATATCTGTTGAAAATTCTAACGTAGCAATGTCCGATGTGGCTGATGCCGCCTTAATTATTTCCGACAGGTAGCTCAAGCTGAAGGTGGCTTTCGCATTTTCTTTAGCCTCTAACTCCAGCAGCGCATCGCTTCCTTTTGGGAGCGTGATTGTTGCGCCCATCAGGTCGCCTGAAGCGTTCAAGGTCAGTTTCTCCGCGTCTGCCTCTACACGCACGTGGTCGCTTACCAGCTGCGCGTCCTCTATCGCTTGGCTCAAGCCCTGCGTTGTGGTTTTGGCTTTCACGTTGAACGTTATCTTTGGTGTAGGCACCTCTTCTTCTGAAGCTTCCAGCGTAGGCATGGTGAAGTTGCGGTGGTACTTGCCGGTTATTTTGATTTCAAGCCGCCCTGTTTTTTCGTCAAGCGCCAACTCGACTGCCTCGTCTTTGCCAGCGCGTTTGAGCAGTTTCAGCAGTTCGCTTATGTTTATGCACATGCGTGTGGGTTCTGCGCATATGTATTCTTCGAAAATTGTTTTTGGCCATTCGAAGTCAATCATGGCGACGCGGGACGGGTCCATTGCGCGCAGTTTTAATCCGTCAAGGTCGATTTTGAAGGTGGCTTCATCTACGAGTATGGAGATGGCGGTTGCCATGTCTCTTAATAATTTTGCATCAGCTACTTTGAGCTTAAACATGTCACTTCCCTCGCCTAATGCTTATGCTGAGAAGTTATAAAAGATTTGCACTTAAACGTAGCGGCTCACATATGGCGTCATCTTCAGCGAGACTCTAGATTTTATGCAGGTCCAAAAGTTACTGGGATTCATTGGGCGACTGGACTGCAGGTTTCAAGTTTCTTCTGCGCAGAAAAACAACCAGAACAATCACAACAGCCAACAGGACAGCAACCGTAACACTCAAAACTATCATGGCAACTTGCGCCCAGCCGAAACCAAACAAAGGTACATTTTGAATAGCAGAAAGGGCGGGCGTTGCTGTTGAGTTCTCCGAAGGCGAAGCGGATTCGTTTGGAGTTGGCGTTGATTGAGAAGGCGACGGGCTTGGAGTTGCTGTTGAAGCGCTTTTGCCGACGGTTATTGTTTGCGTAGGACTCCAATCGCTTGTTTCACCACTGAAACCGAATAACCATCGCCCTCATAGTCAATATGTCCGAGTAGTGCTTGCACTTGAAAATCAACTAACTTGACACTGTTGAAATGGCAACGAGCCGCAGAGTTACACGTTTACTCATACTGTTCCCTACAATAATAGGTCTGTTTCCGCGATTAAAGCGTTCTCATAATTTGCTTAACAAGCACCCTGCTACGCTGCAGCCTATTTACAGTTCCTTTATATAAGGGGGTATAGACTGCACTGAGCACTAGTTTCCTAGTGCAATTTGCGTTAACCATTAATAACTAAAAGTAAGTGAAAGTTGCCAATTTACTTTTCACAGTATAAGCCTAAGCTCAGCTGTATTCTCTGAACGTGTAGTTGCATTTCGTGCAGCGCAGGAACTGGGTTGAAGATTCATCAGAGCCTCTTGTCTGCACTTGCCAAACGTAGGCAGTGTTGTTTCCGCATTTCGGACATTCAATTCTCACGGTTGGCAACGTATTCAGCTTCTGCTCCTCTTTGCCTATTACTGCCACAAGCTTCTGCGGATTAGGCTGGATAACTTTACCGAGTGTAGGTTCAACTTTCTTGTTTGCTTCCTGCTGTTTATATCCGCATTTCGGGCAGACAAGCACCAATGAGGCTTCTTTGCCACTCTTCGCCTTCTTAGGCTCAAGACGGGAACCACATTTCGGGCAAAATTCCATTATTCGTTATCCCTCTTTTCGTGCTGTTTTCCCTTTGCATTGTCGCTTTTAAACTTTTTCCAATTCTCTCTTATCTGCCGCTCACTCCAGAAGCGATTAGATGCGCAACACGTAAAGCTTCAGGCATATTGCTCCGTGTCGAAGTCAACCGCACAACCTGCCGAGCATCCTCCGCGGAAACACCGGCAACATGCAGGTAAATCCGTTCATTCTTATGCCTAGTAGCTACTTCCACAAGTTCTCCAGCGTTAAGAACCGCATTCCACCGCTCTTCACTCCTAGACAAATGCTTCAAAGCATCGTGAATTTCAGCTAAATTCGGCTTTTCACGCGTCACAGCAATAACAGGAAGCTTTGTCGCCGCGTTGAGCGCTTTGATGTCCACCACGTTGAAGCCCGCAAAAGTCACCCCGTTCAACATTATAATCCGCAGTTGCCTGTAATGCGGCGAACCAGTAATCATTTCAGTTATTTTTTCAGTAGCGTCAAAACCGTCCACCGCGATTTTGGTGTGCATAACTCCGTCAAGCCAGTAACCGCCGCGGAAGACAACGCCGACAACAGGCACCCAACCCGCAACGTGCGGAGTGAACATGCCGTCGTCAACTCCTAAAACGCGAATTTCAGGCTTAACTACACGAAAGCATTTGCGGCTCAAAACTTTTC
This sequence comes from uncultured Candidatus Bathyarchaeia archaeon, assembly GCA_964506435.1. Taxonomy (GTDB): domain Archaea; phylum Thermoproteota; class Bathyarchaeia; order Bathyarchaeales; family Bathycorpusculaceae; genus JAOZHU01. The sequence continues at coordinate 26,295 of CAZDLK010000007.1, read as the reverse complement.
CCCAGCAAACTTGAGCTTAACTATGCTTAAGAAACATTATAAAAGTTAATGAAAAACAAAACAGCAAGAACAGAAACGCTGCTGTTTGTGGTGGAAGACGCGGTTAAGCTTTAAGAGCCTTGTCCAGTTCTTTGCTGAAGGCTTCGTTGACTTTGCGGGCTTTCTCAGCTGCCCTCTTCAACGCGGTTTCAGGTTTCGCAGCGCCTTTCATCCGCACATAAATCACTGGGTTCGACACCAACAGATGCGGTACATCGTAGCCGGCCATGTCCACGTTTTCATCCTCCAAAAGCTTCTTTTGCAGCAGGTTGCAGAGCCCGTGACCTGCACCTTCAACTTCGATTTTCAACTCGTTCCCCGCTTTCTTTAACACTTTAATTTTCACTTCAGGCCACTTCCTTCCCCGGTTTATATTTCCTCTTTCCCGTAGTCCACAGCAGTTTTACGCCTTTCAACGTTTTTGCATTTGGGACACTGCATCTCGTATCTTTTAGTCTCAAGTAGTTGCCCACAACGAGAGCAAAACGCGTAAACGACTCCTAAACTTTTTTCTTTGGTGGATAAGTGGTAGATTTGGTTTTTTTCACTTATGACTTTGGCGCGCATGATGTCGCCTGGCTTGCACACTTCATTCATAGAATCAACGTAGCGCTCTTGCACGTCGGAGATGTGGAGTATGCCTGTGAAGACTCCTGAGAGTTTTTTTGTGCCTATTTTGAAGATGCGGACTAGAACGTTGTCGGATTGGGCGTTGCCGACTTGACCTACGACGGTGGTTGAGACTTTTGGGACGACTGCTCCGTTGGTTAGGGGGTAAACGGAAACGCGTTTGTGCAGTAGGTCCATTAATGCTCGTCCGACGATTTTGGAGTAGATTACGCCGTCTTTTTCGTATGTTCCTGTGTCTGGGAGGAATTCTTCGATTACTCCTAGGCGTTCTCCAGGTAAGACTATGTTGCCGCTTTTTTGTTCAGACATTTTGGTTTCGTCCAGTTTTCGTTTTGTTATGAAATACGGGTGATTTGGAATTGGTACATCTGTTAGTTTCTATGCTGCGCAATAAACCTTTTGTTTGGGTGGGGCTGGTTGTTTTGTTGCGGGATTGTTTATTGTAAATTGACACTTGCTAGTACTTTTAAGTAGCTTTAAGTTGCTAACAGCTACGCTGCAGAGCAGGGTGCTCTAGTGCAAAATTTTTTCTATAGCCCCCTTATATAAAGGGCATCTGCGCGCTCAAATTAATTCTTGTCTATTCCAAGAACTGAGAGAGGTATCGAGTTATCTTTTGGTATGCATCATGCTGATTGCCATATGTGTAGTGGGCGTCGCTCCAAATTATCTTGCGCCCGTCAGATTCCCCAACTGGTTGCTTGTTCTCAAACCTCAATACGCATTTGGACACGTAGTGGAAGCGCGTTTGAAAGCTAATTAACGGATACTTTATTCCATGCATGTGTAGGTCATATTTGCCATTTTCTTTTGGTTCTATGTAGAACTCCTCTGTTTTGTCTAAAGCCAAAAGACTTTCAAACAATGAACCTTTGTATGTCGGCAAGTTTTCCTCCTGTTTGCCGTCTGATATATGTGCGTTTATTTCGTCAATTTTCGCTGCGAGCACGTCTCTATCCCAAAGGTCTATGTTTAATTTAGCGGCATCGGAGACTGCGGCTTGTGTGAAGTATGAAGTGGTCACGACAACTGCACTTTGACAACCGTAGACGTTCATTCCGCCTTGTGTTTTAAGTATGACTGAGTTGCTGACTTTCATGCATCGATTGTATCTCTTCGCTTGAACTGCAATTGTTTCTTTTGCTTTGCTCACCACCAAATCAACACCTGAATCAGCAACATATTTGCCAGGTTGAACTTGGTACCCCATTTCTTCAAACAACCACTTCAGAAACCGTTCAAATTCCTTTCCTGACAAGCTATCAAGTGAGTAAATATTAATTCTATCTGTTTTTCCTTTATTTGGCGTACCGAGAGGAAGCTGGGCGTTTTCTTTCCTTTTTTTGATTTCGAGCAACAATCGGAGATTAAAACGATTTTCAATTCTCCTTCTCAATTCTTCCGCCTTATATTCTGGAATGTTGGCTTTCTGTTCTAGATACCGTGTTATGCTTATGGCAGGATACTTGTCAAGTATGTCCTTTATGATACCCGTGAATTTTTTATTCTCCGTTTCTAACCGCCTCTTATTTTTTCAAACATCGAGATGTTTCGTTTAAAAACGACTGCATTGTTTTCCACAACGTACAAAGTACTCGAAAGGAATCCCTTTGCCACGACCACAGTGTTAAGCTTGTTTTCACCAATCAACCATTTAGTAGTCTTACGCTTGTCAGGATCATACTGACGTATGGTCTCAATTACTGCAGATGGCGATGGCCCTGTGCTTGTGTTCATATTGTTGCATGCAGGGCAGCGATTGTCTTGCATTGCTTCGGGAGAATACTCTTGTTGGCAGGATTTGCATCTTACAAAAGCCGTACAAGGACACAAATTCTTGCCACTTGCTTTACAAGTGCGATATTCGTCTAATCCAATAATTGATCCGCAGGCGTCGCATTCGAGGAAATGCTCGGGGCAGAACTGTCTTCCAGACAGCTGGCTAGTTTGAAGATTTCTCTCTGAAAAAATCATATGGCAAATGTCACAAACTGAATAGTGATATATACAGACACTCGAACCATCATGGGCGCACTTGTATTCAAGAAGGCGACTATTTCTTTTGCCACAAACAGAACAAATGAATCCCACGTCCTGTTCCATGTATTCACCAAGGGTTGGATCTAAAAACAAAGCATAATCCTTCGAGTATAACTTGCCCGTTTCTATCGATTGCTTGACACAGTCGTTGCAAACGTAATAGTGATCCTCAGTGGCATAGCCTTCAAAAAACGTCTTTTGGCATATAGGGCAAAAAACCTGCGGTGTGGTTACACCTATGATGAACGACGTTACAATAATTGAACCATTATCCAAAGTAATTTCTGAATGTATTTTGTACGTACGTATAACCAGTAGGTTCAGAAATCTCACTGAAACACGAGTTTTATAGGATTCCTCTTCCTGTTTCAGTAAAATATCACGGTTGGTTTGCCACTCGTTTTCATCAAACTCCCTTTTTGAGAATAGTTTTTGACGTCTCTCTTCCCTCAGCCTCTTGTCATAACTCCTTAGCTTATTCCTCATATCTTTTCTAATTTGCAAATCGAAGAAAGCCAACTTTTCTTCAAGAAGCGTATCCAGTTTTTTGTAAGCTAGAATCTTTATCCTATCAAAACTTGCGCGCTCCACAGTATTTTGGCAATCGACTATTTCTATCGTTTTATCCTCAAGGACGTTACAATCGTAAAAATTCCCTTGTTCGTCCATAAGCAATGTTATGCTCTCTTCACATTTTGGGCTGAGTTTATTCTTGAAAATAACAGAGAAATAGAACTGAAAAAATCTCACTTCTTCTCTATTGGTGATTTTTGTTGATGATATTCGCGCATTATTTATCTTATGATAACAAGGAGGGGATTTTACACAAAAGGGCACCTGTTCTCCGCCCATAGCAACAAGGTCGCAGTTATCGCATTTAAATGGGCGGTCTTTGAAGTAATTCGTTACATAAAATACTTCAGCCTGTTTTGATTTCATTAGAATTGAACATACCGCTCCCGTGTTTAAGCACTCTTTTATTATTCCTTCAAGAGCTGGGCTTCCTGTGGTTATCAACGGAATTTTTTGTTCTCTAGCAACAACAGGTTGGTAAGTATACTCCTTAGCAGCAACTGAATGTGGAAATCTTATCGTGAAAACCTCATCCGACTTTTCAATAAGCTCACCGTACCTCAATTCTGTAAACTCTTTGATAAATCGATGCAATTCGGTATTAGAGTACTTGGCACTCAATTTAGGACCCCTTTAGTAAACTGTTCAGAGAGTTCTTGGCGTTTCCTTGAAGCATTTATATCATTTGCTAATTTTTCTAATTCCCTCTTTATGTCTAGCTTAGTTTCGCTTCTAAGCAATATGTCCATTATGGTCTTTCGAATATCATCTGATCCGTGCTTCATCTCTGCTAGAATAGTCTCCATTTTTCCTATGGTCATTGTAAATAATTCAATTTTTTGGTAAAGAATATGGAGAACGTAGTCGTCTATCGTGTCTTTCAGAGCTAGATTAAAAATTGTCACATCTCTTTCTTGTTTAAATCTATGTATTCTACCGATGCGTTGCTCAATTTTCATTGGATTCCAATGCAAATCATAATTAAACATCAAGCTGCAGTTTTGTAGATTTAGGCCTTCCGCAGCGGCATCGGTCGCAACTAGATATCGGATCGCCCCATCCCTGAAAGCATTAAGTACAGTATCTCTTTCTCTGTGACTCAATTCACCTGAATAAACCGCAGCTCTTCCAAATTCCTGATTTAACTTACTTTTGATTATCTCGGTAGTGACTTTCCTATTACAAAAAATCACCGCTTGCTCATTCTTGCCTTCATCACGAATTTCTGAAAGTACCTTTTCAAGTAAACGTATTTTTGAAGACTCAATCTTGCTGGCCATTTCCACCAATTTCGATGTGACTTCTCTTTCTTGAGGGAATTTGTTACCTCTTTTCGTTAAAGAATCAATTGCTGCTGCTGGCGAACTTGAAAAGGATTGTTGCATCGAAATAGCTTGAAAAACCAAAATCGCTCTGCTCTGAGATTCACTGATGCTTCTCCTCAACGGATTTTCGTGCCGAAGTTGCTGTATTGTTTTGTACCTATCATTTACTATGTCTCTAAGATATCGTGTTGCAAGTTCTATGAATACCTGTTCTTGCGTATTTGCTTCCAGAGAACGGGACTCAACAAACCTTTTTGTAAAAGGAATACCTGTTTGATCTCTTCTGGTTCTGCACATCAGTTCTCCAAGCACACTTCGCAGGTTTCTAACCATGCTAGATTTTATAACTCGGCACTTGCTATCTTCCGCGTAGCGCGAAATAAAGACACGCTCGCTGTCTAGTTTTCCAGGGTACACCAAATCAACAAGACTGTACAAGTCGGTCAATTTATTGCAGAGAGGCGTAGCTGTTAGTAGTAACAAATGGTTTTTTCGTAATTTCGCCAAGTAAGCTCTGCCTTTGCTCCTAGTATTTCTAAAAGTATGCGCCTCATCAACTATCACAAGGTCCCAAACTCGGTTTGCAAGATGCTGGTACTTCCTTGCCAGTACCCCATGCGAACAAATAACTCGGTCATCCTGAACAAAATCAACTAATTCACGCGGATCATTAGCAATTAAGAAAGCCTCTCCAAACTTTTCAACCATTTCAGTTTTCCACTGGGTCAAAAGACTCTTAGGAGTTACTATTAGCACAGAAGCAATTTCTTGCCGCAGAAGCAATTCTTTCATTATAAGACCTGCCTCTATGGTCTTGCCCAGACCTACCTCATCGGCTAAAATGGCAGTACCATTCATTTCATTCATTACTTGAAGGGCTACTTCCATCTGAAAATTGTAGGCGGTCAACCTTGTTCTAAGAATATCAAGCGCTACTAGTTTGTCTATTCGACCTATATTCTTAATTTCCTGAGCTTTTAAATTTAGCAAAAACTCTCTAAAAGAAGAGTACTGTTGATTCTCAATCAGCTTACTTATGTTGTGTGGATCAGAAAAATTAACTAGATACTTATGGGCGGTATTTTCTCCTGCTAAATTTCTTTCTTCAAATTCAAATGCTAAATCTTGCTTTTCCTTATTTTTACCAGTTGCCAAAAACTCTTTGGGCAACTTATGTGCATTATTTTTTGGTAGTCTCTCACTTGCCAAGGTAACTTGTTGGAGATATGTTCCGCAATTGGGACAGAAGACGCTTTGAAATAAATCATCTGCAGAGTAAGTTGCACCACATTTCCTACATTTATAGCCGCGCGGCAACTTGTATCAAAAAATCTTATTCAGCACTTTTAATATAAAAAGGTTAAAGTTAGCAATAGACTGCTTTGCTGCAGTTAGATGGTTTGTTGCTTGGAAAAAGACTATCGCCCTTTGCATACAGTTCCGATAGAATGCTCTCGGCTATGGAGGTACCCGCTTCTTATGGTTTTTTGTAATATATTGATTCACTCTGGGTTATTTTTCTTATTACATAGAAGTCGATTATGGCTTCGTTTCTTGTTTTTGTGTGGAAATCGAACATGCGTGGAATAGTCATCAACATTGCGTAAACTGCTTCAATTCTGCCACCATGCGCCTCCACAAACCGCGCAATAAAAGGCGAAGCCTCAACCTGCAGCAAACCACTGCTTGCTCTAAGCCGCTTCACAAGCGGTTCATCGCTGAAAGGGTGATTATGAAGCGAGTACACTGCATCGGCAACCTGCAAGGCTTTTTCCAGAAAAGCTCGGTCAGCACCACGTTTTTGCACTCCGAAAGGCGGGTTCTGCAGCACAGTGTCAAACTTTCCAGTTACGGCGTTAATGTCGCCTGCAACCCAGTCAGTCTTAGTTTTGAAGCCCAATTTCGCCGAGTTTTCCGCGGCAAGCTTCACTGCCGCCTTGTCGATGTCTATGCCTACAACTGCTTCAGCGCCTAGAAATGCGCATCCTAGTGCAAGTCTGCCCGTGCCGCAACCCAAATCTAAAACGCGCTTGTCTGCGATGTCGCCGTGCGTGTAAGCTGCTAAATACAGCATCGTAGCTGCAACAGCCTCGGGCGTAGTGTACTGCTCCAGCCGCGCATTTGGTGATGGGTGCGGTTTGATTTGGGACAGGAACAGTTCCAAGTCTAGTTTTCGAATAAGCCGTTTTTGAGCAGGTTTTCCCATGAAAGCTCGCCAGCTATTACTCTGAACTCGTTCACCGTTAACACTGGCTTTGGAAATTTCGATGCAGCTTCAATGGAGATTCTTGGGCAAGCAGTGTTCACGTAGGCGTCAACTGTTGGAAACTCCATGAGCGCTTCAGGCAGAACCTCTCTAATTGCGAAGAGAAAAGCGGTTTTCCCTTTTTTCTCAAGTGCATCCTTGATTGTCAAGGCTTCATCGAAACGTTTCTGTCCCAGCTTCAAGCCGATTAAGACGCCGAAGGTTTTGGCGCGTCCAGCCTCTTCGATGCATGCCCAACGCTGCTTCAGAATCTTCTGAGCTTCAGCATCTATTGAGTAAGCTCTTTTCTCATAAGGGTCAGCAATCATCGTTGGTTTAGACGTGCTAAGTGCTATGCCTAACGCGTGGAATTGCCCGCCGCCGATGAACAGGAAAGCCTCAACCTCGTTGGCTATTGATTTCACGTTGCTGTAGTCGCAGCCCGTTACCTGCCCAGCGTAATTAATTCTGCCAGCGTCGCCTATAACTACTACTTTTCCAGCGCGCACAAGAATTTCCCTAACCTCATCCAGCGCCTGCACGTGCTGAACCGTGGTTGCCAAACCAATTTTGCCCCATTTATCTAGCAACGGGATAGCCTGCTCAACAGCGTCATCAATTGTCGCGGTTGCTCGGGCTTCCACGTACACTGTAGGCACCCTTTCATGCTTCACCATTTTCGCATGCCCAAAATGCACGATTAACTCTACTCCTAAACGTTCTGCTTCGGCAGTGGCTATGTCGCAAGCACCGTAGCAGGGATCAGCGGATATTATGGGCAGCGCGCCAGCCTTCTCAACAATTTTAGCCAAGCGTAGACCTTCAGGTTTTAAGCCTTCAGGTAGCTGCAGCAGAACACGTTTTGCGCCGAGTTTGGTTATTTCCTGTTTTATTCGTTCTTCTTCGAAATCGAATCCTTTCATACTCACGCACCAGTATGATGAAATTATGAAGAAACAAGGAAAAAGGAAACGTGCTATTTGCGCTGTGTTGCGGTTCTTGGTTTTTCTACGGTGTCCATTCCCAGTCGGGTTTGGGCTTTTTAAGCGGATGCCCCGCAGCTATGGCAGCTTGCTCTGCTAAGCGTTCAAGAATTATCTTCTGCTCTATGCTGGCGACAAGCTTTCTTGTAGCGACAACAGCATCGTTGTTCACGGATATGCTGTCGATTCCAACGCGGACAAGGAACTCCGCGAAGTCAGGCAGGTTCGATGGGCCTTCACCGCATATCGAAACTGTGCAGCCGTTTTCATGCGCTACCCGGATGAGATGTGCAATTATTCTTTTCACTGCCGGGTCTCTTTCGTCGAAGTAGCCCATTTGGCCTAAGCGTTCAGAGTCACGGTCAATCATCAAAATGCCCTGTGTCATGTCGTTTGAGCCTATGGAGAATCCATCAACAAGCTTAGAGAACTCATCCGCCATTATGGCTATTGATGGCGTTTCAGCCATGAACCACAATTTGAAGTCGCGTGACCGCTCCAAGCCCTCCTCTTTCATTATCGCAATTACTTTCTTGGCTTCCCAAAGCGTACGCACCACCGGCAGCATAACCCAGACGTTCTTGAGACCCCACTCTGCGCGGCACTTCTTGATGGCTTGGCATTCCAGCCTGAACGCTTTCTCGTACCATTTGCTTATGTAGCGGCTGCAGCCTCGCCAACCTAGCATCGGGTTTTCTTCAACAATCTCGTATTTGTCGCCGCCTTTCAAGTCGCGGTACTCATTAGTCTTAAAATCGCTGAAGCGCACCACAACAGGACGGGGCTGTACTGCTCTGGCTACTGTTGCTACGCCTTGTGCAAGTTTCTCCACAAACGTCTGCCCTTGCCCGCTGTCAATGAGGTACAATGGATGGTCGCCTATGGCGCTTGCAAGCGTAAACTCTACACGCATCAACCCTATGCCTTCAAAAGGCAGGTTCTTGTAATCCTCTGCTTTCTCAGGGACGCCTAGGTTCATGTATATTTTTGTGGCTGTAACAGGCACTGCTTCCGTTGTAACTGCAGCTACTGCTGCGCCAGCATCTGTCTTTGCAGGCTGTGTTGCCTGAGGAATTATGCCTTCGTAAACTATGGCGTTTCTTGAGTCAACGGTGTATTTTTTGCCTGTTTCCATGACTTGGGTGGCTATTTCGGTGCCTACGATGCAGGGGATGCTGAGTTCGCGGCTTACGATGGCTGCGTGCGACGTGACGCCGCCTTTGTCGGTGACGATGGCGCTTGCGATTTTCATGAATGGAACAAAATCAGGGTTAGTCATGTCGGTTACTAGAATATCGCCTTTCTGCATCGCTTTTGCCGCTTCATCAGGACTCAAAACAACTTTTGCGATACCTGAGCCGTAATCTCTTCGACCTGCCGAAATCCCTTTCACAACTATTTTCAGTTCTTCTCCAGGTTTCTTTCCTTCAACTTGCACAGGGGTTTCCATAGGTTTGGCACTCCAAACGGTTTCAGGACGAGCCTGAACCACGAATATATTTTTGGGAAAAGATAAGTCTTTATCAATAGCCCACTCTATATCCATAGGCCGTTCATAATGGTTTTCAATAAGCCTGCCCAACTCCGCGAGCTTCAAAATTTCCTCGTCGCTCACGCAGGTTTCTCTCTGCTTGTCTTCAGGCACATCTAAATGAATGGTCTTCCCCGTCTTTGGGTCACGAATATACTGGATTGTTTTCCTTGCAATCCGCCTTTCCTTGATGCCTAAGGTTTTCTTGTCAATCACAAAGTCATCAGGGTTCACCGCGCCAGAAACCACGGTTTCGCCTAGACCGTAATTGCCTTCGATGACAAGTTCTTCACGGTTTCCAGTCACTGGATTAAGCGTAAACATGACGCCTGCTGCCCTGGAGTTAACCATTTTCTGAACGCCCACGCTAATGAAAACTTTTTCGTGAGCAAAGCCCTTTTCATTTCTGTAGAAGATGGCTCGTGGAGTGAAAAGGCTAGACCAGCACTTCATAATTTTATCAAGCAGGTCATCAACGCCTCTGACGTTAAGATAAGTTTCTTGCTGACCTGCGAAAGACGCGTCAGGCAAATCCTCAGCGGTGGCACTGGACCGCACCGCAACAAAAACATCCGCCATACCAAGCGACGCATTCAGTTCCTTGTAAGCGGCTTTCACAGAGTCCTCAATGGCTTTAGGCATCCGAGTTTTTTCTATAAGCTCACGGATTTTCTCTGAAGCCACAGCATACTGCTTAGGATCATTCTGATCGGTCACGGTTTCCTTAATAATCTTGTAAATCATCTCAGCTATACGAGTTTCCACAATAAATTTCTCATAAGCATAAGCCGTCACGGCAAAGCCCGGCGGAACAGGCATCCTGGCACTAATCATTTCGCCGAGGCTAGCGTTCTTGCCGCCTACAATTGGAACATCATTTTTCCTAAGCTTATCAAACCATATTACCAAGTCTTTTCTTGGCGCGCTCAAGCCGTCTCCATCTCCGCCTTGCCACTAGCATCTGGAGATTGCAACTTTTCAACTACAATTTTACACGGCAGAGGAAGCTTCGCGTTTCCCCGCTTCAAGGATTCCTTAGCGGTTTCCACCGCGTTAGCTTTAACTCTCACAGTTATCAGCACTTGATCAGGTTCTATCCGAGCTGCGGTGCCAATTGCTTTACCAAAAGACCTGCGCATTCCCTGCTGAAGGCGGTCAGCATGAGCCCCAAAAATCATCTTGTTCTCCCTGAGAATAACATGCGGGTACGGATGAACCTGCATGAGGTAATCGTTAACAAGTTTGTCCATCAAAACGCGGTTTGTCGCCACACGCGCTGCTTCTAAAGCACTGTGGCGGATTTGAACACGTTTCAAGGCTACAAGTTTAGCTTCATAATCAAAGTTTGCCTTCGTATCGCCCATGGTGAACTTTACTATTTTAGGCGGCGGAAAACCTCGCGCAAACTTTTTCCGCGTATATGCTTGTCCTCTTACAGGACGATAATTACGTGCATGCATGCAACATCCCTTTTTAGCATACACCCCTAAGCGCTATTTAAACGATTTGCAACGATATCCGCTGACCACTGCATGTTTGTCTATTTTTGTAGTCAAGCAAACAGCCAAGCTATTTGAGGCAAAACGGGTCACCTGCTTATATAGTAAGGTCTGCTTTAGCATTCGTGAAATGCCCAGCGCCACTCAAGCAGCCTACGTGTTTATTTCAGGAAAAAATTGGAAATTATCACTAGCAGAGATCATCTCGTTTCTACAAGCCAGAGAAACACAATTCGAGGTACGTCAGATTTCAAGAGAATTCTTCACTGTCGGCATTGAGGATAACGCAAATGCGCTAGCCATTGAAGAGTTAGGCGGAATCTTGAAAATCGGAAGAGCAACGACGGATTTTGCAACGCAGATTGTGGAAAAAGCGTTTCTTCAAAAGAACAAGCAGGCGCGAAAACAAATCCAAGAAGAACTTGCGACAAGCAACTTAATTACAGAAAAAACTGGCCCAGCACCTGGAAAAACTGTTTTCGGCGTAAGCATCTACTGCGCAGAGGATTCTCTGCGTCCAGTTTCCAAGGGCATTCAGCGGTTTGTAGGAAGCAGAATAAAGCGAGAACTGGCAGCGAAGGGCAGAAAATCAAGCTTCATGGGATTTTCCAGAACCAGAGAGCAACCGCAACTGAGCCCTGTGGAAGTTTTAAAGAAAAACTTTGTTGAAAACAGAGCTGAAACCCTGTTCTGCATAGGCAAAAAACAAACAGTAATCGCCACTACCGCGGCGGTGCATAATCCGTTTGAGTTCCAAAAACGCGATGTAGGCAAGCCCTGCCAGCGCAAGATTTTTGCCATATCACCACGGCTGGCGCGGATTATGGTGAACTTGGCTTCGTGCACTTCGGGGAAGCTTTTGCTTGATCCGTTCTGCGGAGTCGGCACAATCCTTCAGGAAGCGCTGTTGTCAGGCGTGAAGGTGGTTGGCGTGGACATCAACTCGTGGTGCGTCAAAGCGGCAGTGGCGAATTTGGCGTGGCTCAAAAAAGAGTATGCGTTGAAAGAGGCGGATTACGCGGTTGTGCAGGGTGACGCTTGCAGGTTAACGGGCGAGGTTGGCGAAGAAGTGGATTGCATAGCGACGGAGCCTGATTTGGGTCCAGCGCTGCGGCAGGTGCCTACTGTGCCGTATGCAGAGAAAATTGTTGCCAAGCTTGAGCCTTTATACTATAGCTTCCTGAAAGAGGCTTATGGACTGTTGCGAAAGGGTGGGCGGTTAGTGCTTGTGACGCCTTACATGCGGACTCGTTCAGGTAAGCCTGTTACAATGCCTGTTGACGAGAAAGCCGTGAGCGTGGGCTTCACGCGGGTGTTGCTGTTTCAAGAGCCCGTTTTCGCTGGAGATGTTGAAGTAAAAGAGAATATGGCGAGGATAGCGTCTTTTGTTGATGCTGAAGAGAGACATAAAGTGGGCAGGGAAATTCATGTTTTTCAGAAATAGGAAAAAGGGGACTACGCTTGTAGTCTTTTGTTTTTGAACCATGTCGTAGCGAGTTCTTCGTAGTTCGGAAAAACTTTTTTCAGGATTGGAATATACATGAGTATTTCTTCGTCGGTTAAGTATTGAAATTGGAATTCGCCCATGTATGGTGAGGGTTCGCCTTCGCGTGTGATGAACTCCATGTGCATGAAGGGGTCGCCGCGTTTGATGACTATGGGGTGGCGGTCGTTGCTTAGGTTCACGAGTTCCAGCACGATGCGCCCGATGAAGCCGCTGTGCACTTTAGCAGCGTTCAGGAAGGATAAGCCCATTCTGCCATACTTGCTTTTGGCTGTTAAGTGCGCTACTAGGTTCGGCGGGGTGAAAACAACTTCGTGAGACACTATGTTTTTATGTTCCAAGTAGTTCACGGTGGTTTCTTCTTTGACGGTTAGGATGTAGCCGTCGCCGTCTAGTAACGTGTAATCATGAGGGTAAATGATTTTGTAGTTGTCGATTAGTTCTTTTAGTTTGTCTCTCCCTAATATGCCCAATTGTGTCTGCCTCCGAACTTTTTACCAATACGGCGCTGGCGTGTTATATATCTTTTGAAATTACGCGTTGGACTGAGAATTGCGTCTGTGTGAGAGATGCTACCCCCCTCCCTTTATAGGTTAATTTTGGCGTTAGCTTCTGTGGAGGCTAAGTGGACAACGGTAAAGGGTTAAATTTGTGATTCCGCATTCAAGTTAGGGGTTTCAGAAGTGTCTGCTGTAACTACTGTGGTTGCTGGCGCGTTGTATAGGTCTGGCTGCTTGAAGTTTGGCAGTTTCAGGATAAAGTCTGGAGCGTTAAGCCCGTATTATATTGATTTAGCGTGTTTGCTTTCTTCGCCGAAAGAGCTTTGCGCGGTTGCTGACGCTGCGGCGAACGCTGTTAAGCAGATAATGGCGACTGAGCAGATAACAAAGTTGGCGTCTATTGAGCTTAAAGGTGCACTGATTTTGCCAAGCATCGCCTGCGAAGTAGATTTGCCGTGTGTTGTGGTGAGGAAAGAGAACAAGGCGTATGGCGTAACAGGTAGAACTGCGGGCGCAGAAGTAGCGCAAGGCGATAGCGTGTTGTTTTTTGATGATGTGGTTAGTGAGGGCTTGTCAAAGCTTGAGGGAATAAAGCCGCTGGAAGAACGTGGCGCGCATGTGCGGCATTTGCTGGTTGTGGTGGACAGGGAGCAGGGCGGCAGAGAAAAACTTGAAAAGGCAGGTTACAGGGTTCATGCGTTGGCGAAAATTTCGGATATAGTGACTTCTCTGAGCCAATCCGAAAGCGTCTCGAAGGAGCAAGCGGACGCTGTTTTAGGCTACATTAAAAAATAGTTGCTGCACAAGCTAGTTTGGAATAGTACGGTCGGTAGTGTACCATTTCAGGATTTCTGTTACTGCTTTATTGGAGTAGCCTACTTCCTTAAGTGCCACTTTTAGGTCCGCTATGGTGTCGATGTTCATGTGGTTCGCCAAGTCACAGGTAACGTGAATGAGTATTTAATAGTTCATTCCGAAATGGTAATATATCATTGACTGCACCTAACCGCGTTTGGAACACATAGCTACATCACTGTTAACCTGTAAAATCGCAGTTGTTCCATGCGATTTAGCACACAGATAATTCTATATTGCTCGTTAAAGTTCTGTTCACAACAGAAGGCGCACATGGCATGTCGGCTCAGAAACAAGTTGTGGAAGCATTAATGAAGCCTGAAGCTTACGACGAAAACGTAAACAGCGTTGAGCTGGTGCAGACACACATATCGTTTGTCTTTTTAACCCCGCGTTTTGTTTACAAAGTAAAAAAGGCGGTTAACTTCGGCTTTTTAGACTTCACCACTCTGGAAAAGAGGCGGTTCTTCTGCGAAAAAGAACTGCAGCTTAACAGGCGCTTGTGCGGCGACATGTACCTTGAAGTTGTTCCCATCAACAAAGCAGAAGCCATACGCATTAAGGGCGCAGGAGAAACGGTGGAGTACGCGGTGAAGATGAAACGGATGCCACAGGAAACGATGCTGAGCAATCTCCTTAAAGAGAACAAGGTTGACGAGAAGCTTGTTGATAATATAGCAAGAACCATAGCGGATTTTCACGCTAAAGCGGAAACAGTCAAGCAAACAAGCGAGTTCGGCTCATTAGCGATGATAGAGACGAATTGGAAGGAGAATTTCGATCAGACTGAAGAGTACATTGGCACAACTATAGCTGCTGACGAGTTTAGGCTAATCCGCGAGAAAGTCAAGGCGTTCATGCAGAACAAAAAAGCGCTTTTCGCGAAGAGAATTGCAGACGGCAAAATTAGAGATTGCCACGGCGACATCCACTCAGACAACATTTTCGTGGCAGACCGCGTTTACATTTTTGACGCCATAGAATTCAATGAGCGGTTCAGGTACTGCGATGTTGCCGCTGATGTGGCTTTCTTAGCCATGGACTTAGACTTTAAAGGACGAACGGACTTGTCTGAATTCTTCATTGAAAAATACATCAGGTATTCTGGAGATCAAGAGTTGCCGCTGCTTCTGCCTTTCTACAAGTGCTACCGAGCCTGCGTGCGCGGCAAAGTAGTCAGCTTCAAACTCAAAGATCCCAATGTACGTAGTAACGATAAGCGCGCAGCAAAAAAGGAAGCAAAAGCATACTTCAAACTAGCAACAACATACGCGAAAGGACTATAATCAGAATTGAGTAGCCACATACTCTGGGATTTTCACTGTACCCATAATTATGGGTTTTTGATGGCAGTCGCTCCCTCCAGTCATGATTAGACCGTGATTTTTAGCAAATTTTATGTAATGCTCTGTTGTTTGGGCATCGTTTCTGGAGTGCCAACATTCCACGCCGTCAATATGCGTCAGCATTGACTCTGCTATTATTGCCGTCTGCTCAGGCAGAGCCTTGGTTAACGCCACAAGCGAAGTCCCATGAGGGTCATTTGGATGGGCTATTACTAGTTTTCCTCCAGCAGTCCTCACCAGCGTGGACGCTTCTTCAAGGTAAAGCGGAAACTTCGGCACATCACACTTCACAAGGTAACGGTCAAAGGCTTCCTGCCTATTCTTGACAATGCCTTTTCGCACAAGATAATCTGCAATGTGTGGTCTGCCAAGGGTGCCGTCAACGGAAGCCTGAATCTCCTCAAAATCGCCCGTTGTTAGCTTGCTGATGCCTTCTTTCTCGAACTCAGCATTGAGGTTGTTTAGGATTTTTGCGGCTCTTTCCTCGCGGTACGCAGCCATCTGCTCCAACTTCGTTTTCAAGGCTTTATTTGCCGCGTCAAACTGGTAACCCAAAAAATCCAGCGATATGACTTTGCCGTCACGGTATCGCGGATGCTGAAAAGTCACGTTCAATTCGACGCCCGTCACATAGCGGATTCCCGCTTGGCCCGCCAACGCCACAGCCACTTCTTGGCAACCAATCGAATCATGATCAGTAATCGCCATGAACCCGATGCGCCTGCGCTTAGCTTCAGCAATAACCTCGTCAACAGCCAAAGCGCCATCGGAACTTTTCGAGTGAATATGCAAATCAATTATCATTGCTAAAGCGCGCGACCAGTTACCTGTTTTCCACGCCAATCACGAACCAAGTTTCAGGCGCATCATGCTCCGTGTCCACCGTAAAATGCACTATCTTAAGCTTCGGATACAGCTTCTTCAAATCATCCACATCAACAGGCTCAAACTTGCTCTTGTTGTTACGGTAAGCCTCCACAGTCAACGCGTTCGACTCATACTTCTCCTTAGTGCGCCTCAGAATCCGCGCAACAGACGCGTCTTCAGAACAGTTTGTTTGGAGAATCGCAAAGGTCATGTCGTGTTTTGCTGCAATTTCAGCCGCGCGCCGCCGCAACTCCTGCGTAACAAAAGTGGCGTCCAAAATCACGCCTTGCTTGCTTTTCTGCGCATGGTCGTCTGCGCGGCGAAACAGTTCATCATAAACCGACAATCGTTTACGCATGTCGCCTGCAATTTTCGCGTCAAACACATCCTCGTTCTTCAGAACTTCCAACCGAATCAAATCACTCCTGAGAATCGGATACCCCTTAAGCTTGGCAACTTCCTCCGAAGTCTCGGTTTTCCAAGTTCCAGGCAACCCGCACGTAATCAACAAAACGCGTGAGCCTAACGTGTTATTAATAAACTCGGCAAAAGATTCCCTCAAACGCGTGCACCTCACAAAATAGGTTCAAGCAAACAATAATTAAACCTTTCCCGCAGCAAAAACTACCCAACAAACCATTAACAAACATGCGAAAGCCAACGTTTATTCCAAACAATGAAGCAAAGATAAATAGCCAGCCAACAATCTTTTCTAAAAGAAGGAAAACAAAATGAAAGACTCCCAAGTTAAAAACCAAACATTAGCGCCCCAAGGGCATTTACAAATCGAGTGGGCAACCGCGCACATGCCTGTGCTAAGTCAAATCAAAAAGAGATTCAGCGAAGAAAAACCATTAGCGGGCTTAACTTTAGGCGCGTGCCTGCACGTAACAAAGGAAACAGCCGTCCTCGTAGAAGCCTTAGCAGCCGGCGGCGCTACAGTAGCACTTTGCGGCTCCAACCCGCTCTCCACGCAGGACGATGTGGCAGCAGCGCTCGCGGAAGAAGGCATCCACGTCTTCGCATGGCGCGGGCAGAATACGGAAGAATACTACCAGTGCATCAACCATGCATTAGATTATAAGCCTGTGATAACGCTTGACGACGGCGCAGACCTCGTCGGCACACTCCACAGCAAACGCCAAAGCGAATTAGCCAACGTTAAAGGCGGAACCGAAGAAACCACCACAGGCGTAGTGCGCTTACGCGCCATGGAGAAAGACAGCAGCCTAAAATACGCGATAATAGCCGTAAACGACGCGTACACGAAGTACATGTTTGACAACCGCTACGGCACAGGACAAAGCACGATTGACGGCATTTTACGCGCAACGAACACGCTTTTAGCAGGCAAAACCTTCGTGGTCTGCGGCTACGGCTGGTGCTCAAGAGGCATAGCCATGCGCGCACAAGGCTTAGGCGCAAACGTCATAGTAACCGAAGTGAACCCGCTTAGAGCACTAGAAGCAGCAATGAACGGGCTACGCGTCATGCCCATAGCCGAAGCCGCCAGCATAGGCGACATATTCGTAACCGCCACAGGCGACATCAACGTCATAAGAAAAGAACACATGCAAAAAATGAAAAGCGGCGCCATAATCGCCAACAGCGGACACTTCAACGTCGAAATAAGCCTGCAAGGGCTAGAGGAGCTTTCAACAGCAAAAAGGACCATGCGACCCAATCTGGAAGAGTACCTGCTGAAGGACGGCAGAAAACTGTACCTCTTGGCTGAAGGCAGACTCGTAAACCTAGCAGCAGCAGAAGGCCACCCGTCTGAAGTCATGGACATGTCCTTCGCAAACCAAGCATTATGCGCAGAGTACATGGCTAAAAACGCGAAAATGGCTCCGAAAGTTTACACTGTACCACAAGAAATCGATGCAAACGTAGCTGAACTGAAACTTAAAGCAATGGGCATAACAATCGACAAGCTCACGCCTGAACAACAAAAGTACCTTTCAACATGGGAAATGGGAACCACATAACCTGCACATGTTGAACCCTCACGGTAAACTTTAAATGGACTAAGATAATAAACATGGCTATAAGTGGTGAATTAATAAATGGCAAGCAAAGACCAAGCAATAGGTGGAGTAATCTGCCTAGTATGCGTGCTGGTTGCTGTATTCTACGTTGCAGCACTTTTCTTTTACGAACCAATAATCAATGCGTTACCATGGCTTAATGTAGGCAGTCTAGCAGACGTTAGATACTGGCTAATAGCTATACCAGTGCTTGTAGCGTTTGTTGCAATTCTAGCAATAGGCGCATGGATTGGCTGGACAATGGCTACTACACCGCCGCCGAAACCCATAGAGGAAATAACCACTGAGATCGAAGAGAAAAAGGAAGAACCGAAACCAGAAGAAACAGCACCTGAACCTGCCGCAGAAACAAAAAAGCCTGAAAAGAAAAGAAAAAGTTAAACTCCAAAGCAATTCTACGTAATCCAGCAGGCAAATAATTCCCTAGCCTGTTTTTTTTAACTTTTTAATTACTCAACATCATAAAAAAAGAGCAGACGGCATCTTCTTGGAAAACCACGTGGCAGATTTACCTAAGACAGGTGTTTACCAAGCAAAGCAGCTTAGCGCTTCGTTTTTTTCAGCATACAAGAAAGCAAGTCTTTGCAAAGAATGCATTCATCAGGAACTTCGCCGCTTGCCGTTCGCTCATAAAGATATCCCACGTAATGAGTGCAGCCCGATTCCGTTGCATGTGAAGAGTCTGTGGTTTTTTTGTCTGCTTCGGTTATTTCGGTTAAACAGTAGGGGCAGGCCTCATAGGTTTTTTCGGGGCTACGCTGGAGGTTCACAGCCTTAAGGGGTGTCGTGAAGGTTTTCCCGCAGGCGGCATTCGGGCAAGTGTAGCCATGGCCTTTTTTAGGTTCCTCTTCAGCGTGGGAGATAATTAGCCCTCCTGTAACAAAGAGAGAACAACTGCGGATTTATAGTTTTAATGCAGTGGAAGTAAAGATTGAGACTATTCAACTGTGCAGCTTTCGCTGGGAGAAGCAAGTTTCTTGAGGTCTTCAACACCGTCAGCGTAACCTGATGCAATCAGGATGTCGCCTGTTTGAATTCGCGTATCCGATTTAGGGCGCACCCATCTGCTGCCCCTTTTTATCACGAGAAGCCACATGCCTGTTTCTTCGTGCACGCGTGCCTCTCTAAGCGTCTTGTTTACGAGCGGAGATTCCGCGGTTACGCAGGCTTGCGTGACTGTTTCTTCAGCCTCTTTTATGGCTAGTTTCAACACTGGGTGCGGTTCAATGCCTCGCAGGACAACCTCCGCCATTTCAGCCGCGGCGTCTGCGATTTTCTCCGTTGCCACGCCTAATCTGATTAGACCCAGAAAGCCGGAAGCCTCTTCTTTCTTGAAGTCGCTTTTTAGCGCCAGCAGCTCGAATTCCGTGTGCAGGTCGTCCATGTGCTCCTCTAGGCGCTGCACTTCTTCAGCCAGTTCTTTGCTGTTTAGCATTAAAGTTGAATAAGCCAAATCAATCATTAATTCGGAAGTGTCCTTGAGTTCAGCGAGTCGCGCGACAATTTCTTCAAAATGTTTCTGCTCTGTCATTCTTCTGCCTCCAGTTGGGTGATTCTTCCTTCGGCGAGGTCTTTGAATTCTTTGATGCCTACGGGTGCTCCGCGCGTTATCAGAGTGTCGCCGTTGAAAACTCTTTCAGTGTCCTCGGGGTCAATTATCCAATCTTTGTTTCTGCGTATGGCAATGATGTCCACGCCCATTCTAGCGGCTAAGTCAAGTTGGGCTATTTGTTTTCCCGCTATTACCGAGTTCTCTTTCACTGTTGCTTTCATGAGGCGTTCTTCAACTTTTTCGAACATCGCGCCCACTATGGGGTGCACGCCAATGTCGCGTATTACAATGGCAGCTATGTCTGCTGCTGCGTCTGAGATTTTATCTGTCGCGGCTGCCACCGTGGAGACGCCTATAAGTGCCTCTGCGTCTCTTGAATCTCTTGCAGCTACCATGATTTCCATGTCTAACAAGTAGGATAGCGTATCAATGTGGCGTTCAAGTGTCAGAACGTCTTCCGCCAGTTCTTTGTCGTTGAATAAAGCGGCGGAATAAGCGAGATCAATCATGAGTTCAGAAAGGTTTTTCATTTCTAAGAGAAGTTCTCGAACGGATATGGGTTTGTATTCTATTCTTTCAAAGCTGGGCATAGCTCTGGGGAGCGCTCCTCTGTTTAGTAATGGATTTGGCATATTTTAATTATACTCTGCATGGTTATCCCACCAAAAGTAGGGCGATTAGTAGTGAAACAGTCATTGCGCTGTCAGCGAAAGAGCTTTCGATGGGAATGACGAAGTTGTCTGGGTCGAGACCTTTCTTGAACGTGAGAATTGAAACGCCATACGATAATAGGACTATTGTAGCAACAGCAATTATGTTGGCGACCAGCAGGACTGAAATGAGGTGGAGAAAGGCGGAAAACGAAAATAAGCCCGTAATTGACAGCGACAAAACAGCCATCGCAACGAACAGCATGATTGAGGCGGTCCACGCGCTTAAAATGTTTCGTGCGTGGTTACGTATTGAGGAAAATGAAGGCTTAAGCAGGCCCAAAGCAAGTTTTGTTGTTGCGGTGGAGCCGACAACGGAGCCAACGTCGCCTATCATGTCAATCATCGCTGGATAAACCATGTAAACTTCTCTACGGTTTTCGATGAAACCGCTTATTTCCCTCAGGATTGTTCCAGTTATGTTAACGATGACTGATACAAACATCAGCGTAACCAGAGACTCTTTGATGGTTTTGATGAATTCGGGTTGGCGCATGTTCTTTGGGAAAATGTACAATACAAGCAGCAAATGAACTGCCCCGATTATAATGGTGAACCATTTGCCTAAATCAACAAAGAAAAACAAGTTGAGCACGGCAACGTAGCAGATTGTGATGAAAATGTCGGCAACCGTGGACATCACAGGGTACACGATGATGTCTGGGTCCAAGCCCTTTTTGAACGAGGCAAAAGCCACTTTCATTGTTATTAAGGAAATAGTTAGACCGATAGTCATGGTGGATACCACAACGGACAGAATAGCGGGGAAATCAGCAAGTGTTATCCCCCAGAATAAGTGACCGAAAATTAGAGAAATGGAACTCATCGCGACGCTTGTTACTAACGTGATAAAAATTAACGCTTCAACCAGTTTGTAGAAGCTTCTTGTGTTTCCAAGAAATCTAGGGTAAATGGTGCCTAAGTGTAATGCGGTACCTAATCGGCCGCTGAGTAAACCGCCAATTACGCCTTTTGCGCTGAGAATAGCGGGGTAAAGTGCGATAGTCCATGGAGCCAGCTGGAAGACGCCGAGTTGAGATGCAACTATGAAGCCTGCGAACAATCCGCCTATATCAAAGGCAAATGCAATGAGCATTTCTTTGAGGGAGCTGAAAAAACGTTTTGGGCTGCCAGAATTTGCCATTGTCTATCGCCTCCTTAAGAGCGTATTATGTCTTGCTGGAAAGTGTAGACGATAGACAAGTGGGGTATTCAAAAAACTGGTTACTTTGAAGTTAAGTGCCTTTTTGCCACGCTTCGGGGGGTTGCTTGAGAAGTGGAATTGAGAAATTGCGGATTGATAATGCGGGCTGTTCGCAACTTTCATCTTTTTCCCCCTCTTGTATGTCTTGTTTGTTTTCAGCCATTCATAGGCACCTATTCAGTGGCATTGTTGAGATAGAGAATTACAACTCCCCTCAACGGTCACTCCCGAACTTTTTATGTTGTGACGCATACTGCTTAAATAGGTTTCTAAGAAGACGCAATAGAGGACAATACTTCAGAAGTGACAACTAGCCACTCTTTCGCTGAGAAACGTGTTTTATTTTTCATTCGGCCTGTTCTGGTGTTTTGGTTGGTAAACGCACCACGGGTCTTCAGCCAAATAGTCGCCTTGTAACTCGGCAGGCTCATGCAGGTCACCGCAGAAATCAATAAAGTCACTTGAAAGCCCGTACGCGCGTGCACGGCATCCGCCGCACAAACTGCGGTACTCGCATGCGCCGCATTTGCCTTTCAACGCGTCAAAATTCCGTAACGATTTAAAGACGTCTGAAGTGAACCATATGTCGCTGAACGATTTTTCGCGAATGTTTCCCAGTTTAACAGGCAAATACGGGCAGGGAGTTATGTCGCCGTTGGGGTAAACACGGCAGTAGTAGAGCCCCGCGATGCATCCGCGAATCCACTGCCGCATGTCTAAGTTCATGTCTTTCGCGATTCGCATAAACTGAGGCGCACAGGAGGGCCTCACGTTAAGCTTATGCTTAGCGGTTTTTGCGAAGGCAGTCTTAATCATGTCTTCGTACATGGTGGGGGAGATATCGGCGATTTTTGCGCCTCTGCCCGTGGGTACAAGGAAAAACAAGTGAAAGTTCTCTACGCCTAACTGCTCAGCTAACGACATTATCTCGTCAATTTCAGCGTGATTCTGCTGAGTCACCGTGGTGTTTACTTGAACGAGCACATCGTTCGCCTTCAACGCTTTTATGGCGCGGACAGCTTTTTCCCATGAGCCAGCTACGCCTCTGAACTCGTCGTGCCGCTCTGGAACGCTTGAATCTAAGCTTATGGAAACGGTTTTTACGCCTGCCTCCTTGAGTTTCTTCGCGGCAGCCGTATCAATAAGCGCACCGTTGCTGCCTAAACCCATTCGTAAACCTTTTTCAGTGCCGTAGCGGATGAGTTCAAAAATGTCTTCACGCAAGAGGGGTTCTCCTCCGCTTAGTATCAGCAGGGGCTTGCTGACTTCGCAGATTTGGTCTATAAGCTTTTTTGCTTCGTCGGTGCTTAGTTCGTTGCGTAACTCCTGCTTAGTCGCGTTTATGTAGCAATGTGGGCATTTCAAGTTGCATTTGCGTGTGACGTTCCAAGAGACAACAAGCGGAACAAATTTTTCTGAAGCTGCTGCGTTAGATGGCGCTGCAATTTTGAGGTAAAACTCGCATTTGCCGTGAGTAGCCATCCGCTGAGGCTGCTGTAACGCGAAGGGAAAAGGCATCACAGTTTCCAACATGGCTTTGGCGTGTGCGTAGCAAAAATGCGTGCAAAAAAGCGCGGTCACATCAGCGTTTATGCCTAATTTCTCGGCGAGGTATTTGTGGCTGCCGAAAATGGGGCAGTTTAGGAATTCCATGTTCCCGTCCAGTTTCGCCATGTCCATTTTGTAGTTAATGAAATGGTCGCTTAACATGACTGACTGCAGTTTCTCTCGTCTAAGTCCAACTTCAAGAGTAACATCCAGTGCAATGCTGACTGTTTCTTCGCCGAACTTTGCCTGCACATGACTCATTGCAGCTTCAAGCCGCGGCAACCCCACGGTCTTAGCTAATTCTGCGGTGACGAGTAAACCTTTAATGGTTTCATATTCTTGCCGCAAACGCGTTTTGATAACGTTTTCAGCCCATTCTCGGAACAAATCGTTTAGATTCTCTGCAGAGGCACCATCGCCGAGTGTAGCTTCCACTGCTTTGGTTTTTTCAGTTAAACGCTTAAACAAAGCTATTTTCTCGCGGGTGCCTAAAGTTTCTTTCACAATTGCTTTCGGATGCACTTCCAGCGGACCTAGTGGTTCAGTGAGCGCCTTTACATCGGCTACGAAGTCACCGTAAAACCTCCACAGCCGCGCCTCCATGTCAGGCTCTTCCGCGCCCAACGCTTCCAAAAGAAAACGGGTTTCCGCCGCCATCTTTGTCACCATGGCCATGTGATACAAAAGCGACCCGCTCATGCCAGGGTCAACACTTTTGTCAACAGCTACGCCGCGGAAAACCTCTGAGAACAAACGCTTCGCCTGCGTAGAGTTTCCTTCAGTTAAAGCGCTTAATAGTTGGCGCATTTTCTCTTGCCTTTTACGCAGCAGCAAAGCCCACTTGTGGCAGTGCCGTTCATCAAAGTTTGTTACTTTTAGTCACCAGCCTTAGAAGGGTATAACACTCAAGATTCAGTAAAAAAAGGTAACGGCAAGGAATACACGTGAATTGTTTTCTGCTGAAGGCACAGCGTATTTCGTTCAGATAA
Organism: uncultured Candidatus Bathyarchaeia archaeon; assembly: GCA_964506435.1. Lineage (GTDB taxonomy): Archaea > Thermoproteota > Bathyarchaeia > Bathyarchaeales > Bathycorpusculaceae > JAOZHU01. The sequence continues at coordinate 2,307 of CAZDLK010000007.1, read as the reverse complement.
GCTCTTAAAGCTGAACGGGCTAAGAAATAGTAAATTCAGCGGTGAAACAGTTTGATTGGCGATTGGATTTACGCGTTAATTGGCTTCTTAATAATGCTCGGTGTGCTAGTCGGCATAGGCATAAACCAGCCGAGAGGAACCAGCGTCAAAACATGGTGTTACGGTTATCTAGCCATCGCCATAATATTCGATGTACTTGTTGCTTTTGCCTTGGTGAACGGAACGCAATATGCTTGGCTCACCAATCTCTTGCTTGGGCTGTCAGCAGGCGCCGCTACTGGCTTAGGCATCCATGTGGCGCACCACATATCCGAAGAAGGAGAACACGAAGAATCAGGCGATAAAAAAGAAAAGCCGTTGTTTGGTTTTTAACGTTTCAAGGCAGAATGAGCACGGCACGAAAGCCCAAACCAACAAATATGTCTCCTTCTGAGCAGTCATTTTTGCTCTTTTTCAGGCCAGTTTAATAACGTAAGTAACGCCGAAAGCTATACTTTTGGAAAATCTTATATTTTAAACGACTCAAACAGTGTACTTACGGTGAAGCAATTGAAAATTAAAGATGTAAAAGCAGTTGGCAAAATGGTAATCGTTGGCGTATTGATTATAGTGATAGTAATCGCTGGAGTTGCTGGCTACTTCCTGATGGCACCTCAAGCCAAAATGAAAGACACCCTGATAATCGGAACAACTGATTCAGTGGAAACATGCCTAGATCCAGCGCGAGCCTACGACTTCTTCGGCTGGGAAATAATTCAATCACTAGGCTGCTCACTGGTCGAGTACAAAGCTGGCGCAACCGGTAGCGTTGACGATATCATACCGTCATTGGCAACTTCATGGGAATCGTCAGAAGATGGATTACACTGGACATTCTACCTTCGAGAAGGAGTCAAATATGATGACGATGCAGAGTTCACTGCGGACGATGTCAAGTACACTTTTGACAGAGGAATAGGCATAGCTGACGAAGACGGCGCGTTCGTAGGCATCGGATACGGCGACATCATCGAAAGCGTCAATGTTGTTGACACCTACACGGTTAGATTTGACCTAAAGATTCCGTTCGCAGCGTTCCTCTCGCTGATGGCTTGCCAAGCATCATACATAGTTGACCCAGCGTATGCTCCGAAAAGCGGGGACGCTTGGAGCGTGGACGACGTGGTAGTTTATCAAGACGGCGACGCTAGAGGAAGCCACCCGATGGGTTTGGGTCCTTACACGCTTAAGAGTTGGACTAGAGTTGCGGGAAAAGACACTGAGATGACGCTGGAGGCGAACCCGCTCTACTGGAACGCGGCTGCAGGCTACCCGAAAACAAAGACCATCATTTTCAATTTCTGTGCAGACTCGGCTAACTTGGCTGTAGCGATGACATCTGGATCAGTTGATATAGCGTTTAGGCAGCTTTCTGCCACGGACATTACTACGATGCAGTCAAACGCTGACTTGCATGTTTGGGAAGGCACTGGCGCGTTTATCCAATACTTGTGCATGCAACAGAAGAGTGCACCTTTTGACGACGTGACACTTAGGTGGGCAGTAGCCTCTGCGATCAATCGAACTATGCTGGTTGACACCGTGTTCCAAGGGCAAGCTGAGGAGTTATTCAGCATGATACCCATTGGCATGTTCGGTCACACCGACGCGTTCCAAACCTTAGGTAATCCAAACTACACTCTCACGCAGGAACTTCTAGGCGCGCTTGGCTAACGACGAGAACCACAAATTCTCGTTCACGTTGTGGTATGAAACGTCAGGACACTACCCGCAGAGCCAACAGCAGGCGCTGGTGCTTGAGGCGTCGTTAGAAGCAAGCGGAGTGATTGACGTAAGTCTTGAAGGTCTCGACTGGGCAGCGTACAAAGTTAAAAGATCAGAAGAAACCATGGAAGCGTACATTTATGGCTGGTATCCAGACTACATTGACCCAGACGACTACATTTACCCGTTTGTGCAATCTTCAGGCGGGTCATGGCTGCACCACAACTACGCTAGCGCAGAGATGGATCAGCTTATTGCGTGGGCTAGGGGAAACACTACTGCATCAGCTAGAACTGATTTGTATGGGCAAATTCAGAACCTAATGGTTGTAGATGTTCCGATAATCCCGCTGTACCAGAGCGGTGCCTACGCAGTATCGAAGCCCAACGTGCAAGGAATCTATTTAGACATTACACAGCAATGGCGCAACTGGCTATTATACGCTGAAGAGTAAATTATAATACCTTATTCCCCCCTTTCTTTTTCTTGATAACATGAGCGTGTGAAACAGAATGACCCTACGTACATACATAATTTCGCGCG
>CAZDLK010000006.1:0-61297 GCA_964506435.1 uncultured Candidatus Bathyarchaeia archaeon | reverse complement strand
TTTTGCTTAATTTGCATAATGCTGGTTTGTTTCCGTTGGATACGATGATTTTGGCTATGGGGTTGGCGTACGGTGGCTTAGCGCAAGTAATCGTTGGCATCATGGAGTTCAAGAAGGGCAACACGTTTGGTACAGTAGCGTTCACTTCTTACGGCTTGTTCTGGTGGTCTCTAGTGCTGCTGCTGGTGCTGCCGAAAACCGCTATGTTCACTGGGCTTGTTGCTCCTTCTGAAACAGCGATGGCAGCATACTTTTTCATGTGGGGACTGTTTACGCTGGCGATGTTCTTTGGAACTTTGAATAAAAATCGCGCGTTGCAGTTTGTGTTCATGAGCTTGGCTATACTGTTTTTCCTGTTGACGATTAGAGAAGTGACGGGCAACCCAGTATTGTTTGGAGAGTTCACTTGGAACAACCTGTTAGGCATTGAAGGCGTCATCTGCGGTTCAAGCGCTATTTACCTTGCAATAGCAGAAGTACTGAACGAAGCACACAGCAAAACTGTGCTGCCTATCTGCCCAACAAACTAAACAATCAAACAACACACAAACCCCATTTTTCTATTTATTCCATACGATTCTATCAAGTTGACGGTCGATTTCCAGAGCTATCTCTGTTAGTGTCTTGTGGATAACCAAAAATCTGAAATGACGAAAGAGCGCATTCAAGTATCTTTTAGGTTATTCTAGTAGAGAGCTCAGTTGTCATATTTGGAGCCGGATAGTTAATCATTGCAGAAAAATAGGAGGGGGAGGGGTTGCTATTGGCTGAAAACAAGCGCAATAGCATGTTGGAATCGCGGACATATTGGGAGCCTATTAGTGGTTCATTGCAGAAACCTATAGGGGGTAGGTCTGCAGTGTTGCCTGCCGTCTCTTTATATAAGGTGGGCTAGATTCTCCCACACACTGGTTCCAAGCCCAACCGCACCTGCTCACCAATAACTGCAGCAATCATGTCCAGTAAGCCAAAAACGCCATAATTCTCTTGTTATCTTTTCCTCGGGAACGTACAAAACTTTATATGCTGTGAATTCAAATCTCCCCAGCAAATTAACTAATAGAAGGATAATAGAATGTCTGAAACTAGTTTGCCGTTTAACGACAAGTTTTCGCCAAGCAACGCCAACATATCTTCTGGAAAAAAACGTCAACAAGAATGGGAAGAATCCATCAAAAACCCCGAAGAATTCTGGGCTGAAAAAGCAAAAGCCATAGACTGGTACAAAAAATGGGACAAAGTGCTCGATGACTCAGACCCGCCGTTCTACAAATGGTTCAAAGGCGGAGTCCTCAACGTCTCCTACAACACGCTCGACAGACACGTGAAAACAGCGCGAAAAAACAAGCTAGCTTACATTTGGGAAGGCGAAATGGGCGAAGTTAAAACCTACACTTACTACCAACTCTACAAAGAAGTAAACAAACTCGCAAAAGTCCTCAAAGACTTCAACTTCAAAAAAGGCGACCGCATAGCCGTATACCTCCCAGTAATCCCTGAACTCCCAATAACACTCCTAGCAACCGTACGCTTAGGCGGAATCCACGCAGCCGTATTCTCAGGCTTCAGCGCTGAAGCCCTCGCAGACCGCATCAACGATTCAGGTGCAAAAATCCTTGTAACAGCTGACGGCTCGTACAGACGCGGAAAAACCGTAGCCATCAAAGACAACGCCGACCGCGCACTCCAAAACACGCCAACCATCGAAAAAGTCATAGTTGTCAAGAGAACAGGACAGCCAGTCCAGATGAAAGAAGGACGCGATGTCTGGTACGACGAAGCCCTCGCCCAAGCGGGAAACGCTTACGTTGAACCTGAACCCATGCAGTCAACTGACCCGCTGTTCATCCTTTACACTTCAGGCACAACAGGCAAACCGAAAGGTGTTCAACACGGCACAGGCGGATATCTAGTCTGGGCGTATTGGACGCTTAAATGGGCATTTGACCCCAACGACGAGGATATTTACTGGTGCGTCGCCGACATCGGCTGGATCACAGGACACACATACAACGTGTACGCTCCACTAAGCATGGGCATAACTGCATTTCTGTTTGAAGGAACTCCTGATTATCCTGCGCAGGACCGATGGTGGGACATGATTGAACGCCACGGCATAAGCATACTCTACGGTACACCAACTGCTGTCAGGATGTTTATGAAGTTCGGTGAGCAATGGATACTCAAACACGACTTGAGCACGTTGCGCCTTTTAGGCACCGTCGGTGAACCCATTAACCCTGAAGCTTGGAAATGGTACTACCGCGTAATCGGCAAAGAAAAACTTGCTATAATTGACACTTGGTGGCAGACAGAAACAGGCGGATTCATGATTTCCCCGCTTGCGGGACTAGAACTGACACCGCAGAAACCAGGCTCAGCTACTTTGCCACTGCCCTCTATTGACGCCCAAGTCTACGATGAGAAAGGGCAACCTACACCCGTAGGCACCAAAGGTTTCCTCGTGATAAAATCTCAATGGCCAGGAATGCTGCAAACCTTGTGGAAAGACCCTGAACGATTCAAGCAGACATACTTCGGAAGATGGCCAAACATTTACTACAGTGGCGACTACGCAGTGAGAGACCCTGACGGCTACTTCTGGCTTCTCGGCAGAGCAGACGAAGTGCTTAAAGTAGCTGGACACCGCATCGGCACAGTTGAGCTTGAAAGCGCCTTGGTTTCGCACTCCGCTGTTTCGGAAGCTGCAGTGATGGGCAAAGAAGACGTGGTGAAAGGCGAAGTTCCTGTGGCGTTCGTAGTTCTCCGAAGCGGCTTTACGCCTTCAGATGAGTTACGCGCAGAACTTGTTAAGCACATTAGAACAACCATAGGTCCCATTGCTACGCCAGACGCTATCATATTCGCTAACAAACTGCCAAAGACGCGCAGTGGAAAAATCATGCGCAGGCTTCTGAAAGCAGTGGTGGTCGGTGCGCCGCTGGGTGACACTTCCACGCTGGAAGATGAAGCTTCAGTGGAAGACATAAAAGCCACATACGAAGAGCTGCGAAAGCAACTCTCCAAATAACTTTCTTTTTTTCCTTTCTTTATTTTCTTTTCTTAGCTAGACACCCTTTTGCATCCTAGGTTTTCTGCAGCGGCTTTTCGAGAACTGCCTGATTCAGAACACGCTCTGCCATTATCGGAAGAGTTTGAGGGTTTTGAGCAAGTGCTTGGAGTATTTTTTTGAATTCTTCCTCTTTCAGCGAAGCTCTTCTTCCGTTCGCGTAGATTTCCTTGATTTTCTCCACCACTATCAGCAGTGCCTGGTCCTCTGGTGCTTTTCCCGTAAGTTCCGTTATTTTATGTTTGATTATGCCTTTTCCAGATTGTTTTCCGATGGTTAAGCGTCGTATGTTGCCTACGAGTTCAGGCGGATAAGGCTCGTAAGTCCACGGGTCATTTAAAACTCCGTGCGTGTGAATTCCTGATTCATGTGCAAAACCGTAAGCGCCTACTATTGCTTTGTTGGGTGGAACCACGTAGCCTGTTGCTTTGCCGATGAAATTAGCCAGCTGCGTGAGTTTTTCGGTTTTTCCCTTGAACTTTTTAACGCCATAGTGCAGGTAAAGGTTCATTAGGACTTTTTCGGTTTCCGCGTTTCCTGCTCTTTCGCCTATGCCAAGGTAAGTTGTGCTTATGTAAATAGTGTCCCACACGCCTGAGGCTGCACGCACAGCGGCTATTGAGTTTTCAACTGCGTTTCCGAAATCATCATGCGCGTGAATCTCGACGCTTTTGATTTTTGTTTCTTGCTTGATTGCTTTCACTTTGGTTGGAATGCCATTAGGCAAAGGCGCGTTTACGTCTGAAAGTCCTATGCCAACTGTGTCACATATGCGATAGCATTCTGCGCCTGCTTGGGCTACAGTGTTGATGAATTTTTTCTCGAACTCCCAGTTCGCGCGTGTGCTGTCTTCGCCGTGAACGAACGTTCGCAATCCATGCGTCTTAGCGGCGTACTCTACCACTTCAGCTACATTAGCTAATATCTGCTCTGGGGTTTTGTCGGGCCATTTGGCGTTGAAGTGAATAAACGAAACTGGGTGTGAAATGCCTACTTCTTTGAAGCCGCATTGTACAGCGCTGTCGATGTCTTCTTTAACTGCACGGCACCATCCAGCGATTCTTAGGTTGAGTTTCATCTTGTGGATGAGTTGCGCCGCTTTCTTATCGGGTTTCTGGTAATGGTAAAGCTCAATTCTTTCCACACCTGTCTCACTTAGAAGCTTAGCTATTTTTGCAGCGTCTTTGGGACCTGTGGCTAAGCCAGGCATTTGGATGCCGTCTCTCAACGTAGTGTCATCTATTATAGGGTTAGTTTTAAGGTGCAGTTTGAAATAGAAGTCTTGTATGTCCATTTTTTTCCCTGCTAGTATGTGACGCTAACATGGATTCCATTGTCATTGATAAACGTTGCTGCATATTATTTGTAAATCTGTTCAATGAATAATGTTACTTAAGTACGAATTGTATTTACTTTTCACTGCATCAAAGTTTACTTTTAGAAACTTGCTTACCTGCGGTCGCACGGTAAAGGCACATGACAAAACTAAGCAGTTACTCGTAGCAAAACGGTTATTCCAAATGTTTACGCAACGACTTTATCGTGCCTGAAACAGCAAGCACATGCACCGCCGCTTCCCGGTTCGCAACCGACGTAATCAAAGCCACCGCCGCTCTAACCATACCTGTTGCTTCAAGTGCACTGCGGATAATCGCTGTATTTTTCTCTATGTTGTAATCAATCAGCGTTAAGCCCGTTAAGCTTGCGCCATATTCTCCATAAAGCCGTGTTACCGCACCCCAAACTGCGTCTATGAATTCTCTCGGTGCAGGCGCTACTTCCGAGTCCACTTGCAACGCCAAGTATCGCCGTTTGGTTCGTTTCAACAGTCTTTTCCTTCCTTGATTATGCGTATGCCCGGTGCCACAAACTTGGAACTAAGCTTCTGCCTGTTCCGCTTAACGATTGCCATTGGGTTATGGGAAACAGTTTCCAGCGAAGTTTCGTTTAAGCCGAAAAGACTTGTTAACGCTGCTTGCTCCCGCGGTTTCCTCAGCAGCATTTCGCTTGTGGCTCCGCTTGAAACAATGATGGGCACGTGGAATTCTGTGGCAATGGCGGTTTCTCGGCGTAAGCTTGAAAGCAGCCGCACTCTGGGTGGTCCTTCCAAAGCAAGCAGCGGTTTCACGTCTATTTCCAACGCTGTCAAACTGTTGCTGGCTAATTCAGCTTCTGCCCTGTCAAAGAAGCGCTTGTGGTAATCCAGCGAGGGAAAATTCAAGAGGTCAACGCGCCTGTCTTTGGCTGCTTGCCGTGCAACTTCTTTGTTCTCGCAGACAACGCAGACTACTTCAAATTTTCGCCTAAGCCTTCTCAACTGATACATCAAATCATTCTGCGTTCTCGGTTTAATGTCCACTCGCGACACAAAGTCTATTTTGGCTTCGCTGCAGATGCTCCGCAGTTTTGCAGTTTCGTCTTCGCGTGCCTCAGACAAAAAGGGCACTGCAACTAAGCGATAGCCCAATTTTGCTGCTTTGTTTATGATTCGCAAAGCTGTAGCAGAATCGCGCGGGTTTACACGTAAATGCAAATCTGCGAAGGTTTTTTTCATGGAAGCAACCCTGTTTCTCTGCAAATCACGATTATCTCTTCTGGAGTTTTATTTTTGAAGTGAATCTTAAAGTGTATGGGGTCGTTTGAGGAAAAATTTAACTCACCTATGTAAGCAGATTGCTTGTCAAAACGCAAGTACAGGTTGCGTTTTTCCAAATGCAATTTCATTTCGCTGTTCAATGTTTCCTTGTCTAAAGAGTTTAGGCGTGAAGCGATTTTTTTGAGAATCAGCGGGAGCGCTTGCTTATCCGTGATTTTGGTTTGGAAAAGAATTATGGGGTTCCCGTGATGCCCTGTTAAACTGGTTTTTTGGAAAACGATGCCTTCGCTTGCTTCAGTTGGTAACGTGTTGCGGACAGCAGTTAACACTTTTTCTAAGTCTTCAGTAGCATGAGCAAAGACTCGTACATCAACGTAGCCTACAGGCGTTTTAGAAGACACTTTGGCACCGTACTTTGTTACGGTGTTTTCTGGCTTTTAGGTTTTTTCTTCTCTTCCGCTTTGGGTTTGGGCTTAGGTTTCGGTTTGGCTTCCGCCTTTGCTTTTTCCACGTAAGCTTTGATGGCTTCAACGTTTTCGTCGTGAGCTGTTTTCCTTCTCAAATCAACAGGCAATCCTAATTTTGCCGCTTCAACAGAGTTTAAACCTGCTTTTCCTATTTCGTCACGACTGAAGCCTTTGCCGCTGCGCTGTTTTCCATTAGGCTTAAAGATTTTAGGCTTAATATGATGCATCGCTAATGTGCTCCCTTCGCGCCTTTACGCTTGCTAGGTCTAAACTTTTCTGCGCCTATACCTTTCCTTCTTAAGCTTCGCACTTTCTTGCCCGCACTTGTCAAGCTTCTGAGCGCACGGTTACGATGCTGCTTCTGCGTTATCCAGTTAACATCTTTATCGGTCTTAATCACAGGATGGTTAGGATCTACTAGAATTACCTCGAACCATTTAGAGCGACCGTCTTCGCCTACCCAGTAACTGTTCAGAACTTCCAAGTTCGGAAACTTTTTCGCTACGCGTTCTTCTGCAATAAGCCTGATGCTTTTAGCGGGTTTAAACTTCGCGACACCCATGCGTTTAGGTCTACGTCCTGATTTCGGTCGCAGCTTGTGCATGCCACCTCTTCTCACGCGCACACGCACCATCACAAAGCCCTGTTTAGCTTTGTAACCTAGTTTTCTCGCTCGGTCAAGCCGTGTAGGCTTATCTATGCGCGTTATCGTGTGCTGCTGACGCCATTCAATCAAGCGCTGGCGCATAAGCTCTTCCACGAAGGATTTTTCAGGGTTCGCCCATTCTTCAGCTATGTATTTGTATGCCATTCTTTTTTCACCTCATGTTTGCTAAAGTTTACGGTTCAGCCCGTTGCAGGGCCACATCCCAGCGGACACAGTTGGTCCGCCTCAGTTCTGCAATGAAAACTGAACGCCTGAAAATAAACCTTTTCTATGACAATTCAGACATTTTATAGCGCTTTTACTTTGGCTTCCTGAACCGCTTGATGCCTTCTAAACTGCTCTGATGATAGTCTAATGGAGTTTTCCTGTTTAGCGCGCGCTAAATATTTATTACACTGTTTGTATTACTGAAGTGAAAAATCGTAATACGTGCACAGTTAATCATCAATGGAATTGATTAAAATGGAAAAAAACAAAATGTTTGCCATCGTGGCAATAGCAATTGTTCTAATCGCCGCCATAGGAGTTACTTACGTCCTTACCTCAAACAGCGGAGATAATAAACCAGCAGAAACAACCGTCACCGACGCCTTAGGAAGAACAGTGACTATCCCAGACCACATAGACTCCATCTATTGTGTAGGTGCATGCTCCTTGAGATTAGTGTCCTATTTTGATGCTGTTGACAAGGTTCAAGCCATTGAAACCGCTGGTACCTTCAACACTCGGGACGACCAGACCTACTATCTCATCAACAAAGCAAAATTCTCCGCACTGCCACAGGTAGCGACTACCGCGGAGGCCATCTTAGACCTGAATCCAAGCGTCATCATCACCTCTACAGCGGAGGATGCGGCAACCGCAGACACACTTCAAGACCAAACTGGCATCCCAGTGTACGTCATCAACGCCAACGTCGAATTCGGGGATGCTTTCTATGCTCAGATAACCTCTCTAGGCACGTTGTTTGGCGAGCAAGAAAGGGCAGCTGAGCTCAACAATGGCATCGCCGCAATGATCAACGACATTACCTCAAAAGCTACTACAGCCAGCACAAACAGTGCATACGCCTGTGGTATGTTCTATTACGGTGGGGCATCGTTTCTGAAAGGATCCGGCAACTATCTACCATTTGACTATTCTAACATCCCCAATGCTATCGAGCCTGCCGCTAATGGTCAACCATACACCATCACATTGGAGACCCTGATCGGCGCTGACCCAGATTACATATTCATAGACAGCATAGGCTTGAGCGGCTGCATCGACTCTATTAACGATTTCATAGATACGAATACTGGATTAGATGAAGTTTCGGCAGTGAAAAACGACAACATCTATTCAACCATGGTCTACAAGTGCTACGGCACCAATTGGGATAACCAGTTAGTGAATGTCTACTACGTTGCATCAGTAATGAATGGAGACTTGTACTCTTGGAACTTCGAGGACAAAGCAAACGAGATCATAGGACTATTCTATCCAGGAACTACGATGACCTACTTGGACATCGCGGCTGGTCAGACTGGCAACGGATGCAGCAAGGTCACGCTGTGATCAATTCTTAAACCTCTTTCCACTCTTTTTTGGTGATAAGGGTATCAAAAAATGGGCAAAAATCAGGTATCCAAAGACCATGACGGTCATGAGGCATTCAGCATCTATGAGGACAATGAAGAGGACGACAACCAGATTTCAAGAACATACAGAGGATTCATAAAACGGAAGCGCCTTTTCATCATCATCGGGCTACTCCTGCTGTTTCTATGTGTGATCATAGCCACTCAGAGTGGACCTATTGAAATACCTTTCATAGACGTCGTTAGATACATCATTACCTTCGACATGAACGGAGCGGGAGGCGTCATCTGGAACATCCGAATGGTCAGAATCGTCGGAGCTTTATTCGCAGGCGCCGGATTAGCAGTCGCTGGGGTGGTGATGCAATGTATTCTCCACAACCCCCTCGCTTCACCTTTCACCTTAGGAATATCTAGCGCCTCAGCCTTCGGTGCCTCCTTTGCCATTATCTTCCTCGGTGCCGGCAGCAGCATGACCTCCACAGTCTCCATCAATAATCCCTACGTCACGACTATCTGCGCATTTTCATTCTCCTTAGTGGCGACAGGTTCCATACTGCTCCTCACCAAGGTTACAAAAGTCAGTGCCGAGACTATGGTACTGGCAGGTGTGGCCATTAGTGCCATGTTCTCCGCTGGGTTATCCTTCATGCAATACATAGCCACCGATTCACAGTTAGGCAATATTGTAGCTTGGACCTTCGGCGACCTAGGTAAAGCAACTTGGTCTTGGAATTACCTGATTCTGTTGGTAATTCTCCCAGTGGTCTTTTACTTCTTCTACAGAAGATGGGACTATAACGCCTTGGACGCTGGGGAGGACACCGCTAAAGGGTTGGGTGTCAATACGGAGCGGGAAAGGATCGTGGGAATGGTATTGTCCTCCGTTTTATCTGCTTTTCTCGTCTCTTTCTTCGGCATAATCGCTTTCGTAGGTCTTCTGGGACCGCACATCGCCCGGATGATCATAGGCAGTGACCATCGTTACCTCCTTCCTCTTTCCTTTATCCTAGGTGCCATCATCCTAATAATAGCGGACGGGGTTGGACAAGTAATTCTTTACCCTGCAGTCATACCAGTGGGCATAATAACCTCAATGCTTGGTGGACCCCTTTTCATCTACCTGCTGATCAGGAGGTACCGGAAATGATGTTCTTCGAGGTGAATGGCATCGATTTCTCCTACAACAGCAGGCGGGTGTTGGATGGTGTATCATTTACCGTGCAGACTGATGAAGTCGTCTCCATCTTGGGACCCAACGGCGTCGGAAAGACCACCCTGATCAAGTGCATAGACAAGGTGCTCAAACCAAACGCTGGCTCAGTGTTCATAGAGGGATCAAATCTTCATCAGATGAACAAAAAGGACATCGCGAAGAACATAGGGTACGTCGCACAAAGGAGCGAGACATCCAAGACTACAGTGTTCGATTCTGTGCTATTGGGTAGGAAACCGCACTTCGATTGGAACGTAACTGGGAAAGACATAAGATTGGCAGGAAGAGTACTCCATCTACTAGGCTTGGACGAACTTGCACTCAAGTATGTCGACGAGATTAGCGGTGGGGAATACCAACTTGTGCAAATAGCAAGAGTCTTGGTTCAACAACCGAAGGTAATTCTCCTAGACGAGCCTACAAGTAGTCTTGACCTATCTAACCAGCACATGATCATGCATCTAATTAGGAACATCGTTAAAAAGAACCATATGGCCGCGATTATGATTATTCACGACCTCAACCTAGCCATCCGTCATTCGGACAAATTCATCCTGATGAAGGACGGGAAGGTTTACTCCGCAGGGTGCCATGAGGTTATCACTCCCGAAAATATTAAGGCGGTATACAACATTGATGCTTATGTGGAGAGCGTACGAGGGATACCGGTGGTCATTCCCATATAATGGAGTATAAAGGCATGAACCCGAAAGCGGTTAATCCGAAGCAAAAGGATTTCTTCGATGAGAAAGCTGAGGTGTGGGATGAAATTACCGTTCACAATCTCGAAAAGGTGCAATATATCGCCGAGTTGCTGGGAATCCATAGCGGTGATAGGATACTGGATATTGGCACTGGAACTGGAATTATGATACCGTTTTACGAAAGATATCTGGTGGATGGACGTGTTGTTGCGGTGGATTATTCGGGGAAGATGATTGAGGTAGCCCGCTCGAAGTATCCAGAGAAAGACCATCCGTTGATTTCATACTTAGTCTCCGATGTTTACGAACTAAAATATGATGCGGACTTCGATTTGGTAGTGTGTTATTCTTGTTTTCCCCATTTTGTTGACCAGCCTCTAGCCATTAAGATATTATCTAGAGCTTTAAGGAAAGGAGGGCGCCTAGTAGTGGCTCATTCTGACTCGGCAAAGAAAATCAATGGAGTTCATATGAACGGTGGCATGGAGATCGAGAACGATTTCCTACCCAGCATGAAACTGCTTAAGCAGATGATGAAGGAGAGCGGACTTACTGTTACATTCGAAAGAGATGACGAAAGTTATTTCATATGCATAGCCAAAAAGGCATAGTTTACTAACACATCAGGAGACTCACGGGGTTAAAGTATACTCCCCATGCGTACGACTTTTACATACAGGGCATATCATAGTCTCTGGGATTGTGCGGGAGATGCGCCCACTTCGATGTGAAATAAAGCTCTTCCAGCCCTAAACTGCCCTAGCAACCTATTGCTCCGCGGTTTCTACCAACTCCCACTTTCTGTAGGTTGAACTTTTGGCTTGTCGCACGAGGCAGGTTTAGCACTTCTACTCTGGCTGTGCCTTCACCACTATTCTGTGGACTATATGTTTCAGAATTCGGGTTTTGGTTTGCCCAACTTCTTGTTTAAGCACGCTTGGATGAAGCCGCGGTATTCTGGTGAAGCTCTGCCAGGGCGGCTTCTGAATTCGCCGTGAAACTGCGAAGCAAAGAAGAAGTAACGGTTAGGCAACTCCAACGTTTCCATTCTTCTGCCGTCGGTGCTCTTGCCCGAAAAGCACAGCCCGTTTTTCCTTAGAACTTCCATGTAATCCAAGTTAACCTCAAACCTGTGACGGTGGCGTTCGTAAATTTCCTTTTGCTGGTACAAACCATACGCAAGCGTATCAGGCTCCAGTATCACTTTATGAGCGCCTAAACGCATTGTAGCGCCTTTGTATTCCACTCCTCTCTGCTCAGGCATCAGGTCAATCACTGGATGCGGCGTATTCGGGTTAATTTCACTACTGTTTGCATCTTTTAAGCCGCAGACGTTTCGCGCAAACTCGATGACTGCCAACTGAAAACCGTAACATATGCCCAGAAAAGGCACGTCGTTTTCTCGCGCAAAATTCACCGCTTTAATTTTTCCTTCGGTGCCTCTGGGACCGAAACCGTAGGGAACAAACACGCCGTCAAACGTTTTCAACTCGTCTATGCATTGCGGGTCTTGCTCTAACTTTTCTGCTTCCAAATACGTTATGCACACCCGCGTCTTGCAGGTTATGCCGCCGTGTCGCAGTGCCTCGCTCATGCTGACGTAGCTGTCGCTTAACCCTGCGTACTTGCCTACCAAGGCTACATGGACTTCGTGTTCAGGCTTTACTATTGCGTTTACAATTTGCTGCCACTCGTGCAAGTCCTGCTTGGTGTCAGTGTAGCTGAATCTTTTACAGATGAAATCACCCATGCCCTGCTTGTCGAGGATGATGGGTACTTGATACACAGTTTCTGCATTGTAGGAACAGAACACGGCGTCTTCAGGAATTGTGCCGAACAACGCAATTTTCCGCAGGGCTTCCGCGTCAATCAGATGGGGGCTTCTGGCAACGATAATGTCAGGCTGAATACCGATGCGCCGCAGTTCGTTGACGCTGTGCTGCAACGGCTTTGTTTTAAATTCGCCTGTAACGTCTAAAATCGGAACTAAGGCAACATGAACGTACAACGTGTTTTCGTAGCCTTCTTCAAGCCGCATTTGGCGTATAGCTTCCAGAAAAGGCAAGCCTTCTATGTCGCCTACTGTGCCACCTACTTCCGTCAAGACCACGTCCACATTGGAGGCTTTAGCTACGGTTTTTATGCGATGCTTAATTTCGTTAGTCACATGGGGCACAATTTGGACGCAGCGACCGAGAAAATCACCGCGGCGCTCCTTTTCAATCACGTTTTTGTACACGAGTCCTGTGGTGAGGTTGTTTTCTTGTTTCAAGCTTAAGTCCAAAAAACGTTCGTACCAGCCTAAATCCAAGTCGGTTTCGCCACCGTCGTCTGTCACGAAGACTTCGCCGTGCATGTACGGGTTCATTGTGCCCGCGTCCACGTTCACATAAGGATCAATTTTTATAACTGACACTTTTAACACACGCGTTTGAAGCATTTTGCCGATCGAAGAAGTTAAAATTCCCTTGCCAACTGAACTTAAAACGCCACCTGTCACAAAAATATACTTAACCATACCTATTATCCCCCACAATAACCTACCTTTTTCAGCGGGAATTAATATAACTCTTTTGTGTGCCGAAGTGAAAAAGTGTACAGTACAACACGTATTCAATGTGCAAATGTTCTAACAACACTATTGCTCAGTTTCTAACTATATCACGCGCAAGAAAGCAACTCATGCAAATCATGGGGCATCTGCCATTGATTTTATGCGCTGAAGACATCAAGGCTTTTAACCTGAGACGCGTGAAACTGCAATAACTGTTTTAAGGACTGCCCAAACAATAGTAATGTAGCGCACATGAGCGCCTATCGGCTTACTGGAGAAAACAAGAATGGTTGGCAGCGATGTCAACGGCTTATGGAACATCGTGCTTAGCGGTTACCCCACAGCAGGGAAAACGCTGCTTGCACAGCGGCTTTTAGCTGACAAACACTGTTTCGCGCGAGTAGGCGTTGATGAACTGAGGAAAATGTTCTTCAACGAAAACTATCCTTGCCATGACGAATTCCTAGTTTACTCCATGATAGCTGAGATACGTGACGATTTACTCAAATTAGGCTACAGTGTCGTCATCGATTCAACTGCGCCATTTAACGTGACGCGCCAGTTTCTGCTAACAACCAAACTAGAGGCTGTTAACCCGCTTCTGGTGGTTGTCAGCGTAGATCGGTCAGTGCTCATTAAACGAATGGTGGAAAAGTTCGGAGACGATACCGCTATGTTGGCGTATGAGAAGCGTTGGGAAACACCGAAAAGCAGTTTTCCAGTGTTCAAGTTCAAAAGCAGCAGTGTTGAAGAGTTTGACGCTTACTACGCACGTTTGAGTGAGCTTTTGGAAAGCGAGACACATCCGTATAAGCCTGAATTTCATTCGACACTGCTGAGCGTCAACGGTATAAGAAAAGCCTTGAAAAGCTTTCTAGGTAAACGTGCTTAAATCTAGCTTTCACGGCAAAACTGCTGGTACACTGGATGCCCCTTGAAACGCAGCGTGGTTTCAGATCTCTCCACGGTTCCGCTTGGCATTCGCATGCAAATTGAATGCACCAATGCGCCTTCTGGAATCAGACGCACGCCGTCTAAGAGTTCGCCTTTGGTGACGCCTGAAGCTGCAAAAACCAGTTCTTTACCCTTCGCCAACTCGTCTTCACAATAGGTTTTGTAAGCGTCAACACCCGCCAACTTCAGCCTATCCAAACGTTTTTTGTCGTCGTTTTTGCCTTGCCACACCTTAACCAGCATGGTTCCGCCTAAGCACTTTACGGCTGTCGCCGCAATCGTTGCTTCAGGACCTGCACCAGCACCTAAAAGAAGATCAACTCCTGATTGCGGAATGCAAGAAACAACCGCAGCGGCAATGTCGCCGTCTGGAATCAATATAATGCGCACGCCAAGCTTTCTAAGCATAGCCAGCATTCCCACATGCCTCTCACGTTCCAACATTATAACGGTTAAGTTTTCAAGAGGCAAATCTTTCTCTCGTGCTACAGTTCGCACAATCTCCTCCACAGACATATCCAAAGAAATTTTGCCGATAGACTGGTTGTCAGTGGCAACCTTAAAGTAGTATCCGTCGTCAGGAAGCACTTGGAAGCAGCCTGCTGGCGCGCAAGCTAAAGCGGAAATAGCGTCTTTTCGGCCTTTAGATGCCGCCGTAGTGCCGTCTACTGGGTCCACGACAAATTCTACTTTTGGTCCTCGTCCTGTGCCTACTTTTTCGCGGGTTATGAATGCTGGCGCGTGGTCTTTTGGTCCTTCGCACGCGATGACTTCGCCTTCTATGTCTGTTTGCGCTAAAATGGCTCTTGAGAATTCCACGGCTTTAGCGTCTATAAGGTCGCAGTTTCCTTGTCCTATGTGCAGTGCAGCGCCTATTGCGGCTGCGATTGTGATTCGGGTTAATGATGGAGCTAATGCCCTCAGGGAAACCATTACGGTGTTCTCCGTGTGCCCCTTGTGTACATTTGGGTAATTTAAATGTGTGTATTTCAACTTTACGTTTTCATGGTCTTCACTAGCGTGTTGCTGTTGCGGTTGGGTTAAGGTACGCCTAGCCAAGCGCCCATGGATTGCCCAAAGTATACTAGCAGGGTGAATACTATGAGTCTGGGTGCGAAGCTTAGTGTTATGAATATGCTGAGTCGTGTCTTTAGGAGTCCGCAGATGAATGAGAGCAGTTCCACGGGTAGAAGCGGGATTAAACCAAACACTGCGTAGATTATCCATCCCCATTTGCTCCATACACGTGCGAGTTGTTCCAGGTGTTCTGTAGAGATTTTTTTTGAGACGAAGGGTCTTCCAAGTCGGTAAGCTAGGGCATAGTTGATTGTCATGCCTATTGTGAAGCCTGTAGTGGCTACGAGTATGAGCAGTATGGGGTTCACGCCGAATAGCGCTGCGGCTGCAACCAGCGCTGGGCTTCCTAATGGTATGATTGTTCCAGCGATGATGGTTGCGAAGAAAACGCCTGCGAGCCCGTAAGATGCAAAAAAGTGTTCTATGCTGACGAACAGTGGTGCTGCGGCGACGTTGAAGACTTTCAAAAGCCAAATGGCAATTAAGCACGCGGCAGTTAGCAGGAGCGCTATTTTTATTGAGGAGCGCATCCATGATGCCTTAAGCAAATCTCTTAGGCTGTCGTTTGTTTTCTGGTTTTGTTCAGGCATCATATTTCACTGACTGAAATTAGAGATGGCGGAGTCTCGTTAAAAAGCCTTCGCGAATGCGCGCTAGAGTAGCTGTGTTCTCTGTAGGCGGTTACAGCTATGTGAGCTAATGCGTGGAAAGACTTTAGCCCCCATTATATGAAAGAATGCGTCCGACGGTCGCTGGATAGCGTGCTGAGTGATTGTGTTTGGTTATTCTAAAATTTATAAGCGTTTTTTGTCAAAGTATCAGAAGAGGGTGGATTGTATTACTCAAATTTTTAGGGGTAGAACGAGAAAGGCTGGTTTGCCTCCGGGAACGGTAGTTTATGTAGGCAAAAAGAAAGTTGGCGATGTACGGATTCGAATTATTGATTATGATGAAACACGTTTAGAAGAAAAGGAGGCTAAGAAAGTTGAAGAAACTTTCCCGTTTAAGGATAAGTCGACTATTACGTGGATAAATGTTGACGGTCTTCAGAAAACAGAAGTAATTGAGAAAATCGGAAAACAATTTGATCTGCATCCGCTTGTTTTAGAAGACATTGCCAATACTGGTCAGCGCCCAAAAATTGAAGATTTTGAAAGTTACCTTTTTGTTGTGCTGAAGATGCTCAGTTATGATGAAAAAGCGAGCGAGATTACAGCGGAGCAGATTAGTCTTGTTCTTGGTCCAAGCTGGGTTTTATCCTTTCAGGAAAGTGAGGGTGACGTTTTTGATCCGATACGTGAAAGAATGAGAAGTGCTCAGGGTCGAATAAGAAAAATGGGTTCTGACTACCTTGTTTACGCTTTAATGGACGCTGTTGTTGACAACTACTTCATAGCTCTTGAGAAAATTGGGGAGAAAATTGAGGATATGGAGGACGATTTGGTCTCAAATCCATCACCTGAAACACTCCGCGCCATTCATAATTTAAAAAGTCAAATGATAATTTTGCGCAAGTCTGTTTGGCCTCTGCGAGAAGTTATTAGCAGGTTGGAGAGATGGGAATCAAAGTTGATTAGTAAATCAACCGACATTTATCTGAGGGATGTTTACGATCATACAATTCAAGTTATTGACGCCGTTGAGACTTATCGCGATATGCTCTCCGGAATGCTTGACATATACCTCTCCAGTGTAAGCAATAGAATGAATGAAGTTATGAAAGTGTTGACAATTATTGCAACGATATTTATTCCCTTAACTTTAGTTGCAGGCATTTACGGGATGAATTTTAGGTACATGCCTGAACTTGAGTGGGCTTGGGGGTATCCCATGGTATTGTCAATTATGCTTGCCATCGCGATAGTAATGTTGATTTATTTCAGAAGAAAGAAGTGGTTATGACCTACAACCTATTCAACGAGGCGTTCAGCGTATAACCATGTTTATTTTGGGTTTGGGATTAACCTTTAGTCCCAGAACCACGATAGATTAATTTCCGTGTGATTCTCAACATAGAGGGCTGAAAAGGGTGTTTTCCACGGTTGTCCGTGTAGTTCGCATAGGTTTTTAGGCGCACGTTTGTAGTGGATGTTGCGGAAGGTAGGGCTGTTTGAGTGGGGACTCGGTGAAGAAGTATTTTGAAGTGCGTTTCTTTTCGCTTGCATTTGTGGCGATTGGTATTTTCGTTGTTTGTGTTTTTCTTTTCGTTTTATTTGTGTCGAGAGGGCAATACGTCTATGCTTTTGCAGTAATGGGTTTAGCAGTTGTTATTCTTCTCGCGGCACTGGAACTAATAGGCTATGTTAAGGCTTTAAAAAAGCGTGAAAAAGCTGCGGTTCAAAAAACCGAATAAGCCAGCTTAAACTTCTGTTCGGTTTCGGTTCAGCGTGTTTCGGCTTCTCAGTCTCTTTTTGCTCGTGAGAACATATTCGACGAAGGATGCAGCTAACGCGGCTATACCTAAACCGATCACGACCAACATTATAGAGTCAAGCATGTATATCTACCATTTTTTGCCGCAGTTAGTATGCTCACCTTTTTAAACTTTTGGTTGCCACTGTGACGTTTTTGCATGGGAGCCCAAGCATTAAGTACACTTGTAGGGCATTAACCGCAAACTTAAAACGGTTGTGCGGTAAAAGATAATAGTGTGAGTTCTTTTGAGCAGACGCCGACTCTTTGACTTGCCCGAATGCAAAAACTGCGTTTTCAAGGGCGGTTCTTACTGTTGGAACCAGTGCCCCTACAATATTTGGCGAAATCCCTGAGGTGCAAAGCGCAGTCACAAACCGTACTGTTGTAATTGACTGTGTTTATGCGAGCGCATATTGCTAAACGTGAAATATGCCTGTTGCGACATAAACGTTTTATTAACGATTCCGCATACGCTATTTCAACCGAAGGGTGGAAGAAAGGAGAAGGCTTCCATCACCGTTTTCTTTTTCCAGTTAGTTCATTCTTGCTATTTTAGGTTTCACTTCGCCCTCGATGCCAACAGCTTTCGCTTCCTGAACCTGCAACATGCAATCAGTATCGTACGCGTCGTTGAACATTTTATAGTCTACCATGTTAAGGAACGCGGCGTCAATAGACACTGGCGAGTTAGCCGCGAAAATGCCCAAGTCCTCCATCACGATTTTGCCTGGACCTGGCAGGCAGTCGCAGTACTGCGTAATATCCTTGGCGAAGCTTACGTACGACACTTTGTTCTTCTTGAAAGTGGACAGCACACCGTACGCCGCTGAGGCCAGTGCCCTGCAAAGATCTGTTTTATGCGTGAGTTTTATGGCGCCTGTGGGGCACGCTTCTGCACACATGGGGCAGCGCATGCATAAAGGCGAGATGTTTCTAGCTTTTTTCCCGATGATTTCAGGTAATCCCAATTCACAGACTTGTTTGCATTTGCCGCAGCCTATGCATTTGGATTCATTTATCTCTAAGCCTACTGTGCGGTGTTGCCGCAGTTTGCCTGCTCGTGATGTGCAGCCCATGCCTAAGTTTTTTATGGCTCCGCCGAAGCCGCTGAGTTCGTGGCCTTTGTCATGAGACACTACAATCATGGCATCTGCCTCAGCGATGACGCCTGATACTTCGATTTCTTTCAGTATGCCCTTGGTTTTCACGGTTCGGTAGTTTTCGCTTCGAAGTCCATCTGCTACGATGAAGGGTGCCATGTGGAACCCGTTTGTTGCGGCTGTGAGCATGTGGTCGTAGGCGTTTTTACGTTGCGCCAAGTAGTACGTGTTGGAGTCGGTGAGGAAGGGTTTGCCGCCTGCCTGTTTGACTCTGCGTACTATGTCGTGTACGAAGAACGGTTGCACGTAGTACGGGTTGCCTAGTTCGCCTACGTGGAGTTTGATTGCTACTAAATCGTCTTTTTTTATGCAGTTGAACGTGCCTGCTGCGTCGTAAAGCCTGTTTGCTTCTTTTAGCAGGTCGCGTTCGGTGTTCCATTCGAGAAGGTGGACGGTCAAGACATTTTTGCCTCCGTGCTGGAGATATTAGATGTGGAGGATGGTATTTAAGTGGAGTAGACAGGGGTTGTGGTTTTGGTCTTTTTTTTGCGAAGTGGGTTGGTTTTGTTTTTTCATCATTATGCATGTATGTGCATATCTGTTGAATCATTGATGCGGTATTGTTGTATCGCTACTTTATTTATTTCTGAGAATCAGTGGTAATATTACAGAATTTGTGGTTTTTTTATATTGTTTGATTCCGCAAGCGCTATGTATTGTATCTTCACAATCACTATATAAGCAACATGCACATGTTTAGTTTAGCAAGGTGTTACCGTTTGAAACGCAAAGGACTAACGTTACTTCTAGTTAGTCTTTTAATTTTATCTTTCTTCAGCTGCTTCAAATTTGGAACTGTTTCAGCCGTTTCCTCACTGACTTTCACGGAAACAGGCTTAGCCGCAGGCACCAGTTGGAACGTAACTCTCGACGGAACAACACACTCCTCCACAACAGACACAGTAACCTTCACAGGCATCGACGACGGCGACTACGCCTACACGATAAGCACGCCCGCTGGCTACATCTGCGGTTCAGCAACCACAGGAACCATAACAGTGTCAGGCGCTGACGTGAACAAGCCTGTAACTTTTGCTTCAACCTCCGGCGACAGCTGGCCCATGTTCCACCACGATATTATGCACACCGGTTACGCTACGTCTTATGCGCCAGTCACCAACCAAACCATTTGGGCTACAAGCATGGGCTCGCGCGTAGCCTTCTCGTCTCCTGCTGTTGTTGGCGGCGTCGCATATCTGGGCGACAGCAGTGGTTATGTTCGTACATTTAATACAACTACTGGCGTGGAAATCGGGAGTTACCCTACTGGCAGCACCAGTCAGGTAGCTTCGTCTCCTGCTGTTGTTGACGGGAAAGTCTACATTGGCTCATGGGACAAACAGATTTACTGCTTGGATGCTGCCACTGGCGCGAAAATCTGGAATTACACTACAAACGACATTGTAACTTCAGCAGCTTGTGTTGTTGGTGGCGTAGTTTATTTTGGATCCTATGACGACAAGCTTTACGCTTTGGATGCTACTACTGGCGTGCAAATCTGGAATTACAGCGCTGGTGGGGCTTTAGTTTCGTCTCCTTGTGTTGTTGATGGTCTGGTTTATTTTGCCTCATTCTCTGGTTACGTGTATGCTGTGAACGCTGCCTCTGGCAGT
This sequence comes from uncultured Candidatus Bathyarchaeia archaeon, assembly GCA_964506435.1. GTDB lineage: Archaea > Thermoproteota > Bathyarchaeia > Bathyarchaeales > Bathycorpusculaceae > JAOZHU01. The sequence continues at coordinate 41,224 of CAZDLK010000006.1, read as the reverse complement.
TTGAACTGGAGTTACAACACTGACGAAAACATCTTTCTTTCATCTCCTGCCGTTGCCTATGGCGCAGTCTACATAGGCACTTGGGACAATACTTTGTGCGCTTTGAATGCTACTACTGGTGTCGGAATCTGGAACTACACAACTGGCAACCGTTTTGAGTCATCTCCTGCTGTTGCTGGCGGCGTTGTTTACGTGGGCTCATGGGGCAACAAAGTGTATGCTTTTAACGCCACTGACGGCAACGTCATTTGGAGTTACACCACAGGCGCCCTTGTGTCTTCGTCTCCTGCTGTTGTTGATGGCGTTGTTTACGTGGTCTCTTCTGATGGCAAGTTGTACGCGTTTGGTGTGCCCCCACAGTACTCGTTGACTATGAAAACTGTTGGTCACGGTAGCGTTTTGCCAGGCAACCAGACGTATAGCAATGGTACCCTTGTTGATTTGGTAGCTATTCCCGACGAGGGCTGGTTGTTCAGCGGCTGGAGCGGAGACGCCACTGGAACAACCAACACAACACTCATCATGTTTGGCAATAAAACGGTAACAGCAACTTTCGTGCCAGCCTACACTCTAACGGTGATTATCGTTGGACAAGGCGACGTGACTCCAAGTAACCAGTCGTTCCCCGTTAGCACAGTTGTGGACCTAACCGCTACCGCCGCCTTGGGCTGGAGCTTCACAGGCTGGAGCGGCGACTTAACAGGCACAACAAACCCCACATCCATAACAATGGACAGCGACAAAACCGTCACCGCTACATTCACAGCCGTTCCCTACAGCGTAGTTTTCACCGAGTCAGGCCTAGCCGCAGGAACCAGTTGGAACGTAACATTTAACGGCGTAACCCAATCCTCAACCACAGACACCATAACTTTCAGCGGCATCATCAGCGGCAGCTACGCTTACTCAATCAGCACGCCCGCAGGTTACGTTTGCAACTTAGCACCCGCTGGAACCCTAACCGTTACAGGAGCAGATGTGAATCAACGCGTAACTTTCGTTTCCTCATCAGGCGGTAGCTGGCCCATGTTCCATCATGATGTTTTACACACTGGCTACTCAGCATCCAACGGTCCAGTCACCAACAATACCCTGTGGAAAACCATTCTAACCGGAGGCGTAAAGTCGTCTGCCGCCATCGTCGACGGCGTCGTTTACGTTGGCTCAGACGACGGCAACGTCTACGCCTTCAACGCGTCCACAGGCACACAGATTTGGAATTACACTACTGGCGGCGCCGTAGTTTCGTCTCCCACCGTTGTCGACGGCGTAGTCTACGTTGGCTCCCTCGACAGGGACATATACGCTTTGAACGCGTCTACGGGCGCAAAAATCTGGAACTACGACACAAATGGGGCTGTGTATTCCTCTCCCAGTGTTGCCGACGGCGTCGTCTACGTGGGCTCAGACGATAGATACCTACACAGTATAAACGCGACAACAGGCACAAGAATATGGTTTCGCAACCTAGGCGGCTATATACGTTCATCTCCCATCGTTGTTGATGGCAGAATTTATGTGACCGTAGACCAACGCATTGTTATATGTTTTGAAGCGTCCACAGCCTTACCTCTGATAGTTTACCGCACCATGGGCATGGCTTCGGCTCCTACAATTGTTGACGGTGTGCTCTACGTGGGCTCATACAAAGGCTTCGTGTACGCCTTGAACGCAACCGTAGACCAGCAAATTTGGGCTTACGCCACTGGCGGCGCCGTAGTTTCGTCTCCCGCAGTTGCCGACGGCGTAGTCTACGTTGGCTCAGACGACGGCAACGTCTACGCCTTCAACGCGTCAACGGGCGCAAAAATCTGGAACTACACCCCTGGCGGCATGGTAAAGTCTTCTCCTGCCGTTGCCGGCGGCATCGTTTATGTGGGCTCAAACGACGGTTACGTGTACGCTTTCAGCGCGTCCACGGGCAGCTTGCTGTGGAAATATGAAACAGGCGGCGCCGTAGGCGCGTCACCCGCACTTGCCAACGGCGTACTATACGTGGGCTCAGAAGACGGCACAATGTACGCCTTCAGCATCCCTCAATACACATTAACTGTGATAACTGTCGGTCAGGGCACTGTGACGCCCAGCAACCAAACCTGCCTACTGGGCACGGTGGTTGATTTACAAGCTATGGCTGCAGCAGGCTGGAGCTTTAGCGGCTGGAGTGGCGACTTGTCTGGAACTACCAATCCATCTTCCATAATTATGAACGACAATAAAACGGTGACAGCCACATTTACCAAAAATTCATCCCCGCCGCCGCAGCAATATGTATCATTAACCATAAGCATCAATGGCACTGGATGTTCAGTAACAAAAAATCCAAATAGAGCCACATACACTTACGGCACCTACGTCCAATTAACCGCCGTTGCTGCACCAGGTTGGACTTTCAGCGGCTGGAGCGGAGATCTAACAGGCACTGCTAACCCGATATTAATAACAATGAAGAGCAACAAGACAATAACAGCAAACTTCAGCCCGAATACATGCGATATCGTGTTCGCTGCATCGGGAATTGAAACAGACTTTACAGGAACAGTCATTACGATAGACGACGTTGATTATGCTGCGAACGTGCTTCCATTATCCTTCACGTGGACCGTAGGTTCTGAACACACCTTCGCATACGCATCTTCCCTCAGCGCAAGCAGCGGCAAACAGTACACTTGGTCTTCAACAGAAGGCCTCTCAAACCTGCAAAACGGGTCATTAACGGTTTCAGGTTCAGGCAACGTGACAGGCAACTTCAAAACTCAATACTACCTAACCGTAACTTCTGCACACGGAACAACAGGAGGCAGCGGATGGTATGACGCTGGAACCTTCAGCCAAGCAACACTCAACACGTTAACAATGCAAGTCAATGCAGGCACAAAAGCCACATTCATCGGGTGGACAGGCCACGCATCAGGCTCAACCTCAACATCAAACTCCATCCTGATGGATAGCCCCAAAACCGCAACTGCTACGTGGAGAACACAATACTATCTTACGGTAAACTCGGCGTACGGTTCAACCACAGGCGAAGGCTGGTATGACAGCGGCTCAACCGTCTATGCTGCACTCACTGCGGGAAAAGTTTCAGGCGGCACAGGAACCCAACATGTATTCACTGGATGGAGCGGCGACGCGTCAGGTTCAGAACTAACCAGCAACGCAATAACGATGAGCGCCCCTAAAACAGCAACTGCAAACTGGATGACACAGTACCAGTTAACCATTACAGCGTCAGCCAACTCTGGCGGTAACATGAGCTTGCCCGCAGGCGTCAGCTTGGAAAAAAGCGACTCACAAGTCACAATCACCGCGAACCCACAAAAAGGCTACACGTTCGCCTACTGGCTGCTTGACGGCAAAGTTGTTACCGGCAATACCCTTAGCTTATCGATGAATTGTTGCCACACAGTGCAACCAGTCTTCGACCGCCTCAACTGTACATTGACGATTCTACCCTCAGACAACGGTAGCACCAACTCTACCACAGGTTCCTGCTCCTACAGTTATGGAACCAACATTACAGTCACCGCAACTCCCGCCGCAGGATACCTGTTTGACCATTGGCTAGTAGACGGCGCAACCTTCACCAACAGCACCATAACGATAACGGCAGACCAGCAGCATACAGCACAGGCTTTCTTCGTAGCAGAACCAATGAACCTTACTGTCCCAGTGGCTTTGACGATTGTGGTCATCTGCTTAGCTCTACTAGTGCTACTTATCATGATACGTCGAAGAAAGAAGGCTCAATAGAACACCTCTTTCTCCTTTGTGCTCACTATCAAAAACCAGAATGCCAAATTCGGCGAACACTAATCCTTCTCAGGTCATCATCCAAAGCAGGACCTACGCCATCTCTGAAATTCTCAAGCTTCTAACTGTGATTTTCCTGAATGCATAGGAAACTGTTTTTTGGAAAAGTTTTAAGTTATCGGACTTACAATAAAACTAAACCCACAGAATAAAGGAGCACCCCAAAGGCAATGAGGCGCTCTATTGTTTTCGCACTTTGTGTAACCGTGTTGTGCATTTTATTAGTAGTAACGCTGCTGTACCCAGCGAACCAGCCAAAAACCTTACAAAACGCAGTTACAAAGGCTATTGACTACCTCAAAGAATCAACCGACCCATACGCTCTGCTATGGCTTGATATGATTCATCGACGCTTCGGAATCGAAGAGTTCTCCGACACCCTGCAACGCTACGACCAATTGATAGCAGAAAATCCGCAAAACGCGTTTATGCTGCGCGTGTTTCGCCGCATTGCCGACCACAACAATCAACTCCAAGAGGGGGATTTTCAGGCACTACACTTTAACGTTGACTTCATCACTGCACCCGCCCTTTACTGTGACCGCTTTGGACTGCCCGACGATTATCCCGAGTTGCTTGAAAACGCGGCAAACCGCGGAGGATACATGCTGACGCATGTACTGCTGGCCTTGATTTGGATTCAGGAAAACGGCTATGAAATGCCCGTCTCCAACGATTTCGTTGATGACGTAAACCGTGACACCGCTGCGTTAATCGGAGACGACCCAGTGATGGGCGACCTTAAACTTGAGGCTGCAGCGTTTCTCTACTTGGCGGGACAAGGCAAACTGGTTAACGAAACTTTCATTGAACGTGTCATAGCAGCTCAGCACGACGACGGAGGCTGGGCAAAATACATAAACAGACCCGACGAGTCAGACTGGCACCCAACGATTTTGGGACTTTTAATCTTGTTGCATGTAAAGCATCCTGCCGACTTGTATCCGCCGATGCTTAATCCTACGTCGCCGTGACTCAGCAACGTGTGGCGTGCGCATTAGATGAATTTATCCTATTTTTCCATCTTTTTTACTGCTTATATTTAGGATGAACTCTTTTGGCTTGTTCCCAGTAGTAGAGAAACAAGTCATTAGCCCATTTCATAAATGAGGGGTCATCGCCAGAAAAGCCGGTGTAGTCCAGTTTTCCATCCGTGGACAGCAATGCAACATAGGCTTCTTTTTCGGTCATTGTGAATAGTGCTGGGATTGAGGATAGTGCTTTTCTGTCTACGTTTTTGCCGGAAAGTTGGATTTGAGGCGAATTAATTAATCGTTCATGAATCAGAGACCTGAATTGGACTCCTTTTGAAATTCGTTCTGTCATGACATTGTTGTGAACAGCCATTACTTGGTCAGTTATCACCCATACGTGGTCTTCTGATGTGCGCATCATGTTTTCAATTTTGTTTACTGTCTCCGCCATTTCAGTGTACATGGTTCCTTGGGATAGTTCGCCTATTCTGCTGATGAATTGAGGGGGCAGCTGCCAGACGTCGTGGGCTATGAAGTACTGTTTGTGTTTGAAGATGAATTTAAATGAGGGAAAGAAGTGTAACAAGAGTTTTCCGTGGTTTGTAAGGGTGTATGTGCCGTCAATTTGTTTCTGAATTATTAGCTCATCTTGCAATCGCTGGATTTGTCTGGAGGCTTCGGTTGCTGTGATGTCTATTTTTCGGGCAATTTCTTTCATCTTAAGGTTATCGCCACTGAGGGCGTGCAGTATGTCCAGTCTGCTTTCGCTTGCTAGGCTGAAAAACAAGTTTTCTATTCCGTTATCATCCACTGATATCACCGATGTTTACGCGTAAACATGCATGTATTCCAATACACATGTTCGTCAAATAAAATTAATGGCTTTTTTCAGCCACATAGTTTTCTCGGAGGAAAAAATATTGCAGCAAACAAACAGCGAATGTACCTTCTTCTCTATTGAACTGAAATCCAAAGCTTACCTCAAGACGGTTAACCTTGCTAACGGCACTCATGAAAGCGTGCTAGTCGAGGGCACAATCGGGCAGTTTCAACGTGCAGAGTTTGTTGAGGGCATAGTACTTGAGGTCGTCGGTACAAAGGGGGTTTTGAGAATCGACCTATCCCAAGAGCAAATACAGAGTGAAAACAAAACGGAGGTGAAAAAGCAATGAATTTCCTGAAAAAAGTTGCAGTCTTCTTCACCGTTGTCTTCTCTGCATCCACCGTCATCTGCGGCGTGAGCATCGCACAGAAGGCAGTATTCGAACAGAGCAGCTTAGACTTCCACATGGGCCTGGGCGTTCTAACAATCTTGGCAAGCCTCGGAACTATCGCTCTGTTCGCCCGCACAACCAAGAAACCATAACCACTAGAAGGCATAGAAAATGAACAACAAAGTGCTAATCGCCTTCGCCACAAAATGCGGAGCCAACTGAAAAAATTTGGGTCTTTGATGACCCACCCGCTAATTTTTTGATGAGTAGCAAAAACGGATGTGGGTATATTATTATTTTTGGAGTGGCGGGCCCGACGGGAATTGAACCCGCGACCCCCGGATTAAAAGTCCGGTGCTCTAGCCTGACTGAGCTACGGGCCCCTTCCAATACACTGGTATAACGATAGGGAAAACAAAAAAGGGGTTTTTTAGCGTTTCGATTCAAGCTGCCCATTTTTAAACAGAAAACAGTGTGCGCAGCCGCTGGAAGCAAAATTGTTAATTGTTGGGGTTGGCTTAAGGACCTTGCTGCTTTTTTGTTAAGACACTGTGCCAGTCTTGGCTCGTAACGTCCCCAAATAAGCGGTTAAGCTTTCTATGCATTGCACTTCTTTTCCAAGCAAAGCTGCGAGTGCACGCCAAAACGTTAGGTTAGGTTTTATTTTTGCGTGTTCCAAATTCTGCTTGAGCCGTTGTGTTCCTTGTTTTCCGCGTCTGTCAAAATCTAAAAGGAGCACCGCTTCAGCTACTCCTAGCTGTTCAATTTCAGAGAGAACATCTAAGAGCGATTTGCCGCCTGTTTTCGCTGTTATCACTGTGCCTTCTACGCCTAAACTGCGCAGTGCCTCAGCGTCTTTTTTGCCCTCCACAATTACTGGTGTGCCCTTCGCTGATTCTTCCGCTAGCGCGTTTAGAATTTGGAGGATTTTTTCCTGTTTTTCTTTAAGACGCGTTGACAAAACAGGCTTACCTTGTCACTTTAGCTTCCCGTGCCACATCTAAGCATTCTTTAGCTTCTTTGTCAGTTTCAAAGTATCGTCTTACCGGCTCAAGTAATGCGGCAAGTTCTTCGGCAACGCCGCTTTTAAGGTCCTGCGGATGCAGTTTGCCTTCGCTATACGCCTTCTCCAGTTCGCTCATGTTTTCAAATGTTACTGAACCGCCGAACTTGGCTGGGCGCTCAATGGTGAAGGCTTTTTTCTCGTGGAATATCACGTGTTTAGCTATTTCCAAAAGCGGATTCATCTCAACTGCTCGTTCAGGGCACCATGCTTTGCGCAGCTTCTCTTTTATTTCAGCTGGGCTGTCGTGCACGAATATGGCTGTCCACGGCTTGGACTTGCTCATTTTGCTGGCGATAACTTGCTCCAGTTTATCTTTAGTTTCAAGTTTAATCGGTTCAGCTATGCCCATCAAAACGTGGTGGTGTACTGCCACAGGCTTTTTCCAGCCCATTTTTGGGAAAACTTCCCGAGCTAAGATGTGTGCTTTCCGCTGGTCCATGCCGCCGTGGGGAATATCCGCGCCAATCTCATGAATATCTGTTGCTTGTAACGGCGCATAAAAATACTGTGACAAATCCAACTTCTCGTTTTCGTTTCTGCCCATAATCGTCATACACCGTAAAGTACGGCTAAGCGTCATGTGCTTTGAAAACCGCAGCAAATTCTGCCAGTACTCATCATTGTTGTGGTAAAGCTCCGAGCCCACTACGATTTTGACGCCGGGGCAGAAGAACTTGAAGGCTTTCTCATAATACTTTGTGGTGGCTAAAATTTTGTCCCAGTCGCCGCCGAACTTGTTGTTGATAAAGCTGTGCCAATCAGCCAAGAAAACTTGGCATCGCACGCCAGCCTTGAGTAAATCGTTAATTTTGAAGCCTGAAACCACAAAATTTCCCAAGTGAAGCATGCCTGAAATTTCAAACCCTATGTAATGTCCCGGGTGTTCATTGGTTTCCAGCAGTTGCCGCAGTTCCTCTATCGTAAGCACTTCTTCTGTTGGCGGCTTACAGATTAACTCAATTTTCTCTTCTATATCCACGCTTTACCAGCCTACTTCGGTTTTCTAACTCTAATGTAAACGTTGAACTTAAAAAGGTAGCCTGTTACCTACGGAGTCACAAGGGCGAGAACAACCGCGATAAGTACGAAGCCTATTATGAACGACGCCCAGTTGCTGCGTTTCGGGTTAGTCGGCCACAAGTAAATATCCATCAGTCCCCATAAACCTCGCCACATGGCAACCACAGCTACCACGCCTATAAGATACAAGAACAAATTGGCAATAATCATACAAACATTCCCTCTGCTGAGTTTTTCTTTTTTTACTATTTAAAATTATAAACAGCCACGCGTCTTGTCGCGGGCAGATGTGTCCCACGTAACTTAACACTTAACTTCACCGAAGAGCGTTGCGCTCACCTAAGTTAAGCTCTCTCCAGCGTGGGAACAGTTGCGCCCGCGCCCACCGTGTCCCATGTTTGGGTAAACCCTCCATCACAAGCAAGGCAAGTTTTGTGGGACTTGCAGTCTTCCGTTGGGTCCGTCGGCATGGCTTTATCCAGTGGGATACGTACATAGAGTAAACAGAACAGTTAAGCATTACTATCATTCACGCAAAATAACCAGCATCTTCAAGGGGCCGAGGCTGGGATTTGAACCCAGGCAAAAGGCTCCACAGGCCTCTAGGCTACCAAGCTACCTCACCTCGGCCACATTCATGGCCTTTTCTGTGATTCCGTAACACCCTTATACATTGTCCTTATTTTCGCTTTCGGAACAGTTTTTCTCCTGTGCCCAGATTTTATGCCCCGCTTGCCTTTTAATAACTGCGTATCAACCATTTCAACACGTTCAATCGTATTCTATTCTTTACGTTTTGCTTAGTGCAACGTTTCCAAGAAATTCCGAAACTGGTCTTGCAAGCTATAAACGCTCTGGGCTTTGAACACTGTTATGTCATACACTTTCTCAAGAGGGATCAGTTCATCTGAGCTTGACAGGTCAATAAGTAATGCCTTCGTTGGCTTCACATCAATTTTTTTTCCCAGAAAAGCTATCATATCGTTTTTGCTGCCTGTTAGGGACGCGTCGATAACCACACGGGTTCCCTTTTTTTCTGCCAACAGCTCAAAAGTGTGCTCAGCACCAGAAATCCCAGTTATCTGAGGGTGCAATTTAACTTGGAAGCCTTTGTCGGTGAAGATCTTTTTGACATCCTCTATGATTGGCAGATCCTTTCTGAAGTCGCCCAATGCATGCCCAGTTATTTTGTAAGCAAAAATTTTGATGTATTTCGCCTCTTGGTACGTGAAACTCCTGTTACAATTTTTGCAAAGATGCACGATTTCAGGTTTATCAAAACGGTACTCACATTTTTCGCATTGATAACAATTGCCTATGACGCAGTAGTTTGCAGGTTCTTCTTCGAGTTCAGCGTGGCAACTAGGACAGACTAGACAGGTGTCCTTTGCGAACTTGTCTTTTGAACCTATGTGCCCACACTTCATGTGCTCAATAAGCTCCGTGTATTCCACGTTCGTAGAGTGGCATCTCGGACAAGTATATTTTGAGTAAACTTCCGGCGAGTCACAATCTGGACATGTAAGAACACGGTCTATGAACGCAGACTGAAGCACGCCTTTTTTCTCTAGGTTCCGAATTATGCTTTGCACCTGATTTGAATCAGGGTTCTCCCATGCTTCTTCAACTTCAACGTAGCGGACGCCGAGTTTGGTTAAGGTGGGGTTAAGCTCAAAGAGGCCTTTCTTAATGAGCTTAGCTGCAAGTTCTCTTTCTTGTGCTTCATTTTGCCTGTTTTCAGTGACTAATTGTTGCTTCATTTCAAATTAACCTTCTTCTCTAAACACCTGCAATATTAAAGACGATAACTGTGACAAGAATCAGGATAACTGAGTGGCGCAGACCTGCAGACAATGCACCATCGCCGATTTTTCCAGCGATAACGCCGTTGAAGATTGATTCTATTATACACGCCCAGAAAAGAATTGACGCATAATAGTTGATGTCTAAAAGGTTTGTCAGCAGTCCAGTCTCGCTTACGCCTGTGCTCGCAGTAGCTGCTTGCAACGGTACAAGAAACTGGTGCAACACAACGTAAGCGATTATGAGGAATATTATGGTTGCCATGTAAATCGTTGCCATGTAGGGTCGCATGTTGCTGTTTTGTTCTTCTTTGTGTTCGTCAAGGCTTGAGAAGAGGTCAACGCTCGCGTCGAGAACGTCCATCGTTCTGCCGCCTGTCTGATTAGCCTCAATTAATATCGTAGCCAACCTTAGGGTGGTCGGGCGCTTAACGCGCTGTGCAAAAGACAGAAGTGCCTCTTCCCAGCTTGCGCCTAAAATGAACATGGCGCTAACATGCTCAATTTCCTTTGAAAGAGGACCATAGTCCCGTTTAGAAGCTTCCTCAAGAGCTTTCGGAAGAGTCATGCCTGAGCGAACCGCCTCAGATATATCCCGCAGAAGCCGTGGAATGTTCCTGTCCACTTGTCTGCCCCACCTGCAGTTGTTAAACTCAACCACAGCTGGAAAGGCTAACGCAATAAGCAAGCCAAAGGCGAGAATGTTATTCACTTTTTGACTGAGCGGCACTACGTACGGCATCTGGGGTGCATACTGCCCAGACAAAACGGAGAACAATATTAGTGAAAAGCCAACCGCGCATGAAACTGCCCAAACCGCAACTCTATACTTCTTTTTGAAATACACCCTTTACTATTCCTCCTCTGGCAGAACGCCATTTAAGATTACGATGAAAATCACGCTAAGCACTGGAAGCCCAAAGAAAACGACAAGATTCATCTGCATCGCGGGGGATAATCCGAAGGATACGTTACCCATAATCGAGAGAATTGTCAGCATCACTATGAAGACTATCGGTCCCATAACCATCGCCGTGAGGTAGACTTCTGCAAAAGTGACCAGCGTATTCAACGTTCTCTTCAACTGCTCTTGTTTAGCATTGAGTAGCTTCTTAGTTTCAAATGATAGCAGACTCTTCAGGTCGCCGCTGGTCTTCACGGTGTTCGAGATGCCCACCAAGAGTTTTGAGAAAACGCCGGAAGGACTGTGAACTCGCGCGTCGTCTAATGCCGCAGTCACATCTAAACCAAAAATTTTGATGTCTGCGATAAACCTCTTAACCAAATTTCTGATAGCTGGACGTGGCTCCACCTGAACTGTTTGGTCGAAAATTCGTTCAATCGACAAGCCCCCGGCTGACAAGACGCCCATGTAGCCCGCCGTGTAAACGAGATTTGCGTCAATTTCCTTTTTTCTTTGGCTACGCTGGAAGAGTGGATATGTAATGAATACTAACGGTACCAACAGGGCACAAACGCCTGAAGACGCTATGAGTGCAATAAGGTATCGGTACAGCGTTAGATTGAAGAACATCTGATGTATTACGGCACTCAGCAGAAGGAAGACAATAAAAACAAGTACTGAGGCAAGCAGCATAAGCGACATGTACGCTTCATACGGTCTGGATAGCCCGCTTTCCTGATAGATTTGTTTGAAAGCATTGAAGCGTGGCGCTACTTTTCCAAACAGCCTGTAACTAGCCCTAGTCAAATAACCTGTCTCTTTTGCCATTATCTCTCTAACCTCGCCTTGTTGAGAACATCGTTAGGGTTAAGATAGAACCGCCGGATAACTTCAGCCACGTCGTCATAGTTTTTTATGTTCTTGCGAACCATCCACTTCAATATGGTTTCTCGTTTGTCGAGTTCGACTAAAAGAGTTCCAATAGGAACATGTTTGAGTTCGGTGATTTTCTTGAAGATTTGGCTTTCATTGGCAGATTTGATGAGAAACTCAAAGGAGTCGCTTTCCGAATTCCACTTGTACACTTTTCTGAAGGTTGTTCTTCCAGTTGCATCATCAACGCCAACTATTTCTGAGACGTCTAGAACTCGGCGCACCACAGTATCCCGAAGCTTTGTCCTTCCTATTAGGGCAATAACGTTCATCATCGGGATTAGCATTGGGGGAATGTCCATCGGTTTGGTCAGCAGTCTCTTTTCAACTGTTTCCACGTTCTCCGCGTGAATCGTACATAAGCCACCGTGACCAACCGCGATGCTTTGAAAGAGCGTGTATGCTTCTTCACCTCTTACCTCGCCCACGATTATGCAGTCTGGACGTTGCCTCAGAGACGACTTCAAAAGGTCAAATAATGTTACTTCTTGAACACCAACCTGAAACGTTGGCCGTGTTACCATAGGTATCCAGTTTTCGTGGAGACGAAGTTCACGGACTTCTTCTATTGTGACAACTTTCATTTCAGGTTTGAGGAAGGTGCATATGGAGTTCAGCAAGGCAGTTTTGCCTGATGCTGTTGCACCCGCTAGTATTATTGACCTGAGGTTCTCCACGAGTATCCAGAAATAAGCCGCCATGTGAGGCGACATTGTACCGAGATTTATCAAGTCGATAATGGTGAAAGGCGTTGCCTTAATTTTTCTTATTGTGAAAGTGTCGCCTCGCTTAGAAATCTCATCCAGCGTAAGGTGCACCCTGAATCCTTCTGGAAGAGCGCCTTCGAGAATTGGGCTTGAAACTGATATCTGATGCCCTGCCCTATAAGCAAGCCTCGTAACAAAGGAATCTAACTCCTCATTCGAGTTGTAGCTGACGTTTGTGGGAATTGACTCATAATATCTGTGCCAAACATAAATTGGAATGCCTACACCATTGCAGCTGATGTCTTCAATGTTTGGGTCTCGCAGAAGAATATCTGCGATGCCGTAGCCGAGAAAGTCCCTTTTAACGTAGTAAATAAATTTGTTAACAGCGTCCTTGGAAACGCTTAGTCTGAAGGCTTTTATAACGTGATTAATCTGCTTTGTTAAATAATCTTCAACGAAGTTCTCGTCTTTCAGAACAGCTAACGGGATATCAGTTTTCTCCTTCAAGATTCCTTTCAGCTTAATCAGGGTTTGCTTCTCACGTTCGTCCATTGTTGGCTCGATGATTAAGTACTGTAGCTTGCCAGTTTCCCTGTCAACGTTTATCCCAGCGTACCCGAACGGCGCAACGACAGGGTAAAATTCCTTAAAGGTAAGCTTGTGCTCTTCTCTGGCGTCGCTGCCTTCTGACGCAGTTTCGCCCAGTAGTGTTTTCTTTTTTGCCTCTTTGTCTGGCTCAGGAGCACGCTTTTTCCCAGCGTTTTCTTTTCCGTTGAGCTTTCCAGAAGTTCCGTTTGATTTGTTCACGCTGGTGCCTCCTGTGTTATGGTCTCCTGGCCCACAACGCTTCCAACAACTGCGTATAGGACAAAAGTCTCTGAGGATGTGTGCGCAGATTTAATTTCCAAGTAGTACTCTCCATCTGCGTTTAGGTACACCCAGCATGGATTTTCCAGTGAGGATTCCGTGTCTGCATTCCGAAAAACCACGTTTGTGCCGTTTGCGTAGATAGAGACGGAAGCGTACGGAATTGGAGCGCCATCTGCTGTGGTGGCTTTTATCGTGTATCTTTGCCAAGTATCATACGGTATGCTTTCACCCGTGGTTGAGCAAGTGGTTTGGAGGTTTATCCAATCAATTTTCATTTGAAATTGAGTGATTGTAGACTTGACACCTGTAATCTTGACTCGCCAATAGCCAGTTGAATTCTTAAAATCATCCGAGCTCAAGGTGATTGTCTGCGACGTGGCCTCATCAGCGTTTGGAGTTGCACTTGATACGTAGCTGAGGTATCCGTCTCCGCTGGGTGCAAAATCGCCTGAAGTGAAGTTGAAGAATTGAACCGTTACTGTCACTTGTCCCACATCCCAAGCGCTGTCAATCTGCCAGAGAATCTGCGTCCAATTTAGCAGGTTCGATGAACCAGTAAACTCAACTTCTGCCGTGTATCCATTCGGCAGCATAATGCCGGTGATTCTTGTTTGGTCGCTAACGGCTAAGGCAGAGTCATCTATTCTAAGATAGGCATCTACACCCGCTACAGGGGTTGTTACATGAACGTAGTAGTCTATTTCAAGATAATCAGTTTGATCCACCACCGTGTATGTGTCCCATGCGTAGGTTCCTGAAAGCGTCGCAGCAGTTGATGTCAGGTCGCTTGAGGCAGCAACGTTCGAGGCTATAGTCGCCCTTACAGAACCATCGGACTTTCGGATTAAGATGTCAATATCGCAGTGTCCAGCAGGTGCAACTGGGTTAATGACAACTGCTGAACATACCCAGTTTGGCGCCAAGTCTGTGGACCAACTCATGGTAACTGTTCCAGCAGCAACATTCAGTTTATCGCTGCCTTCACCTTTGTAGGGATTTGTCTCTGCTGCCCACCTATTGTTTTGTCCACTTCCTTCCGTGATAATCCATGGTGGAGGTGCTGCGTTAGGTTTTAACGCAAAGGCTCTTACCCCCCACCGGTCACTAGCACCCATATTGTAGCTACCACCTGAAATGGTTCCAGCAGAAGCCATCGTTGCAGTTTGCAGCTGTATACAACCATCGTCATTATAGTAGGGTCCACTGTACAAGTATTCGGCTGCTTCTTGCCAGTCTCCACCAGTTTCGCCTGTAAAATCGTCAACGGAGTTATCATCATTAACGAAGACAAAGGAAACGGCAAGTCGTTTATCACCAGTCGTAGTTACTGATCGCGCATAAATTGTCGAGCCTGCTCCAGAACCAAAGTCTCCGCCTTCAGTGAAACTTGAAAGTGCAACATTACGGAAAGCATACATGCGTGCCATGTTAGCAGAATAGCCACCTATAGTAATTGTAATAAAGCCTGATTCTGTTCCATCACTGAACTTGTAGTAAATCCACTGTCTTCCGGTTCCGGTAGAATCAGGACCATACAGCAGAGTAAAATCATCTGGTGGTGTTGGTGTGCTGTAGCTGTTACTTACTGAGACTTGAAGTAAAATTAAATCGTTCGCTTGCAAACCAGAAGGATAACTCGGTGTTGGGTTTCCCATGCTGGTTCCTGAACCAGCTCCTGCACCTACATACGTCACTTGTGCAACTGTTTCAGCTGTTCTATAGCCGGCTAAGGTTCCGAAAACAGCTCTTCCCGTGCCAGTTGCAGTTACGGAAACGGAAGGTGAAGTTGACGAGCCAGTTGCCGTTTGCCACGTTTGAATAGGTGTGGTTTGGTCCACGTTCGCGTATGTTGTTGCGCCACAAACGTAGAGCGTAGATGCCGCAAAATTGATCGCAATCGTTCGTGTTCCAGACGCGGGATTTACCAATTGAAAGGTGTAGGTTCTAATTTGCGGATCTGCCATCGAATTGAGAGCGGTGGTTACTTGAGTAAGCGCGACGCCGCCATAGGTAACGCTTGCAACTGTCGTTGGAGTTCCAGTCGCAGCATAAACATTTACGGTGACAATCAACAAGCGGTTACTTGCCGTAGTAGTGGTGTGCGACCACGAAACGGATGCCGCCGCTGTTGATGCTTCTACAGATGATGCGCTGTCAAAGGCAATTGCCGGAGAAGCATCCTGCCAACCCCTATAGTACATGGTCCACGTGCCGGCAGGGATAGTTGACACGCCGGTCAGTGCATATACAGACTTTCCCCAAAGCTGCCTTCCCGCTGTGTCCATTGAAGCAGACAAACTTGTCGCAGTACCATCAGCACTTGTTAACCTTTGAAGATAATAAGATGTGCCGCCGATTGTTGTTGTTTCACTATGAGCATAAAGTGATTGGCTCGACGCGGCACTTTGATAGCTTCGGAAAACCGCGTAACTGCCATCATCACTTGCCAAATCAGAAATTGAGCCACTAACGTATTCAGTAGCCCCTAGCGGGTTCCACTGTAGCGGGTAGTACTCAACAACGCAGTCCTCACCCTCAACCGTTACCACGCTTTGCTGCTCTGACGAGCGTATTATCTCCACGGTGGCCAAGGCGTATGTACCCGCAGGCGCTTGAACGTACGAGGCGTTAAACGTCACTGTGCCCGTGTTGAGGGCTGTGTAAACCCATCTGAAAAAGGCATTTTCCCCGCTTTTTAGTGACTCAACAGAAAGCGAACTGGGTTGTTCTTTCACCGCCACCAGACCCGCTGGAGACGCTTGGAGGCTTACCGTTAGATTTTGGATAGTGTCTACTTCTGTGTCATTGTTGGTTACTGTAAGTAACACAGTAACATTGTTTCCTTGATAAGCAGTCGGCGAGGCTGTTATTAACGTAAGCGCACAGTGCGCCTCGTTGGCTGGGTAGAACCGGTACTCAACCGTGTTCCCTAACTCGGTGACTAACTGTATGACGTACGTTTCTCCTTGCACGATAGAAAAATCAGAAGTTATGCTTTTAGTTTCAGCGGGTTCAATATTTTCGTTCAGTGCATAATAGCTTTGACTTTCCGGCGTGGCGCTTGTATTGAATATTCCCAACTGAATTAAATGCGCTGCGACAGAGCCCGTGTTTTCCACGGTCAAACTTAACTTGTCTGCATCCGTTATTTCAACGTTCTTAATCTCTAGTTTTTCTCGGCTTCTATTCCAATCCGCTTCGCTCATTGAGCTATGTGCTTCGTCATAGTGCTCAGTCGTATCCAGAGTTAAACTGTAAAAAGTAAACGCTGAGAGAATAATGAGCACTATGAAAACGGCGCCAATTATGGAGCCAACCCCACGTTTGTCTCGTCTAAGCCGTCCAGCAAACCACATTTTTGACTCCTCTCTGGCTTACTGCCAATATTTCGTATGTACATCCAGCCTGAATGTCAACAGGAGTAGTGAACTTCACTTGAAGCAATTCTCCAGCGCCTACGGTGGTGCCTGTTCCGCTGGAGAAAACTGAAACCGCTGTTCCATTAACGTACACTGCGCTGATGGCAATCTCTATTTTGCCATAATTCAACAGGGTTAGGTTAAATTGATTTGCCGTGTCCCACCAGACGGCTATTACTGAAAATCGTTCAAGAGCCCTTTCCTCTTTTTGAGTTGTCTGAAGCTGGAGTGAACTGCTTGAAGAACTGAAAGTGCCCAAGCTGTATGAGTATACGACAGTTCCAGCTACTGAAACTATTAAGACCATGATGAGGCTCGCTATGATTTCGCTTACTCCTCGCTTATTTTTAAACAAGGAACGGGTCATCCTTTCATCCTACCTTTTATCTCAGGAAAAGAAAAAAATAGAAGAGGTAATAGGCATTTTATTTCGCTTGGACTGATTGGGTAACAGTGGTGCCATCTTTGCAGGTCACTTTTACTTCATAGAAGTAGTTTTCAGTCATCGTTTGGCTTACTTCTAAGTACTGCACGTCTTGCACAGGGATTGAAACTCCTGCATCGGGAATTGCATCGGTAGCGTTCGCTTTTTCAGCGCCGTCAACGTATATCTTGGAAAGCGTGAGGTCCACGCCGCCAACGTTCCTGACGTATATTTTTAGCGTACCTGAAGTGGAGTTAGCGTAGATGGAATCGAACTGTAATTCTCCCTGATGCGATGTAGTCTGTGTAGCGCCTCCGATCCAGCCCATGACGTATGCATAGACGACGACGCCAGCAGCAACTGCGAGCAGCATTAAAATCAATGAAGCAATTACTGCGGAAAATGCCCTATTAGATCTTAACAGTTTCTTACATATTGCCATGTTTTATTTCATACCTCGCAATGCTTTTTTTATGTCTATAGACTAAGCTTGGGCATTATCTAAATCTGGTGTAACCATAAAAAACGAAAACGGTGACATTCACACAAATTTGGACCGTGTCAAATCTTTATTCGGACGGTTAAGATTCCACTGGCGGTGTCCAGTTCCGCTGAACGACCGATATTTCCTCCGATGGCATCTCCAACCAGAGGAATCCCAATACGCAGCAATTTTTTCTTTGCCGCTAAGACATTTTCGTTTCCAGTTTTTAAGGCGTCGCCACCAAAAAGGGGAAACATGTTGGCCCCGCCGACAATCTTGGCTTCCATGTTTTGTTTAATTGAACCCAACGAGTTCATTTGCCTGATCATTTCGTCTATGGCTAGGTCGGCAAACGTGAACGGCTTAGTGATGGAGTTTCTTTTTGTGCTGTCGGGCAGCATAGCGTGCGCCATGGCGCCTACTTTAAGTGCATGGTCGTAGAGCGTTATCACCACGCAAGAGCCCACTCCAAGCGCCACTAGCCTGTTGGGTTCGTGAGTAACTTTCACTTGGGCCATATCCACTACGATTTCCTCTGAAATTTCAGGCACCTGCCTTTGCTTTGACCGCTTTCAGTATCGCGTTAGCTTCCTTCGATGAAAAGAGGAGGAAGAAGTAGCCTACGACTTTGATTTTCGCTTCAGTGCCTAGCTCCACCTGTATTATCAATGCTTGCTCAGCTTTTTGCCCGAAGGCTACGGCTACGTTGTCAATCAGCGCTCCAACCATGCCATGCGCGAAATCCGGTACATGTTCAATAAGGTACATTCCCAGCTTGTTCGACAAGGCAGTCAGGCAGTTTCCAGCTAAGATATTCCCAACTTCGTTTAAGGCAGATTTGCCCATATCGTCAAGCTCTCTTGTAGTTCCAATCGTTTTATTCAGCAGCAAATCCACGAGTGTAAACGCACTTTGCTGTGGGAAAACCATCAGCAGTGAACCTGAAAGGTCACCAGTTACGGGAAGATGTATGCCGCTGACCAACGTTTCTTTATCTCCAACCATGTCTGGAAGGTCAGCTAAAGAGGTCATGTTCGCAGCTAACAGCTTCGCGTTGATTTCCTTTCCAATCATCTTTGAAAGGGTCGTGGCGGCCTGTTGTGCACTCATGTGACCAACTTCTCTCAGCGTAGCCTGTTCAGCTTTAGTCAGTTCCGTTGTAGGCGCATTCTTTTCTGCTGCATCGAGGATACTAGTCACAGTTTTCACCAGTTGCGCTTTATCAAAAGGCTTAACAACATATCCAACGGCGCCAAGTTCGCTGCATAGGTCCTTCGTCTTGTCTTGACCTACCGCTGAAAGCATAATCACCTTCGTGTTTTCATCCATCGCCATGATTTTTTTCAGCACTTCAGTTCCGTCTAAACCAGGCATTATTACATCCAAGAGTACAAGGTCGGGTCTTTCCATTGCATACTTCCGTAATGCTTGCTCCCCGTTCTCTGCTTCAATTACGTCTTGAAAACCTCCACCGTTCAGAGCATCCTTTACAATCCGTCGTATAAACGCAGAGTCATCAACTATCAATATTTTCGCATCCACTTTTTTCACCTCCCCTTGCGCCCTCATCAAATACACACATATTCTGTTCTCATGCCAAAGAGCAAGTTACGACCTTATCTAAGGCGGCTGTAACCATCAAAAACGGCGTTGGCGGCAACCCCCAAGAAGCCTCAGCAAGTTTGCACATTTCGCTACCTCATGCTAACTGCGTCAAGGCAGGTTTTCATGAAGATTTCTTTCAAACGGCCTATGTCGACGATGTATTTGTGCAGTTCACCGCCTTTTCTCACAAGCAAAATTGGGGTTTCCATGATCTTGTGCTTTTCAGCAAGTTCAGGCTGTTCATCAACGTCAACTAGCTGAGCGGTAACTCCAATGTCGCATAAATAAGCAATGTTTTCAGCGAAAAGTTTTTGCGCTTCTGGGTCTCTTTTGCCGGAATAAAATATCCGTACATACTCTAGTGCCATTTTCCCTTCCTCAAGTTTTCAAGTTTATTGTTAAATCCTTAGCGATAGTTTTCAAAAGCTTTTCAAAGGTGGCCAAATCAAAAAGCAGCATCAGTTGGCCTTCCACGGTGTTTGAAGACCCATGGAACTTCCCGATTAAGAAAATATAGGATGTCTTAATGGGTCTTTTTGAATAAATATTTTCAGCTAAAGTTACTGTTCTGAAATGTGTTAATTTTGGGGGAGTTGAGATTATCCTGGTGTTCAGTAAATTGCTGAATTCTGACAAGTAGGTTGAAATTATGATGTTGCTGATTTCTGTAAACGCTGAGAGCTTCAGCTCATGCGAAAAATCGCCTTTCTGGTGGTATGTTTGCTTTACTATAGTCAGCAATTTCGTAATGGACCTCAGAGGAAAAAATACGGCTGCCACGCCTTCAAGTGGCGACGAAAGAGTTGAGTAGACGCCAAAGCACTTTTCTTTAGCGTCAATAACCACCATTTTTTCCTCAATTTTCGTATATTTAACGTTGCCAAATTCTACAAAGGCGCCTTCGCCAGTCAGTTCAGCGAGAGCAACGCTTATTTTCTTTGAACTTGCCGAAGCCAGTTTTTTGAAGAATAAAGCCTTGTCAATGTCTGCGTTGTGCACTAGATGTTTCCTGCCTTGCTCTGCTCAATGAACTCGTCTTCTGGGCTAAAGCCTACGTCTATTCTCCTAGCGCTTCCACTTAGCAGGTTTTCAAAGCCTCTGAAGGGACCTATTACGTTCATGCCTGTTTTGCCTATTTCGAACTCTGTTAACTCTTTTACGTGGGGCGACCCTCTCGCCTTTAAGACCGTTAAGAGCCTTCGCATTGTTCCTCCAAGCTCAACATATTTCAGAATAACGATGTTATCTGTTGCCGTCGACAAGTGAGCTTCAGTTATCTGCGATATGCCTAAAAGCTCGCTTGTGGTGTTTGCGAGAAACGACGTGCAATCATGCATCTTCAGAAACGCGTTTAAGCCAACTACGAATTCCCTGAATTTCCCTGGTTCATAAATCCTCTGCAAGGCAGACAAGCTGTCAAGAGCAACTCTCTTCGCTTGGGTTTTTGCGACCAAGCTCTGAATTATCTTCAGATACTGCTCTGCCTTCAAATCTTCAGGGTAGTGGCAGATAAGCTGAACAACACCATTCTTCACGTATTTTTCTAGGTCCCATCCAAATGAGTCAGCGTTTCTATAGAGTTGCTCAGGGCTTTCCTCGAACTCGATGAATAAGCATTTTTCGTTATTTCTAGCGCCTTCCCTGATGAAGTGCATGATGCTTACTGTTTTGCCTGTTCCGCTTGCTCCAGTGACCAACGTGGTAGAGTTTTGGTAGACACCGCCGTAAAGCATTTCGTCCAAGCCTTGAATGCCCGTGCCAATCTTTTTCGTGAAGCCTTTTCCCCTTAACTCAGGTTTGGGTCTCGGGAAAACTTCCATACCTTGATCACTTACAATAAGCGGAGCCTCAGTTGTTTCATGCGTTGAGCCTCTGAACTTAAGTATTTCAACGGTTCTTTCCCTATCGCCTTTTGGGGTAAGCCTGTTGTGAAGCAGAATAACGTTGTCAGAAACAAATTCCTCGACGCCAAACCGCGATACAGCGCCATCTTCAGTTGGTCTTTCCGCGGTCATTATCGAGGTTATGCCCATGGCTTTCAATTTTGCACCGACCCTGTAAAGTTCTCGTCTTATTATGGCAGTGTCCTCGTATCTCGGAAACAGAGCCGAAACCGAATCAATCGAAACCCGCTCTGCGTTCACTTTCTTTACAGCATACTCAATCCTTGCGAGAAAAGCACTTAAATCGTATTTCCCAACTTCAATCTTGTCTGCTTCATCGGGAGAGGCGTCAACAAAAGCCCATTTCCCGTCCTTCATGAGCCCATTAATGTCCCATCCAAAACTGCTCATGTTTTTGATTATGTCAAAAGGGCTCTCTTCAAAAGTTACGAAAATCCCGTTCTGCCCATGCTCTGAAATGCCTTTGCACAGAAACTGCGCAGCAAAAACGGTCTTTCCACTTCCAGAGGTTCCAGAAACAAGAGTTGTTCTTCCTTTGGGAATTCCCCCTTTCGAAATTTCATCAAATCCAGGAATACCCGAAGAAACTTTTGAAACGATTTTTGAGCTATCTTTTATGTCTTTCATTCTTCATCATTCTCTATGGAAACTAAATCTAAGCCCAGCACAACCTTCTCTCTATCACTCAAATCGCCAATAATCCGCCTTACTGGTAGCGGCAGTTTCCTTTCTAAAAGTGGAGTTGCCAAAATCTTTTCGTCTTCAGCGAGTTGCGGTTTTTTCGAAATATCAATAATTTTTAGCGTATATTTCTTGTCTGCACTTGCCGCCAAGAACTCTTCCAGATTCCTAATTGCCTTTTCACTATTCGGAGTTCTTCCCGTTATGTACAGTTTCAATAGGTATGTCACTTATTTCACCCGTTAACCTAGTGCTGTTTCGTACAATCAACTATGCTGTGGCTACATCTAAAGCTGATGTAACCGCTTTTCTGCAAACAGAGTGACATGCCCACCGCTTTTTTCTTAACTAACAGTGACTGCATACGCTTTCTCCTTAACTACCGAATCAAACAAGCCGTTCACATCTAGAATAAGAGCAGGCTTCCCATCGCCTAAAATCGTGAATCCAGCGAAAACCCTGCTTTGCCTCACCAACCTATCTAAAGGCTTGACAACGATGTTCTGCCTAGTCAGAAACTCATCAACGCCTAAAGCCAGAAACTCGTTCTCACGCTTCACAAGGGCAATCAAAACAGTATCCTTTCGTTCATGAGTAACATTGAAAAACTCCTGCAACCTCAACAGCGGCACGCTGCCCTCAGATAAAACAACAACTTCCTGCCCAAGCACGTTTCCAATAGCCTCAGCTTTCACCCTAACCAAACTTGCAACATTCGCCAAGGGAACAGCATAAACAACATCCCCCACTTTCGTCAGCAAGGCTGAAATAATAGCCAAAGTAAGCGGAAACTTTAACGTAACCTTCATGCCCTTTCCAGCCTGAGTGACTACCTGAACAATTCCGCCAAGGGACTCAATCGTTCGCCTAACCACATCAAGCCCGACGCCTCTACCAGAAACTTCAGTAACCTTCTCCGTTGTACTAAACCTGCTGTCAAACAACAGCGCCACTGTTTCGCTGTGACCCAAGTTCGCCGCTTCATTTCTACTGATTATCCCCTTCTCCACTGCAACTCGCTTTATCAGTTCATCATCTACACCCGCGCCGTCATCCTCCAATTCAATAACCGCATACTCTTTCTCCCTTCTAGCAACCAACTTAATGGTTCCAGTCGCTGGTTTTCCCATTTTTTCTCGATCTTTCGGCAACTCTACACCATGATCCACCGCGTTCCTCAACAAATGAATTAAAGGCTCACCTAACTTATCCACAATCTTTCTGTCAAGCTCAATCTCGGCACCTTCAACCACAAAATCAACTTGTTTCTGTTCCTTTTTCGCCAAATCCCGAACCATTCTCGGAAATCTTTTAAATATCTGCTCAACTTGAACGAGGCGAGCCTGCATAACAGTGTATTGCAAATCAGAAACAAGTCTACCCATGGCATCTAAAGCGGTTGGTACATCCCGAAACTTTTCTGACGCATAAAGCTGATCCAACAGCATTTTGTTAACCAATAACTCCTCTACAAGATCCACCATCGTGTCCAACGTCTCAACCTTAACCTTTATCTCACGGACCTCCTCAACAGCCAATGACCCCTCAGCCGACTTGGTGCTTTCAGGAGACTCTAGCGCGGGCGTTCCCTCAGGCTCAGACAGAAGCCTATTCAACTTTGACAACAAACCAGCCACGTCAGCCTCAACTTGACCCGCAGAAATCAGCCTAAGAGAAAGTGCTGCATTGTCAAAACACTCGTAGAACACCCCAGCCATCTCAGGCGTCAGCTTCCGCTCATTCTTTCTCACTTTATCTAAACAATTTTCGACACCATGGCACAGCTCTGCCAACTTGTTGTAGCTCAGAGTAGCAGCCATGCCCTTCAAATTGTGAGCAGCCCGAAACATCTCATTAACAATTGCTTGGTCGGAAGGATTTTTCTCCAACTTCAACAAAGCATCATTCAAAGCCTGCAGATTATCTTTTGCTTCACTCAAGAACGCTTCTTGATATTCTGAGTCAGGCATTTCACTTTTTCTCCTACAACAGGTGAATTATTTCTTGAGCAATCTCGAATAAGGGCAAAACATGATCGGCACTGCCTTCCCGCATTGCTTGCTTAGGCATCCCCCAAATCAGCGAGGTCGCTTCGTCCTGGACGATTGTTTTACCCTTTCTCGATTTTATGGCCTTCATGCCCTCTGCTCCATCTCTGCCCATCCCCGTCAAAATGACCCCGATGGCGTTTTCTCCGTAAACTTCAGCCGTAGACTTCATAGTGACATCAACGGAAGGCATACCATTAACAGCTGGATCTTGATTCAAACTAAGGGCAACCGTCACTTTCCCTTTCGCTTTTCTCTTTTTCAGAGTCATATTGAAATCTCCAGGAGCAACGTAGGCTTTTGACGGCGTTATTATGTCTCCTTCCTCGGCTTCTTTTACTGGAATTTCAGAGGTTTTACTCAGGCGCTCAGCTAGGACTTTTGTGAATTTCGCAGGCATATGCTGAACAATGAGGATTGCTGCGGGAAAGTTCGAGGGAATTTCTGACAGAATCTGCTCTAATGCGGGTGGCCCACCAGTTGATGCCCCAATGACAATTACCCGTTCTTTTTTAATGTCGCCAAATTCTACGAAGTGTTTAATTTGTTTTCGGGTAAGTATGGCTTTGATTTTTCTGGCATCAACTTTGGCAGCTTTTTTTATCTCTTCCGTCAGCTTGTCTTTCACTTTTTCTATGTCATGGGAGACAACACCTGATGGTTTGAGAACAAAGCCTAAGGCACCAGCCTCCAAGCAGTCAACAGTTACAACTGCGCCTTCTTCAGTATACGCGCTTAGCATTATCACAGGCGTGGGATGTTCCGTCATGATGCGCTTAAGCGTGTCTAACCCGCTTGAGCCGGGCATAAGAAAATCCAGGGTAACTACATCTGGTTTCAAAGTTTTTATTTTATTTAGGGCTTCGTTGCCATCTTTTGCGGTGCCTATAACCTGTATCTCAGGATGGGAGCTTAGCATGTTCGTTATCAGGGTTCTCATAAAGAAGGAATCGTCGACTACTAGCACTTTTATCATTGTGTTACCCGTCTGTTGCTATTTTTGGGACTAAAAAGGGATAAGAGAGAAATGCGGATAGGTGTAGTCTATTCTTTTAGGTGTTCGTTTTTTTCAGAGGCCGTATCCTTTTTCTTTGGCGTACCTTGGCGGCGTTCCTTTTCCGATACTTTAGCCAGTTCAATGAGTTCTTTTTCGGAGAGAACGTTTGCAAGGTTAAGGAAAATTATCAGTTTTTCGCCTCGAATTCCTATGCTTTTCAAGTATTCAGCGCCTATCTTTTTGGTCAACATTTCAGGTGGAGCTTTCATGTTTTCTCTGGGCAACCTGAGTACGTCGGTTACTTCGTCAACAAGTAGCCCGAATGTTCCTTCACCGATTTCTGCTATCAAGATGTGCTTGCTGACGTGTTCGTCGTCTTCTCTTTTCATCTGGAATCTTTTTCCGAGGTCTATCACGCAAACGATTTTGCTTCTTAGATTGATTACGCCCCTCAGAAATTCTGGGGCGTTGGGAATCATTGTTATGGTTCCAGCTCTGACGATTTCTCTGACATCTAGGATTTCAACGCCGTATTCGTCTTTGCCGAGGGTGAAGACCACAAATTGATCTGCATTGCCCTCGGTTAATGCGGCTGCTGTGTCCATTACCGTCGCAGCTTCTTCTGTTGTTGGCTCCATTTTGCTCGGCATTTCAGTTGCCTCCTACTTTCGTTTCGCCTTTACTTTTTCAACGCTGACTCGTTCAGCCTCTTTCTTCGCTGCAGCTTCTTCTGAAGATAACTTGAACTGCTTGATTGATTCGCCAAGTTCCTTCGCTAACCCGCTTAATTCTTGGGCGGATGAAGCCATCTGCTCCATTGCAACGATTTGCTGCTGCACGGATGTGCTCATCTTCAGTGAACTGGCAGCGTTTTGCTCTGAGATAGAGGCTATTTCGTCAATTGTTTTTGCTACCTGCTGAGTGCTTGCCGATTGTTCTTCAGTGGCGTCGCTTATCTCCTGAGACTTAACTGTGATCTCCTGAGTCCCAACACCGATTTGGTCGAGCACTGAAAGGGCGTTGTCAACGATTTTGATGCTTTCACCTATTTGTTCGGCGCCCTGTGTCATACCGTTAACCGCACTGCTCGCTGCTTTGCGGACGTTTCCGATTAATCCTTCAATTTCGTTGGTTGCCTTCTTTGCTCTTTCAGCCAGTTTCCTGACTTCGTCGGCGACAACTGCGAAGCCTCTACCTGCCTCTCCAGCGCGAGCTGCTTCTATTGCAGCGTTCAAGGCAAGCAGGTTGGTTTGGTCTGCGATGTCATTGATTGTTCCTGTGATGGCTGTCACTTCCTGAGAGGTTTCGTCAACTTTACGCACAGTGTCGCTGTTGGTTCTCACGATTGTGTCGATTGATTTCAGCCTCACGCCGGCGTCTTTTCCAGATTCAGTTCCTTTCGCAGCCAACTGGGCAGCTTGCAATGTTGTCTCTGCCGTTGAACGAGCATTAGTT
Source organism: uncultured Candidatus Bathyarchaeia archaeon (assembly GCA_964506435.1). Classification (GTDB taxonomy): domain Archaea; phylum Thermoproteota; class Bathyarchaeia; order Bathyarchaeales; family Bathycorpusculaceae; genus JAOZHU01. The sequence continues at coordinate 14,901 of CAZDLK010000006.1, read as the reverse complement.
GCCCCTTGCTGGATGCTGTTGGATAAGACTGCGACTACTTTGGTGGTTTCTTCCAGCCTCTTGGACTGCCCCTGAGCGCCTTCTGATACTTGCTTCACGATATCTGCTACTTGGCGCAATGCCGTGTTGACTTGAGATGAAGCAGAAGCCACTAAGTCAGAGCCTTCCATGACGTTTTCGGTTACATCTCCAACTTTTTTGATGAGTCCGCCAAGATCGCGCACAGTTAGGTTGATTGTGTCTCCTATCGCTTTGAAGTCACCCGCTGCTTTTTCCAGAGATACTTTCTGGCTTAAATCTCCCTCAGACATTGCAACAAGCACTCTTTGAACTTCCATCATTGGCGTGGCTATTGCCTCAATCAAGCCATTGAGAGTGTCCACGATGGCCTTCCATGAACCAGCAACACCCTCAACCTTGGCGCGTTCTGAGAGTTTGCCTTCGGTACCCGCAACTGCGGCTACCCTTGAAACTTCACCAGCTAGGCGGTTAAGGTCGTCCACTGTCTTGTTCACAGTGTCAGCCATAATCTTGAAGTCGCCTGTGGCGGTGTCCATAGCGATTTTGGTTGTCAAATCGCCTTTTGATATTGCTGAGAGAACTCTTTGGACCTCTTTTATTGGTGTTTGAATTGCGTCTATTAGGCTGTTTAATGTGTCGATGACGCCTTTCCATGAGCCGCTGGCTCCTTGCACAGATGCTCTTGTGTCAAGCTTGCCTTTTTCGCCTGCAACTGCCGCTACTCTGGAAACTTCCTCAGCCAATCCGCTGACCAGAGTAACCATGCCGTTGTACGAATCTGCTAGCTCACCAAAAATGTCGTCTCTTTCTTTCTGTATTCTCATAGTTAGATTGCCTTTTCTAACTGCCTCCATACCTTCTAAGAGGCTTCTCAACTGTCTCGATGAATACTCATCTACGTGATGCATTCTCAATTTGGACATACTCGATAGTCTCCATTTTTCTGTAGAAAGCTAAGCTGCGGCTACATCTAAGGCTACTGTAACTGCAGTTTACGATAAGCGGTGACATTAACTGCAGCCGATGCCCAAGCATGGACAATAGCATGGAGGGACACATTAACTGGAGATAAAACAAGTCGAGTTCTCTGAGATTGAAGATGCCCTGTCTGTTGGGCAAGAACAGGCAATCGAAAGGTGCCAAAAAACGAAAACCAGTGGTACGTCACTGACCCGTTTAGCAACGTAAAAGCAAAGCACCATTGGTAGAACATCCAAACGTCTTAAAAATAGTGTCCTGTTTCTTTTCAACAAAAAACTAAGCTTACAGTTTTACGGTTCTGTCCGCCATCTGTTTGATGGTTGAAATAGTTCTTACGTCAATTCCTCCTTGCACTGCAAAGAGGACGCTGTCAATTTTCAAAACCCTCAATCTTCCGACAAGAAAATGGATAAATCCCAGAAGTGCCTCAGGCGTGTTGAAAACCAGTAAGGTTACTATGGAGTCAAGGAGAAGCCATTTCGGCTCATCGCTACCTTTTATCCCAATCAGTGCTCGTTCAATAGCTAATTGCAGGGCTGAAAGCTCCGCAACTGAAGAAACATAAATGACCCTCGTCATTTCAGGAGCGCCAACGTTTTTGGAGAGTAAATCCACCACTACGACCTGGCCTCTTTTTATGTCATCCTCCAAATTGTATCCATAATCTTTGAGTTTCTCAATCAGGTTAGCAACAGGCCTATTTGAAGACACAATTACGCCGTGACTGCTAGTTTCCTGCTTGCGCTTCAAAAATCCCGCAATTAACTCAATTTGATCCTTTTCAGGTGCAAATTCCCAAACCGCAACTGATACAGACGGCTCAATCGCAGGTTTTTCGCGTTCCACTTTCATGGGAAAAACGTCACTTTGCAGATATCTTGAATGTGTGTTGGCCACTTGTATCTATATGCTCCGTACAACTTGCTTTTCTCTCCAGAACTTTCGAAAGAACACCGACCCAGTAGCCGTCCCAATAATAGCGCAAAAGAGACTTTTCTCCTGCCTCAAGCATAGTATCAATGGGATCATTCTCAAACAGTATCGTTAAAGTGCCATGCGTCTCTTCATACTCCTGAATAACAGCAACGCCCCAGCCGGTGACTCTGAGTTTGTGAAGAATATTGTCCAGTATCTCGCGCTTCTTCAGAGATATTCCCTTTAACCTTAGAGTCTCCATCTCCTTGAGAACATCATGGTGCCCCTTTGCCTCACCCATCAAATATGCTATCGTAAATCCGCCGCTACCAAATGCCTTCAATGCTTCCATCATCTTAGTGAATGCCTCGGGCATCATTAGTAGGACGCGTTGAGTGCCCTCTTCGAAACGTGCCAGTGCCTGGCCCTTCTCAACGTCTAGTAGCACGCTATTTTCCATGGGCATATGTCTCGTCTCTCACGCTTTATTTCCTAGAGGTAGGCACAGGCGACACATCAATGCCTTCAGGTGTTATGAAGAAATCATAGCACTTGAGGTCGTGGTTGGTGCCGCGCATTTTCGGGACAAAAAGCGTTCGTTTAACCGTGAAATGATCAATTGTAGATTCTAGTACTATCAAGCCATCTGACAAAAACTCTTCAAAGCCTGCGCCGATATCGCTTTTTCCCCAAGGTACTTCAACAAGCAGAACAGATGTGCAGCCAGCATTCTCGAGAAACCTGCTGAGCATCCCAACGAAGGCTCGGGCATCTGCTTTACTGTTGATGTAAATTGTCATCGCTGATAAGCTGTCAATGACAAGGCGCTTTATTCCCCTGATTTCGATTTCGCTCATGATAACCGCTAGGTTTGCCTCAAGTCCTTTCTCGCCTGTGGCTTGGATAAGGTCAAGAAAACGAATCGAATTCTTCTCCATCAGTTCATCGAAGTTCCATCCGAACTTTACTGCGTCTCTCTTCAGTTTCTGAACACTTTCGACAAATGTAACGTACATGCCATTCTCGCCGCATTCCGTAGCACCGTTGTACAAGAACTGCAGTCCAAGCGTTGTTTTTCCAGCGCCTGGCTGACCTGCTACAAGGATTGTGTCTCCTTTATGAAGGCCACCATCAAGTATCTTGTCTAAACTTCGGATGCCAGTCAAAACCTTGCTTGTTTCTTTCTCAGTTAAAGTCATTGTTTCGCCTCCTATAATACCTGTTGGGGTGCGACCTCAACTTTATGGTACACTAAGACAGTTTCCTCGCTACTCCGGAGAGTCAACATAAATTTCGTTTTCTCATTAACACCGATTATCTTAGCGACTTCCATAGGGACCAGTAGATACAAGCTCTTTCGAAGACGAATGGGTTTCAGTTCAACTCCAGCCAAATGTATAACCTCTTTGATGTATTTCTGTGTCAAAGATTAAGCTGTGGCATTATCTAAGGCTGCTGTAACCGCAAAAAACAGAAATGGGTGACAACAGCAACCAGTGACAGCGGTAAATTTGTGCTGCCCAAGAAAACGCTACGCTTGTTCGTTTCCACTGGTATTTTCAGCGGCGTCAGTAGTCTCTCCGCTAAGCAGCTTTCGCTTAGCAGGGCACCAACAATTTTGTGCGGTTCACCGCTTCTACTTCAACTGGTATCTGTGAAAACGCTTCACTTACCGGCGTAGGAAGCAGCAGAGAAACTAAACCACATATGTCTAAATTCCGAGAAAACACTGCGACGCAAGCGCCAGAATTCACATCACAATTACTGACAGCATTGATTGACAAAAGAAATTGACTGTCGTCAATGCACATGAAAAAGACTTGCGAAACATTATTGATCTGTTTGATTTTGTACACGTATTTTAGTTCTCGCACGAAGCTAGATTTATGCGAGTCAACAGGTGCTCCTATGCACACATCCACATTGTTCTCAACCAATCTGTCGAGCAGTTTTTCATAGGCCTTATGAAACAAAATAAACTTCTTCTCATTGGTTACGACAAGGACACTTCTCTTAGCTTGAGAAAGAAGCTCCCTTATCTTGTCATGCACTTCTGCGGCACACCTGATAATCCACACTTCGCCGTTTTGAGGTGCATCATTCAGTTGCTTTTTCTGATAGGTGTCCTCAAGGGAAGACAACGTTTTAGCTGTTTCCTCAATCGAACTCATTTCCTCAGAAATCTTCTTTTGCAGCGTGGACAAACGGTCTTTGAAGGCTCCAGCTGGGGAAGTGGGAGCAAATTTTGCTGTTTTTCCTGGCAGTTCATACACTAGCCCTCTTTCCATCAACTTTTTGAGTGTCAAATAAACTTTAGTTCGGGGCACTTCGCTCTTTATGCCGAGTTTTCTACCTTCGGAAACACCTTCTGAGACCAAGGCGACGTAAACTCGTGCTTCATACTCGGACAAACCGAGAATGCGTGAAAACTTTTGATGGTCGAGTATAGTGTAGTCCATTTAGCTTCCTTCGGGTCAGATTCCTGTGGAAGATGTATACGTGTAGTACATATTATAATGAATTATGAATCCCTGATTCAGATTACGAATATGAGTCAGACTCGGAATCAGACTACCTCGCATATTTGCCAAACACTTTTCACACTCAACCACCGCCAAAATCAATGCTCAGCAGCCCATAACCGCATATGCAAAACGTCTGTCACTACACAGGCTAATGAGCAGTCACAAAAGCCTTAGGTGCAGCTGAGACCATATTGGGTAATAACAATCCCTGAAAGGTCAGGTGAATTCCACTCCAAAACGGGAAGAAACTCGTGAAAGAACCAATAGATGCAACAGTGCATGTTTGCTTGAGCGAGATACCTCTGGAAAAGAAGCTTCTTACCAGAAAACACTGACACGTAACAAGAATAGAGCGGATTGTTGGATAAAGAGATAGGTGAAAGTCAAGAAGAGGACCGAGTATGGAAGTAATCCATAAGAGCTTCAAGAATGCTGGAAACGGTTCCCTGCATCACCATCTTCTTAATGATGCCGAACAATACAACAACATACACACAGCAAACCTTGCCGATTTCGTCGGAAACTACCGAGAACTTACTGATGGTCGAAACGCGGATTCTCTTGACATACCAATTGTAGGTGGAAAACGTGCAGAAGAATCAACGTAAACGAAAAACACCAGTGACAGGGGATAAAGCAGCGGTTGGTGTTGAAAGTTCTTTTTGCAACACAGTACTTGAAGCCATTGACGAAGGACTCTCCTGCATAGGCGAATCTGCAAAAGAAGCAATCTACTTTCATCTGGAAAAGACTTTTGGGATAAAAAAGCGTGAAATTCCGCTTAGAATTAGCGAGTTTTCAGATGCGCTTGAACAAATCTTCGGTTTAGGCGCTAGGAACTTGGAAATTTTGTGCATAAAAAGCCTCCACGCCAAGGTTCAAAACGAATACGAAGGGGATGCTGCCACATGGGGCACCCCAGAATTGACATTTGAAGAATGCGTCCGCATAGTGAAACAGAACTTCAAATAAGTAAACAACGAACTAGCGTGCTGGCTTGTCCCTTCAATTGGTTGGTGCTTATTTGTGTGGTTGTGCTCTCTGCGGCTATACTTTTCCTTATTTAAAGGAGCAGAAAGAAGCGCTGTGGACCTACCCCCTACTGGTTTCTGCAATGAACCACTAATAGGCTCCAAATATGTCCGCGATTCCAACATGCTATTGAGCAGTTTTTCCAGCCAATAGCGACCCCTCCCCCTCCTATTTTTCTGCAATGATTAACTATTAAGCTCCAAATACGATGGTTTAAACTACGCAGTGTTTGATGTTTGAAGTACAGGCAAGATTTGCGTTTGTCTTCGGAACTGTCGCTAGAATCAATTGTTTTTCTGAGGAATTTGGTTTTTCTTAGCGCCTGCTTTCATGATGCATAAGCCTATGAGTATAGAGCATATTCCCAGAGCGATATAGACAAGGTTACCTGCTAATGAAAAGTCAAGGTCAGGCGGGTAATGAGGATACAAATACTTGTTTATGATCGCCCATGTTGTAAAAGACGTTAACGCTGCAGAGAACAAAAGCCAAACCGCCCCGAACCAGGAAGTGATAGTTTTCTTTCCGCTAAACGCGTTAACCAATTTTTTCCGTAACAGCAGACCTGCGCAAGTGGCAGCCACTAAGACTATGGAAAGCACAGTCCATCCTGTTGAGAAAACTATGCTGAAGTATCTTTCCTCTAAGATTTGTTCATAAGGACCGGAGGTTCGATTATCATTCGTGTAGGTGCCTGTGCCGTAAATTGTCAAGGTATGCGAACCATAAGATAGCCCTGTTAGAACTGCACTGCCGTTGGTTGCTACTTTTGTTTTTCCGTCAAGGCTGTAATGAAACGACGTGAAGTTCCAGCCGGTGTCTGGAAGCTGCGTGAAATTCAATTCAAGTTCAGTCGAAGAATAGGTTTTGTTGTCCTGCGGAGAACCAACTGCTATGAGTTCGGGAGGAACTGGGTTTGCTTCTGCCAAACTGGCTAAAAACGTAGCCGACGCTGCAATTATGAGCGCTAAGATAAGTGCCAAGGTTAACAGTTTCCTTTTCATAGGGCACCATTTGATAAAATGCTGTTTGCCAATTTAAGAAATTTGGTTCTTGTTCAGCGAATTCAGAATTATGTCTGGCAGGTTTTGAGCTATTAATTTGGTTGTTTCCGTTACTGCCTTTATTGAAACTTCAAGCATGTCGTCTGTAGGCTCTTTGGTAGTTAACCGTTGAAACAAGAGACCGGGCGCAACAAAAATTTTTGTGACAGGCGAATCTTTGTATTTGCCGCTCAGCCGCAGAAGCTCGTAGGATAGCCCTGCAATGACGGGGATGAGTGCTATTCTGTAGGCTAATCTGAAGTAGAAATCTGAGATAGGCACAATCGAGTAGAGTACGATGCTGACGATTAGCACTATGAATAGGAAGCTGGTTCCGCATCTTGGATGCAGCCGCGAGTAATGCTTCACGTGTTCAACGTCCATTGGGACGCCCGCTTCATACGCGTTTATTGCTTTGTGTTCTGCGCCATGGTACATGAGTAGCCGTTTAACTTCGCTCCATATCGAGATGACCGCAAGGTAGAGTATGAACATGGTGAGTCGGATGATGGCTTCTACTATGTTGAATAGGACTCCTGTGACGTTTAACCATGTGGTGATGAGGAGAGGTAACAGCAAAAACACAGCGGTTATTCCTACGACGCCTAAAGCTACAAAAACGAGTTCTTTGTAGCTGAACTTCATCGGTTCTTCATCTTCAGGTGTTAATCCTTCGAGAGCCACGTTTGCCGAAAAGAATATGCCTTTGACGCCTAGGTAGAGGTTTTCGATCATCGCGACTATTCCTCTCAAAAACGGTGCGCCTAAGGCTTTGTATCGTTCGCTCACTGGTTTGACGTTTTCTATGTTAGTGGTGATTTCTTTGCTGGGTTTTCTAACACACATAACCATGTGTTTTCGAGAGCGTATCATCACGCCTTCCATGATGGCTTGCCCTCCAAAAGCAAGTGACGGTTCTTTTTTCTTCTGAGCGGACAGGTTCTCTCACCAAGGACTGAATGCTTATAGAAATTGCGAATGGGTAAATATAGATGCCGCTTAATCACACTGCGCTTGCATGGCAGTCTCAAACTACGCAAAGAGGGCAGTGAACAGATTTGTCAAACTATGTGTAATCGTTGAGTAATAGACTGATTTGCTGAGGTAGAAAATGCCCGCGAAAATCACTCCAAACAGGAACGTTGACAATAGATAGAACGTGCTTTCATTAAGGAATAATGCCCGCGGCACATGCATAAGCGCGAAGAGCCCGCCGTTTGCCAAGATTGACCAGAAGGCATCTGTTTTGTAAGTCAGCATTTTCTGCAGGATTACGCCTCTCCAGAAAATTTCTTCCGTGAGCGGCGCAAAAAACACCAACGTGAAAGACGCCACATCAAGTCCCAAATTGAATTTTGTGAATCCGCCATACAAGAATGTGCGGACAACAAGAACCGCTAAGAAACCAACGCAAAGCAAAACGCCGTAGCGAACATTGCCACGTTGGAAGCCGAGTTCAACATAACTCCTAGCGAAATAAACTGCTAACGCCAATAATCCGATGTGGTACAGAAGCGACATCAACTCGAAGTCTCCGAAAACGAACAGCGCCACGGCGTAGGCGACTGTGAGAAGCAGCCACAGCAGCAGAGGTTTAATCAGGTTTTTCACGTTTAGCCCGAATCACTGTTGCATCATAGCGCATATATAATTTACCCGAAGCAGCAACGCAACCGTCCATTATTCTAATTTTTGCTTAGTCAAGAAATATTGACAAGAACCTTTAATTTACCCAAACTGCCCGCTTGCTATATGAGGGTTAAACGATTAGAATCTTAACAAAAAGACTCAGTTTAGCTTTGATCCTCGCCGCAGTCTTGCTTCAAGTAGTGGCTATTCCACGCGCAACGGCTCAACCTTTTTCCATCTCTATAACAGCAGATGGAACTGTAGAGGGAACAAGTGCAATTCAGCGTAACGGTAATGTTTACACGTTCACAAGCAACCTTGAGGAAGCGTCGATTGTTATTGACGCAAGTAATATTGTGCTTGACGGAGCAGGTTTCACTCTCCAAGGCGAAATATACACAGTAACTGGCGATAACGTGGAGATTAAAAACCTGAAAATAACTTCTTCTGCAACTGCGATTGAAATCTACGGTTCTGGATGCAAAATATTAGACAATGAGATTAAAGCCGACCGTAAAGGCATCAGGATTAGGGATTCCAACAGTAACGTCATATCTGGTAACAAAATAGACGCAAACATAGAAGCAGGCATCGCATTTGAGTCTTCATCATACAATGAGGTTACAGGAAACACTATTACTTCAAGCATTGTTAGCGGTGTCGATTTGACTTATTCAGACTACAATACTTTCTCTGGGAACCACATTAATTTTGTCTCCGCTTACAAAAGTTCCCACAACACATTTGAAGAAAACAATTGCCCCCAAGGATTGATGATTAGACATTCTTCAAACTACAATACCATAACAGGAAACAGCCTAATAGACTACAATGAACTAACCGAAACAAGCCTTATGAGCAGTGGAAGTATTTCAATTGAAAGATGCGAAGGCACCCTTATTTCTTCAAACACAATAGTAAACGGCGGCGGCATTTTCCTCATCACATCCTCAAACAACGTACTGAGGAATAACTCAGTGAGTGGAACTGGAATAGGCTTCGAAGTGTCAGGTGACCCACAACCGTCCTTGTCGTCCTTTCTTAATGACATTGATGATTCAAACACGATGAACGGTAAAAAAGTCTACTACTTGGTCAACAAAAGCGATTTAACCATAAACCCCTCGACTTACCCAAATATTGGGTACCTAGCTTTAGTGAATTGCGCACGTATGATTGTTGAGAATACCCATTTGAATACGCAGGGGATGCTGCTAGCGTGGACAATAGACTCGCTAATCACCAACAACGACATCTCTGGCAACTACGGCGACGGCATGACTCTCACTAACGCTTCAAACAACGAAATCACAAAAAACAACATCAACGCAAATAGTGGCACCGGCATAAAACTTTCTTACTCAACACAGAACACTATTTCAGGTAACTACATAACAAGAAACCAACAGGGCATCTATCTCACTTCATCAAGCAACAACACTATCACAGAGAACCAAATCGCAGACCAAGACACAGGCATCAATTTCTATTCGTCATCAAACAACCTCATCTACAGCAATAACTTCATCAATAACACCAATCCAGTCTACGATGTCTACTGGGAAACACGCGGAATGCCTTTCACCTATTTTCTGCCTTCCAAAAACATCTGGGGCAACGGCTATTCAATCGGAGGCAATTACTGGAGCAATTACACACGTCAGTATCCTGAAGCAAAAGAACTCGACAGCTCAGGCATATGGGAAACGCCATACACTATAGACGAAAACAACCAAGACCGATACCCACTTTTAAACGAACTCTCCATATCACCAGTTCAACCGTCAGAATCTCCTGAAGGAGAAACTCAGATTACACCAACCGACGAGCCTTTCCCAACAACACTTGCCGCAGTTGCTGGAGTGTCAGCGGCATTAATTGGCATAGCACTGCTGGTTTACATCAAAAAACGCAAACGGTAAGCATGCATAGATATTTTTCTATGCACGATTGACAGACAGGCAATATTCACGCACATGCTGTTTGTTGTGCTGTTAAGGGTCGAAAAGTTCTTAAGTGCTAAAGTGTTTTCCTTTGCGGCTAGGAAAAATGCTTTAATGCATGCCTAGGTTTAAGTAGTTGCTTGTCCCCTTTAAGGGGAATAGCTGTATTAACCAGAAAAAGTTAAAATAGTTGGATGAAGAGGTGAAAGGGTATGGAATACGTTTACGCTGCAATGCTCCTTCACAAAGCTGGAAAAGAAATAAACGAAGAGAACATAACAAACGTTTTGACAGCGGCAGGAGTCGCTGTTGACGCTGTCCGAGTCAAAGCGCTAGTAGCTTCTCTCAGCGAAGTCAACATTGAAGAAGCAATCAAAGCTGCTCCAGCAATGATGGCTGCGCCAGCAGCTGCACAGGCACCAGCCGCACCAGCGGCAGAAGCGAAGCCGAAGGAAGAAGAAAAGAAGAAGAAAGAAGACGACAAAGCTAAGGAAGAAGCAGCACTTGAAGGTTTAGGCGCCTTATTCGGCTAAACTAACACCTTTCTATTTTTGATTTAATTCCGTTGTTTCAGTTACTATTTTTTTGTTTCTTTCTTTCAGCAAGTGTTTTCCACGCTACTACAGGTAGCCATCCGCAAACAATCATCAACGTTCCTGGAAAAGCTCCAAAGTCGGTGCTCAACAGGAAGGCTTCGTATATGGCGAAAGACACGCTCATAGTCACGGCGGACAGCACTGCAGTTTTCTTGTCGAACCGCTTGTACGTCTGCGTGGCAAGGATTCCTGAGAAGAAAAAGTCGCCTAGGCCAAGCGACATGTACTGAATACCTTCTTCCGTTATGACTAATGGGAGAGTGGGCAGAGAAACGAGAACTGGTAGTCCCAGCCCTGAAACGGTTTGCGCTGCAGTCACCATGATACCCGTGACCAGCACCAGTATTATGTCCATAATTGTGAGGAGCCCTGCGAAAATGAACACGTTTCTCCACGAAAACAACGACCCAAGATAGAGGACTATCAAGATAGCGAACATGATTCCGTACGTGTCCAGAAGGTAGGGGAACCACAGGTTGGTTCCATTATATACGAAATACAGCAGTACGAATAGGACTGGCGGCAGAACAGCCAAATACAACCTTTCGTGTACTTCTGCTCTTTTCCACTCGTATATCATAGCTAAAAATGCGAATGCCGCCAAACCGCAGAGTGCATAACCGCCATAGAGCACTAGGTTGTCAGTTGCTGCCAAGCGTGATAGTACAGCTAAGGTTCCTGCTGCCAAACTTGCAATGCCGAAGCCTAAGCAGAAAAGCTGTGCTCTTCGCTTGGACATGCCTGAAAAAAGGTACGAAAACGTGAAAAGCAACGTGGCATAAGAAAACATGAAAATCATCGTGATGGTCATTTCGGGAATAAAGACAATAACGGAAACCGCCACGGTAACCATAACCACGAAAAGCACTGAATCTCGGGCGCGAAATTCTCGTTCATCAAAAGTTTTCTTCAACTTTCCTTCTACGCGCTTATTCAAAAGCATAGCTGCAACTGTTACAGCGAACAACGCAAGCGGCATACTGATGTCGAAATTCATAGCAAGCGCATAACCCAACCGCGAGATTTAAACGTTAAACTCCAAGCTGCACGTTCAGAATAGCTAACGTCGCGAGAAGCGCCTCTTCTGTGCGCACGGTTTCTGTTCCCTGACAAGGAATAGTGTTCACTACAAAATCCACCAGCTCAGGCAAGTTCACGCCAGCGTCTTTCGCAATTTCATACAACCCTCTTGTCGGCGCACCGAAAACAACAAGCACACTGCCTGCCTTCCGCCACTTCCCAGCCACCTCTCCTGCAACGCTTGCCCACTTGGCGCCTTTAATGGAAGTGCCAACCGTCAAATCAAACTTACCCGCCTCTATCAACCGCTTTAACGAATGCTGCTCAACGGTTACCGTGTACCCCCAGTAGCTGGGTACTTCGCTGCTTAAGGCTTGAACCTCAACCTGCCCGCCTGCCTTAAGTATCTGCACAGTTACGCGCTTGCCAACGGCGAACTGTTTTTCCCTCAAAAGCGCAGGCTGCTCAACGCCAATGTCCACCAGCAAGCCCTCTTTTGCTTCAGCTAAAACAACGCCTTCACGGTACTCGCCCACTTTCAAATTCGCAGCTTTAGCATTAAGTGGATGATGCGGCGTCCGCAGCGGCGGCAAAATCCCCGCGTACTGCAACCGCGGTTCAATCTTGAACAGGCGCTTCCGCAAATACTGCGGCGTCTCCATGTACTCCAGCAACGTGGCAATCAAATCCGCGTCTGCACGCTGGTTAACTTTCGGGTTGTCAGCGTAAACCACAATTTCGTCAACGCGGAAAATCGCGGCGGCTCTCCCAATCAAACCTATCTTTGCGGTTTTTTCACGTAAATGCGGCGTGTCTGAAACCACAGACGCAGGTATCGCCACAGTCAACTTTACCATTTTTGTTTTTCGCGCCCCAGCAGGAAACCCCTGCGCTTCTGCGTTCAGCTTAAAAGCCGAAACCACCTATAAAAACTACTTGCAACTCAGCACAGGTGTAAACTAGAATTGGCAAAATTACTGTTAGATGAAATAAGCGAAATCAAGAAAATCGACAAAAGCGACATGCTTGCGTTCTGCGTTGACGCGCCTCGGCACTACGCGGAAGCTGCAAAGTTAGCCAAAAAACTCTCAATAAACTACGCTAAGCCTGCGAACATTGTTGTCGCGGGCATGGGCGGCTCAGCCATCAGCGGCGACCTGCTGAAAGACTGGACAAGAGACAAAATAGCCGTGCCCATCGAAGTCAGCAGAGACTACGACTTGCCAGCGTACGCAAACAAAAACACTCTGGTGCTTGTTACAAGTTATTCGGGAGAAACAGAAGAAACTCTCAGCGCCTTTCTAGACGCAACTAAACGCGGATGCATGACCGTGTGCATCAGTTCTGGCGGAGCATTGGAGGAGTTTTCTGAAAAACTCGGTGTTCCGCATTTGCGTGTTCCAGCAGGCATGGCTCCTCGCGCAACGCTGCCGTACCTGTTCATGCCTCTGTTAATCGTACTGGAGAAAGTGGGCTTGGCTTCTGATGTTACTCCTGAAATTTCCGCAACTATCGAAGCTTTGAAGCAAGTTAGTTCTGCAAACGCGCCTGAAATCCCACTTCAAAGCAACTTTTCTAAGTCGTTGGCGTCAAGTGTCTGTGGAACTGTTCCTGTTGTTTATGGCTTCGGTGTTTACCGTGCTGTTGCGCAGCGTTTCAAGACGCAGTTTAACGAGAACAGCAAGTTGCCTGCGAAATGGGAGTTTTTCTCCGAACTCAACCACAATGAAATCGTGGGCTGGGAAGACCACGGAAAACTAACACGCACTTTCTCCGCAATATTCATAAGAGACAAAGCCGAACCAGCTGAAGTTCGTAGCCGAATCGAAACCACAAAAACCTTAATGCAGCCTGCCGTGTCGAAGACGTTCGAAGTGTGGACTCAAGGCGAAACTGCGTTGGCGAAGATGTTGTCCACCATCTGCATCGGCGACTTCACAAGCGTCTACTTGGCAATTCTACGCAAAATAGACCCAACACCAGTCAAAACAATAACCTTGCTGAAAGAACAAATGAAGCAAACTGGCAAAAAAGAGAAAATAATCAGTGAACTCCGCAAACTTGCCCGTTAATGCGCCGAGTTTTCCTTCACGAAGTTCGTGAACATTTCTTCTGCAGTTTCCAGCGGCACAAGCTGCGGCGGACGCTTAAACGCGTAAGCGCAAACAGACAACACCGCGCCTGTCATTTTCTTGTCCAAAGCCAACTTCATGGCTCGCACAATGTCGAATAGCACTGAGCCTGCGTTCGGCGCGTCAACTGTGCTGAACTTCAAGTCAATCCGCATCGGCGCACCACAGAAGTACTCGCCGCTAATCCAGAAGTAACTGTCACGCTTATTCTGCAGGAAATCCACGTAATCCGTGGAGCCCGCCACCACTTCCGCCTTGTAAGGCAAAGAAGATGCCACAGCCTGAGTCTTAATCGCCCGCTTTGCGTCGCGTGCCCTATCCATTGTGTCCAGTGACTCGGTTCCGCCGCCCACATCCAACTGGTAAGTCTCAGAAATCCGCACGCCACTCATCGAAAGCAACTTCAGCAACGTCTTATGCAGCGCAGTTGAGCCCACTTGATCCACTAAGTCGTCGCCCGCCAAAGGCAAACCCGCCTCAGCGAAACGCTTAGCCCACGCAGCATCACTCGCAACAAAATTAGGCGTAGCGTTCACGAAAGCGCATTTTGCAGCCAGCGCCTGCGCAGCGTACCACCGCGAAGCCTCAATCGCGCCACTCGGTAGCAAATTCACAACCACTTCTGCCCCGCTTGCCTTAAGTGCCGCTGCAACGTCTACGTCAGGCGCGTTGCTTACCTGCACAACATGTTTGGTGCATTCGCCCAAGCCGTCCAGCAATGCTCCTTTCTGTACAATCACGCTTGTTAAGGGCACTTCGGCGACTTTTGGCGCGTTGTTCGGTGCAGCAAAAATGGCTTCTGCCAAGTCTTTTCCAACTTTGCGCTGGTCCACGTCAAACGCGGCTACCACTTGGATGTCGCGTGTGCTTAAACCGCCTAAGCTGGGATTGCGCAGCCCAACGCAGTCTTTTTCACATTTAGAATAATACTGTAAACCCTGCACGAAAGCTGAAGCGCAGTTGCCTACGCCGATTAATGCAACTTTCACCTTGGACACTTTCGTCACCTTTGTTGGGGTTTTATTTTGCGATTGCCTTATAAAAAGCTACGCTGCTCCTATGCC
>CAZDLK010000005.1:0-71787 GCA_964506435.1 uncultured Candidatus Bathyarchaeia archaeon | reverse complement strand
CTTCTTTGAGGATTAGGACTGGTTGTCCTGAACCTGTGGTTGTTAAATACGCCATACAATTCTCTCCTCTCTATTAAGTTGGACTTGGTTAAACAAATTCTCCTCCGCCTGCCGAGCCTCCTTGCGGACCCATAGGTGGAGATGAGGTTTTTGTCTTTCCAACTGCGATAACGTCGTCAATCTTTAGTATCATTGTAGCAGCTTCAGTTGCTGATTTGATGATTTGCTTCTTCACCGATAAAGGCTCGAAAACTTCTAGTTTCTCCATGTCTTGGACTTTTCCTTCGAGTACTCCGACTCCGGCCCATTTGCCGCCTTTTTCGTGGCGAGCTCGAAGTTCAGATAGGATATCAATAGGATCTAAGCCTCCGTTTTCCGCAAGTACTAAGGGTACGATTTCTAATGCTTCAGCATATGCCAATGCTGCAAGTTGTTCCTTGCCGGAAAGGGTTACTCCATACTCTTTGATTGTTCTCGCAATGTCCATTTCAGGTGCTCCTCCGCCAGCAACGATTTTTGGTTCTTGCACCACATCTCTGACGACGCATAAGGCGTCATGAATGGAGCGTTCTGCTTCATCCACAAGTCGCTGGTTTCCTCCACGCACTAGGATGGCGACGGAACGCGGATTTTTGCATCCTTCTACAAATATCATTTTGTCGTTTCCAATTTTGCGTTCTTCCACAAGTTCCGCGTAACCAAGATCTTTCTCTGTCATGTCGTCGAGGTTTGTGATTAAAATTCCACCAGTTGCTTTAGCCAATTTTGTCATGTCTGATTTTCTTGCTCTGCGCACTACCAGTGTTCCTTTTCTTGCCAAAAAATGCTGAGCCAAGTCATCAATGCCCTTTTGTGCTATTAGTACGTTCGCACCTGTTCTATCAACCTTTTCCACCATATTCTTTATCAGGGTCTCTTCCTGTGCCAGAAACGCTTGCATCTGGTCTGGGCTTTCAATGTTGATTTTGGCATCAAAGTTAGTCTTTTCAATTTCTAAGGCTGCGTCAAGCAAGGCAATTTTAGCTTTTTCAACGCGTTTCGGCATGCCTGGATGAACCACTCCTTTATCAACAACAATGCCATTGATGAACTGTGTGTTCGCAACAGATTCACCAGCTTTCTTTTCCATCATGATGTCATCTAAGTCAACTTTATACTTGCCCTCAAGTTCCTCTGCAACGCTAAGTATAGCGGAGACCGTTATTTCTGATAGATGCATCTTGTGCTCTGAGACAATTTTGCTGGCCATTGAGGTCGCAGCAATTCTTTTCAGATCTTCTCTACTCGTGGGTTCTATGGATATTGCGATTTTTTCGATGGCTTCTAGGGCTTTGTCAGCGGCTTTTCGGTAGCCATCTATTATGAGCGTGGGATGAACATTTTTGTCGATTAGTTCCTCGGCTTTCCCTAGAAGTTCGCCAGCCACTATCACGCTTGAAGTGGTACCGTCACCTACTTCGTCATCTTGGGTTTTTGCGACTTCAACCATCATTTTGGCGGCTGGATGCTGGATATCCATCTCCTTTAAGATGGTGTGACCATCATTGGTGATTGTGACATCGCCCATGCTGTCCACCAACATCTTGTCCATGCCTTTGGGTCCTAGAGAACTTTTCACTGCGTCAGCAACGGTTCGAGCAGCTGTTATACTGGCGTGCAGAGCGTCTTTTCCTTTTTCTCGGTTGGTTCCCTCTCTGAGAATCAGTACGGGTGTTCCAGACATACTAATGCATCTCTCATCCTTTATTGAACATTTATTCATTCTGTCGAGTTTACGCGTGTCTAGTTTATCAGACTCAGACGCGTGCATCGAAAAAATGCACACGCTCTTGATCCTGTCTTAGGTTTCAGGGTTAAATGATAAACCTTGGTCTGTTACTTCTGTAAGTAACTACATTCGAAAAATACTCGATCTTACTAACTTTATCGCAACGCTCTCGCTCTCTAAGTTCTAAGTTAGATGTCAACTGTCGGTTGCGGGTTATTGTTCGAGAGTTTTCAGAAGGTTTTTTTCGTTATCATAGATTTTAACTATTAAAGGCATTTGTCCCATTGCAGTGTGGGTTGCGCAGGCGAAGCAGGGATCGTAGGCTCTAAAAGCCATTTCAACTCTGTTCAGTAACCCTTCACTTACTTTTCCATTTTTGATGAGGCTTTTGGCAGCATCTCTTATAGACATACATATTGCTGGTGCATTATGGGTCGTAGCCACAACCAAGTTTACCTTCTTTGCTAACCCATCCTGATCAAGTGCATAGTGATGAATCAACGTACCCCGTGCAGCTTCAATAACACCGACGCCCTCTCCTGGATCACCAGGTTGGTTTCTAACGTCTGTGCTTGTAATTTCAGGGTCACAACTAAGCTCCAAGCAACGTTCGGTCGCATACATCAGTTCAATTAGCCTAGCCCAATGATAAGCCAACGTAGAATGCACAGGTTTGCCGCCCAGCGTTTTATACATTTGCTCGTACTCCACTTGGGCCATAGGGGTAGCCATTCCATCTGAAGCGTTAAGTCGAGCCAGAGGCCCAACACGATATACGCCACTATCAGCCCCATCGTTTAGACCTTTCCAGCCAATTTTTTTCAGATATGGAAGCTTCACGTAGGTCCATGGTTCAACATGCTCCTCAATTATGTCTAAATACGTAG
The DNA here is from genome assembly GCA_964506435.1 of uncultured Candidatus Bathyarchaeia archaeon. Classification (GTDB taxonomy): domain Archaea; phylum Thermoproteota; class Bathyarchaeia; order Bathyarchaeales; family Bathycorpusculaceae; genus JAOZHU01. The sequence continues at coordinate 69,132 of CAZDLK010000005.1, read as the reverse complement.
AGGCTGCAAATTTTGAGAACTCTTTTCCCTTTTGGTCGACTACTCTTATTTGCCCGTCATAAAAATTCACTTTGTTATTGTCGTCAACTGTGCCCATATAGTACGTTTTGTGCGTGTAGGGTCCCTTGATAATCATATCTACGTAGTCTTTGTTCTTCAATACAACATCTTTGAAAACCTGCAACGAGAACTTTGCGAAGTTAACGCCTTCTTTAGCCATCCGTTCAATTTCTTTTCGGTCTTCTTCACTGAGGGATTTGCTGACGCCGCCGGGCAATCCACACACGGGATGCGTAGCTTTCCCGCCAATTATCGCGGTGATCTTTTGGCCGTTTGCCCTGTTCTTGATGACTTCCTTAGCAACGTCAAGTCCAACTTTATTGATGACGCCCAAGATGTTTCTCTCAGAGGCTGGTGCATCTGGACCAACAACAAAATCAGGCCCACCTAGGAAGTAGAAGTGAAGCGTATGATCATAGTACATGTATCCGCTGTACATTAGCTCCCGAAGTTTTTTCGCTGCGGATGGAGGATCAACATGAAACGCTGCGTCCAATGCTTTTGTAGCCGCAAAATGATGTGCTACCGGGCAAACACCACAAATGCGAGGCGTAATAATGGGTAAGTCTTCAGCTCTTCTGCCCTCACAGAATTTCTCGAAGCCTCTCAGCTCAGGAATCTGCAAGTACGCGTTTTCCACGTTTCCTTCTCCGTCTAGAAAGATTTCGATTTTTCCATGCCCCTCTAATCGTGTGATAGGGGTGATAGTTATTTTTTTGAACTCGGTCATTTCTTGACTTTTCTCCGTAGGATTGAATTTGCTAGAGAATACTTATAGAAAGCACCTAATGGGTCCACTATTTGATCGATGAGTTTTTGAGGATCAAGATCCTTTTCATTGTCTGCTCCCAGTATTGACGCTAAAGCGCTGATCATCGCAGCACCTTGCTCGACAACATTGGGGCATGGTCCGCCACAGCCTGTACAAGGGTAGTTTACTTTCAAACATGCGGCTTCGCATCCACCTCGAGTTGCAGGGCCCATACAGATTATTCCTTGCTCAAGAAGACATATTTCGGGGTCAGGATTTTTTTCGTAAACTCGATAAATTTTGTTGATTCGTTTCTGTTCTTTCTTCCTTGGGCACTGATCACAAACTGATTTCAATGGAGCCAATACAGAACCCTTCGGGGGCAATTGACCCTTGGCAATTGCTTCAACTGCATTTGCAATTAGCGCCACTGGCGGAGGGCAACCAGGTAAATAGTAGTCAACATCAACTGTTTGATCCAGAGTTTTTACTGTGTCAAAAAAGGCGGGCAGTTCCAAGACCCCTTCATTAACTTTGAATGATGTCTGAGGAAGTACGTTTTTTGGATTCACAGTTGAAGGCGTCTCCAGATAAGCACGTTCAAAGATTCCGTTTTTATCTGAGATGTTTCCAAGTCCAACTACGGAACCCTGGTGAGCACATGAACCAAAGGCTACGAGAACTTTGGCTTTTTGGCGCAATAGTTTTGCCATATGTTCATTTTCTTCTGTTCGAATGGCGCCGTTGAAGAAAATCACATCAACGCTCTTGTCAGGCATGCTTTCAACGTCTTTGTATTTGATGTCCATGGCTACGGGCCAGAACACGATGTCGGCGATTTGCACTACGTCAAGGATTTTCTCGTTTAAGTCTAAAACGGCTATTTCGCAACCGCCGCAACTTGCAGCCCAATAAAAGGCTATTTTCAGTTTGTTGGACGCTTTGCTCAAAGTTTTTTTGCCTCTGTTAAGCTTCCAGTATCTCTAAGAGTTTGTCAACGGATACACGGTTTTCGTAAAGACCTAGTTCTTGAGGGCTAAATCCTTGAGCTAGACCTAAAAGTTGCGTATAGTGAAGGATAGGTATGCCGTATTTTTCTGATAAAAGCGCATTTGCAGTCAAATCAAACTGAACATGACATGCGGGACAAACTGTAACTATTGCATCAGCCCCAGATTGTCTAATACTGTCCATCTTTGCCTTTACGATTTTCATGGATAAGGCTTCATCTATATTCATCGCTGATGAACCGCAGCAAAGTCTCTTCTCAGGGTAATCTACACATTTTGCTCCTGTGATCTCTATAAGAGAATCTAAGAGTTGTGGGTTCTCTGGATCGTCCAAGTTTACCTCGTTAGAAGGTCTGAGAATATGACAGCCGTAATGTGGGGCTATTTTCAGGTTGCTTAGAGGCTTTGACACGGTGTCCTTTATTTTTTCAACACCTATGTCTTGGAGTAGCACACCTATGAAGTGCTTCATTTGGGAGGACCCGACAAATTTTTTGTTGATTTCTTTTAGAGCTTGGTTTACCGTGTTCCGGAGGTCTTCGTTTTCCAGCAGGGTAGCTCTAACCCTTGTTAAGTGCCCAAAGCAGGCTGGACAAGGTGTAACTGCATTAAGACCCGCTTCGTCTATTAGAGCCAAGTTTCTAGCGCCCATTATAAGTGATGCTTGATAATCTACTGGCTCCATGAAGAAACCACAACAGTTTGCTTTTTCAAGATCAATTAGGTCTACACCAAGTTTTTGAGAAACCTTTCTTAATGAGAGTTCGTAGGCATTTTCTTTTTGCGGGGTTACGCACCCTGAAAAGTAAAGGTACTTCAAGGTTATTTGTCTCCTCCTTTTTTGTCAAGATTTGATAACTTGGTCTTTTGCAGGATTTTGGCTATGTCTTCACAGCTTGCTGAAGTTATGGGCGGGAGTCCCAAGTCACCACGAGATTCATTCATAAAAGAATCATCTTCGAATGTTCTTCCGTTTTTAGCAAGAACCCCTGCTAGTTTTTGGAATGAGGGGTAAATGTAGCCTTCCTCTACTGCAAGATTTCTTAATACACGTATGACACTAGCTACATCAACGTTCTGTGGGCACCTGTCGGTGCACGTAAAGCACGAAGCGCAAAACCACAAAGTATCGCTGTTCAGTACGTTGTCTTTCATGCCGAGTTGGGTCATTCGAATTATTCGTCTCGGTCTATAAGTGTCGCTGAATCTAGCAATGGGGCAGTCTGATGTGCACGTTCCACATTGGAAGCAGCGCATCACTTTTTCTCCACCGGGTATCTTTGAAAGTTTATACTTAAATTTAGGGTCGATTTCTGAAACTTTTATTGGTCCTTTAATTGTTTCTTTCATTGGGTAATAACCTCCTTATTTTTTATCGGGTTGGGCCCGAGTTTCTTTATTTGTTCAACCATATCTCGCACGACGGCGGCAAATTTGTCGCCTTCGCTGGCTGAAATCCACTCTAATCGCAAACGTTCGGGCTCAATTCCGAGCTCTGCGATTACTTTTTTTAAGAGAGTTACTCTTCTTAGAGCTTTGAAGTTGCCAGAGATGTAATGGCAGTCTGAGGGCAAATGGCACCCTGCCACAAGCACACCATCGGCACCATCTTTGAAGGCTTCAAGAATGAAAAGGGGATCTATTCTGCCACTACACATAACACGGATGATTCTTATGTTGGGTGGATACTGAATTCTGCTTACCCCCGCCAAGTCTGCACCTGCATAACTGCACCAGTTACAGAGAAAACCAATAATCTTAGGTTCAAAACCGTTTTTTCCACTCATTGCTTTGCCTCCAACAAAGCAGCATCGATCTGCGCAAGTATTTCTTCCGTTGTAAAGTGTCCCAAGACAATGGCTTTGGTTGGACACGCCGCACCGCAGGTACCACAGCCTTTACACAATGCTTCAAGTACGTGCGCAGTTGATTTGCCGTCCTTCTCCTTCATTTCTATTGCACTGTAAGGACAAAGATGTTCACAAACTCTGCAGCCGCTACACAGATCTTCACTCACGTTTGCGACGATTCCTTCCATTTCAAGCGTTCTTTTAGAAAGAACCGTTGTGGCTCTCGCTGCAGCCGCGCAAGATTGAACTATGCTCTCATCCACGTACTTTGGCGAGTGAGCCATACCACAAAGGAAAACACCATCAGTAGCAAAGTCGACAGGCCTAAGCTTCATGTGTGCTTCCAAGAAGAACCCATCCTTCGTCAATGGTACTTTTAACATTTCTGCTATGTGCTTGTTTTCAGGATTAGGAACTATCGCCGCGCTCAAAACTACGATATCCGGTTCGATTTCAACCTCTCTCTTAATGACTGGTTCCCAGAAAGTGACTTTGAGTCTTCCGTTTTCAATGGCAGTGCGCGGCTTTCTATCATCACAGTAATTGATGAACAAAACTCCTTTCATTGCTGCTTCGCGGTAAAAGTCTTCCTTGAAACCGTACGCCCTCACGTCCTTGTATAGAATATAGATGTCGGTCTCTGGGTCCAATTCTTTTATTTTCAAAGCGTTTTTTATAGCTTGACCACAGCATATTCGTGCGCAGTTCGGTCTTTCTTCGTTCCTTGCTCCCACGCACTGGATCATAACTAAGCTCTTAGCCTTAAATTGACCGCTGGCAATGTTTTCTTCAAGTTCATGTTGTGTCATTATTCTTGGATCTTTGCCGTAAAGATACTCTGCAGGCTTGTATTCCACTGCGCCGGTAGCTACAATTACTATACCATGTTCCAGTTCTTTCAGTACGTGATTCGACTGCTTTATCTTGGACTTAAAATTACCTACAAATCCGTAAACGTCAACAACCTCGGAGTTTGTGTAAACGTGTATCTTATCGTTTTCCTCTACTGCCGCTATCAAAGCGTTAAGTTCCTTTTTGGGATCAGTCTTCTCTCCAAGCAAATAATGAATCGTGCGTAGATGCCCGCCTAGTTCCGCGTCTTTCTCAACAAGATGCACCTCAAACCCTTGCTTGGCAAGTTCTAAAGCGGCGGTCATTCCAGAAACACCGCCGCCTATAACTAAACCAACTTGTGTGACGTTTATGAGAGGCTTTTTCAAGGGTTTCAGAAGTCTAGCTTTCGCGACAATTGAACGCACAAGATCGTTGGCTTTCTCTGTTGCTGCCCTCGGCTCATGCATGTGAACCCAACTACATTGGTCACGAATGTTCGTCATCTCAAACAAGTACGGATTTAATCCAGCCTCCTGAACTGTTTCCCTGAATAATGGCTCGTGCGTCCGAGGCGTGCACGATGCTACTATGACGCGGTTCAGCTTGTTCTGCACAATCTTTTCTCTGATGAGTTTCTGTGTGTCCTGCGAACATGTGTAAACATTCGCTTCGGCATAAACAACATTGGGCAAAGACTTAGCATATTCTACGACCTCGGGAACCTTAACGACACTACCTATGTTGATTCCGCAATGACAAACGAAGACGCCGATGCGGGGTTGTTCTTGGCTCACATCCTTTTCAGGAGGATACTTTTTTGCAGTAACTTGTGTTCCCCTTGCGCTGGCGATTATACCCATAACTTTTGCTGCTGCTCCACTCGCCTGTGCCACGCTTTCTGGGATATCTTTCGGTGCTGAGAAAGCACCACAAACAAATATACCTTCTCGGGAAGTGCTCATGGGAGAAAAAGTCCGAGTTTCACAGAAATTGTATCTGTTAAGCTGGATTCCTAAGTTTTTGGCAAGCTTTTCAATGTTTTTCGTAGGTCGCATTCCAATCGAAAGAACAACCATGTCGAATTCTTCAGCCGTGGGTGTTTCGTCTTGGACGTAGGAAACAAAAAGATTGCCTGTCGATTGGTCTTCAGTCACCACTCCAACTCGTGATCGTACAAACTTTATGCCGTACTCTTTTTCGGCACGATTGCGGTATTCGTCAAATTCTTTCCCAAATGAACGCATGTCCATATAAAAGATGGTTGCATCCATTTGTATCGGCGTGTGTTCCTTTGCTATCACGGCTTCTTTTATGCCATACATGCAGCAAGCTGCAGAACAATAGTTGTTTCCAACCTTATAGTCTCTTGAACCAACACATTGAATGAAGGCTACTCTTTTGGGTATTTCACCGTCTGAGGGGCGTAGAACAAGCCCACCGTATGATCCTGAAGCACTCAGGATGCGTTCAAACTCGATGCTCGTAACAACGTTTTGATAACGCCCGTAACCGTATTCACTTTTCAGCGTCGCATCAAAAGCTTCGAAACCAGGTGCAAGTATAATTGAACCTACCCTCAGTTTGACTTCACTGTCTTTCTGGTCATACTGAATCGCACCAGCCTTACAGACTTCGCCACAGGTCCCACATCCAATGCACTTTTCTCGGTCTATCATGTATTTCAATGGAACTGCTTGTGGATATTCTACGTAAATTGCGCCTCTTTTACCAAGTCCTTCATTGAACGAATCAACTGCCTCAACAGGGCATTTCTGGGCACACAGACCGCAACCATTGCATTTTTCCTCGATTACATAACGGCTCTTTCTTTGCAGTCCAACTTCGAAATTCCCAGCTTCGCCTTCTAGATTTATTACTTCTGCGTTCGTTATGATTGTAATGTTTGGGTGTCTTCCGGTTGCCACAAGTTTGGGCGAAAGAATACACATTGAGCAGTCATTCGTCGGGAATGTTTTATCTAGCTGAGCCATCACTCCACCAATGCTTGGTCCTTGATCAACCAAGTACACCTTAAACCCAGAATCTGCTAGATCTAGAGACGCTTGGATACCTGCAACGCCGCCGCCCACAACCATAACTGCACCAATTTTCTTGTCAACCATTTTACTCAACCTCCAAAGCCTTGTAAAACGGCGTGGCACCTTCAATGTGATCAACAGTAATCATGTTTTTTCTACGCATGGACACTATTTGCTTGAGCACATCAGCTGGTTTCAGCGCTGTTGCTTCTGTTAAAGCCTTAATTGACAACGAGCGATTTCTAGTTAAAAGATGAAGCTTGTGCTGTATGAATTCAGCCTTCACTGTATCATCGAGTAAAGCATCAAATTCCTCTTGCAGGATTTTTTCATCGTAAACGTTACTCTTTTCGGTCAACTCTCTTTCTCTGCCTACCAAAACCCTCACTCTGAAGCCTGAGGCTGCATTCTTTGCCGCTTGAAGATTCAGGAGCACTTGTAAATCAGGGTTCGCTCCAGACACAGGAGAGCGCCCCAGCTGCCGTATTTGCTCCGTAAATTCGGTTACTACTTGGGCGAATCTTTGACCCTCTGACGCGGAAACCCACTCAAGTTTCAGTCTGTCCGCTCCAATGCCCGTCAGCGCCAAAAGTTTCTTGAGCATTTTGATTTTCCTTTTCTCATACAAATTTCCTTCTGAGTAATGGCAGTCACCTGGATGGCAACCCAAAACAATCACTCCATCAGCGCCTTTGGCGAAGACTTCTATAGGTATTATGGGATCTATTCTGCCGCTGCACATTACTCGAATTATTCTTATGTTGGAAGGATATTGTATTCTGCTTACACCTGCGAGGTCAGCGCCTGCGTAGCTACACCAGTTACAGAGAAAACCAATAATTTTGGGTTCAAACTCGACCAACTCACGAGCCTCCTAAGGCGGCAGTTGCTTCAGCAATCACCTGAACATCGCTGAAGTGGCGCATATTCACGGCTTTTTCTGGGCAACTTGCAGTGCATACGCCGCATCCCTTGCATAAGGCATCATTAACCCGTGCAATTCCCTCATCATCCTTTCGTATAGCATTGTAAGGACACAACTTAACACATGTGCCGCATCCACTGCATCGGTTCTCATTAACATAAGCTGTTATAGCCTCTGTCCTGACTTGCCCTAAGGCCAGAGGAATACCGGCTCTCGAGGCAGCCGCATAGGCTTGGGCGATACTTTCGCCGATTGTTTTGGGACCATGAGCGGTTCCGCACACAAATATGCCATCTGTCGCGAAATCCACTGGTCTGAGTTTAACGTGTGCTTCTAAGAAGAAGCCATCAGCCCCTAACGGAACCTTCAGAAGCTTGGAGAGATCCTTCGCTTCTTCCGATTGAACAAGCGGTGTGGACAAGACCAAGAGGTCGGCATCAAGCTCAAGTGTTTCATTAACTAATATGTCGTGTACGCTAACAGATAGCGTACCATCTGACCGAACATGAACTTCAGGCGGACTCGTGTCATCATATCTTATGAAGTGCACAAAAGTTTCTCTAGCCTTCTGGTATTGCTCTTCAAAGTCTCTGCCGTAGGTTTGCATGTCTCTATACAATATGTAAACTTCAGTGCTTGGAAGCGCTTCTTTGATGTGTAACGCGTTTTTGACTGCCACGGCGCAGCATATCTTCGAACAGTAATTTCTCCCGCCTTCTTTTCCTTCTCTTGCTCCCACGCATTGAATCATCACGAGGCTCTTGGGTTTCTCGAGCGCCCCTTCTTTCAGTACTTTTTCAAACTCGAGTTGTGTGATGACGTTCTTGTTCTCGCCATAACAATACATCCCATGCGGCTTGAAAACTTCCGCTCCAGTTGCCACAATTATCGTGCCGACCTTGAGTGTTTCCTCTTTTCCTTCGCGGTCGATTATTGCTTCGAAGTTACCTATGAAACCTTCAACCTGCTTAACCGTTGATAGAGTGTAAACGTTGATGTTTGAGTTCACGGATTGAACGTATGCGTCAAGAATTTCTGAACTTAATTTGTTGTTTGGATAAAGGTTATACAGTTCCCCAAGTTTTCCGCCAAGTTCTTTATTTTTCTCCACTAAATGCACATCGAAACCTTGGTTGGCTAAGCTAAGGGCTGCAGTCATGCCCGCTACTCCGCCACCAATAACAAGCGCAGAGGGTTGAACCTTAATCTCGGACTCTATCTGCGGTTCGAGCAGAGCTGCTTTGGCTACGGCCATCTTAACTGTGTCTTTAGCCTTGTGTGTGGCTTTTGAGGGGTCTTTTGGATGCACCCAACTGCAGTGTTCACGAATGTTTGCCATGTGAAAGAGGTACTTGTTCAGATTTGCTTCTTCGCATGCGTTCCTGAACAGGGGTTCATGCGTTCGCGGTGTGCAAGAAGCTACTACGACTCGGTTAAGTTGATGTTTTTTAATAGCCTCTTTTATCCTGCTTAACCCTTCAGAAGAACATGTGTAAAGGTTACCTTCTGCGTATGCAACATCAGGCAAAGTTTTTGCATATTCTACAATTTCAGGGACGTTGACCACAGCGCCAATATTAACACCACAATGACATACAAACACACCAATGCGTGGATTACCTGCTACACTCACCGATTGACCCCCCCTGCCAGACAAACTATTGTCTCCGCCGACCTTGCTGCTGCGCCACTCGCTTGTGCTACGCTCTCAGGTATGTCTTTTGGGCTTTGGCAGTAACCACACATGTACACCCCAGAGATGCCTGTATCTAGAGGTGCGATGAGGAGGTTCTCGGCCTTAAAGAAACCAAACTCGTCAAGCTCTACCCCAATTGCGTCAGCAAGTTTCTTGTTGTCTTCTTTGGGTACCAGTGCAGGACACAGCACGACCATGTCGGCGTTAAGCGTTTTTATTTCGCCCGTTTTCATGTCCTCATAGTGAATCTGCAAGCTTTCACTGGATGGATCTTCAGTTATTTCGGCTGGGCGCGATTTGATGTAGCTTACACCATATTCTTTCTTAGCTCTATCGACGAATTCTTGAAAGCCTTTCCCAACTGCTCTCATGTCAATGTACATGATGTAGGTCTGAGTTTCTGGAGCATGCTCTTTTACGAGAATCGATTCTTTCGTAGCATAGACGCAGCAAACGCTTGAACAAAATGGAAAGGCACCATTCCGACTCCTTGAACCTACACACTGAACGAAGACGATGCTCTTAGGCTCTTGCCCATCTGAGGGTCGGACAAGATGCCCTCCAGTGGGGCCGGACGCGCATAGTATTCTTTCAAATTCCATGGAATGAACAACGTTCTTGAACCTACTGTAGCCGTATTCGCTAATCCTCGATACATCTGATACGTCGAAACCTGTGGCTAAGATTATCGAAGAAACGTTCAACGCTATTTCCTCAGGTTTCTGTTCGAAATTGATGGCTTTTGATGGACAAACTTTCTGGCAGACTTTACAAACACCTTTCAAGAAGTAAAGACAGTGTTCTGGATCTATGGTGGCGACAAGCGGCACTGCCTGTTTAAACGGCATATAAATAGCTTTCCTGTTGCCTAATCCCATGTCAAATTCGTTCGGGACCTTGACTGGGCATTTTTCCATACATGTGCCACATCCAGTGCATTTTGCGGCGTCTACGTAACGGGTTTTCTTGAGGACCTTTACAGTGAAGTTGCCTGCTTGGCCTTTGACTTCTTTGACATCTGAGTAGGTGAGCAGGCTAATGTTCGGATGTCTGAGACATTCTATCATTTTTGGAGCAAGTATGCAAATGGAGCAGTCCAGAGTTGGAAACGTCTTGTCAAGTTGTGCCATGCGGCCACCTATGCTCGGCGTCTTTTCTACAAGATAGACTTTAATCCCTCGGCTAGCTAGGTCCAAAGAGGCTTGCATTCCAGCTATGCCAGCGCCTATTACAAGCACGCTTTTTTGTGCATCAAGATGTTTGGTTTCTGAAGGCTCCAATGAGCAAGCTTGTATGACGACCATTCTTATCAAGTCCCGAGAAAATTTTCCGTAGCCTTTTCTGGCTCATGTATGTCTATGTATACGCCGATCCTTGGTTCCTTGTCCAGTGCATTCATCATTTTTGTTCTCTCACTCTGATTTTCATGTTCGTTTTTGACCGCATGCATCCTAAACTTGAAGAGACACCCATCTCTTCTGTTGACGTAAAACAATGATATGGAGAGTTTATAGGATGTTACTAGTTACAAAAGTAACAGACTAGGTGCTGGCGCGCATTATCGAAAACTTGAAATGCGCACGTGAGTTGTAAAGCCAATCAAAGGTGGTTATATACAACAACTTGGAGATTGCATCGGACAAACAGGTGAGTTTTCTCTATTTCAACTCTTGTGCGGTTTCTTTGCAACTTTGGAAAAGAAGCAAATTGCAGCAAATTGAAGCGTCGGAGATGAAAGGACCAAGGACTTCAATAAAATTAACAATAATCAGCAGAAGAGATTCAGGCATTTACACTTTTCGCTGAGTACTTGCCATCCATTAGATCTCCAGCAAACCCTTCGGTGAAATATCCCTTTTTGTTTTTCACGAACTTGGCAAATGATTAGTTTAGACGGCAAATCTTGACACAGTTAAGTTTAGCTTTTCTTCGCGACTTGCCTAGCCAAAACGGTACATAGAATACCGCCGCCCCAAATATCCAAAACCAGAGAGATGATTGCGCGCGTCTCAGCAAGTTTCCTTTTTTGGTTAAGCAAGTGTGCGTTGAGCTAGTTACATCTGGCAACTAGATGTATCTTACAAAAAAGTGAGACGCGTAAAGATTACTTTTGTATCTGTATGTCAGGTCTTACGTTAATCGGAACCCCAGCCTGCAACGCACGCGATGCGAAACTGTAGCTTTTGGTCAACGCTACGCACCGTTCCGCTTTTGCTTTGTTCTTTTCGTTTGTCTCAACATGAATGATTGCTTCAATTCCATCCAAGTGGTATCCGCCCACCATAGCGGACTTTACAGTAGCTTTGAGTGTTATCTGCAGCCCAGTTATGTCTAGTCTCATCCGCTCTTTCATGTATAGAAATGTCGTGAGCAGACAGCTAGTGAACCCCGTGAAGAAAACTGAGCATGGACTAGGAAAATCGCCTTTGCCACCAAACTCGGTAGGCTTGTCCACTCGCAACGCATACTTTAATCCTTGAACAGAATCTCCGAAACGAGCGTGCCCCCCAGTCTTTCCGTCCCACTTGGTCTCTGCAATATATTCTAGCTTGCTTGGAGGCGTGGCTTGTATAATTTCACTTTCTGATCGATTGAAAGACACTTCTCTTTTCCGCCTCTTGATTTTTCCTACAACAAAAAATGTGATGGCATGGAACACATATAGGTTTGTGGCAGTTCCCAAAGTTACTAACTGATAGAAAGGTATATTCGGTCATAAAAGAAGAAATGGAGACGCGTAACCAAAAAAAGGGTTCTAAAGACTAAGTTCTAGCGAGCGCTATGAAGTTTGCGTGCTATAATTTTTCAATACGTTTTCAGCGAGAGAAAAAGTGAATAAATGAGGAGTTTAGAGAGAAAAAGCAATTTTAGGGTATTCGAGATGTTGATGAGCATTGAAAAATTGTAGGGAGTGTTTATAACGTAATTATGAGTTTACGCGCCTTCATGTTTATGTTTCTCTTTGTAGAGGGCTAGTTCGTCCTGCAGTGGTTTCGCCTCTTTTTTGAACCATTCAAGGGCAACGCCGCCGTGCATTAAGTTCTTCAATTCCACTTCGAGGTTAGACGGCTTTATTACGGCTAACCAACCTTTCTCATAGGGGTCATCCATGAATGCTTCGCCGCCACGTCTGCGTACCTCGTCATTTACAGCTACGACTTCGCCTGTAAGCGGTGCGGAAATTGGTCCCGTATACTTTCGTGATTCTATTATTCCTATTCTCTTATTTTGTATCACGTTCGTTCCCTCGGGTGAAAGCTTGATAAAGAAAATCTCATGCGCTCCCTTGGCTACGATGTCATTGAATCCTATTCTTACGTTACCATCCGCTTCTACTTTAGCCCACACATGTCCCTCGTTGTAGTATAGTTCAGGGCGAAACTCAAATCCATAAGTTTCAGACGCCGAAATCACCTGTCTTCGTAGGTATCGCGCGTGCTTATATATATAAAAGGCAGTTGCAAACGTAACTAACTATGTTTATTATGTGATGATAAAAGAGTGGCAATAATGAGAGTAGTAAGAAATGAATGAAGGCGCATTTGCGCGTGCAGGTTTATCGAGGAAAGCACGTTCTAGAAAAGAAAATGCAGAGAGAGCAAAAACAAGAGTTACACGTAAAGAACTGTCGGCGCTGTCGTTGGCGATAATTGATGGAAATGAAGAAGAAGCTGAGAAATTATCGAAATCAGCCACCGAAGCAGGGCTTTCAGTAAATCATTTATTAAAGGCTTGTTATGAAGGCGCAAAAGCTGTTGACAAGCGGTACGCAAAAGGTCTGTGTGGAAAAGCAAATTTGATAATGGCTGTCGAAGCATTCCGTGCAGCACTGATTCCTATTAAGGAAAGGCTGAGGGATACTGTGGAACCTAGAACTATAGTTTTAGGGGCTATGGAGTCGGATGGAGAATGGTGTGCAACGGCATACACGCTTCCGTTGCTTAAGGCATTTGGTCACAAGGTACTTTTAGTAGCAAGCTTTTATCCAGGATGGTATATCGAGGAAATTAGAACCCATAAACCAAACGTTGTATGCCTCACGTGTATTCGTCCAAGCGCGAGATACTTCATCAAAGAGATTATAGAGGGCTTAAAAAAAGCCGGTCTTTACGACGCGGTCACATGTTTAGCTTGCGGCACATATCTTACAAAAAGAGAGGCGTCACTTGCGGGGTGCCACCGATACTCTGAAGGCTACTTACAAATCCCACAAGTCGTGAACGACATCATAAAAAAAAGGCGAGAGCGTGAAAGTATCACGCGTTGATACCCGCTACTTCTGCTGCTTCTCCTTATAGTACGGACACGTCGACTCACATATCAACCTAAAGGCTTTGACAGATTTGACACAATGAGAAAACGTATCCGATAAGAAAATTAGTCCCACGGAAGAAATGAATACAGTTTGTTACTTGCGCAATTTACTGCTGCTTATAAGCTGCGAACATATTCCGATATTTAGTCTTCCTACCATATAGACAGCGATTCATGTTATTCGAGATAAAAAGATAAGGGAGGTGGTTAGGTGGAAGAAACGATTGTGACAGAAAACGTAGAGATATTTGTAGACTCAGCTAGAGGGAGCGTTAGATTGGAGGTAGTTGCGACCACTATAGTAAGGGATATTATTCGTGCAGTGGTTGAAAAAATCAAAATGGGCACTCAAGATATGTACGAGTTAGTATATGAAGGAGTTGTCTTGAAGCCAGAACGGACGATTAAAAGCTATGCAATAAAAAACGGTGATCGTCTTGACCTTGTGAGGGTGACACTAGTAGGATGATAGATAAAGAAATCACGCGAAGGCTCGTGGAAGAGCAAATCAGTCAGCTAAACAGGGAGAACAGAAATCTCATTGAGAAAAACGGATGGAAAATAGAGATAAAAGATACCACAGTATACGTGAAAATGAGAAGCACCAAAGATGGGGAAGAGTATTTATTACGTATTCAATGTGAAGGATATCCAGAGAAAAATCTCTTCATGCAATTTGTGGATCCAGCTTCACGAATTCCAAAATCAAACGCATGGCCCCTTGATCGGCCAGTAGGGAATAGACAAGTTTTTCTTCCCGATAGGATGATTATCTGTCTCTACCCTAAATCAGGGTCTGTTTGGGCAATTCCGGAAATAATTCAGCGAATTCAATTTTATCTCAATTATGATGGGTATATAGGGCGTCATTCTAGTTAAGTCCAGCGGTCTCGGCTTGAATAGTATTTAGGTGTGCAAGAATGGTGATCAAGAAAATAGTCCTAGAAAAGATCACGCATAAGGAAGGCATACATATTCCAAAATTCATACTTGAAAAGACAATAGAACATATTCAGAGCTACGGCAAACAGAACCAAGAAGCATTATTATTCTGGGCTGGAGTCGAGGTTGGCGGCTTCATTTTTGTAACCACATGTATATGTCCAGAAGCGTTATCTATTACTGTCACTTCCAATCCCTGTTCGCTATGCCCCCGAGACCCCAAATTCATTCAAACTGTTCCTTTGCCATTAATAAAGCTGGATGCAGTAGCTGGTGCCAAAGTTATTTCTGAAGCGCGAAAAAGGGGATTACACATAATAGCGCAGATTCACTCACACCCAGATGCAGCTTTTCATTCATCAATCGACGAGACTTATGCATTTGATACCTCTGAGGGATTTCTATCAATAGTTGTTCCTGAATTTGGCAGCCATGTAATGGCGTCCCTCTCTAAATGTGCTATTTACAGATGTGAAGCAGACGAGAAGTTTCACAGACTAACGACAGAGGAAATTGAAAATACCTTCATCATACTGGACAGCGAAGTCTATCTGGAATAGTGGAAAAAGGAAGGAATATGAATCGCAAAACCTTTTACGGAGAAAGAGATAGCAGAACCTTAGAGCTGGTAGATACCGACTATCGAAGTAAGAAAGTGTTAATCACAATTGACGATGACACATTTTGTACAGTTGATGGTCAAGTTATGCTATTTACAGCGTTAAATCTCATTAGTAGATTCTGCTGTAATATTGATGTACATTGCAACCCATTAACAAAAACGCATTATCTCCCGCCTAAATATTATAACAAGAATTTTTCAATCGCCATGCTTAAGGCGTTAGGGAAAATAGATCCGTTCGGCAAATTTGACATCGTGGCACACTATAATGAAAGCTACAATGCAGTTTTATCAATAGGAAACCCCGGGCACTCATCGAATATCTCAGTTACAATCTATAGCGATGGTTGGTTAGCATACGTTGGTAGAGGAAGACGCCGTTTCAGAAAACATCGCCATGAACAAAATCCCATAGGTGCCGGAACTGCCGCATGCTTTGGAGCTAGTGAAATATTCAAGAATCTGATTCCCAGGAATAACTTCAGCGAGTACATTGAAAGCGCATGTTTTTCGGCACTTGACTACTCTCTGGACAAACAAAATCCAGAGAATCCCCTTATACCAAAGGAGATTAAGTTAGGCAAGATCCAAATAATTGGAGTAGGCGCCGTAGGAAGTGCTGTGCTCGCATTTCTTGATTTGCTACCTATCCAAGGTGAAATAAACCTGATAGATTTCGATAGAATAGAATTCTCTAATCTAAATCGGTATCTTATAGCCACCATAAATGATGTTGGACGAAGTAAAGTAGATGTAGGAAGGGAATACCTCTCAAACCACAATTATACTCATGTGAACGCATTTAGAGGAAAATACGAAGAATATGTGAATAAAGTAGGCAGAGGAGAAATGGATGTGGTCCTGCCTCTTGTAGATAATAATGCTGCGCGTCATCAAGCGCAAATGAATATGCCACCCATCGCGATATATGGGACAACAGGCAGTTGGGCAATGACTGTCGCACGACATAAAGCGCTAGAAGACGATTGCATAATTTGTCGCTATCCGAAGAAAGAAGAAGAGGAGTTACCATGTGGAACTGTAGAAATTACTCAGCCCGAGACAAATAGAAAAGTGAAACCACAAATTAATGCCGCTGTTTCGTTTGTTTCTGCGCTCGCCGGTATACTAGTTGCGGGGGAGCTTGTTAAGAGAAACTACGGTAGAAATTTTACTAATAATTTCTTTCAGATAGATATGGCCGCTACTCCTTATCACATGCAGCATTTCCAACGGCACCCTGTTGAAGGATGCATATGTCAAATGCCGTGGTTCAGACGCGTCTATGAAGGGATTCTTGCAACTGAACCAAGGAAAAAACCAAATTGAATTTCAATGCATGCTGAAGATGCGTCTGCCTTAAGTACCTAACGGGTTTTTTGTATGCCCCTCGTATGGAGCATCATCACTGGACAGCATAGGATGTTATTGTAGCCTTAACAACTGCTTTAGTAATTCAGTTTACTTCTTGATGGTTTTATGTGTCTCTCCAAAAGATCTAACATGATCTGCAGTTACGCTCTCCATGTGTTGAAGATATGATGCGTGAATTATAGCAACAGGAGGAGAGCCAGCGTCCCAAAATCCCACACAAACAATAGGTTCTCTAAGCCTTTTTTCCCCAGGCCAGTTACCGAATATTGGAATATTCGTCTTGCAGTGTGGGCATTCATAATTACCCAATTCAAGTCACCATTTTTTTGTAGACTTTTCTTTCTTATAATGCTTCCGTTCTAGTTTCCAGGATGCACGACTGGGTGGCTCAAAGTAACGACGATGAATCAGTTCCTCTCCACAGTTGGGGCAATATGTGTTTATTCCCTCCACATCTTGACCTGGACCAAGCCCCCAAGTGTAAACGTATCTGAGACCCTCATTCATTGCTACCCTACGGGCTGCATTTAAGATGCTGTCTGAAGTTGGGGATGCAAGGTGATATTTATAATGGGGATAAAAAACCTCAAAGATGAGTGGAGTATCAGGACCTAAAATATCTACAATCCATCTAGAAAGGTCTCTTATCAACTGAGGGTCGTCGTTGTGCCCAGCAATGATTAAATTAGCTATCTCAATGTGAACTCCCGACTCCTTAAATCTGCGCGCTGTCTCTAATACTGGCTTGAGACTTCCACTACAATACTTGCGATAGAATTCGTCTGAGAAGCATTTAATATCAACGTTTGCGGCATCGATGTGAGGGGCTAGTTTTTCCAACACTTCTGAGGACATATAACCATTGGTGTTTAACACATTAAGATAGCCCGCTTTATGAGCCGCCTTAGCGATGTCGAGAGCAAAATCGTACCATATGGTTGGCTCTGTATATGTATAAGAGATGGATTTGCAGTCCCACTCGGCGGCTTTTTCCAAAATGAATTCTATTGATGGATAGAATATGTCGGGAAGTGTATCAGCTGTGCTTTGACTCATGAACCAATTGACGCACCAAGGGCAGGTGAAATTGCATGAGGAACACGCCACGGCAAGCGTCTGAGTCCCAGGCCAGAAGTGAAATAGAGGAGTCCTCTCGATAAAGTCAACTCCGAGGTAGCAGACTGCGCCATAATTCAGTGTGTAAAGCGAGCCGTCTTTGTTCAGTTTGGATTGGCAAAAACCTCGCTTGCCAGGCTTAATTAGACATTGAGTCGGACATATTCTACATCGAATAACATTTTCCTTTAGTACAGAATATACTGTTGGATCAACAGGTCTTTCAGGCATCTTTCCACCCTCTACCATCGATATGTTTTAAAAAATAAGCAATTATGGCACTCCTTGTAAGATATGTGCCGCAAGCTAAACATGTGACCGCGTCGTAAAGACCAGCTTTTTTATTTTGTATTTTCATGTTTGCAGCCCTTTTTCCCATGGGAACTTGTATTCTGGCTTTGTCGCTTCCATTACTTTTGGCACCATAGACATTTCCAGTTTCTCCACATCGTCCTCTGTTAATGTTCTTTCCTTTTTTTGCGGCTTGGCACTGATTATACCATCAATTCGAAGAATCATGTTTGCGGTTTCGCATGCTGACTTAATAGCGTGCAGCTTGATTCTCTTGGGTTCATACACACCTAAGTCCTTCATATTGCTGACCGCTCTTCTGGTTGCGTCAATTCCAGCCCATTTTTCACCTTCTGCGTGTCTCTTCCTAATCTCTACCAACGCGTCCGTTGGATTCAACCCTGCATTTTTGGAAAGCACTCTGCATAATTCTTCAAAAGCTTCTGCGAAGGCTTCAATCGCCAGTTGTTCACGAGTACCTATCTCTTTGGAATATTGTCTCAGTTGAAGCGCAACTTGGGCTTCAAAGCAACCGCCGCCTGCTACAACTTCAGGTTCTTTATACAATTGTTCAATAGCACGCAGGGCATCGCATACTGCTCTTTCCGCCTCGTCAACTGTGAACTTCAATCCGTGCAACATTATGCTCACAGCTTTAGGGTTCTGGCATCCTACAAAAAAGAGATACTCTTTATCAAGGAGCTTTTCAACAAGAACAAGTTTGCTTGTTCCTAAAGTTTCCGATGATAACTCGTCTAAGTTTTCGACAAATCTTCCTCCAACAGCTTTCTGAATTTTTGACAGATCAGGCATTAGAACTCTTTTGCATGCGAGGATGCCCGCTCTGGCGAAAAGGCTTAGGGCGTCATCGGCTATGTTCCAGTTGGAGATAACAACATTTGCTCCAGACGAAGCAATTTTCTCCGCCATTTTGCGAGCTATGTTTCTTTCTTCTTCGATAAATGTATCCATTTGCTCTTTTTTTGTTATGGTTATTTTCACGGAGTCTCCCCATTTTGAGTATTTTCCCATGGATACGGCTTCAATGGGGCGTGTTATGAGGGCAATCTTTGAGTTTTCAATACGTCGCGGCATATGTGCGTGAATCATTGGATCACTAACTGACAGCCCAGCTATGAAGCGACTGCCCATTATCGATCCGCCTTCTTGTTTTTCAATCTTGACATTATCTATGTTGAGTCTCTTCTCTTTTCCTCTCCACTGTTGAACAACATAATTAACAGCCTTAACAACGATATCCGCAATGTACCCTAACGAATCAGATGGGAGTTTACTGCTCATGGCGGTCATCGCTACATTTTTTAATAAATTTTCATCAGTGGCGTCAACTGAAATCACGACTTGATCAAGAATTTCCAGCGTCTTCTTACATGCTTTCTGGTAGCCTTCAATAATGGTCCTGGGATGAAGCCCCTCGGCAATCAGGAGTTGCGCTTTTTCTAGAATTTTGCTTAAGAGGATAATGGTTGTTTTGACCCCACCACCAATTTCCCCCTCTATCGCTCTTGCCGTATCTGTTATAATTTTTCCAATCGGATGCTTGAAGTGCATCTCGTTAAGAATGATAGCCCCATCACTTGTTATATAAGTCGCATCTGGGGCCCAACCAGTGACATCACGGACGTTAGTGATAATTTTCTTCGTGCCCCTTGGTCCAAATGTCGTTTCGATGAACTCGCCTATTACCGTCGCCACTGCAATGTTACCCGCGAGGTTTTCTTTAACAATTGTTTTGGTTATCCCCTCTTTCCGAATTAAAGAAGGCAGAGTAACACATGAATTAGGCTTTTCTGTCATCCTTGGATGCGGCTGTGCTGCACTCAATTCTCTCTCACCGTTAGTACTCTTTCTATCACATACGAAGCGATATATTTACGACGAGGCGTCACTTGCGGGGTGCCACCGATACTCTGAAGGCTACTTACAAATCCCACAAGTCGTGAACGACATCATAAAAAAAAGGCGAGAGCGTGAAAGTATCACGCGTTGATACCCGCTACTTCTGCTGCTTCTCCTTATAGTACGGACACGTCGACTCACATATCAACCTAAAGGCTTTGATCTCCCTTCCGCTACCTCTGTTGCACATGACGTAACCACTTTCGCCTGCATCTCCACAGTAATATACGCACTTCTCAGCAACTCGCACTGCCATCTTACATTCCTCCTTCGGTCAATGGGTACTTATTGAACTCATGTATGCATTTCCAACCGTAGTCTAGGTTGGATATTGGGCACTGTGCGTCAAGAGAACCTCCGCCCCAACTAATTGCTGCTCTCAGACCTTTTGTGTGTTTTGCTGCGTGTGTAAATACCTTCTCTATGTCTCTACGAATCACTGAGTCAGGTCCATTCAGCATAGTTTTGCCAGCTGGGCACCACCATATGAAGACTTTGGGGTATTTCTCAGCTACGCGAAAAGCTACTGGTACAGTTGTTTCTTCTGAAACACAGAGACCTCCGCCTTCGAGTTCTTGCATGCATTCGCCTATCATCATATCTGTCTTTTCTGGAGCTGCTGGACCAATAATTGGTGAGTATCCCTTCCGCGCCATGTGCGGTATACTGCGTCCCCAATGCCAGTCCCAAGTTTTCTTGACCTCTTCAGGGTTTAAATAGCCGCCACCGCCATCACACCACCACAGGAGATTGCCTTGCCCATTAGAATCGAGTTGCGGTCCAACTAGTTCCGCCAATATTTCAAGTCTTCTATGGAGCAAATTCGTAGCACATTCAAAAGTTAAGCGTGCCATTTCTGGGTTCTTCCGCACATCTAACACAAATTCCCTCATTCCTCTGAGGATACCAGCACTACTAAAGTTACCTGGACAGGCTCCACCGGTGATGACAAACTCACCCATGTGCTTTAGCCTTTGTTTAGTCGTCCAGACCGTGTTGGGCCAAACTCCTCGCAGGGCGGGGTCAGGCATGTTCTCCAAGTACCATTCCAAGTCTTCTTTAGTTTTAGCGAAGGGCTCAACTGCCAAAGGTGGGCCATATTCAATAAGCCTAAACTTTCTAGTCAGCAGATCTTCTGCAAAGGATACGGGTAGGTCATGTTCGGCATCAAACGGAAACCTAACAGCCGCCAGCATTCTCGTAATGAAACTTAGGTTCGGAAAATTCACAACGTCCTTATTGGTGATCACTGGAGGTGGATCAGCAAAAGCATCAAGTACTCTAGGTGCAAAAGTTTGAGCAAAGAAACCGATAAGAGGCATGCGATCTATTGGTCCGGGACCGAACCAAGCCTGCCAACACCTCTCGCGCGGCGACATTTTCTCTTTTTGAATCCTATCTACCATCTTTTGGTGAGCCTTCTCAATGATAAGCTCCTCTGATGCGGTCCACGTATATGTCCATCCAGCTTGGTTCCATGGTAACGGATAATCTCCTCGTACTTCTATGGAATTCCATTCTATATTCACATTCCCACCTCCTTGTTCTTTGTTCTTTCTTCCTTTAGGATTCTCATTAATTCTTCAGCGCTTGTCAAAGCTTGTGTAACATCAATGCCGTGTGCGTCGACGCCGTATGTTTTCACATCGCTGGGAAATGATGCTTGACCACCGCTTATGACCTTCACCTTATCGCGTATGCCGGCGTTCTTCAACTCATTTACGATTTCGCTCATTGACACTCTACTCATAGAAAGCGAGCAGCTTATGCCTATCATGTCAGCTTTAATCGCTTTAGCTTCCAAGGCAAATGTTTTAGATGGCACATCATAGCCTATGTCCAAAACCGAGTAACCAGCGGCCGCCCACACGGCGCCAATTATGCTTTTTCCTATGTCATGAACATCACCTTCAACGGTACCTAGGACTATTTTCCCAGAAAGCTCCGCTTTCGTCGCTTTTGTAGTCATCGCTGGTCGTATGATGTCCACACAGGCCGTGAGGCACTCAGCTATCATTATCACGTCCGAGAGATTTATTCCCTCTTCGGGATTGTATGGTGCTTCGTCAAAGTATTCGCGGCCAAGAAAGCTCTTACTACAAAGTTCCTTTGTCCAGACTAAGAGATACTTTTCAAGTAGTTCTAGCGGGTCTGCACCTGCTTCCAATGCCTTTTTCGTAAGTTCTGCGCACTTTGCGTCGTCTTGTGCAGAGAAAGCCTCTTTAAGGTCTTTTATAACTTCAGGTATAGCCATTCATAGCCACATCCTTAATCTTTAGGAAAAAAAGGTCTACGGCTTATATGGTTAAGCAAGTTACGAAAGTAACTAACTACCATACACGCTGGGCAAATGGGAATAAATCATTTGCCTAGAAAAATATTTACTCGTCGGATGGAATTGGAGTGATCTTGGATGCGTATAGTTAATTGTTATTTTCGAGCTCACTTATCCTCTTGTTGATGTCGATTGATCTCCTCCATATATCTTCGAACAAGAACCTCATTAGTCGGATGATGGTTTTGTTATTTGTCCATAACAGTTTGTCGATGCGTCGATTGTGTTTAGAGACTATCTCCTCCCATGTCTCAACGACTAAGATTGTTTGATTCTCGTCATTAAGTGCGAAACGTGGAAACAAGACTGGCGATAAGTCTACATGTCGTCCCTCAACATATTTGTTGTTCATCTTGCATTTTTTAACGAGGTCCTTTGCCGCACCTATAGTCCTAGGGGTCACATTGGTTATGAACCTGAATCGCACTTTGTCTCGTATAGCATGTCTAGCCATTTCGCCCACGTCTTCAATAGCATCATGTGAAGAAGTTGTCAAGTTGTCGTCCATAGCCAAACATTCGTATTTGGCTGTCCTGGCAATCTGTATGGCCTTTATACAAGCAATGTGCAGGTCCGTAATGATCGCAAACATTTCGCTTAGACTAGGAGACTTTGCGATTTCGAGTGATTTTAGGGTAGCGATAAGAGTTTCTTTGTTCCTCTCTATAAGAAAAGCTTCTCTTTTTTTGGTCTGTATCAAGTTATTAAGTACTGTCAGAAAAGGGATGGCGCTGAAATAGGCGGGAAATCCTACGCTAGAGGCAATCAGGTTCTTGGCTTGTAGACGTTTCACGCTACGGTAGACCAAAACCTTATTCGTACCCAAGAATTTCGTTATATCTTTTGCTTTCTGAGGACCTTGCTTAGCTAAGAAAAGGTAAATTTTTGCCTCTTGTTCTGAAAGCCCTAAAGCCATGAGTGTTTCTATCAAAGAGAATTCTTTTGGCGATTGAAGATACACTTCTCTACACGCCCATCCAACCTTTGACTCAATAACTGCTATCTTGGTTAGTTACATTAGTAACCTACTAGTGTAATATAAAGAGACTAGTAAGTTACGCCTGTAACCTACCACCATAATATAAAGACTACGACTAAATAATCAACCGTACAGGGTGAAAGAATTAATGACGGAGAGTAAGCAAAAACTGGCTGAGGAGCTTATCAATAGATTGATTGAAAAAATCAATTACAACGCCATTCTATTTGAAGGATGGGGTAAGGCCTTTCAGATAATGTTCACGGACATAAACGTTGGCTACTGGATCAAAGTTGCCATGGACGGCAACGTTGAAAAAACTGAAAACGCGATTAAAAAGAATGAAGCAGTGGCAACCATCTATTGGACGACAGACACAATGAGAGATGTCTTCGATAAGAAAATTGGCCCCATGGAAGCAATGAACACAGGCGCGATAAGAATTGATGGCGCCCTAACGGAACTACTCAAGCTAAATCCAATACTCTCTTAAAACCCAGCGGGGAGATACAGCTGCTTCATCCTTCTTCTTTTGACATATTACACATCACATTTCTGAAAAACACAAAAGGAGGGAATTGATATATGTTGCCAGAATTTGCAGTAATAATGTTGATGGTAAGTGCGATAGTTGTATTGGCAAGCGTCGTTGCAGTGCAGATGGGAGCCAAAAAAATGCAAGTATTCATGAAAGTCCTGAAAGCGGTCATTGGCCTCAACGTCGTTATCGGAATCTTGGATATAGTTGCTCTAATCATCTATTTCGTCTGAGCATACACTCACTGACTATCCGTAAGGAATTTAGCTAGAATCCAGCAGCTTGTCTCCGCTAAAGCGAAGTTCGGAAAAATCGCAGACTTACCATTCCATCTTTTAAGATTTGCACCTATTTCGAATAGAGTTTGTTACCCGTGCAATTTACTGCATCTTATAAACTGCGAACACATCCTGACATTTGGTCTTTTTACACATCAGACCGAAAGAATCCTTTGCGCGATGACAACTTGGCGCGTGGACGTGGACGATGCAATGGAGCTAGTAGTAGGCGTAGACATTGGAACAAGCGGTTTAAGAGCACAGGCTATCGATTCTGAAAAAAAAGAGATTGTTTCCACTGCAATATCATTGCACAACCCATTGCCCGGCGGAAACGTAATCGATCATCTGCACTTTGCAGTAGCAACAGGAAGTGATGTTGCAAACAAGATAATAGTAGACACTGTAAACACGCTGCTAGCATCCCTTGAAGTTGAACTTAAGAACGTGAAACGCTTAGCTGTCTGTGGAAATCCCACTCAGCTGTCAATTTTTCAGGGAATCGAATGCCGAGACCTAGCCTTTGGTGGTGATCACAAGCTGGAAAGGCTGGGTGTAAAGAGGCTAGATAGACGATCCACTACTGTCGATGCAGGCTCGTTAGGCTTAGAGATAGATCCTGAAGCGCAAGTATTCATTCCTCCAGCAATCAGACAGCAAATCGGCGCTGACGCCTTGGCTATGCTCATTAAATCAGGAATACTTGAACAAAAAGAGTGTTGCATGGTTACGGATTATGGCACGAACGCCGAAATCGGCCTCAAGGTTGGAGACATCATATACACGGGATCTTGTTCAGCGGGACCTGCAATAGAAGGCGGAGAAATAGAAAAGGGTGTACTTGCCTCTCCTAGAGCCATATCTGACATAAGCCTTATCGATAATGAAGCATGGAAAGTCAAAGTACTCAACAAGGATATGTTGTCGGAAGACAGTTACTTTGTACACCCAGCCAACGGTGAAATGGTAAACACGTGTTCCACCTATACAGAGCCAAAAGGTATCACAGGAACCGGAACCATCGCAGCGATGGCCGTAGGATTTAAGAACGGACTAATCAGACGCACCCCTCCATACATAATGACACCAGACAGGCTCATACATCTAACCAAAGAACATGATATTTACTTCACCCAGAAAGATTACATTAATGCAACGCGTTGCTTTGCAGCCTTTAAGTCAGGGCATCAAGCACTAGTCGAAAAAAGTGGAATATCTTTCAACGACATCAAAACGATGTATCTATGTGGCGCCAGCGGAACCTACGTGGATGCACTGAAGGCACAAGACATGGGCCTAGTGCTGCCAACAGTTCACGAAATATATCAGGTTGGCAACACGTCATTAGCCATGGCCGATAGCATAGCTCTTGACACAGAATGGCTCGACAGGATGCAAAAAATGGCCGACACAATGAAACCAACCTACTTTGCGTTCGTACGGGATGATGTCTTCAAGAAAGCATACATCGTGGAGATGGACCATTGGGAGCATGGCCTAAAACAGGAAAAACGCCTAAAAATCGAGGAAAGATTCAAGATACCACATTATCCAGATAGAAGAATTGAGCCTAAGGTTCACAGGGTTGTGGTTAGGGACATTCCAGTATTCGGCAAGAAGGGACTGCACATTATCCCTCATGTTGGCATCCTCTTAACAAAAGTCTTTGACGGCTGCAAAGGCTGCAGAATGTGCGAAAATGTATGTATGTCGAAAGCTCTGAAAGTCTCTGAGAAAAACAATGGATACGAGATATCGGTGGCTAGCGAGAGATGCACCGGTCACCCTTGCTTAAAATGCGAGATGGAATGCCCCTCAAAGGTGTTTGTATATAACGACTTAGAATTTGAACCGGGGAAAAAAGCATGGTGATTCTCTCTATTTTTGGTTTTGGCGCGCATACGTGTTACCTTATCATTGAAAATGGAATTAAGAGCCATGAACGCTGAAAAACCACATTTACTTAAATTTCTAGAAAAGAAAGGTATATCATTAAAAGACCTCATAGACACGGCGCTTGAACTCTTTGTTCCTCACCCTGGTTTAGAAACCGAAGAAACAGCCGCCGACATGCTCCGAGAAGAATTCCTTGATGCCCTGTCAGATGTGAATGTCGCAACTTTGGAAGTCGCCTGCTTCCGAGCACAAGAAGACGCTGAAAAAGGGCTAATTCCCGGCTTATCACAAGAAAGATTCATGGGACGACCAGGACTCGTAGCCGACGAACTGCTAGGATTAGCCATAGCCAACTACCTTGCAGGAGTAAGAGGAATCTTCGAATTCACCCGATTTGACCAAGCCAAACCAGGAATACTAAATAAGCTAGGGCCAATCACGAACGACGCTATAGGTGGATTGGTCGCAGGGGTATCATCAAACATGTACACACGAGCTTTAAAGAATGCAACATTCGGCCAGAAATAAACTGATAGTACCGTTCAATTATAAGAGCGCGCTTATTAAGAACAAATCATTTATGGAAAAGCCAGCTTAGCAGGTCATTCAATTAGGACTGATTATTCTGCTCACAAACTCTGGAAAATCCAAAATATTCTCAACGTTAACCATCTTGCAGCCCATTTCATCTAACATTTTTATCCCTTCTTGGTAATAGTGAGTGAAAGGCTTAAACTTCAGGAAGATAATTTTGACTCCCAGATGTTGGAGTTTCGAAATATCATTCAGTGACCGCTCTACGTCATCAATTTGGAAACCCATGTCTGAAAAGACGAGACAGAATTTTGCGTGGTTTCTTCCAACTTGTTCAAACTGCATTCGCGCCCATTTGATTGCTTTTGATATGTTTGTGCCGCCTAGCGGCTTTATTGAAAGCAGCCTGTCTCTAAGTGATGTAGCATCTTCTCTGTTTGAAATCTCCTTGAGGACTGCTACATCATCAGAGAAGAGTGCAATTGCAGTCTTG
This sequence comes from uncultured Candidatus Bathyarchaeia archaeon, assembly GCA_964506435.1. Lineage (GTDB taxonomy): Archaea > Thermoproteota > Bathyarchaeia > Bathyarchaeales > Bathycorpusculaceae > JAOZHU01. Next base: position 42,335 of record CAZDLK010000005.1, on the reverse strand, counting down.
TCGTCTCGGGGCAGGCCATAGATTAGCATGGAACCGCATATCGCGCAGTTGAGTAAAACTCGATAGTCAAAGCTGGCGCTGGCGTCTTGAAGGTAGAGCACACTGCGCCTTTCTCGCCTAACCTGTCGTGTTCGAAAGTCTTCGTAAGAAAGATACTCACTTTTTTTGTCTTCAGCTATCGCATCCTCAAGGGTTAATTCAAAGTCGATAGCTGTTACGTCGTCGATTCCGAACCTGTACTTTCGTATAGCGTATCCTTTCTCAGGTCCAGGACCCGATGTATAGAAGTTGTTTATGAATCGCTGTGCATAATATAGACCTAGGTTAGTCAAGGCTTGCCTAGCTTTCTCAAGAAGCGCTTTCTTTTCTTCTTCTGCGAGTTCGTCGTGGCGCTTGAACCAAAGGTTGAGAATTTCTTCATCAGAGGCTTTGAACCCTAATGCTTCTGCCATTTTGGCTGCAAGCTCGATTGATGCTTTTGCGGAAGTGCAGGTCAAGTCTGCTAACGTTTCTCGGGCAATTCTCTCAACATCAGTTCTAATGGCCACATATGATGTTACCGTGGCAGCTTCTATGAAGTCGTTGCTTAGCAGGCGGTGGTTCTTCACACGTATAGCAGAAAGGAGCTTAGCAATGGCGATAGGTTGGCGGATACTTGGCTTAAAGGCTTGAGGAATCATAGGTGACCTGCGCATACGACTGGTGAACTCAGCCACAAATCTCGCTATGTCTACCTGCACATCTGTGCTCAACTTTTTTTCAACCACCCATTTATACTGCTCACTCCCGACGCAGTTTAGTCAGGGTTTCTTTAGCCACTTCCTCCGCGATTTTCTGCACACTCGGGTGCGATGTAACAACAGCTGCTTCCATGAAATCATTGTCTGTTAACTCACCATTTTTCATATACCTCGCAAAAACAAGTTTAGCAATTGCTATTGTTTGCCTCGTGCTAGCCATAGCTGTCTCACGTACTTTCGGTTGCTCACGGAAACGGACGGCATATTCAACCGCAAATTTCGCAATGAAATCTCCCATTTCTACTTGCAAGCAAGACTCTTCCTCAGAATTTCTTTCAGTTTTTCCTCATTTACTCTGGTATTTTTCTCCGCGGCGACATTCAAAAGCGAATGGTATGCAATTTCAACAAACGTATCATCATTAAGCAAGTCCATTTCGTTGTAACGTGCAGCTATTCGGGCTATGGATATGCCAGATCTTAGTGAAATCAGTTTTGAGAATTCTTCACTTTCTCTGGCTGCACGGATCAGATTATAAGTTTTGTCTAGGAGGTCTTGGTCAAGTTTTTGTTCTGGGCAATTGGCAGATATAATCTTCTGTTCAACTTCCTTTTCCGGGTAGGACAACGTGATCCATACGTGCAGTCTGTCTCTAAGGGCTTCCGAGATCCTATGGGCTCCAGCGAACTCGTAGGGATTTGCGACCGCTATGAAAACGAAGTCATCGCTAGCCCTTATGCGACCAAGTTTGTGAATGCGAAGTGTCCTTTCTTCAAGAGGCTCCAAGAAGCTGTTCTGGCAAAATTCCGAAGCCCTGTTTAACTCTTGAGCCACAAACACGCCGCCACTGAGCATGGCAAGCAGCAGCGGTCCAGGTTCAAACGCCTCCAAGCAGTACCCTTTGTTGATCAGAAGAGCGGGATTGAAAGTGCCAACAAGATGAGTTGGGCTCATGAGTTCATCAAAGAATATTTCATAAAATGGTCGCTGTGTGTCATAGGCAAATTTTCTTGCGAGAAGCGATTTGCCAACCCCAGGAGGGCCGATGATTATTGGAGTCAGTCGAGCTGATACCGCGTCATCTAGCAATTCATACGCTTTCTTGTATTGACCATCCAGTACTATTCTAACTTCGGAGAGTTTGGAAATAACATGGCGGGTAAACATGTCCTTGAATTCGGCTGGTTTTTCACGTACCTCAAACATTTTCTTTCAGCTCATTCAGTCAAATCTTCAATTGCAGCTATGGAAAAACATTCTTTTTTATTAGATAACTTTGCGTTTTCTTAAGCAGTTCCTTTTCGTCAATTTTGCAGCTTTCTCTTTCTGAGCATTTATCGCATATGGAGAGGTCGGTTGCAACTGCAAAAAGCCTTATGCCACTCATTGTGAACGACTTATCTGAGGGCACAACGCTGACAGCAATGTTGACACCCACACAACAGTTTATTTCCTTGCCGTTTAATCCGTACACCTTCCCGATATCTCTCATCTTTGATCCCTTCGAATAGTCGCAGACGTATTCAACCCAACGGTAAATGCTTTTGCTTATAGGTTATGGTTAGTTACAAAGGTAATAACCACTTTTATTTATACAACTCTTGACCACTGAACCGCTCAAGGTGTTATTGTCTTTGGGAGCAAACTGCAAAGAAGCCGATTTAGAAGAGCTTTGTAATGTTGCCATCAAAAATGGGGCAACTAGGGTGCGGGCAATAGACGCTAGATTGATAGTGATTGATGAAAGAGTTCAACTAAAATGTAGGTATCCACCATGCGCAAATTATGGAAAAAATCTTATGTGTCCTCCCTACACCCCGAGCGTGAAGGAGTTTAGAGAGATCGCAGCGAAATACAATTCCGCTATCATGGTTCAAATAGATATTCCCATAGAGGAAGAAATTAAGAAATGCATAAAGGGCGAAGGGGCACGACTCACAGAATTGCTGAAAGATGAGGAATTTCTTAAGCGTCTTGAAACCAGTGTAAAAGAAACAGGAGGGAAAAAACTTCGTGCCGTCGTCGCTGCCGTTGAACGAGAAGCCGCAAACAAGGGATATTATCTTTCACTTGGCCTACTGGTAGGCAACTGTAATTTATGTAGCACATGCGATCTGAAATGGCCTTGCAAACACCCGTGGGAGGCAAGACCAAGTATGGAGGCAATGGGCATAGACGTTAACCAGACCGCCAAGAATGCAGGGTTAGAACTCAAGTGGGGTACAAAAGAAAACATGACTCTAAACGGTCTAATCTTGATAAATTAACTACAAAGCTCACGTTTAGTTACGTTCAATCAACAGAAATCTGAACAGGTAGATAGCAACTTCTATGGTGGTGCAAGCGCCACACGCAGTAAATAAATCTTGAAACAACAAAAGAGGATTAAACATGAACGATAAGCTAGCGCCTGTAATACAGATGAAAATCTGGACTGCTTGCCTAAATCAACTGTGGAGGCAGACTCCTCGTTTTCTCATTAGCTGAAAACCTATCTTTGTTATTGATTAGTTTCTAGAGAATCAACAGATTTTTCAAAGGATATTGTCACATCCCTTTTCAAAGCAAATCCCACTTCTGCTTCAACGGCCTTAACTATTGCACAAGGAAGGGGACATGCTGAATGCGGCAATATTTCAACAGCTGTTCTAATTATGACATTTCTATTTGGAAATGCCACCGCCTCAGAAATTTTAACCTTAGATAGCGCTTCTTTGAACACCTTAAGGTTTGGGCATTGACTTGTGATGCTTATCTCAACCTCTCCACTGAGCACTTTCTTCACATTTATAACTGCGTCGAATCTGCAGACGCCAGGTTTCACGTTTACCGTCACCATCGATCTCAAGCTCACATGCATCATCTATAATTGTCTAGTTAATTTTTCACAGGTCCAAGTTGTTGTCTTCTGAGTATATGCACCGCGTATTTTAAGCGCGCGGGTCAGCATGCCGCTGAATACAAAAATCGCAAGTGACTCGCTTAGGAAGCAAATAGCGCAGCAACAATTTGAGCCAGAGCTATTGTTTTTTTTCGATATTAAAGCCAACAAGCAAAGTGCCAAGTTTAATGTTAATTGCGTCTATGTTAAAAAGTTTCTTGATGTAAAGATCAACGGTTCTCGAGGGCCAACCGCAAATAAGGTCCTTGGCCCCATGGAGATCCTTGACAACCTTTTTAATTTCCTCATTTGGGAGTGAAAATGGAAGCGTTACGAAACGTAATGGAGTCCCACGCATTTTCCTAAGCTTGTGCGTATATATGATAAAATCACGTCCCGAAAGAAAATGTCCTGGCTTGCCCCTTAGCTCATTCAACAAGTTCAGATCAAGAATCTGTTCACCCACGACCTCATCTCCTGCTTTCAGTATGATGGTAGGTTCCTTATACTCGAAATCTTGGTTATTTACCACCAAAAGCACAACATTTCTGCTCAACGCTTCCTTAACACTTTGATTTTCAATAGTTGCGCCGAACTGCAAGAGTTTCTTCTCTTCTTCAAGTTCCATCTGCATTATTTTCTTCCGTTCCAAGTCATTAAGTTCCTTGATGATGGAGCAGATTCCTTCACATTGCTTTAGAAGACAGCAAATCTCATCAATTTTAGAGGTTGTCATTCATTATTCCTCGCTACTTCAGGTTCCATAACAATTCACTTCGAGACTTTTTTAATCGAAATTTCGTGGCTACCTCGCAAATTTACAGGATCCATCTTTAAGGGAATAAGATTGATTTCACGATTACTCTGCAAATTGAGCTTCAATGAAACACCCATATACTCGCAATCACCGACCATAACTTTGAATGAATAGACTCTGAATTTAGATATGTTTTTAAAGACCGAAGTTACCTCGCCAATGCGCGTCCCCGCCAAAGATACATGCTGACCAACCTTCACTTCCTGATCAACAAGAACCCCGCCGTATCCAATATAGGGAATCCCCCCATCGACTATTCCAACGCTACTTCCAACCGACACTTTCAAACCAGAAAAATAGCCAATGTTCCCCCAAGCGTCATTGCTAAGACGAATCACTGTGTATCGAGAGCCAACATGAGTAACAGTTCCACTCAAATTACCTTCAGGCGCAGGTTTGAGCCCACTCTTTTTTGCCTGTTTTTCATGCCACACTTTCAGCGGATAGCCTCCTCCTGCACGTACCGCGTCTCTTTGATCCCTAAGCTCAACATGAAGATGCGGATCAACCCAAAAAGGATAGTATCCACTTCGGATGAAAGTGCCGATTTTATCACCAACCTTAATCTCGTCACCCACTCTGACTGATGGACAAAGATGTATAATCTTAACATTGACCTCAGGATTGGTAATGCATTCAAATAGCACTAGATACTCACTCAATGGTTGCTTGTCTGGATAGAGATTTGGAGACGAGTATTCGTGAATTGCCTTGACAGTACCTTCAATTGGAGATAATGCGACATCGCCAAACTTGGCGTTAGCCGGGTAAATATCAACAGCCTTTGACGCCCTATGAGCGGGAAACGGACTATTGAAAAAAGAAATTGAAGCATCGTTGGGGGCATAAATATCTACGCTGAGTCCCTTGGCGATAGCGATAAACTGTTCACACGTCATCACTTAATTGCCCCTCAGAGGTGAACTGACGTTTTATTGTTTGAATTTCGGAATTGCTAGGATTTTGCGAGAAGTTATAAACAGTTTTTTCTGGAATTTCATTGGCAAACGGTCGATTGCAATTTGGACAACCAGATGTTAAGAAGGGTAAGCCACTTTCAATTAACCTTTCTAAATCGTCTTTTTCTATACCGTAGTTTACTATTTCGCCAGTCTCGCTAAAACCCATTTGGTCGGCGCGTGTAAGGCTTTTCGAAATTAAGTAGCTAGCAAGTTTCACCCGACGGTAGCTTTCAGGACGTGGCGGAGCCCGCTTACTCATTGGTGTACCTGGAATGGGAGTAAAAGCAAACAACCCACAATAAATTCCTCTGTTCTTTAATTCTTCTACAAAAAAGATAAGTTCTTTTTCAGTTTCGCCCAAACCCACCATAATGTGTGTACCTACGTTTCCTTTGCCCATAATTCGAACGGCGTTCTCCAGTGCCATCAAATGGTTTGTCCAACGATAAGGACCAGCAACTTTGGTTCCTTTGATTTCATTAAAGATTTCTTCGTTTACCGCATCCAAGGGTATAATTATTCTTTCAGCACCTGCATCACGCAGTTTCTTTTGTTCAGAAGAGGATAATGGATGAACAGAGACGGATATGGGCGCGCTTTTCGCTTTATTTAATTTCCACACAAGCCACAACAGATCATCAAGCATATTAGGATAGTTCATAGTTTGGATGCATATACGCCGAGTTAAACCGCGTTTTGCTGCTACTTTTAGGCGGTTTATTACAGTTTTAGCGTCATAGGGTAGGTATAAGCCTCGTGCGATTTTGTCTAACTTGGCATGCGACCCCCGTGCTTGGGCACAGAACCGACAGTTGGCAGAGCACCTATTTGGATAATAAGTTTGCAGGTAAGCAGTAGTTGGTGCACAAGACGTATCCATAAGGGCTATCTCAAGACCCAAGACAACTGCGGTACCTATTGAAAGCCGAACTTTTTCCACTTTTTTTTGGTTAACCAGTTATACACACCTTTGGATCATGCAATTTAAGGGAAGATGATGGAGGCACTGCACAGCAAGCAGCGTAAGATTCAACATTCATACCAAGGGATTGCGCCTCCTTAATCGTATTAGCTGTAGGCACAGCTATGCTTGTTGCGCCTGAATAAATTGCGAGTCTCTCAATAAGTTCCCGATCAGTGCCTTTTGAGCGGGCACAGCCTAAAGTGATCGGTATCATCGGGAACATTAAGCGGGCAATTGCTATAACCTTCGCCACATCCATTGGTGCAGGTTTCACAGTTTCCATCGGTGTTCTTCTCAAAGGCATCAAAGCCGTGATGACTACACTTGTAGGTTTGATCTCAGAAATTATTCTTAATGCGACCAGTTCATGCTTGAGTACACCAAAATCAAGACCCACACAGACATGAGGAGATATAATAGGCAACTTGGCTCTACTAAGTGCTTTAAGGGAAGACCCGTAGCTTTTCGGGCTAATTTCAATTCCGTAAACAGCCTTTGCCGTCTCAACTGAACCAACAATGTCTACTGCTGCTCCGTCTAGCCCAGCATTAACCAAATCTTTTGCCTCACTATAATCAACAAGCCCTGTATGTGCGATAAGAACAAGTTTCGTCTTTTTTTTCACTTCAGTTATTGCATCTAAAAACCTGTTAATCGGAACCGTTGCATTCATTGAACAGCCACCAGTGATTAATACGCCTTTGGCACCAAGTTTAGCGAGTTTCTTGCAAGTTTCAACAAATCTCTTTGGCGTTGTCACTGGCGTCAATCTTTGAAGAAGAGTCTTGCCGCAATGCTTGCAGTTTAAGGCACATTCAGTTCCTGTTACGGATAAAGCTGGGAAATAGTTTGATGTATAATAGAAATTAATATGCTTCCCAAAAACTCGATCAGAAACTGTTCTTGCTAGAGTTAATAAATTCAGGATTTGGCCCTCATTTGTAAGCTTAAAGATTTTCGCAATGTCATAATTTGAAAAGACAGTGTGATTGAGAGCTTTGTTCTGCAGTTCTTCAAAGTGGGTATTTGTTAACAAAGAATGCACTTTATAGTCTCCCTCAAGGCATGAGTTTTCCATATTTAATGTCCATCAGGTAGGTCCAGTCTCTTGATAAGAACTTGGGTTCAAGCGATTTTAATAACTGCACTTCTTCATCGATAAGTGAACCATAGATAAGCTTAATGTTGAGCGCAGCTTCAAAACCCTTTTTCAAGGCAACTTTTGCACCATTGATTTCAACTCTTTTCGGCAATTCTCGATTAATGTAGGTTAAACCTTCTTCGATGTAATTTATTCCGGGCTTTAATGCCTTGAAGGGATTTCTAAAAATTTTCATTAACATATCATAGTCAAAATCAATCAAAAGACTCCCTCCAACAATTTGCGCTCCAGCTAACCCGGTAGCAGCATTTCCAGAAACCTTTTTGCCGTTGACCCAAATCGCAAAATTGTAATCAGGCATCAACTGTACATCGTCAAGACCTAGTTGTTTTATCCCTCGAACAACGCCTCTCAAAACGTACGTGTACAGCGCTTCGATGTTTTTAGAGGTAGGCACCATGGCATGATCGGCCCCCAAAATAACATCATATAAAATCTGGTTTTGGTCACAGTACCCTGTTCCACCACCGAGTATTCTCCGAGCAATTTTAACGTCTAATTTCTCACAGGCATCTGCATATACTTCTTCACGTGCAAGTTGAAAATACCCTAAACATACGAAGGGATTAACAGGTCTCCAGAGAATTATTGTATCAGTAACCAGATCCTGTGATCTTGCCTTGCTTATAGCTTCTACTGTAGCAACACCAGTGATGGGATCCACAAGATCGGCATCAATAATCCGCCAATTTCCAACCATAAGCCACCCAGCGACAAATATCATTTTCTACAAAAATAATCCCTGCGACCCAATTGATTTACTGCAGCAAAGAATTCATTGAACCTTGAGCAGTTTTCACACATTTTCAATTCCACTTATGCCAAGATGAAACCTAACTTATAGGTCGTAGTTATTTACAAAAGTAACAGACCAAGATTTATCATACAACAGTCAAGGAATTAATTACCCTCTGCAGGGCATATCGCAGGCAGAGACAAAGCAAACGCTATACTGCAAAATATTATATGAACAAGTTCGAAGGGAAAATCACATGGTTAAAGTTGAAGGTTTCAAATTTCCTTATAACCTGCTTTACAGCAAAGATCACCTCTGGGTAAAGGTTCAGAAAGGTAACGTTCAGATCGGCTTAACAAACCTAGGTGAGGCTCTCTGCAAAGAAATTGTGCATATAGATCTGCCGTTTGCAGGAAACTATGTCAAGCAAGGTGATGAGATAGGGGCATTTGAAACCATAAAAGCAGTTATCCGAATACATGCTCCTTTCAGCGGAAAAATAAAAGAAATCAATCAAGCCCTTTATGAACAGCCTGATATTATTAATGCTGATCCATATGGTCGAGGCTGGCTATTAACCATCGAACCTAACAAATCATCCAAAGACATAAAAAGCCTGATGAGCGCCACAGAAGCTGCGAAATATTACAGAATCATTATAGAAGAGGAAAAAGCAAAATTTGGTGAGTATACTGACGAGCCAGAATAGTTTACATCACCAAAATATGGATATGTACAACTTTAATGAAAACATAGCAAACGAAATATTAGAAAAAGTTCTTTCAGGGAGGCAAATAAATGGAGAAGAAGCGCAACAATTGCTGTTTGCTCCAGAGAACTGCTTTGAAAAGCTCCTATTTGCTTCACGAAGGGTAGCAACTAAAAAAAACAATAATACAATCGTGTTTCTCCAAAAAGCCTTCCCACCTATTTCTTTAACAAATCTTTCCTGTAGTTTGAATTGTAGACACTGCAACCATCATTATTTAAAACACATGATTCCCGCGAGAAACCCTGAAAAACTATTGAAACTTTGCATAACACTGTGTAAAAAAGGAGTACCAGGCATCGTCTTAAGTGGAGGAAGCAGAAAAGACGGAACCGTTCCATTAGATGAATACGCAGAAACAATAGCGAAAATAAAGAAAGAAACAAGTCTATTTATTTCAGCTCATACTGGACCAATAGACTACGAACACGCAAGAATCTTAAAAGAAGCGGGTTTAGATGCAGCATTACTTGATGTTGTAGGATCCTCTGAAACCACGAAAGAAGTCTATGGAATTGAGATAAAGCCAGAAGATTATCTGAAAACAATGGAAGCAATGAAAAAAGCAGGCATTCCAAACATATATCCGCATATTTGTGTCGGGCTTCATTTTGGGAAGCTGCAGGGTGAAGCTGAAGCATTAGAAATGGTTTCTAAAGCTAAAGTCTCAAGCGTTGCGATAGTGGTTCTAATTCCCACGAGAGGAACAGTGATGGCCAATGTCTCACCGCCATCGCCTTTTGATGTAGCCCGAGTCATTGCTGTTGCAAACTTGATGCTTCCCAAAAAATCGGTCTCATTAGGCTGTGTCAGACCAGGCAAAACTTTCCGCGCAAAGATAGATGAAATGGCAATTAAAGCGGGCATAAGCAAGTTGGTAATTCCGACTAAGAGCGCGGCAAAAATTGCTGACAGTCTGGGCTTGAAGATCCAGACTTACGATGATATAATGTGTTGCTGCTGGGACGGCCCAGTAGTAAATTAAATGGAGAGTAATCAAGAAAAAGGAGAAACGGAAAATATGGAAAACTGGAGGTTTGTTGATCTAGACGCTCTAGAACTGCCTCTTCTTCACGCAATAGAGGAATCTATAGCAAAGGAAAGAGTAAGGAATACATTATTAATCTGGCGAACAAACAAACCATTCCTCACATTGGGATACTTTCAAAACGTATACCAAGAGGTGGATGTGGCTGCAGCCAAACAACTATTTGTTCCGATAATAAGGAGAATGGGTGGTGGAGGAACAGGTTACCTTACTCCGAGCGTATTGGCTTATTCGATAATAGCTGATGAAAATAGCGAAGCAATTCCTAAGAAAATAGACCACTCATACGAGACCATTTGTAATGGCGTTGTGCTAGGTTTGAAAAAGTTGGGTTTAGACGCAAACTTTGCTCCAATAAATGACATATTGATAGGTGGTAAGAAATTTTCAGGGAGTTCTCAGCACAGAAGTTACGGAATGATAATTCAACATGGTTTTATAAGCACAAATTTAGATTTGCCAGCCTTAGCACGACTAATCAAAGCGCCAAAGGAAAAACTGCAAGACAAAGGCGCCCTCTCAATTGAAGATAGAATAACATGGATAAACAAAGAACTCGAAAAATCTGGAAGAGCAGAACTTAGCCTCGATGAGATTAAAAGAGCATTGCAATCAGGATTTGAAAAAGCTCTAGGAGTCAAATTTCTGAATGAGCAACTAACTGCTAAAGAACTGGAAGGTGCAGAAGAATTCAAGCCAAGATTTGAAACAGACACATGGAATCTCAAACCGCGATTGTTCCATAGAGTCAATGCTCTATCAATTCATAAAGCAAAAAAGGGAATTATCCGAATCAATGCATACGTAATAAATGGGAAAATTCTGGAGATTCTGATAACAGGCGATTACATCATGCACCCTGTGGAGGCGATAACCGATCTTGAAGCCAAGCTTCAAAATGTACAGGCTAATGCGAAGCAGGTGAGAAAAGCAGTTAACGAGTTTTATGAGGAAAAGAAAGCGATAACACCTGGTGCCAGCCCTGAGGATTTTGTAATAGCAACGATGAAAGCAATAGAGAATTCCCTAAACCTCCGAATAAAAACATAAGCTGCAATAGTAGTAAAGCATCCAAGCAAAGGTTATGCGATACTATATAGAAACGCCGATATTACGCCTACCTCGAATTGGGCAAAGAAAATTGATGAAACATGGGAGGTTACCACCGAAGTATGATTTTTTTATACGCTCAAATATTGTTGTTCCAGTTTAACTCAGAAACAACAGAGCGCATTTGGGTTCTGGGGCATAGACGTTCTCATAGCAAACGAGAAATGGTAGACAAAAAGCCTAGGTTGCCTACTTCAGAATAATTTCCTAAATATTTAGAAAATTCTATTTTGTTACCCCTAGTTTACACTACTACTATAATACCCGCAAAAAACGGCACTTTTGGCGCGCGGGTCCAAATATAAAAATTCGCTCTGCCCATGTTTTCACTCAATTGAAAATACCTTTTAGTGACTCCTTGCAGTTGTATCCTATGCTCATGTGTTTAAAATACTAACGATATCTCGCTTTTCCGCGCTCGTCTCCTTGGTCAAAACAAGCCTCTCAGCTTATACGTTTGGTCTTGGCATTCGGACAAAGTTTACATACGCCCTTTAAAGGTTCGCCATGTTCAACTGTATAGACGAGATGCCTTAAATCATTAGAGAAGTTGACAATGCTCTCTTGGTAATTTGTATTGGTTCGTTCGATTAGATTTTGTTTTTCGGGGGTAATACAATTGACGAGTCTTTCAATCTCTTTCCAATGTTTCTTAGGAATAGCATACTTCAAGAGAGAGTAATTTGCAATGTACTCCAGCAAGTGCTTTTCCTCTATTTTGGGTTTGTAAACTTCTAACTCTTTGCTGATTTCTCGTCTTAGACTCATTTGCTTTTCAATATCGACAATCTCAGAATGTAACTGTGGATATCCTGTTTCCAAATGCGCCCGTACCATGTCGCACAGGTCAAGTTCTTCTTGGGTCTTCACAGGAAGTTGCTTCCTTCTTTGAAACCAATCTGACTTAATTACTGATAAACCGAAAAAACCTTCCAAAGTCTTGAGCAGTTTCTTCGAGTGCTCAATAGCCAGCTTGTAATCGTGTTCTGTTTCATAAACTCTGAATCTTTCAAACCATTGCCAAGAGCGTTGTTCATTCTTTCTAGCCAATTCCCAATATTCCAAGTAATCAAGGTAGCGGTCTAGCGTCTTGTCTGGAAGCCCTGAGATTTTTTTCAGATCGCTCCACGCTGCATCTTCTTCCTTTAAAGCATCAATAATTTGCTTTAGTTTTTCTTTGGCTAGTTCCCGCGCCAATTACTCTACCCCACTCACGTTATTGACAGTAGAAATGATTTATCTCTCCATGGTTCTGACAGTAAAAAATTATTTACAGTCAATTTAAGTTTTGCTGTGATGCAATTGTGCCCATTCTTGCTCGCTCACCAAATTGTCCTGAGTGCAATTCCAAGCACTTGTACAAAGACGGTTTGCGCTACACGAATGAGGGGCAGGTGCAGCGTTATCTTTGTCGACAATGCGGTTATAGATTTAGCAGGTCTCGCAAGGATATACGTGGTAAACGCTTAAATTTTGTCCAAGCCAATAATGGCCATCGTCAAGTGTGCGCTTCAATAAAGAAGGCGAAAAACTTGGACACTGCAACAGAAACCAAGACTGTTGCGGGAGATTTGAAGCTATCAAATGATGAAAAGAAGCGCGTGATGCCACAGAACAAAAACGTTATTCCCGTCAGCAATGAGATCAGGGCGTTGGTTGCTGTTTTTCGCGGTTGGTTGGAGAAGGAAGGCTACGCTAAGGGCAGTCATTACCCGAATAACCTGCTGAGGCTTGTTCGGGTTGGCGCGGATCTGCATGATCCTGAGAGCGTGAAAGTCGTCATCGGCAAGCTTGAGGTGCGGAACGGAACCAAACTGCAGTACGTCTATGCCTATGATAATCTGGCGAGGATGCTCAATATTAATTGGCAGCCGCCCTGGTATAAGCAGGAAGATATTATCCCTTTTGTTCCTGACGAATCGGAGCTTGACCAGTTGATCGCTGCATGCCGTAGCTACCGGATGGCTACTTACCTGCAATGCCTCAAGGAAACTTTCGCTGATCCTGGTGAGGCGTTAAGGCTACGCTGGATAGATGTCTCAGGCAACATCGTAACCATAAATAACCCCGTTAAAGGACACTTACCACGGCAAATCGAAGTATCCAATAAATTTGTAGCAATGTTGAATGGTCTTCCTCACGTCGCGGAGAGAATCTTCCCCGCTACCTACAGCACAATGTATAGTTGCTACGACCGCGTTCGCAAGCGTGTTGCCGAACTGCAAAAGAATCCTAGGCTGCTGCAGATTGAGCTGCGGAGTTTTAGGCATTGGGGCGGAACCATGCTTGCATACTACACTAACGGGAACGTGCTTATCGTTAAGAAGCTGCTGGGTCACAAGCGCGTTGAAAACACCATGAAATACATCGGCATGATCCACTTCAAGAACGATGAATTCGAGGTTACGTCGACAACCACGGTGGAAGAGGATAAGCAAGCCATGAGCGCAGGATTTCAATATGTCACAGAGCGCAATGGAATCAAGTTATGGCAGCGTCCGAAGCGGTTGAGTAGTCTCCCGAATCTAGATGATAAACGCAGGAGTACAATGATAAGATTAAAATAACTGGAAGAACAGTTGTGTTAACGCACTAAAATTTAAGGAAAAACAAAAAATAGAGGAATGAAGATGAGCAAAAGCGAGAAGCCACACTTAAACCTCGTCATCATGGGCCACGTTGACCACGGAAAATCCACAACAACAGGACACTTACTGTACAAGGCAGGAGCAATCGACGACAGAACCGTAAAGGCTTTTGAAGCAGAATCAGAAAAAATGGGCAAAGGCACATTCAAGTACGCGTGGGTTCTCGACAACCTAAAGGAAGAACGAGAACGAGGCGTAACCATTGACCTTCGATTCCTAAAGTTCGAAACCAAGAAATTCTTCTACACAGTCATAGATGCGCCAGGACACAGAGACTTCGTTAAAAACATGATTACTGGCGCAAGCCAAGCTGACGCTGCTGTGCTTTTCGTCTCAGCCAAAAAGGGCGAGTTCGAAGCAGGCATCGGTCCAGGCGGACAAACACGTGAACACGCGTTCTTAGCCTTCACTTTAGGCGTTCGACAAGCAATCGTCGCAGTTAACAAGATGGATGATGCTTCTGTTAACTGGGGCAAAGAGCGGTACGAAGAGATTAAAAACGAAGTTTCACGAATGCTAAGAATGGTAGGCTTTAAAGTTGAGAAAATCAACTTTGTACCTGTTTCCGGATGGACAGGCGACAACTTAATCGAGAAAAGCGACAAAATGCCCTGGTACACTGGACCCACCATAATGGAAGCGTTAGACCTTCTAGAAGTGCCGGCTAAGCCAACCAACAAGCCATTGCGCGTTCCAGTCCAAGACATTTACAGCATCACAGGCATCGGCACGGTTCCAGTGGGCAGAGTTGAAACAGGCGTTCTGAAAGAAGGCGCCAGCATAATTTTCATGCCGTCCAACAAGACTGCTGAAGTGAAATCTCTCGAGATGCACCACTCCAGAATCCCAGTTGCAGAGCCAGGCGACAACATCGGAATGAACGTGAGAGGCATATCCAAAACTGATGTTCACCGTGGAGACGTAGCAGGACCAGTAGACAACCCACCGACCGTAGCGAAGGAGTTCATTGGGCAAATCATCGTGATTTACCACCCAACCGCCATCGCTGCTGGGTACACGCCAGTTCTTCATTATCACACGGGGCAAATTGCGTGCAGGTTCACTGAGTTGCTGAAGAAGATTGATCCGCGTACGGGTCAAGTGACTGAGGAGCATCCTAGCTTCCTTAAGACAGGTGACGCTGCGTGGGTTAGAATGGAGCCGTTGCATCCGATAGCTGTGGAGACTTATCTGGAATTTCCAGAGCTCGGTCGCTTCGCTATCAGGGACATGGGCACAACTGTTGCTGCTGGTGTCATAAAGGAAATTACGAAAAAGGGACCTTAAACTCTCCCATTTTTTTGTTTGTTTTAGTGTTTTATGTTCAGTACGCATTGTTGTTGTGGGTTTCGCACAACGTTTATTATTCTGCAAAGCCTATTATTACTAGGCGAGTTAGGAGCGTGTTTTTGTGAGTTCTCATGTTAAGAAAACGAGAAAGTCTCTGTCAGAGGAGAAAGTTCGCTCCAAATCGGAAGAAGGGGAATTTAGCGAGGAACGTTTAAGGCAGGTGCTGGATGCTCCTTCGTTGAAGGATGTGTCTTTAGACGAGAGGCGGAAAGAAGCGGAGAAACCGCTGTACTTGGCACGGGTATAAGTAATTGCTTTTGCAGAGTCTTCGGCGGCTGGTTTGAATTGTTTTAGAATTACCGCTAAATGCGTTAGTGAATGCGCAGGCGGTTTGGGAAGCGGAAGTGAAATAAACCTGATGGTTGCGCTTAGTTTATCAGGGTTGAGTTTATGTCTGGAACTGAAACTTTGCTGCCTTACTTGAAAGATAAGAAGAAGGGTGAGGCTGAGCCGACGATTATTGTGGATAGTCGTGAAGCGAGCAGTGCTGCGAAGATTGTTAAGGGTTTGGTGGAGCGCGGCGTTAATGTTAGGACTGAAGCGTTGGAGAAGGGTGATTATGTTTTGTCGGATCAGTGTGCGGTGGAGAGGAAGACTGTGCATGATTTTGTGTACACGCTTACGCGGAGGTATCTTTTTGAGCAGTTGTTCAGGTTGAAGGAGGCTTATCCGAAGTCGCTGATTGTGTTGGAGGGGTATTTGCCGATAATTTACAAGTTCAGTCACATCCAGCCTGTGGCTGTTTGGGGTGCCATGTTTAATTTGGCTAAGAATGGTATAGCGTTGGTGAACACTACGTCGTATAAGGAGACGGTTGATTTTCTTTATGTTGCGGCTAGGCAGGAGCAGGTTGTTGAGAAGCGAGCGCCGACGGTTCATGCTTTTAAGAAGATGGATACTTTGGCTGATGCGCAGTTGTATTTTGTTGCTAGTTTGCCTAATATTGGGCGGGAGAAGGCTTTGGCTGTGCTTAGGTCTTATCAGACGCCTTTGAACGCTGTGATTAATGTGGATGATTGGGCGAAGACTGTGCATGGGCTTGGTCCTGTGATAAGTAACAAGGTTAAGGAAGTTTTGAATACGCCTTTCAAAGAATAAAGCCGCGGAGAACAGCGGTTGGCGGTGTTGAGTTTATTTGGCATTCATAAACATTAAAAAACCGTGGTGTCTTATTCTTTGCTATAGTGTGGGGAATGATGGTGGATAAGGTAAAGTTGCTTCTAACTGCTGTTTCGATCGCTATTAGCGTGTTGCCTATTGCGGGGGTGCTGCTTGCGTATAGTGGTAATCTGTTGGGGTTAGTTATTCCTCCTGAAATAAACATGATTGTGAATGATGAGGATGGTGGTATTATTTCTGAGAGCGCGCTGGAGGAGGCTATTGAGAATTTCAAGGTGGTGGAGTCTCATTATGATGCTGAGGCGCGAACGGTTTCTGTGACTTTTGAGGTTACGAATCCTTTGAAGGTTAATGTGTCGGTTAATTCGATGATTGCTGAGGTACGGTGTGCTGAGCATGATTTTCCACTGGGGTATGCAGTTATTAATAATCCAGTTGAAATCGATGCTGGTGAGACTGCGGCGGTTACTGTTGATGGTGGTTGGACGCAGGAAGCCGTGAACCATGTCATGACGGCTCATGAGGGCGAGAAAACTATTGATATCGAGTTGACGGGGATTTCTGCTGACATTAGTGGACTCAGCATTCAAACTGATCAGGTTTTCACGATTCCTGATTTTCCAATAGGATAAGCAGGTGTAAAATATGCTGTTGAGGTTTAACTGGTTGGGTCTTGCTGGCGGTATCACGGTACTTGTGGTGGTTGTGGTGTCGCTGTTTTATCCGTGGTGGCAGCTTGAGGTTGGGGAGAATTTGGTTACGGCGAGTGTTTCGCCGTTGAATACGAGTTTTGATGTGTTGGGCAGTGGTGGGTTTACGGTGCCTTTGTTGTGGGCGGCGAATTTAGTGGGTGTTCTTACTCTTTTGATGAGTGGTATTGTGATGGTGATTTACTCGCTTTTTCCTGTGAAGACGTATTCGAAGACGCTGCTTTGTTTTGCGTATAAGAAGCCGTTGTATATGGTGTTGTCTTTTGTGATTATTCTGTTTGTGTCAGCGTTTCTTATTCAGGCGTTGGTGCATTTTGAGGTGCCGTTGTCTGGTTCGGTGAAGAGCGTGTTGCCTATACCGTTTGTTCAGGGTACAACTGTTAGCGTGTTGATTTCGGCTGGGTTTCAGTGGCCTTTTTGGTTGGCTGTGATTGCAGCGGGTTTGTGTATTGCTGCACGGGTTTATCATAGAAGAGTGGTGGTTGCTTCGGAACCTGATTTTGCTGTTGCAGATGTTTCTCCGCCTGTGCCTTCAGTGGCTGAAGCGTCGGAAAAGAGTGTGTGAGCTAGCGCGTGGAAAAGTCTATAGCCCCTCTATTTAAAGTATAAATAGGTGCAGCCTTCAGAAAACTGAGAAATGCTTATTTTAGTGGGTCGTAAATGAAGATAGAGCCTGCAAGTGCACGGCGGCGGGGGCTGTCGGCTAGTTTGGTCTAGGCTTGTAGCCTCGGGCGCACGGCTCCAAACGCGAGTCTGCCGAGAACGCTATAGACCCCGGTTCAAATCCGGGCAGCCCCACCATAAGCAACGCGGTTTCAGGTTAGTTTGCGTCCGAACATTATGCGTTCTCTTTCATTCTTTGAGTCTTTCTGGTAATACTTCGTTACCCATGAATCGTCGGGTTTTAGGTAAGACCGCTGTTTTTCCTTAGAGCCACTTTTCGCTTTTTGATTCTGCACCACATAGCGGAAGTAGAAGTGGTAGAAAAGCCGCATGAACTCTCCAAGGTATATGTCAGCAGTTCCTTTGTCTCCGCTGATTACTAGCGAATTTTCATCATTTTTCGTGGTTGATGCATCACTGAAGTTGGCTGAGCCTGTTATAGTTACTGGGTTATCGCTTAAGGGGTCCAACAACATGAACTTGGTGTGAATGTATCTGACGTGAACGCTGTATTCCGTGATTTTTTCCTTCGCCCAATGATACAGCGTGTCCCCAGATAGGTGCGAACCGACAGCAACTTGCACGTTTGGAACTTTGCAAAGAGCATCGTAATCCTTTCCTTTCTTGTCAAGAATCACATATCTGGAACAGTTTTTCTTCTTAGACAGCACATCCCTTAGAAAATCGTGTACACCGAATGCTGCGGTCAAGCAAACCATGTCATTGGCTTCATCCATTTTTTCAGCGTACCATTTGAGCGCGTTCAACGACTTCCGCGGACTAAAAATAGGCGTAATGGTATTCGGAACACATGGTCCTGCTGGGTCAGGCGTTTCAGTAAAATTCCATTCACGCAATTCCTTAGCTGGACAATCATTATACAATTCTGTCCAATAATCAAGGAACTTTGTTGCTACCTGTTCATCGCGTACGATGTGGCCAACGTTGGCTTGCCCGAAAATGCCGCTCAACGTCATGTTAGTGGAGCCTGACAAAATCTCCATCGGCTTGCCATCTTTAAGCAAAATAATGAACTTGTTGTGCGAGATGTACGAAGGATTGGCTTCCCGCCTCTTCACAAGCGCACGGATACCTACTTTGTCGATTGCTTCATCACTGTTTTCTCGCGGGTTCTCTTTCCTCGAATCATAAACTATCTTAACATCCGCACCCTGACCCGCTGCTTTCTTGAATGCTTCCAGCACAGGAAGATAGTTGAACTCGTACATAGAAGCTCGTAAACCATACTCGCGACCATTGGCTTGGCTGATAAAATCTACCACTGCTTCCTCGAGACCTCTAGACAACCAGACAAACGCTTTTCGGTTTTTCACATCTTCGGGGCGCTTGTTCTTAAACTTGGCTTTATACGCTTGGCTGCCAGCTACCCCCCTGTTGAAATGAATTGCGTGCTTCCCCATATCTGCTGATTCTGTTTCTACATTAATCTCCACAGGTACCCCTTGCTGCAGGCTCTTAGGTTTCCCAAAAAGCGGAACCACAGTATACGTGTACTTGTGGTCTGCCTTCGCCGTGTAATCGCCCCAGTGGAACGATTGTACAGGATGCTCCAAAGTAGAGTACAGCATCCCAGGCACAGGGTCTGGCACCGTTTCCTCAAATGTCTTTATGCCGCGGAGCCAATACTGCTCGCCTTCAGTGTGGTCTGTGCGGTTAATCGCAAAACCGAGAAGACCGCTGGTATCTGATTTTTCAGCGTTGAAGCCCAAGACAATCACGTAGGTGCCTGAAATGGCAGTCACTGAAAACTTGCCTTTTTTAACATACTTTCGCATATTTTCCCTCCAAAGTTTGAATTATAGAAAAACTTGTGTACCACTTTGATTGTTCTGATATAAAAAATCTTCCCTTCAGCCTCGAATGAAGGCTAGTCGCCTCGGGCGGCAATTGATTACCGCTGAGGGAATGAGTGTTTGGTTAGGTTATTTGCGTTAGTGCAACGTGGTAAGTGCCTGTTCCGCCTGGCGGAAGAATAAAGAACAACGTGTAGCTTTGCGGGGTGGATTCACCGAAGTTTTCTGTGAAGGTACTGTTGGCGCGTATTTGAAAATCTGTGGTTTCTATTTGGCCTATGATGGGGTAGAGGTCTTGCGATACGCATTTGTGGTCGCTGCCTTCATCCCAGTAGCCTTTGTACATATATACTTCTGTCCAGCCGCCTGCGCCAGGCATCTGTGTGCAATTTATTGTCAATTGCCATTGTTCGTTTGCGCCAGTCCTGAACGGTATGTACGCAGTTTGAACATTGCGGTCTAGAAACCTAAGGCACTCATTTGACCCGCTGACGGTGAAATCCAGTTCCTCTTGACTCTGCGGGGGCGCAACAGACCAAGGCTCAGCTGTGAATATAGCGACCAGCGCACCCACCACAACGACCAACGCGATTAAAGCTAAAACTTTCTTGTTCATCCTCATCTCGCCTCATCTATAATTAATTTCAGGTTTCTCACTCAGTTTAGCTGGCTCTCGCCTGCTCTCTGCTTTTTATGGCGTAGAAACTATAAAAAATTTTGGAAACAAGCACTTAACACAGCTTGCGTTGCACAGGACAAATCCTACCAATCTCGAGTTAGGAATTCGGCATATTTTTTAGAAACCGCATGCACTATTTAGTCGAGTGAGCTATGAGAAAAATTGTTATCGTCACTCTTGTGGTGATAACTGCACTGATACTTTTTTCCGTAGTGCCCGCTGTGTCTCTTAGCGCAGCCGCAACACAATTTCAGACAATTCGCATTTTGGCTGATGGCTCGGTTGAGCCTGCGACAGCGCCTATTCGGCGTGACGGGAACACATATTATTTTACGGCGGACGTGTGTGCTTCTCCGCTTGTGCAGTCGGCTTTCGTCGTGGAAACAAGCAACATCATAATCGACGGCAGAGGCTACACCCTGCAAGGAACATACAACGGCACCAAAGACACTGATTGGATAGTGGGCCAAGGACCATACAATACAACAGAAACACCGCCGTGGACAGTAGGCATCGACATAGCAGATAGAAGCCGAGGCAACTTAACAATTAAAAATTTGAACATTAAGAACTTCAGCATAGGCTTATTCATCTGGACCTCAAACAACACGATAATAGGCAACAGCGTAACAGACAACGTAGTAGGCATCATGGTTTCAGAATCCTCAAACAGCATCATCGAGAACTACATCGCAAACAACGACGAAGGCGTTTTCTTGGCTGTAAACAGCGCAGGATGCTTCGCCGAAAACATGACTAGCTACCGCAACAGCTTCATCAACAACAGGGAACAAGTCAGCGGCTGCCAATGCACAGACGCCATTGAAAACTGCACCACCTACTCAACGAACATTTGGGACAACAACAAGGAAGGCAACTACTGGAGCGACTACACTGGAGTAGACAACGATAAAAATGGAAAAGGCGATTCACCGTACACCATCGACCTAAAAAACCAAGACCGCTACCCGCTCATGGAAAGCGCAGCATCGCTTCCAACTGCAAACCCCGAATCCCCCACTACACTGGTCCTGATTGCTACCGTAGGAGTAACAATAGCAGTAACAGGCTTACTGTTGTACTTCAGGAAACGTAATCGCTAAATGAAGCTTTCACAGAACATCATTCACAGCCCAAAAGCTAATTTTACAAAAATTATATGAACACGAAAAGCCCAAGTAAATGCTTGAGTGCGAGACATGAAACAGAAAACTACTCTCTGCTTTACTCTCGCAATCGCAGTCGCCGTATGTATCCTTAGCGCGTATTATTTTCAATCAGCTACTGGCTGCTACGGTCCACACATAACGGCAGACATAAACAAAACGCATTTTGAACTAAACGAAACCGCCACTTTAACAGGCAGAATATGCCCAGTTGAAGAAAACATTACCGTGCGAGTGACATTCACCCGACCAGACTACACGTGGATAGACCACTTTGTCCAAACTGACAGTAACGGCAACTTCACAGTCAGTCAACAGCTTGACATGATTGGTTACTGGAACATCTTCCCAATATACGGTCACATGTGCGACAGACTACACGCTGAGGTAACCGACCCCGTCGCCCCACTCGCATCACCTCCCCCAGCCATGCTACCACCCTACAAACCCAATTACTCACTCATAACGGTAGCCGCAATTTCACTAAGCGTCGGCGGAGTAGTAGCAGCAACAGGAACAAAAAACAAAACCAGAAAAATCAGTTCCCTAAGGCTACTCGTCCAAATAATCTTTGTCTTCCTCCTATTCTTCGGCATGTTCATTGACCACACCATTTTGCCAGTGCCTGCTGAACAAATAACGCCCCACGAATACCTCGTCGGAGCACGCGAACTAGGCGAAACCATGCCAGACGGCCTACCAATTCCAGCCTTCGCATGCTACTATCCATGCGGAAAAACCGCGACCTGCCCACTTTGGCAGATACAAACTTACATCTACCCCTTCTGGGATGCTGGACGCGGTTGGGGAGTAAACTATGCTATTTCTGGCTTAGAACGCTTAGCCATAGTATTCGGCTTCGTAATCCTACTATCCATTATTCTGGGTAAATTTTTCTGCGGCTGGATATGCCCCTTCGGCTTATACTTGGACTTGGTCACTCGCCTCAGAAAACTCTTCAAAATAGAACATAAGAATTTATCAGACCGCTTTAACGAAAAGTTTCATCAACTCGGCTACGTGATTCTAGCCCTTCTCATAATCCTAAGCGTCATCTTCGGCTCGCAAGCCATATTTGGTGCACAACTGGTTCCAGGAACAGAACAAGGAGGCTTTATCTACCAATACTTTTCAGCGCCGTTCTGCCAAGTTTGCCCCATGAAACCCCTATGCATATTGTTACAGACTTCAGTTGGACTAATGCGCCCAGAATGGATAGTTGAAAAAACTGCCGGACAATTTTACGAATTAGGCTTCTACATCACCTCACTGAACCTGTTCGTGCTGGGCGTAGTCACCGTAGCAGCCTTCTTCTACAGACGCGCATGGTGCAGAATCTGCCCCCTCGGCGCGTTAATAGCCCTGTTCAACCGTTTTCCACCCTTCAAATGGGTCTCGGTTCTCCGTTTAAACAAGAAAGAGGAGAAATGCACAAAATGCGGAGTCTGCAAACGCGTATGCCCAACACAAGTAACTGAAGTTTACGAGAAAAAAGGCGGAGACGTAACCACTTCCAACTGCATAATGTGCCTGCGATGCGTCGAAATGTGCCCATACGAAGACGCTTTAAGTCTGAAAGCAGCTGGAAAAACCGTGGTTAAATCACGAAACTGGCTATAAAGCATCACCCATCATATGAATCACATATGAGCCAGATTGCTAGTCAAGTTATATAACCACAAAATCAACAGAAAGGTTCGGAAAAAACACGAATTATTAGCCAAGTATAATATGAAAAAAGCAATTTCAACCTTCCACAACAAAAAGAACAACACTGGAATACCCTTATGTGCCAGAGCGAAGAGAATAATCTTATGTTTCATGTGGAGAAAATGCGCACTGCTGATTTTCAATTTGCAGTTCAGCTTGCCAACACCATGGACTGGAACATGGCAGTGGAAGATTTTGAGTTCGCAACTAAGCTTGAACCCAGCGGCTGCTTCGTCGCATTCCGCGGTTCAGAACGCGCAGGCATCGCCACATGCGTCAGTTTTGGCAGAATAGGATGGTTCGGCAACCTCGTAGTCGCGGAAGCACAGAGGCGAAGAGGCGCTGGCGCATTGTTAGTGCAAACGGCAATTGACTACTTGCAGAGCACAGGTGCGGAGACAATTGGGCTTTACGCTTACCCGCATTTAATCGGGTTCTACAAGCGTTCCGGTTTCAAACCTGATGTGGATTATCGGGTTCTTCAGGGAAAAACAGCTTCGCCCGTAACGGCGGAAACAACGCAACTGCAAAAAGCAAAAAAACAGGACGCCACAGCCATGATTAATTTTGACAGCCAATGCTTCGGAGCGAACAGAAAGAAACTGTTGGAACCCATCCTACGTGACAAGGACAACTTATGCTACATAGCGTTTGATAAACACGACGTTACAGGGTACTGCACAGCAACAGTTTACTCTGAAACCGCGGCGATTGGACCTTTAATGTGCCATAGAAACCGCGGCGACGCCGCAGTGGCACTTCTCCAAACAGTACTCAGCAAACTAGCGCACCATGAGGTTTTCATCTGCGTACCCAGCGAAGAAAAAGCTCTGCTAAACCTGCTATTCAAGGCGGGATTAAAGGAAAAGTTCCGCGTGACAAGAATGTTTTTAGGAAACGCAACAGCTAAAGGCTGCACGTACATAGCAGAATCTCTAGAAAGAGGATAACAACTTATGCCTGACGACTTATGCCACATGCTTGTAGCGAATTTCCTTGAAAACTCATGGCCATGCGTAAAAGCCATAGTTGAAAAGCTCAACAACTTCAAAGCGGAGAAAAACAGGAAACCCGTAACCCTCTTCCGCTGCAAAAATGGCCAACGCGTAGACACAACTTTTGAGGGAAAACACTTCTTCCTAAGAGGCTCAGTAGAATACACCAACCCACAGCTAACCGTAGAAGAAGTTCAAGGAATCATAGCCACACGTATGCTCGCAGTCTGCGGCAACTACTTTTACGATTACGGCTTACACGCACCAGACGCAGGCGACACGGCGCAAATATGCGAAGCCCTCAAAAATCCGCCTGAAGGCGCTATCGTCCCGTTCCTGCTCAACACGGATGACGTGGAGCCAGACAGGTACTCCATGAACCCGCTGAAAAAATCAATAGTCACAAGCGGTCAAAGCGCATTTCCAGCAGCCTACACCAAAACAGAAAACCTCACAGTAGACAAACAGTTCACAGCCAAATACGAAGGCACATTAATCTCTAAAAACGAAGCCGAACTCGTAGCTCAATACTTGGAAAGCGCAAGAGGCGAATACGTGGATTTCGTAGACGCCGTAAAATACGCGCAACTGGAAACGCTCACAGAAACCTTCGGCATAGACCTATCGCTTTACGCGCTGCGCATGCCGTTGGCTACGTTGAAGACGGAAACAAAAGACGGCTTACTGCACCACATAATCAGCGAAACACACCAAGGCTACGAGGCAGTCAAGCAAGCGTACGATTGCATGGGACGAAGCATGACGAAACGCACAACGTTGTTGACTGTGCCGCATTCAGCACGGGGCTACGGCTCCAAACGCGCCGCCCGAGGAAAAATCCACTTCGACGGCGACAAGCTGGAAAGCATCCGCGTCAAATACCAAAACACAAAGCTTTACCCCAACGCCATGGATCCTGACGACGTAAGCATCGCACAGGCCAAAGACAACTTCACAGTCACTGGCACAGCGCTGGCTGACTACAGTTTTGCAGAGACACCGTCTTCACCGCAGTTTTTCATTTACGCGTTGGGTTCGCCTGAAAACGCAGCGTTATGGCACGGCATCGGCGCCTTTGCCTCGCCGCAACTGGTACAAAGCTACGCAGCCGCACGCAACGCCTGCAGAAAAGGACAATTAATCACGGATTTACCAGAGCGGTACGGCGTAAGCTTGGAGGTTCCGTTGCAGTTTAATCTTGCGCCAGAAGGCATGTGGGTTCACCCCGTGCACCGCAACATAGACGCCAGCATGGGCTGCGTACAAAACCCCGCAGACTTAGCGCTTATGGGCATGAAGCTGGAGCATCTTTCAGCATTTGAATAGAAGCACGGTGGCAAGCATGAACCCGCTGGAGTACATAGTGTTCAGTGTTTTCCGCTTGTTAAGAAAATCGCGGCTCAGAAAAATAATTAGACCAAGCATTTCAACTCGCAAGTTCACCGACGTCTTCAAAGGTTTCGAAAAAGTAGAAGCTGTACAACGCATTTTCGGAGAAAAAACCGAAGAAGTACTCTGCAACCTCAAAGTGGAATTCATAGGGTTCGGCGGCTACATGGGCGTAGACGACGCAACGGGCAATTTAATGGTTAACCCACACTACTTGAACAACGGCGACAAAACAGACATTTACTTAGACGTCATCCACGAACTATGCCACGTCAAACAGCACATGGAAGGCAAGGAACTTTTCGACAGCCGATACGACTACGTGGATAGACCAACAGAAATTGAAGCTTACCGCTACACAGTACAAGAAGCACGCAGGTTAGGATTAACGGAACAGCGAATTTGCAGTTACCTGAGAACCGAATGGATGAACGAAAACGAATTAAAACGGTTAGCAAAAGCCGTCAACGTTGCCTACTGCTAACCTAACGCTTCACGGTAAACCGCAAGCATCCGCTCAGCACACAAGTCCCAAGTGAAATTATCCACAACAAACCTGCGCCCCGCCGCACCCATCTTTTCACGCAACGGCGCGTCCAGCAACAGTCTCAGCAAAGCATCAGCCAATTCGCCACTGTTGCCGCGGCTAACAAGCAGCCCAGTCTCGCCGTCAAGCACCGCCTCGTTTACGCCGCCCACGTTAAACGCAACCACAGGCTTCGCTGACGCCTGCGCCTCCAACAACACAATGCCCTGACCCTCCTGAACGGAAGGCAAAACAAACACGTCAGCACAAGCATAGACCGCTGCAAGCTCATCCGCGTTCAGTCCGCTTAAAAATTTGAAATTGCCTGAAAGCTGAGCCTCAGCCAAACTCGACAGCAACTGGCTCTTAAGAGGACCATCACCGACAAGCACAAACTGGGTGTCCGCCTGCTGCTTGACGATTGTTTTGGCGGCTTCAACCAGAAAAGGCAAACCTTTACGGGGGATTAAGCTGCCGACAAAAAGCACAACGGGCTTACCGTCTAACCCAAACTGCCGTTTCACCGCCGCACCGTCTCCAGCGGGCTTAAATTTTTCTGGGTCAACCCCGTTTGGAACAACCCGCACTTTTGCCGCGTCAACATTGTAATGTCGCCGTATCTTTTCAAGCGAGTATTTGCTTATCGTGACTATCAGCGTCGCGTCTTTCGCGGTTTCTTCTTCCAGTTTGGCAAGCCTGCGCATGAACTGATTGGCAACGCTGCCCCTGAACGATTGATAACCGTTTCGCCTTGCCTGCTCATACTCGTCAGCAAGGACGCCGTGAATCGTATGGATAAACGGTTTGCTGCTACCCTGCTTCTTCAGCGCTTCCAAAAGCCCGTAGCCGCTTGAAAGATGCGCTTCATAAACATCAGCGTGTATCTCACTGGCTTTTTTAGCGAGGCTTCTGTTGAAAAACCAGTTGTCCAGTGGGAAAACTTTGTCCGTTGAGTAGCATGGAACGAAATTTACACCATCAATAACTGTGGGTGTTTTGAAACCTGCTTTGGTGCCACTGTAAACCGTGATGCCCGCTTTGCTGCTGAGGCGTTTTGTAGTTTCGAGTATTCGCCGTTCTACGCCTCCGAAGTACAAATGCGGCGGCTGCGTGTTGAAGACGGCTAAACGAAACTTCCCCATAACTGCATTCCCTTAGCGGCAAGTGCTTTTGCTTATCTCATAGAGACGCTAATGCTTTTATATACTATCGTCTTGTATTTGCGGATGTACGGGATGCAAGGTGACTGCCAAACCAAACGCTGATTCAAGCTTAACCCTTACGCCAGATTATCGTCCGCTTGAACTGGAAAAGGAAATCCGCGAGTTCTGGACAACCAACCAGATACGCGAAAAACTAGAACTCAAAATAAACAACTGCAAGGGCATTTTAGGCTACGTTGAAGGCCCACCTACGCTGAACGGCATTCCACATATTGGCCACGCCAGAGGACGCGTGATGAAAGACATCCGCTACCGATGGAAAACCATGCAAGGCTACTACGTGCCTTTCTGGGCTGGATGGGACTGCCAAGGATTGCCAGTGGAGTTGGAAGTTGAGAAGCTACTGGGCGTGCGGAACAAGCGGGAATCCATAGAAAAATACGGCATGGAACGCTTCATAGACGAATGCAAAAAAGCCATCATGCGCTACCACAGGATGTGGCTTGAAGCTGACAACAGACTTGGCATAGCGATTAATCAGGAGAAAGCTTACTGGACCTACAAGGACAGCTACATTGAGCGAGAATGGCAAATCCTCAAACGCGCATGGGACCAAGGCCTACTGGAAGAAGGCCACTACGTGGTGGCCTATTGCCCAGGATGCCAAACCTCGCTCAGCAGCGCCGAAGTAGGCTACGAAGGCTCCTACAAAGAAGTAGAAGACCCCTCATTGTACTTCAAATTTAAAGTGGCAGGCAACCAGAACGAGTTTTTCCTCGTGTGGACCACCATGCCCTTCACCAT
Organism: uncultured Candidatus Bathyarchaeia archaeon; assembly: GCA_964506435.1. GTDB lineage: Archaea > Thermoproteota > Bathyarchaeia > Bathyarchaeales > Bathycorpusculaceae > JAOZHU01. The sequence goes on along the minus strand of CAZDLK010000005.1, from coordinate 14,410 downwards.
AGTAACTGACACGATGCTTGCTGTGCAGCCGGAAGCTGAATACGCTAAAGTGCGAGTTGGCGATGAAACGTGGATTATGGCGCGGCAACGCGTAGAACCCGTCATGCAAGAACTCGACATAACAAAATACGAAATAGCCGAAACAATAGCGGGCAAAACTCTGGAAGGAACAAAATACGATTACCCGCTTAAGGACATAATCCCCCAGCAAGCAGAACTGGAGAGTAAGCACTCACTTGTGCACAAGGTTATCAGCGAAGACTTCGTAGACCTCAACACCGCCACAGGCGTTGTACACTTGTCACCTGGCAACGGCGAAGACGACTTCTGGGCTGCCCAAAGACGCGGCGTACCCATCTTCGCACCATTCGACGACGAAGTCAAATTCACAAAAGACGCAGGCGCCTTCAACGGTGTTTTCGCAAGGGACGCAGACGCCTTAGTAGTTGAAGAGCTGCGCAGCAGAAACGCCCTTGTGAAAGTCAGCAAAGCCAAGCACGAGTATCCAACGTGTTGGCGGTCACACCACAAGCTGGTTTGGCTGGCGAGAAAAGAGTATTTCCTAAGAACTGACAAGATAAACAGCAAAGTCCTTGAAGCCGCAGAGGGAATCACGTATTATTTTGATGAGCCGAAAAACCGTTTTGTAGCCTTCTTGAAAGAGGGCAAGCCATGGTGCATCTCGCGTGAACGCATCTGGGGGACACCTTTGCCCATGTGGACCTGCGAAAAATGCGGTGAAAAACGGTTGGTAGGCAGCAAAAAAGAATTACTCGCAGACGCATTGGAAGAGGTGCCTGCTGATTTCGAGTTGCATAAGCCTTGGGTTGACCGAGTCACGCTTAAATGCCAAAAATGCGGCGGCATAATGCGCAGGGAAGATTACGTTTTGGACACGTGGCACAACAGCGGAGCCTCACCATACGCAAGGTTCACGGATGAGGAAGCGGCAAAGTTTGTGCCCACAGATTTCCTAACCGAGGGCATAGACCAAACCCGCGGATGGGCTAACTCGCTACTGCTGGAACACGTTATATTGACTGGAAAACCTGAAAGCCCATATCACGCGTTCTTGTTCCAAGGCTTAACGCAAGATGCGAAAGGCAGGAAGATGAGTAAAAGCTTAGGCAACGTGGTAGAAACCAACAAGCTGCTGGAGAAAAACTCGGCGGACTTGTGCAGGTTTTACATGATGCGGAAGTGCGCGCCTATAGATTTCATGAACTTTGACTTGCAGGAGCTTAACCGCCGCTCTTACCAAGTACTGTCCACATTGTATCACTTGAGCCGCTTCTTTTTGCAGAACGCCGAGTTCGACAATTTCAACCCTTCAGCAAGCCAAGCTAACTTGAGCAAAATCGCAGATACATTGCAGCCTCCAGACCAGTGGCTACTCTCAAAACTCCAAAAAGCCATCAAAGAGTACACAGACAAGCTTGCAGCATGCCAGTTCAACGCTGCGCTTGCGATTTTGGAGGACTTCGTCATCGACACGTTAAGCCGATTATACGTGCCCATGATAAGGAAAGAACTTTGGACAGACGATTCAGAAACCTTTGGAAGGCGGCAGGCGATATACGCCATACTGCACCATACGCTGAAGACCATTACGCTGCTTTTCAATCCTGTAACACCCTACCTCAGCGAGGCACTGCACCAGAAAGTCTACAGAAAACTTGACCCTACGTTGCCTGAATCCGTGAACTTTGAACAGTGGCCTGAACCAAACGAGAAAATGCAAAACGAAACCGTCGAAGAAACGTTTGACCTCCTGTTCAAGTGCGTATCCCTTGTTTACGCGGCTAGGCAACAAGCAAAGCTTAAGCGCAGATGGCCACTTAGCAAAGTAATTGTTGCCGCGCCAGAAAAAGTCATTAACACGCTGCGGAACGTGGAAGCCTTGTTCTTGGAGATGACGAATGTTAAAGCAGCAGAGTACACCCAGCAGGTTCCAGAGTACGCTACAGATGAAAACTGGGTTTCTGCCGCAGAAGGCGAAGTAAACGTGTTCGTCAGCGGCCAACGCGATGAAAAACTGTTAGGCGAAGGACTAATGCGAGACTTAGCAAGGCGCGTTCAAGCTTTACGAAAAGAACGTGGTTACGTGCCAACAGATGTCTTAGACGCCGTGCACATTGCTGAGCTTGACGAGGAAAGCATGGGGCTTTTGGAGTCGTATCTGCAGGAGATGGCAGAGCTAGTTCGCGCTAAAAAAGTATGCCTGCACCGCAACCGCAGCGAAGTTGAAGCTGAATGGTGCGAGTATCGAGTTGATGACAAGAAAATCTACGTTGCAGTCCAATAGACTCACACACAGAACGCAGGATGAAATATTCTAAAAATAAAAAAAATAATGGGAATAGTTTAGGCTTACTACTACACAGCTGGCGGTGGAGGCGGCGGTGCTTGACCGAGTTCGTTTATTGGAGCAAACGATATCAGAAGCATTATGCCTGGTAGAACGCCTGCGAAGATGAGCGCTAGTATCGCCCACATCTGGTTGTTGAGAGCTTTCAGTGTAGCTACGTCGCCAGTGTTGACTGCGGTGTACATCGGACGTATCCTCGTGAAGAATATATACAGTGAGAATACACCGAAGACTAAGAGGACTATACCCTCAATGATTAAGCCCGTTGCGTAGCCAGCTAAATAAACGCCCAAGTAGCTGCCTGACCAAGTAGCCCAAGCAATTATGTACCATATTCCTCCGAGCAGGAAACCGATCATAGCGATGATGTTAAAAATGAATGCAATCAGTATGTACGTCTTCAGGGTTGCGAGTTTGCTTTGTTCGTAATTAGAGGTTGACATAGACTGTACTCATCTTTTCCACATTTAAAACTTTCGTAGCCGAATTGAAATGAGCCGCTGCCTGTGATTTATGGACATTTTCAACATCAGCTACCCTGCAAGTTAACAATTTCATTAGTATGCCATCAATAATCAACGCAAAAAACAGGGCAAAGGCAATTGTTCTACTGTAATTCTAAATTTCTTGCCATTTTTTAGCCGTTCGATCACAACTTGAAAAATCTGCTGCAAAAGTGGTTAAAGCTTATAAAACCCTACACTGTTAAATACTATCTCCGAGGTGTTAAATTGGCTAAACCGCAAAAAGAAAAAAGTATAACCAAGGACAGACTTGTAGGCATGACAGTTATTGACTCAGACGGAAACATTGTAGGAACAGTTAAAGATGTAGGCTTCACAGTGGGAAAAGCAGGCATTTCACTGAGTATTGAGGACAAGACGGGTGATGTCCGCGACGTCGCGTGGGACAACATTCAAGGCGCAGGCGATTTCGTGCTTCTGAAACCATCCGCCGCTCAACCAGCAGTTGCTGCGCAACCAGCGCAAGCGGCTCAATCAGCTCAGCAAACATGCTCAACCTGCGGTGGTCCACTAAGCTATATTCAGCAGTACCAAAGATGGTATTGCTACAAATGCAAAAAGTACGTCTAAGCTTTTCATCATCAACCCCGCCTATTTTTTTATATCCACCATTAGCGCAACTGGGCAGTGGTAACCCTTTGAGTGCACAGACGCAACAGGAGAAAAACGCCGAAAACGCTAAATGCTCTTACTGCATGCTCTCTGTAGAATAACAAGCATTCGGGCCGGTAGTTCAGTCTGGTATGAACGCTTGATTCGCAATCAAGAAGCCGCGGGTTCAAATCCCGCCCGGTCCACTCCATCCTTTTCTGCTGATTTATAGCGTTTTATCAGTTTTAGGAATGCATAACAGGTCAACTGGCAACTTTGAATCTGGATGTTAAGTGCGTAATGCTTATATGTCGCTTGCGATGTCTTTAGCGATATCGCTGGTGACATTGTGGCTGAACGATTGATGAAACAAACTAGCGGTGTCCCAAGAGGACTCCTCCGTTTTCTAGTTCTAAATATGCTAGCAAAGGAGCCTATGTCAGGCGTAGAAATTGTTGAAGTAATTGAGAAAGAAACAGGCGGCAGATGGAGACCCAGTTCAGGTTCAGTCTATCCGCTTTTAGCTTGGCTGCATGACAGAGATTTCACCAATGAGACACCCAGCGAACAAATAGGAATTAAACGATACATGCTTACAGATAAAGGCAAAGCGTTTTTTGAAAAACAAATAACTATCGGACAAAAAATGTTGAGCACACTGGAATTTCTTATACCTCTGCTTATTGGAAGGTTCCAGTTTGATCCTAACGACGAAAAAATTCTTGCAAGAACAAAAGAGCCTGCGCAAAGAGTTGTGAAGACTCTTCTAGACCTTCGAGAAGAAAAAAATTATCGAATAACTGAGCAGGTCTCAAAGGACATCGAGAGAATTCTGAACAAATGTGCCGATGAACTTGAAGAAATAGTGCACAAAACCCGTAAAGAAAACAGTTCAAAATTGGCACAACGCTGACGATAAATTGTAAAGATGTGTGTGTATTATGGGCATAAAATCTAGTTTCATGATAGCAGCCAGATCGTTGACGAGAAGAAAAACAAAAAATCTCAGCGCTATCCTTGCAATAGCTCTGGGAGTTACGTTGCTGGTCGGCATTCAAATTACAACCGACACGTTAAACAACGCGTTTCTCACAAGCCTACTTCAAAGCGAAGGAGAAGTTGACTTCTATATAACAAACTCCACCACAGGTGGGTACTTGACAGCGGCAGACGAAGCAAACATCACTGCTTTGGTTCCTGATGCAGTGGGAATAATGCCTGAACTGACTATGGATGCGCCTGTATTGCTTGGGTCACAATTCGATTCCTCAGTTGAACTGGCTGGAATCCCCACTGATTATCCTGAAGTCTTTGGTTCTTTTTATGATTGGACAACTGGAGATGAGATGGACCTTGATTCCCTTCTAGTGAATAACAGCAGCATCCTTTTGTCGAGTGCTCAAGCTGAAGAATTAGGGTTAACTAAAGAAACAACGTTACCAACAAATTTAACCACCGAGTTCACAAACCTCACAGCAACCGTTCTAACATCATCACTGATTCAATTATCTGACTGGGTAATTAACACAAATTACACTAGTGCCTCATATGTCGTAAACAGCACTTCGCTTAATCTGTCCCTTGAGATTGAGCCAGTTAATTACACGGGCATAGTAACCATTTACACGGTGAATTGTTCTAGACTTAGTTTATCGGACTATGCATACGTCAACGTAACGGCTACGGGAACAGACAACGCCTTGGTTATGCTAGGTTTCTCAATGGATGATGGAAGCAGTTTCAATGTGGCGAACTGGACCGATGTGGGTACGCTAAATAGTACGCAATTTGATTTAACGCCATATGCTAATAGAACGCTAAGAGGAGATGCATATCTCGCAATTACGAGCTATAATGGAACGACAGCAAGCGTCGACATATCCGAAATCGCCTTCGAAACCTCAGAGCCCATAATCTCTTATACGTCTGGAATCGAAAGAGTAGATTTGCAGGTAGTTGGAATCTTTGATTCTAACCGTCCGGGAATAGGCTCACAGTACCCGGGAATTGTATTCAAATTGGAACATCTCCAACAGTGGATGAGCCTAGAAGACCCTCAACAAGAAACAGACATAATCAGAGCTTATCTGGTAACTCTTAAACCAGACCATTTCACTTCAGAAATAAGCAAAGATTTCCTTCAAGAGAAAGTAGATGCAGTAAAGGCAATTATTCCTAACGACGCATACAGCGTCGAATCTGACCGCTTAACCTTGTTCAGTGTCGCAGAAATAGTCATCACTCTGCTAACCACAATATTGTCCGTATTAGGGCTACTTATCATGATAACCGGTGTCTTGCTCATAAGTAATGTTCAACTTATGAGCGCAGAAGACAAAGAGTTCCAAACAGGCGTTTTGCGAGCTGTTGGAGAGAACCGTCGCGGAATCACTCTAGCAATGCTAATAGAAAATATGTTCCAAGGAATATTGGGCGGAGTATTAGGCTTAGGTGGTGGCTTAGCATTTGGTCAAGCTGTTGCCCTCTACCTCATAAGCATATTTAGAACAGGAGAAGCCAGCGTCCAACCTATTGTTTCAGAGCAAGTTGTTATTTTATCGGTACTAATTGGTGTAGCACTGGGCGTCATAACTGGTATATTACCTGCTTTGAGAGCGTCCAGAGTTAACATTGTAGAAGCTCTTCGCGGAATCAAGGTTTCATTTAAAGAAAAATCGGGGCGAAACTTGATTTTATTCGGAATAGTCTTCACCTTGGCTGGTGTGGCTGTTCTTTTAATCAACGGCAACATTGACAAAAGTTGCCAAAGCATCTGGGTTGCTGAAGGATGGGACACGCTAGAGGAATGGCGAACCATTTTACTTGGGGCAGGTTTGCTAGTTTCAGGAATAGGTATCTTACTTTCGCGCTTCATAAGCCAAGCGAAGGCATTTAACCTTACAGCTATTGGTCTCTGGACTGCACCCACAATTCTGTTTGTTGTCGCTATGGGCGAGTGGATACCGGACACTACTGGTTTAGAGCCATACATCTTGATGATAGGTGTAGCAGAAATTTTGCTGGGTTCAGTTCTGATTGTAGCCGTAAATCTTCCTCCACTCATGAACGCTTTACGACGCATTCTCGTCAAAATCCGAGGTCTAAAAGGCGTAGGACAAATAGCTCCAGCGCTGATTTCATCCCATAGAACACGTTCCACGTTAACGTTTGCTATTTTTGCAGTGATACTAACTTTGAATGTGACCGTTGCTACGTTAGTGCCTACAAATTTAAGTTCAGTCGTCGCAACCGAGGAAGACGCCAGAGGAGTAGACCTTGTTGTGTATCTAAATAAGGCGGAGGCACAAATAGCAAACACGTCTTACACGGAAGAATTGTACAAGTTAGACAGCCACATAACAGATGTGATTGCGTTCAAGACATACAGCACAACTACTGATTACATGAAGTTCATTTCGCTGAGCGATCCCTATTCATCTGATTTCGCCGCTGAAACTGATCTTTTACCCATTGGGTATGGAGAAATTACCTCGGAGCAAATTCGCGGAAACGCAACTGATGCATCTGACTCTGATTGGCGCTACGACTTCTATCTAAGCAGCTTCCCAGATAACATCACTCAACCAGATGCTTCCGACATAACAGATGAAGAGCTACTGGACATGTCTAGGGAAGCGTGGGACCTATTCTTTGATCCCTCTTACACGATGGCAGCCTATAATGTCTCATTGGATGAACTTCTTTCAGAGGATCGAGAGCTAGGCGACGTTGACCTCACGTCCTTAAGCGGATATAGTGGCAATGAACTGGAAGGCGTTGCAGTGCTACAAGATGAGAACGGCTCCGTTATAGAAAACCCCGTTGTGTTCACAGACTCCTTCATTCTGCCATTAGGAGTACAGATTTGGATACCGATGAACACGTCCGAATCTGGCTTAACCACGTATCAAGCGTTCACCGTAGCAGGACGATTAGACTATGAACGCGCAGGAGGCTTCCCATTATCATCATTCAGCATTAGCAGCGTGATAAGCGAGGGCGACATTGATTACATAGAGCTTTTAGGAAAAGTATACCTTACAGAATACTGGGCAAACCAAACCAATTTCTTAGCAGAAGCAAACGGCGAAACATCTATATCCAGAGCCCCAGACCAATACAATACTTTCCTGATCAAAACCACCTACGCTATAGATGAGGACACAGAACTTGAGTCACTTGCACAAAAAATCCAAGAGTTCACAAACACTAACGATGAAGGATACAGACTCTTAGCTGAAGACAACTTCTACATTGCAAGCACAACTGTTCTCTACTCAAAGATTAAGTTGTCACTAGATATGGTTGAACGAGTAGTCTCATTCTTGCAGATATACGTTACATTCGGCCTCATAATCGGCGCAGTAGGCATGGCTGTAATTTCCATACGTAACGTTTCCGAGAGAAAACGCGAAATAGGAATGATGCGGGCAATCGGCTTCCCAAGAACACAAGTGCTGATTTCAGTATTGCTAGAATTGGCGGTATTAGGCATAATTGGAGTTGCCATTGGAATCATCAACGGCTTGGTAATCAGCGTCGGCTTTGCTAGCATGCAAGGCGTTACAATAGTGATTCCTTGGAACGACATCTTCACATACCTGGGCATAATCACCTTTATCGCTCTAGTCGCTGGAGCCATTCCAGGCTGGTACGCTTCAAAAATTCCACCCGCAGAAGCCTTGAGATATGTAGGATAAAAGAGGAAAAAACAATGACAGAAACCAACAATAAAGAGCCAATTCTGGTGATCTCGGGATTACACAAACGCTACTGTGAAGGAAAATCAAACGAGGTCCACGCCATCCGAGGGTTAGACCTCACAGTTAATACAGGAGACATGATGGCGATAATGGGACCATCAGGATGCGGAAAAACAACTCTCTTAAACATGATAGGCCATCTGGACCGCCGCTCGGAAGGAAAAATCGTAATCGACAAAATCGACACAGCCACACTATCAGACGGGCAAATGACCACGTTCCGCAGAGACAAAATCGGCTTCATATTCCAACTGTTCAATCTCTTCCCCTTCTTATCCGCTGTAGAAAACGTGGAAACTCCACTGCTGCTGAAAGGGTTGAAAGCAGGAGTAGCCCGCGAACAAGCAAAAATGCTGCTGAGAGAATTAGGCATGGGCGACAGACTGTACCATCTGCCTTCTGAGCTTTCAGGAGGACAACAACAACGAGTCGCTATCGCTCGCGCCCTAATCACAGAACCAGCGATTATTCTCGGCGACGAACCCACAGGCGACTTGGATTCCACAACAAGCGCTGAAGTCATGAACCTGTTCCGCCGGATCAACAAAATCAACCAGCAAACCCTCGTGTTAGTCACCCACAGCCGATGGATTGCTGAACACTGCGATTATATCGTCCACATGACGGATGGTAAAATTTCCAGCGTTGAACAGGGACCATTCAAAACAAAGGAGGAAGACCAATGAAGGTTTACACGGCTGGATTAGTAGACAAATCATTGCGTTCAACTAATGCGAAATTACGAAAGAAAATGGTTTCTAACTGCAGAAAAATTCTACATGCATCCAGCAGAGCAATGTTCAGCCAAGAGCTAAATTCGTTCATCGTTTTAGCTGGAGAAAAAAACGATAGTGTAAAGCAGAAAGCTGTTGAAGAAATAGAAAAAGGAAGCCTTTACAAGCTTTTCAGAAAATACTGCACAGACAACCAATCCAGACTGCAGAAACAGCTTAAAACTGACCAAGAACTACGAGAAACAGCAAACATTGTTAAAGACTTCATTAAAGAAGTTGACCCGAACCTCGTGAAACATTTTGACGCGCAACTAAAGAAGATAATCAAAGAGTTACCCGCCACTTACCGCGAAATCCAACTGAAAAGCTACGTGGCACTATGGGATTTCGTGGAAAAACAGGAATACCGCTTTTTCCTTTCAGCATTTGATTCGCCCGTATTCACAAATTCAACCACAGAAAACCAGCTAAACGTAGCAGAATTAGTTGACAAACTGCTAATGGCAAACTTTTTTGCAGTATTTTTGAAGCCGACAATCATGCGCCTAAAACAGTTAGACCGCGTGCTTGAAAGATTAAAACTGGGAGTTGAAGGAACACACTACAAAACAACTAACCCGAAACTGCAAAAAAAGCTGGAATTGTTTTTCAGGATTTTAGCAGCAAAACTCAGCGCCCTGCAGGATTTAGAGAATTTGATTTCGAGAATCTTCAAGTTATTCCAAGTTCCACGCGAGGCACTCACGTCGCATCACCTCAAGAATGATGCCGTAGAGTTGAACAAGGCGCTTGCGGATATGGCTTCGGAAATTGAGTACGGAGAAACGTTGCTTCTTGAAGTCTCTGATAAACTTCAGGAGTGCCAAATTCACTTGCGCGACTATTTGGATGCGCATAAAAACGGAATCAAGACTCTGGACTCGGGTGCCTCCTTCAAAAACGCGCTGTTACCCATGGCGGAACTGAGCACTGACTTGTTTGTTGAAGCTGAACTTTTGAAGATGTGGTCGGACTTTTTCGGAGCCGACATTCCCTATTTCTGGTACAACACGCAACTCTTTAGCGCGAAAAAAATTGAAGTAACCGACGTGGCAAAAGAAACTATCGTTGCGGTGCGGGGATTATCCAAAAACTACAATCTTGGGCGCACAACAGTCTACGCTCTCAGAGGAGTAAACCTCGATGTAAAAGAGGGTGAATTCGTAGCGATTGTGGGCAATTCTGGAGCGGGAAAAACAACATTACTGAACTGCATGGCGGGTCTTGACAGCCCAGACTACGGCGTAGTGCTGTTTCGCGGAGAAAACCTTCACAAAATGAATGACTCCGCAAAATCGAAAGCCAGACTGCATGAGATGGGCTTTATATTTCAAAGTTATGCTTTGCTGCCGCATTTCAACGCCCGCGAGAACATAGCTTTGCCTGCAGATTTAGCGGGATTAAGCAAGGAGTTGAAGGAGCGCATAGAGAACCTTTTGGAAGGCGTTGGGCTCAATAATCAAGCTAAACAGTACCCTGCCACATTAAGCGGTGGACAGATGCAGCGTGTAGCCATTGCCCGAGCGTTAACCAATAACCCCGCTGTGATTTTCGCTGATGAGCCAACTGGGGATTTGGATTCTGAAACAGGCAAACAAGTCATGAACTTGCTCAAAAAGTTCCATGAAGAAACAAAAACCACAATCATAGTCATCACCCATGAGCAAGATGTCGCCAATTACGCAGAGAGGCAAATTCGGATAGAAGACGGCGTAATCACCCCAAACCAATGAAAAAGTAAAAAGGCCAAAAACAGCAAAACCCAGCCTATCAGAGAGCAAGTCTGCTAAGCCCGTGATCGGAAGCTCACGTGAATTCAAAACCTGCCCTGTCCATGCTCCTTTATGGGTTAAAGTCTATAGTGTCCGTTTCTGCAATTTGGTTGCTTCTTGTTGATTGTTTGCTTCTTTTTGTAATTCATTAAGTAATCTTAGAGCTTTCAACAACAAAGCAGTCTTTGGATTTTCCCAGTTAAGACGTATAATGCGAAGATGTCCTTTATGTTCATCGATGATTATTCCTTCTTTTTCCAGAATTGTCAGGTTTGATTGAAGCTGGTTATAAGTGCTTTTAGTCTTACGCACAAGATCCATTATGTTTGTCTGCTTGGTCTTACTGAGGATTCGAAAAAGCTTGCGCCTATTCGAAGATGCAAGAAGCTTTTCTATTTCCATGCCACAATTTTATACCGATGCGGTAATTTAAGGTTATCCGCTAAATTGTTGAAGCTACTGATATAGTTAGTCATTAAATTCAAATTTGAAATAATTCTCTTAAAAAAGCACATAAAGTATGATGCCTTTGGTCCGATTAACAGTTTTCACAACTTGCCTATTTCCGAAAGTAATCGTAGTACATATTAACTCAGTTATGCAACCAATGAACGGACGCCATGCAAGTTAGCAATAACTGAAAGAAATCGATTTTCAAAAACATGCTAGATGTATCGGAGACATGCCAACCACCAGAATGAAGGAAGGTCAAAAGAAGAACAACAATAGACGTATATATAAAGGGAGGTGAAACAACACGAAGTTGTGGAAAATGCTTACGCTAAGTGCAGGTATATCTCTGGTCGCGCTTTCTTTAACAATACTAATGGCGATGGGCGCACCCATAGAACCAGAAGGTTTCATCAACTTTAAACACTATTATTTCTCACTTGCTCCGTATCCACAGATGGGTGATTGCAAAGCATCGGAGATTTACGCTCACGTGGTCCTTTTAGCTACAGGGCTCGTAAGTGCTACACCACAACCGTATTCTATTTACGTTGGTTATGTTTATCCGCTGGATGGAACCCCGCATTATACTTTACTGCATTCACCTGGTTGGGGACCTGCTTCTGGCGCAGGGTCATGGTATGCAATCTGGGGAAATGCTGGAGGTACTTCTGAAAGTGTTCACGGCGAAACTTATGCTGTTTGGAACTACTAAATAGTATCCGCCGACTTGCCACTTCCGAAATCTTTTTTATAAAATCATGAATTAGATGAATTCATATGACGATGAAAATTGCCCTACGCAAAATCCGCAAAGAGAGGATGTGGTCCTTAGCTATAGCAGGACTGCTAACGATCGGCTTGTCCACTTGGATGATTGTCCCTTCCATAAGCTCAAGCCTACAACTGGGGCTTTCCTCTTACGGCAATAGTGTAGCCACCTACCTGTTTGTCTACAACACAGGGTGGGATAATTGTTATTCTAGAATCCCAGAAAATGTAACCGCCCAAATAGCTGCAATCCCCCGTGTCCAAGCGGTCTACCCAATTGTGATTAACATGACTTATTTTTTCGACAGGGGCAAGATTTGGACGCTTGCTAATGGAACCCGCTTGAATACGACTGGAGGCGTTGAGATTGTCCAAAGCGCGGTTATAGGTGAACAAGGTGGCTTTCCTGAATCCCTGGTCGGATTATCTGAAGGAAGACTACCCATAAATGGAGAGGCAGGTTTCATAATTAACGGTATTGCTGCTTGGGAATTTACAATGAATCAAACTTACGACGTCGGCTTTCCCGTGCCGCCAAATAATGGAAGCACTAACGCTAACAACTATCTTGATCCAACTACTGGCCAAGAATATGTACGGTTCAATGCGACAGGAGTCGGAAATATGCCGTATAACCCCATGTTGCAACAAGTTGATGTTCTCTGGGATCCATCTTTTCTTAAACTGAAAATAGGGGCGCAAATTTATAATCAGACATTTGGAGGAGAGGGAGCAGATTACTTCATAGTCAAGGCGCAAGACCTTGGACAAGTTGAACAAATTGCTAACCAACTGGAGTTGATATTTGCAGATTATCCTGGATATTCAGTAATCTATGACCAGACAACAGTAAATGCTCAACTGTCCTTTCAATCAGGCAGCGGAATCCTCTACAATCTAATTGGAGTTACCTCACTTTTCTCTGTTGTCTCTTTAGTTTTTCTTTTCACCTATGTTTTCTCTGGTAGGAGAAGATGGGAAGCGGGACTCTTAATAACGCAGGGATGGGACTGGCGGAGAGTTAGTAAACTGTTTTTCTATTACTACATAGTCTTAGGGGTCGTCGCTGCAGTTATCAGTACTGGTCTCTCCCTATTGATAGGGAGTCAGTTTGGATATTCTTTTCAGGTTTACGCTAACACGTTAATGATTCCTATACTGATTAGCCCATATATGATTGCATCTGGTCTCGCTATTTCCCTACTGGTTTCGGGCGCAGCAGCATACTTTGCTGTTTGGAGAATGAAAAACATGGGACTGGACAACCTGTTAAGGGAGTATTAGAAATGATAAGTCTGGAGGGCATACACAAATCCTACGGATCAATAAAAGTGCTGGAAAACTTTAGCTTTAACCTCGAGGCTGGCAAATCCATCTGCATAATGGGACGAAGCGGCTGTGGCAAATCAACCCTCCTGAAAGTAATCGCGCTTATAGCTAAACCAGACCGAGGCAATATAATAATCGACGGAAAAAATGTGGATGAACAAAATGAGGCGGAGCTTGAAGAGTTAAGGAAAGATAAAATAGCCTACTCTTTTCAAGAACCATTACTGATACCATATATGACAGCGCTTGAAAACCTAACCGAAATCCTCGGAGCCGAAAAAGAAAAGGCGGCTGAAATGCTTTCCCAACTCGGGTTATCAGACAGACTCAGCCACAAACCTTCAAAACTCAGCGCTGGAGAAAAAAAGCGAGTTGATATAGCAAGAGCATTGCTTAAGAAATCCGCATTATTGGTTGCAGACGAGCCTTTATCAAATCTCGATCCAACAACAGGCGTAAAGGTAATGGAACTGCTGAGGACGTATACCCAAAACGGCGGAACAGTGGTTTATTCATCCGTGGAACCATCAGATGCAAAGTTTGCTGACATCATAATAAACATGTCAAACAAGAAACAAGAATAACTCAAATCCTGCCTAGTTCGCTTCTATATGCAAAGTTATTTCTACGGCTGAGACCCTTTTGACTTGCCGTAACGGGGAGCGCACAAAACGACGACGCCGACAAGTACCACGCAGAGCAGCACCGCAGACAAGTTATTTGCGAACTCTGGAATCGATTGCTGCGACTTTTCAAGTTGAGCTTGCATCAAAACTGTCGTGTACGGATTCCAAGTTGACAGAGTAAAATAAATCGTTGAAGTTTGGTCATTGCCTTTTGTGAGTTTGTCAATTATGTAAGGGCCATATGGACCGCCTATTTCGTCTGCTCTTAAAGGACCGCTGACGTTATCTTTACCTGGCAAGTGAATAAAGTGCTCGTAACCATCGTCGGTGAATGGGTTAAACAACACTTGTTTTGCAGACCAGTTTCCCCACGGCAGCGGAGATGACCGCATTGCAACTCCTGAATAGAGCATTATCCATCTTTCAAGATACTGGTTCCAAGC
>CAZDLK010000004.1:0-73077 GCA_964506435.1 uncultured Candidatus Bathyarchaeia archaeon | reverse complement strand
ATGGAAAACGCAGCTAACACAAAATTGATTGGAAAAACAAGTATAGACTCAAAAATGTTGGTCCCATAAGGCCCCATTATAAACAACAAATACCCCCAATACTGAAACGCTGACCAAGCCGCTGTCTGCAACAACGCGCCAGCAAGCCGATGCACATACTTCATTTTACCCTTAACAGGTTCGCCTTTGCGGTGACTGGCAAAGACTTCGCCTGCAACACCACCAGCTCCTCCAGGGAAAAAAGCATTAATGAGAATTTTTTCTGCAAGATTACCCGGAATGAAGTGACCAATCCAAAACCCTGGAAAATTCAAGAACGGTATAGCAACGCTTTTAGTGATAAAACGAATTGCCACTGGTATGCTGTAAATAACAGCGCCACCTATTTCCCACCACCAGAACCGCTTGCTCTTTAGAGTGGCAACAACCGCCCTGTATAATTCCATACTATCTCAAACGATATTATGATTTAAAAGGGCTTCTCCAAGCTCCCCCGCTTTTTCAGCACCAACGCAACGAATATCAGCAGAACCAACGGAACCAAAATAGCCAAAACGGATGAAAACTCAGGTATAGTTCCAGAGGAATCAGGATAAACGGGCTTAGGTTGAATTGAACCCCCTTCTGTTCTGTCTGCAGTGTCAGAGTAACCACGACTTTCCCAAAAACCCCTAAAGTCATAATCAACAACCTCAATGCTGGTGACTTGGTTTATCCACTTGTAACCCCACTTGCCAGGCACAACCAACCGCAACTTCTCGCTTAAACCTGCACCGTCTTTTTCGTAGGCTAAGATTATGTCTTCGCGCATTGCGGTTTCAATCGGCAAATCTGTGGAAAAGCCATCACTGGCGTAAAAGGCAACTTTAACCGCGTCGGAGGAAACACCTGCAGTTTCCAACAGAAACCAAAGATTAACCCCAGTCCAGTTTCCTTCAGTAACCACGCTGGCTGGAAAGTCAACACAGTATATCGCAGCGTACACTGAAGTTCTAGGCATAGCGGCTATGTCAGTTAAAGACAAATTCAACGGCTGCTCCACCAGCCCACTTACGCTCAATTGCCAATCCACATTGATGGGCTCTGCGCGAACTGTTGGTGTTAAACCTGACCAAAAAGGGAAAACTGCCACTATCACGGTTATTATTGCAGTTGCTGTTAAGAAAAGTTTTTTCATTTGGTTTGCCTGCTGTTGCAGCTTACTAGAAAATATAACGTATGCAATATTTAAGAGTTTCCAACATAAAATAAACAGTTCAAAAAACAACACTCACCATAACGCGCAGGTCAGAGGGTTCAAGCATTAGCGGACGGTTGCAGTTGCTTCTCTTGGTTCGGCGATAATATTGTTTCTTTTTTCCAAAGCCACGGTGTACCCTTGAGAGTTTTCATAAGCGGAACAGCAATCAGCGTAGCAAAGAACGCTTGAATAAGCCTAATGGCTGGATAAGCAAAGGGCGCCGCTAAGAAACCAACACGCACAGCGTCCAATGGCATTTGGAAAAGTCCTCCATAAACCATCGGTGTCGCAAAAGCAAATGAACCCCACATGTTGTCCATTTGGTTTCCTACGAAAGCCAGTATAAAGTAAAAAGCTGTACCTTGCCCAATGGACAGTTGCTTCGCAAATTTCATAAGGGGCAAAATCAACAGTAGTGCTATGATTTTGTCGAATAAAACAGCTACGGCTATGATGGCGTTTTCTGTGATGGGTTGAACAGGCGGAGTAAACAAGAACGCGATTATTAACCCGCTGAAGGCTAGAAGGCCCCACTTTCCTTTTTTATAGTATATTAGGCCTGTCACTAACGCGTTGAGCGGCGGCGACACCAAGAATGGGAGTCCGAAAATGGACATTCCTGACGGCGGCAGAGTCCATGCAACGAAAGCACCGAGAAAGGCGGTTGCTGCTCCTAAGTATGGTCCTAGTACTAAGCCGAATATTGTCGCTATCAGCGCTTCTAGGCTTATGCTTATGCCGCTTATGCTTATGGGAATTTTAGGCGATATGAGTGAAAGGATGTAGTATAAAGCTGCGAATATGGCTATTAGGGCTATTTGCCGTGTGGTTATTTTCAAGCTTCTCCGCGCACTCCTATGTAAAACTTTTCATCGCGTTGTACTTTTTTACATAACAACTATAAAAAACTTTCCAGAAAACCCAACTGCTGCTAGCTGCACCCGAAAACAAAAGCCGCGTCCAAAAGCCCTCCGTAAAATCGACAAAACAGCCTAAAACACCGCCGCAAGGCTGTTTCAAAGCCCGTTTACATTAATCATGGCGGAAAATGCCTGTTTCGTTAGGCAGAACCGTTCCCGTATGACTTTAATGAGAGGCGTCTCAAAGCTGAGGCTTTAGTAAATTTTAAATACAAATTGGGCACAATTATAGATTACGAGGTTATTATAGTGGCTAAAGCCAAAGCTAAAGCTAAACCAAAGAAGAAAGCGACCAAGAAGAAAAAGTAAGGCCGCTCTGGAGATTCTTACATCTCCCATTTTTCTATTATTCCCCCTTAAAAGCAGCAATTCTAAACACACACTGTTTAATTCCATAATTTCATAACTGTTAATAACACATGGCAGCAGTTTTTTGCAAAAGAAGTTGAAAAACTTGCGTAGACAAGAACAAAAGAATCTTTTTATAGTATCGCGCACTGTCTTAATAGTCAACGTATCTAGGTGAATGTTATGTCTGCTAAAATAACACCAGAGTACATTAGCTTGCTAAACAAGGCAGTTTCGCGGGAAATTCAAGTTGCAATTCAATACATGCTGCAGCACACAAAAATGGAGAAACTAATCCGCAAAGTAATCCCCGAAAACATACTTTTAGACAAAACCACTTACGAAGCAGTGGGAAAGTTCCTGAAAGAAATAGCAATCCAAGAAATGAAACACGCCGCCGCAATCATGGAACGAATTTACTACCTCGGCGGAGCCGCAACCACCAAAGCCGACAAACCCCAAATCGGCAACAGCCTAAGCGAATTCGCCAAGAAAGGCGTAAACGCTGAAGAAGAAGCATTAATGCTTTACCGCCAAATAATCGAGGCCGCTGCAAAACTCGGCGATTGGGAAACACGCGAATTATTCGAGAAAATCTACGGTGATGAAGAACAGCACCTGTTCAAGTTCCAAGAATACGCTACGATGATAGATGAGCCAGAAGGCGCTGAAACAGCTGTTTCGCCATGGCGCAAGATATATACTGACGATTATTTCGCGTTGTTGAACAAGGCAGTTGCCGCTGAGATCTCGGCGATTATACAGTACACTAACCAGCACGAAAAAGCCAGTCTACTTGCTTTACGGAAAAAGAACACGCCGCTTGAGGTCGTAACCGAAGGTAACAAAGCGAAAGTGGTCAGTGAAATGCTGAAGGGCATTTTTATGCAGGAAATGGAGCACCTTGAGAAGATTTCCGAGAGAATTTACTTGCTTGAAGGCGAAGCAGTAACTACACCAGACCCGCTTCCAGAAGTCGGTGAGACCGCTGATGACTTCTTAAAGCTGGATCATGAAGCTGAAAACATCGCCATAGTGTTGTACCGGCAAATCATTGCGGAAGCGCTTAAGCGCGGAGACACAACGACGCGGCGCATGTTCGAAGACATAGTTATGCAGGAAGAAGAGCACTACTGGCGCTTTGACGACTTCGTGAGATAAACTCCCTTTTCGTTCCTTCTTTTTTTGTGTTAGTTGTAGCTCTCTGCGAGAATCTTCCCCCATTTTACATAAATTAAATTTGCGATTTAGCATAAGGTGCGGCTCAGGCTCAAGTTTCAACGTTTGCATTTGCAGTTTTGTATGTTTCCAGATGGCAAACCTTAAGTGAATAAATGACGGTAAGCCGTTAGGTGGATGCGGTAGTTATGGACTATGAAGTGAATTACGCTGACGGCGAAAAGGAAGGCTGCTCCTCCCGATTAGATATTGAGCATCGAATTTTCTACGTTAAACTGTTAACTGTGCCTTCAGGGTCAGCAGTGTACTATGCTGGCGATGAACATGGAAAAATATTGAAGGAAATATCAAAAGTAGAGTTTGAGTTTTGGCTTAAAGTTTTAGCTGAAAACGAAAAAGACGTTGAGGCTATAAAGAAGAAACTCAGCGTAGGCAAAAAATACAGTCTGTAATTGCAGAGCACACGCTTCGCGGTTTATGTGCTCGCGGCTATTTTTTGATGCCGATGAAGAGTTCTCTGCCCGTCATTAAGCCGTTTTTGAGGTATTTGGATTTTAACCCTGCTTCTTTCATAATTGCCAGCGTCTTGTTGATTCCGAAAAGTCCCAGTTCATGTGTGTCCATGAAGTAGTTGGCGTCTTTTCCTTTTTCAGCTATAGTGATGTGCATGTTAAGAAGCGCTGTGGTTTGCCTGATTTTTGCGACGTTGACTCTTGCTATTTTCGCGTCTTTTCCATCGTAAACTGTGATGCGCGGTTCGCCTTTCACGTAGTAAGAATTTGCGTCTGACGGCTCAATAAGTGCTATGCCGCCTTTCTTGAGGTGCTTGGCGAAGTTGTGGATGGTTTTGTTCAGGTTTGAGTATGTTTTCACGTAGCCTATAGAGCTGAGCAAGCATGTGATTACGTCAAATTGTTTTCCAAGATTCAGGCTTTTCATGTCTGCCTCTTTGAATGTTACGCCTTTCACGTTTTTTCGGGCGATTTCAAGCATAGCTCTGCTGGAGTCAACGCCCATGCATGAGAAATCATCCTTCAAATGCTTAAGGTGTAGTCCAGTGCCACAGGCAACGTCCAAAAGCGTGTTTCCGCCTGACTCCAGGTATTTCATGGTTAAGTTCTGTACGCGGACAGCTTCGTCTAAGTAATCTTTGAACGAGTAAATTCTGTCGTAGTACTTTGCTAATGTGCCGTGTAACAATTGCTTAGTCATGCCCCATATTATGGGAGTTTATGCCTAAAAAATTCTATGCTTAAAAAATGAAGCTTTGGCGCCTAATTCACTGGGGAAGCTGTCATGTGCAAGTGGGTGACTACAAATATAAGGGTTTTTTCTTAGGTGACTACAAAAGTGCCCCCCTTGTTTTCTTCTTCAAGAGGCCGAACAGAGAAAGTTTAGGTCTCTTGCAGTAGGGAAGCTTGCCTTTATTTGCATGATACTGCGCGCACTCTTCGCATTTTCCGTGTCTTGGGCATTTCTTCTTGGGGCATGTGCAGTTGACTGGGTTGTCGATCATTCTATTATTTCCTAAGTATTTTCACGGCTGCGTAAATTGTGATGAGCACCGCGATTATGCAGATTACTGTGCTTATTGGCGTAAACGTGCAGTGCGCCTTGTATCCCAGCAGGCATAGCTTGCTTGCCTTTTCTGACGGTAGGGCAGTCCGAACTGCAGCGTAAATCAACCCGCCAATCATCGCTGCTAAAAATATGAATAGCGCTATTTTTTGTATTGTGCCCATTAGTTTCACCTTGCGTGGTTTCTTGTTTGTTTTAGGCATGTGTTGATGTTAAGGAACAACTTTTCCAATACTGGGATAGCCAACTGTAGTTCATCAGTTGAGATGTTGTTCAGAGCATAGTCATTGTATATTTTCTGGAGTAATGGTAGGGCTTGCGAAAAAACTTTTTTTCCATCGTCAGTTAAGACAAGTCTGTTTACTCTCCGGTCGGTTGCGTCTGGCATTCGCATCAACCAGCCTTTTTTTTCAAGCGAGTCGCAGAGCACCATTACGGTTGTTGTGTCTGTGTCTATTCTGTCTGCAAATTCACGTTGGGTGATGTTGTCTTTTTGAGATAAGACCAGCATTGTTCTGAACTGTGAAAAGGTCATGTTCAACTTTTTCAGTTGTTGCTGAGCTAGTCTTCCGAATCTAATGTAGATGCCTGCAATTAGTTCAAATACTTTTTTGTCGGTTTCGTTTTTGAAGAGCATTCATCACACCTCATATTATAATAACTATTATGATTATAGTTATGATGATGTGTTCCTTATAAACATACCCGCTAACAAAAGTTCAAACAAAGTGGCACTGGAGCAGGTATTCAAACTTGATTTACTAGTAAATTCCAAAGAAAAACTAAGTTGCCGGGGCTTCTTTCAACGATAATCCTGCCATATTCCAAATGGCATCTTTTGCAATCTTTCCATGTTTTGCTCCATAGTAGAGTCCTGAAATAAGCCCGATTGACGGCAGGAACAATTTCGTACAGGCTTCATAGAGTAGAGGGCTGTGAATTCTAAATTCTAAATAAGATGAGCGCCAGACACGTACATTGTATTCCCAGCATTCCGTGAGAAATTCCCATCGCAACTTTGAAAGACTGTTTAACTCAGCACCACATTGATTTTCTAAGCGACATTTTTCTAGGGGGACAAACAGTAATGGGACAAAAAAAGCGTTATACTTGTCAAGGTCGTCAATTAACTCAAGTGTCTCTTCAACGTCATCTTCTGTTTCATCGGGCAGACCCACAATTAATGTGGCAAGCGGAAACCACTCGTTGTCATTCAGAATTCCAAAAGCTTGAGGGACAAGTTCTCGCCACTCTTCAGGCTTAAAAGGAAGCGGTTTTCCCGCCATGTACTTTCGCAAGAGGCGAACGCTGCCGGTTTCTACTCCCGTCTCAGCCGTTACAATTGGTTTCCCGCGGTAGCCATGCCAGTTGCGTTCAATCAGTATTTCCGCTGCCTCTTTGACCATGCTTGGGTCGTGAACGACTGGAGCCAACGACATGTGGGCAGGTTGGACAGCTGTAACGCCGGGATATGACGCGACTGTTCTAAGCAATTCTATGACTGCAGTTTTGTTGGGAATGAAGCCGTTGTCTTTGGCGCCGTAGAGGAAGATGTCTTCTGTTGCGAGAGTTATTTTCCCGTTTCCTTCTTTGACGTTGACGGCTACTTCTTCCATGATTTTGTCCAGCGGAAAATTTCTTCTCTGCTGCATTGTGGGTGTGCAGAACTGACAGTTTCTGCCGCAACCTCTGGATATTTCCACACAACCATGAAGTGACGCATGTTTAATTGCGGGGATTTCTTCAAGCGTTGGATTCGCGTTGCAGCGAACGACTGGGGGAACTTTTTCGCCTTCAGCCGCCTTAGTGAAAAGGTCAGCTACTATTGTTTCGCTTTCGCCTAATACTACGCAGTCAATTCCATACGCGCGCATTGTCTGTTTGCGTTCCAGTTGCCAGGCTCCGGCACCACCGACTATTATCGTTGGCTTGTGTTTTCGGAAGCTTGGATGCTTCAATAAGGCTCTGAATTCTATAGCGTTCATTGGTTCTCCGCCTCCAATTAACGAGGAGTATGTTTTGCTGACGTAGCCCATTCCCAAAGGATCCATGGTTGATATGCCTACAACTTTCGTTTTTGAACCGACGAAAACGTTTAGCTGATGGGGTTGAACAACGGCAATATCAGATTCGCTGAAGCCATTTTCTAACAGTACCGCTTCCACTTTCCTAAGACCATAAGACGCGTATTTTGCGGTTCCATCGCTGTTGCTTTCGACTGGTGGGTACAGATGCTTTCTCGGGAGCCACGCGGGTATTGGTCCCTTCGAGAAACCGCCCACAAAGGCAAAGAATTGGCTGTTGTAAAAGTCGCTCATTTCCACTGCTGAGGCAGTTAGAACAACCCTGACTCCGTCATTGGCCTTTTCCAATTTTTTCCCTCTTGTAGCGCGCATCCAATGTATTCTATTTTACAAAACATTTAAATTCCGATATATATCTATTCTCTCAAACGGCGAACATGTGGCTCCAGACTCTTACAAGCGCGGTATTCACAAATGGGGAACAGCATAACAATGAACTCTGCAGAAGCAGAAACAAGGGCTAAAGATTTTATCAAACAGAGACACGCCAGAGTAGAGCGAATCTTCTTCAGAAGAATGTCGCCAGAAGACACTGCTTGGGTATTACAGGGTGAAGTTGAATTCAAGCGTGCACGCTTCTTTTATACTGTGAGGACTTTTGAGGCTCAGGTGAATATGAGCACAGGACAAGTTACATCCTACGCGGAAGCGCCTCCCAAAAAACTGGCGAAACAACAGGAAAAACGATGAGGCTGGTGGACGCTGCTATTCAACGCCATTTGAAGCTATTCTATTCTTGCTCACCTAGCAGGTCAGCAATCACTCGCCTAATAGGCATCTTAAACAAGTCAAACACTTTCGCGAGAATATTTTTCCCTTTATCAGTTAAGCGGTAAAATCTCAGTTCTCTTCGATTTTTTTCTATTAATTCGCTCACTAAAAAGCCTTCATCTTCTAACCGATTAAGAAACGGATACAACGTTGCTGGCTTCAACCGCCGCCCAGTTAGCCTCTTAATTTCCTTGATGATTTCGTACCCATACGTGGGACCTTTGGAAATAAGCCAAAGTACAAGTGGCCTATCAAGACCCCGTTGAAACGCCGTGATAGTATCAACCATGAGTTCTACGCCGCTAGGTTTATTTTAAATTTCGATATATCAACCTTTTTGCCTCAATCTGAAAGAAATTTAATAAGAACACAAGCTTTAGATAACTATAGCATTTGAGGTATCTGCTCAATGACTGAAACAGAAAAGGAACTGATTAAAACCACCGTCACAAGCTTGAGCAGGGGCATTATTCTGTGGCTTGTTGACCAGAAGCCCATGTCAGGCTACGGAATCGTCAAGGAAATGAAACAATCAACAGGACAAAACCTCACTTCAGGACTAATATACCCACTCTTGTACGAGTTGGAAAAAGAGGGATTCATTGTTGGCGAGTGGGCGCAAAAGGGCAGACGCCGCACCAAATACTACTCAATCACCCAAAACGGAAAACAATTACTGAATCGCTTACGCACACTCTTCGAGATGCCAGTAAAAGAAGTGCTAAAAGAATTCATAACAGAAAAGACGAATTAGGGAGACATCGACAAATTGCTATCTACCATGAAGTGAAGCATATAACACAAAGTGGCGCCGGGAATGGGATTCGAACCCATGCGGACCAGCAGGTCCACGGGCTCTCAAGGCCCGCGCGTTAACCACTCTGCCATCCCGGCTCTTTAGTCATAGTTGGGCTTCGGGTTTATTTCTGTTTTCCGTTTCTCACAGCCAGTAAAAGAATATTAAGCGCTACACGTGTTGAGCTTTCCATGGCAAAGACTACAACCATTGCCCTCACCACGGAACTGCTGGACTCGATTTTTGAAGGCGCCCGCAGACTTTACCCAAAGGAAACAATTCTGCTTCTCAGAGGCAAAAAAACCAAAGACACCGTCCGCATCGAAGAGCTTGTGGTGCCGCCCTTAGCAACATACGGACCTGGCTTCGCCCACATTCCACTACACATGCTGCCCATGGACTTCTCCATAGTCGGCACAGTGCATTCGCATCCTTCAGGAAACATAAAGCCGTCAGACGTGGATTTCAACCACTTCTTCGGACGCGTACTCATGATCGTAGGCTTCCCCTATGCAAATGAACAAAACGTGGCAGCTTACAACGCGCACGGAGAAAAATTGTCCCTGCTCGTAACCGAAGGCTAAGCGACACATGGCGCTTTGAATTTCTTACGCAAAACCGTTCACTCCGCAGCAACCCAGCATATTTGAAGCCTAATAGTGGTTCTATGCAGAAACCTATAGGAGGTCTATCCCTGCGGCCACTCCCAGCACTATATAAACCGCCTATAAATAAGGGGATGGAATAGACTGCAGAGAGCACATCAAAACGCAACGCGGTGCTACTTTGAAACTTTATATATCGCCTTAGCGCATCATACCGTGAGAGCAATGGCTGAAGTTTGTTCAACATGCGGGCTTCCCAAGGACCTATGCGTTTGCGGTGAAATCGAGAAAGAGCAACAACGGATTCGCATAAGACTTGAAACAAGAAAATTCGGCAGACCAACCACAATAATCGACGGCATGGATGACCGAAATGCAAATCTAGCCAATACAGCCCAAAAACTCAAGACTTTTTGTGCATGCGGCGGAACCTCAAAAAACGGTCAGATAATGCTGCAGGGTGACCACCGCGAAAGAGTACGCGAATACCTTATCAAAACAGGCTACCCTGAAGAAAACATCGAACTACAATAACCGCCACACCAAAGGTACAAAGCCCACAATGAAACAACTGGAAAACATACGTGAAGTATTCGAAACACTAAACATCGCAAAAATTTTTATGCTGAGAACGCGGCGGTTACACTGAACTAATAATTTTGGACTTATGAAAAGAAAAGAGGAAAACAGCGTCCTAATCAGGCAATTCTAAATTCAACTGTTTCTTCAAAGTCTTGTAGCGGTTTCTCACCGTAACCTCAGTCACGCCAGCAGCTTCAGCGATGTCTTTCTGGGTCTTTTTCTCGCCGCCCTGCAAGCAAGCAATATATAGCGCTGCAGCAGCCAACCCCATCGGGTCTTTACCCGCAGCAGCACGTCGCCTCCGTGCATCTCGCAAAATCTGAATGGCCGCACCTTGAGTTTTACCTGAAATTCCAGTGCGTTCAGCAATTTTTGACACGTAAGTCAACGGGTCAGCAATAGGCATATGCACTTCAAGCTCGCGCAGCAGCAGCCTGTAGCAGCGGGCAACGTCTTTCCTGTCAACAAGACTTGCCTCAGCAATCTCGCGAAGCGTTCGTGCAGTTCCACTGCCACGGCAAGCCGCGTAAAGTGCAGCTGCAGCGATAGCTGCGATGGATCTGCCGCGAACTAGGCCTTTGTCTAAGGCTTTGCGGTAGATAACAGCCGCTTTTTCTTTGATCGGTGGTGGAATGTACACTTTGTCTGAGAGTCTGTCCAGTTCTGCCATGGCTTGGGCAAGGTTTCGGTCAACGGAGGAATGTACTCGTGAGCGTATTTGCCACTTTCGTAAGCGCCACATTTGGAGCCTTGTGGATAATGGGAGTTTTCTTCCGAATGCGTCACGGTCCACTTGGCTTATGGCTGTGGATAATCCTTTATCGTGAACTGAATAAGAAGTAGGTACTCCGACACGGCTTCTTGACGCTTTTTCTTCCTGTGTGAAGGCGCGCCATTCTGGACCTTTATCCATCATCTGTTCGTAGAGGACTAAGCCGCAGTCGCCGCATACTGTTTCGCCCGTGTCATAATCGTGAACGAGGTTTTGGCTACCGCACTCTGGACATTTGTCAACTAAGCGCTGGTGTGTTCGGGCTTCTTTTTTGCTCAATTTTTTCCACTCCATTCGACATGTGCGTAGAACCGCCGCTCTAACCGTTTTAGGCTGAGAAAACAGCACACGCGGTTCGCGCAGACTAAGCCATTGAACAGACTTAATATATAAGCTTTACGGTTTGAATAAAAAGATTCAGCCCATACTTTCCAGATACTCACTCCAGTTATAGATTCCAGCCAAATTTTCACAAGCAACTTCAGAATGCTTATTAGGAAAAAAGGGGATTCTTAAAACTCTGACGCTGAGAAATCAGGATCAGCAGCTTGAGAAGCCCGGTGGTGTAGTGGCCAAGCATAGTGGCCTTTGGAGCCATTGACGAGAGTTCGAATCTCTCCCGGGCTACTTCCGCCCAGATGTGAATTCATACTATTTTCAGGCTGTTACTCTCATCTGCAAAGAATTGTTGAAATACTTACAATACCGAGCCTCACATAAATTTCTGTAATTTCCAAATCTTTGAAAATCGCCATAGTCTATCATCTCGGTCTCCTTTCTAAACTTTACAAATTGATCAATGGAGTCAAGTTGTTGACTAATCATTCTTGTATGTGTAAAATTTATCTCCGAGATAACTGAGGCAAAATGGAGTGAATACGCGATGTCTTGATGGATTTCCATGTCCGATGGGAAGAAGACATTTAAAATGCTTATTCTAAAGCCTGAACCTGAGTATTCAGCCTTAACTGAGCCGTTTTCTTTTGAAAGCTTTACTGGAAGAAGCATGTGCCCTATCGACCATGAGGGAATATTTGTTATTGGCACATTAGCCCTTTCAGGAATTGTTAAGAGTGCATCTTCTGTGATTTTCCAGTGATAAGCACTGCAAAAATGCCTATACACGTCTTCCTTAGTTATTACGACTTCAGCCAAATTGTCTTTAGAGTAGAAACAGCAATCTCTCAGTCTTCGGAACACCGTGTCGAGATTAGGTCCACCCGCCATGTCAATAATGCTCTTGAAGTTAAGCGATGGCTTGTCCCTCTGAGACAGGATATAGTGTGCAATTTCTTCTTCAGCTTTCTTGGTAATAGAGCATTGACAACTGAGGAGTACTTTTAATAGAATTACTGCGGCGTCGGTTTCGATTTCCAGAACCACTCTTTTTCCTCCATTTATTTAACATTTTTTCCGCAAACGCGTATATAGGTGTTACTTTTCTTAAAAAAGGTAATACTGTTGAAGAGGTTGCGCAATTGAAAAGCTTTCGAGATCAGTTCCGCCTTCGACCTTTTGATTTAGCTCTAATCGCCATAATGTCCGCCATGAACTTTGTAATATCAATAGTTTTTGCTCCTGCCCTAAAAGTCATCATCCCACAGGTTTTTCTTGGCGCCTTCCTGATGGTACCCTTAGACATTTTTTTTGCCTACATAGTTTGGGCTGTAACACGAAAAAGCGTTTTCACACTGTATTTTTTCATTTATGGTCTTCTCACCGTGCCAACTACTATATGGGGAAACATGCCCGGTTTATTCAAACCATTTTTGGGCATAGCAATCGGGCTATCCTTGGACCTGTTAACCCTGCGGTTTAATCCACTCAACAGGGTTTCACGGTATCTAATGGGAAGTATCTTCCCGATTGTATATTGGTGTTGGACTGCTTTTGTTTGGACGATTGCTGGTCTGCCGATTGTACAGTTATTCCAAACGATGATTCGTAGCGCCCCCTTTCTGGGCTTCATCATTCCATCTGGATTTATAGCAACTTTTGCCACGCTATCTCTTTTGACTATTCCCTCATCGATTATTGGAGTCAACATCGCAGTTTCTCTATCCAAAAGAGTGGAAAATTTTGTCCCACCGCCAACAGCAAAGGAGGACTAAATCAACTTAGGCGGTCACACGTCATGTTTCAACCTTTATCAAGACTAGAAATAACCACTGTAAGCAAATGTGTTATTGACTGCAGTTTTTGTCCTCAGCATGTTTTTCAAGAACATTATCACGGCTGCAAAACCCTAAAACTCAGCAATTTCAGGACAGCGCTGTCTAAAGTGCCTAGGCAAGTGGCAATTCATTTTTCGGGTTTTGCCGAACCTTTCCTTAACCCGCAATGCATAGATATGATTGAGTACGCCCATTCAAAAGGCTATAAAGTTAGCTTATTCACAACTCTTGTTGGCCTCAAAAAAACGGATATAGAAAGGCTTCAATGTTGCAATCCTGAAGTAACTTTACATTTACCAGACAATTTAGGTAACGCAAAAATTCCAGTTACCCAAGCATATAACGATACGTTAAGTGCTACTTTGAAACAGTTGCGGGTTAATACTTTTTATGTAATGAATGAAAATTTCATTTCAAATGAACGCGCAGGACTCTGCAGCAACGCTCCAAAACGGCTCATTCGCGGCTTGTTCTTTTGCGAAAAGCTCTTTGCGCCCCAGTTTGTTATGCTTCCCGACTGCACTGTTGTTTTGTGCTGTATGGACTTTGGGCTTAAACACGCGCTTGGCAACTTGGTGTCGCAATCTTGGCTTGACCTGGTTAGATCATCGGAATATCAAAAGGTACGTGCCACCTGTTTTAAAATGGACGACGCCGCTTTATGCCGCCGATGTGCCTGGGCCTCAGCTACTTTCAGACAGAAGTACTATGTTAAAAGGATAGCACAAAGATATTACGCCAAACGACTTATCCAACATTACTTGTCGAAACATAAATTCAGCTAAAATAGCAAAAGGGCAAATCGTATTTAGTTATGCCTTATTGGTTCCAAAATGTTGCGATTATTGTTTTGAGGGTTTTTACGCCCCTCTTTTAGTGGCAAGTTCATCACTTAGTTTCCGAATCTCAGAAACCTTACCCTTTACTGCAATAGCTTCCAAGCAATCTCTTCGCTTATGTGAACATGCATCGTAGATGCATATTGCCAATCCAGGATGATGCTGCTGCGTATCTGTTAATTCAGATTCAAGGTTTCGGGTATCGTGGTCATAAACCATAACTATCATATCGGTCTGCTCGCTATTGTCGTTAACCTGTATCCCTTTTCTCTCTGAAACAAAAAGTCTTACTGCGTCTTGGATGGCTTTGCTTCGGCTTTCGTATCCCATTTTGCTGGTTATGCCATCGAAGTCTTTTAGGAGGTCTGCGGAAAGGTTATTCCTACTCGTGTTATTCTTGACATTTTTTTATCTCTTTGTGTTTGATTGGTTTTGTCTTAAAATTTGCTGTTATTTGTTTTTTTGCGTGATGAATATCGATTATTGTTGTTTGGGCATAGCAACTCTAAAATAGTGCTACCTTTTTTAAAATTAGTAATACTATTGGGTGAGAACTTGCAAATAACCATAAACAAAAAACAAATTCAACTGCCAGAAGGCTTATCGATTTTAGACGCTATTAAATATGCCAAAGAAACTATTTCAACACCAGAATTGGGCGAAACAAAGGATTGGATACGAAATCCTTTTTGTCCACTCTTAGGTATAGCTGAAATAAATGGACAATTGGTCACACTCCCTGTCTTAAAGAAGCGTTTGGCACAGAATGGTATGGCAATTGAAACTCAAACACCAAAATTAAAGGCGGAACTTGCCGACCGCACGAATTTGCTTTTAAAAAATCATGAATGTTTCTTTATGCGTGAATGGCAAAAGAAAATTGTTGTTGAAGGAGTAAACGCTGGCTTTATAGAGCAAGAGGAATACGAGCAGTTTTCGTTCCCTCAACGTAAGGCACAGCCATCAATTATTCATGATCCAAACAAGTGTATCCGTTGCCAAGCTTGCGTTGAGACATGTTTGCGTCAAGGGGTTGAAGCATTAAGCTTCGATGAAAAAGAAGGCGTGCTAATTGATGAAAATCGCTGCGTCAGATGCGGCCAATGTATTCTTCATTGCCCCATGGGTGCAATAACAAGCAACAATGAATTAGCTGAATTCTTGAGTTGCCAAAGCTGCGTTTTTACTAGACCCGCTGGTGCTATGCACGAATGTGATGACGCCTTTAAAGCTTGGAACCTGCTCAAAGAACCTCAAATATATTGTGTAGCAGAATTTGCCCCTGCAACTCGCGCTTCTCTGGGCGAAGAGTTCAACATTCCTGCGGGTGAACTGGTTACTGGCAAAATCTATGCGGCTCTACGGCGACTGGGATTTGAAAAAGTATGGGACACCAACTTTGCAGCTGACCTAACCATTATGGAGGAAGGAACCGAATTCATAGAACGACTAACCAAAGGCGGCGTTTTGCCGCTGTTTACATCCTGCTGCCCTAGCTGGATTCGGTTTACTGAAAGATTCTACCCTGAACTGGTACCCCACTTATCCACGGCAAAAAGTCCACAACAGATGTTTGGAGCAATTGCCAAAACGTTTGGAGCAGAATCGTTAAACGTAAAACCCGAAGCTATGCGTGTGATCTCTTTTATGCCCTGTACCGCCAAGAAGACTGAAGCTACCCGTCCAGAAATGAACAGCGCCTCCAAGTACTGGCAAAATCAAGACGGCGTCAATAGAGATTTCCAAGATGTTGATCTGGTGCTCACTGCGAGAGAACTAGCACGTCTCATAAAGATGGCGGGGCTTGATTTGCGTGCGTTGCCTGAAGAAAGCGCTGATTTTCTGTTGGGTGATTACACGGGTGCAGCTCCAATTTTTGGTCGAACGGGTGGAGTCATGGAAGCCGCGCTTAGAACAGTCAGCACAATACTTACAGGAGTGGCACCGTCTAATCTCGAATTTAGCTTTTTAGCTGGCGCAGACGGAGTTAAACGAGCTCAAATCCAGATTGGCGACAAAGCTGTCAAAGTTGCCGTGGCACATGGATTAGAGAATGCACATAAAGTATGCGAATCCGTTATGGCAGAGGGCGAATTTTCGAAGTATCATTTTATAGAGTTTATGACCTGCCCGGGTGGATGTATTGGTGGTGGCGGGCAACCTCTGCCTACAAATGTCTGCACTAAAAAAGCACGTGCTGCTGGGCTGAATCGAGACGACAAAGAGATTTGCAGACTACGTATGAGCCATGAAAACCCAGAGATTAAAGCATTATATGAGGCATTTCTGGAAAAACCGTTAAGTCACACTGCCCATGAACTTTTACACACTACTTACAACAAATGCTCTCTCTTCAACACAATTTAAAATAACGAGTGGTTAAACATGAAAAGTGACTCTTTAAACATGGTATCCGAAGACTTCCTTAGGGAAGTCCGTAAACTCGAAGTTAGACTCGAAGAGTACCTGAAAGAAGAAAAAAACTTCGTTGATAATTTGCAACAGTGTATTTCGCAACTTAAAGCACTCCACACATCCATTGAACAATTGCATGCTCCCGTAAATGCTGAAACCGCAGAGAAAACATCAATATACAAAGCGGCAGCTATAAGCTCTCTAAGCGAAACTCTCAAGATAGAGGGCAAAGCAGAACATGAAAAAAGCCATTTACTGGACTCCTACGGTACCCTAATCGCGATGCTGCAAAAAATCGAACTATAACTTCTGCTTTTTGCACCCAGTTTTTTCGTTGTTGTTTGGAGCAACTACCTTCGTTAACAAGTTGACTTTACAGAAAAGCAAACATTACTCTCAGTATTATTCTTTTGAACAGAGTGCCCAAGGAGATTGTCGATGGGTATCTTAAGCGCAATCCCGTGGTGAGGAAGGCATGGGAAGAAAATGGTTGGCAAACAGGTGGTGCAACTTCGTGGCATACTTTCCGTATACTATTTATCCCGTGTATATGAACGAGAATGAAACCTATCCCAGTTCACCATTACGGTTTTTATATCTGCGGTTGCTGTTAGGGTACGTGGAAGTGTGTTTATGGCGGATTTAAAGGGGTGCCCGTTCGGACAAGACATAACCAACGACTGCAAAAACTGTGACTACGGCGATACAAACCATTTTGATGCAGCAACTGGTAAATGTATTAAACGTTAGCTTCCCCTTTTACACGGTGAAGTTTCTCCAACAAGTGGCAATAGTGCATTTTCCATTGCTGTCTTTTTCTTTCCATTAGACTTGCGGGACGGTGTCGCGGGTTTTTCATTCACTTTGCCGTTTCCTTGTAGCCGTCTATGTTTAACCTGAATTTGAGCAGGTCTATTCCCATTTTTACGGCTTCACGGAATGGCTTGATTACTGATTCGCTTGTTTTTTTGTTTTCAGCCCATTCCACTCCAACTTCTACAACCGCAAAGCCTCGTCTTTTGCACTGCAGAATAATCTCGGTGTCTAGGAAGAAACCGTCTGACTTGGCTTTGTTTTGCACGACCGTTGCGACTTCACGGCTCATGGCTTTGAAGCCGCATTGGTGGTCATGTACTCCGTCTAGGAAAAGCATTCGTGCAAGCAGGTTGTAGGTTAAGCTGAATACGGTTCGTGTGAACGGTCGCTTTACTCTGGAGCCTTTAACGTGTCGTGAACCGATTGCCAATCCGCGGTGCTCTTTAGCCAACTGCACGATAATGGGCAGAGCGTTGAGGTTTGCAGACAGGTCAGCATCCATGAAAACGATGATGTCGCCTTTGGCTCTGCGAAGTGCGTTTTTTATGGCTTTGCCTTTGCCTAAGCGAACAGGCGAATGCAGAAGGCTCACGTGTGGGTTGCTTTTTGACAAGTTAGCCACGATGCGGTCTGTGCCGTCTGTGCTTCCGTCCTCAGCAACGATGATTTCGTAGGAGCCGGTAAGGGAGTTGACGGCGTGTTCAACTTTTTTGAGGCACTGTTCGATGCGCACGGCTTCGTTGTAAGCAGGCAGCACGATTGAAATTTCTTTTTCAGGCAGTGCCGTTTTCAAAGCGTTTAACCGTTCCCTTTTAAGACCAATGCTGCTTTAGGCAATAAATGGTTTTTGACTTTTCGGCATAAGCTTCAGGGAACCCTTTTTTAGAAGTTCGTATTTACTTTTCTTTCCTAAGGAAGACAACTGGAATAGTAAGTAGTTAACGAGTTCAGGGTCATGTATAGTCGTGGTTTGGGAGTGTTTACCTGTTGAATTTGCAGTCATGGTTTAAGCGCGTGTTCAACAAGTGGCGGTTAGCCTTACTGGTGTTTATCATAGTTTACGGTTGTTTTTTGGCGCTTAATTTGGGGTACATGTCGATTCAATGGGACGAAATTTCCCATTTGTACGGCGGGTTACTCTTGGCGCGTGGGCAATCGCAATTGTACGTGTCAACTTACGGTTATTATCCGCCTGTGTATGATCTGTTAACAGCAGTTTTCTTCCAAATATTCGGCGTAAGCGCCGCCGCTGGCAGGCTTGTGGCGGTGATGTTTTCGCTTCTTTCAGTATGGATTGTCTTCGAGTTTGCTAACCGCACTTATGGCCCCAAAATCGGGTTGCTTGCAGCCGTTCTGCTCGGCGTTATGCCGGGGTTCTTTTGGGTTTCAAGAATGGCTATGCTGGAGACAGTGCTGATTTTCTTTTTTTCGCTTGCTTTACTCTTTTTCTTTTCTTGGATGCGTTTCAGCCAGAACAAAATGCTGCTCCTGTGCGGTTTGGCGTTGGGTTTGGGTTTTCTCGCCAAATACCAGATTTTAGTTGCAGGCCTAGTGATGATAGCGGCGATTTTGGTTTTAAGCCGGAAGAAGCTGCGGTTACGGTTCTCCAAGTTTCTTGTGTTGCCGTTGATAGCGATTTTAATTGTGGTTCCGTGGGTTTTGGTTATTTACCAGATTAATGGTTTGGAAAAATTTGGAGAACTCCTCTACGTGGTGCAAGAAGGCGGAGAAGACAGGGCGGTGTACAGTGGGCGGTTCTTTTGGCCTATATTTTATTTGATTGAGATGACGTGGCCTTTCGAGGATATTCCTGTTCATCCTATTTCGCTGCCGCTGTACATTTTAGGTTTATGCGGTTTAGCTTTGTGGGCGTATAGGCGAAGAAATGAGGACAAGTTCTTTCTGCTGTGGTTTATCGTAGTTTACGTTTTCTTCACTTTGATTCCTAACAAGCAGTGGCGCTATGTGACTCCGCTTTTTCCAGTTTTGGCAATTTCCGCTGCCAGCTTCATCTTTTTCGTTTACGGCAAAATAGGCGCGGCGTGGAAGCAGAGGCAAGTGAGCCTCAGCAATCATCGTGTTAGGCAAGTTGCGGCGGTGCTGTTCATTGCTTTGGCAGCGTCTGCGATTGTTTACAGTAGTTATGACGCGTATCAGATGACTGAGAGAGACCAGATTCACATACCTATCGATGAGGCAACAGCTTACGTGGCTAGCCGCCTTAGCGGGAACGAGTCGATAGTGGTTTTGCGTGCTTGGAACCTGTTTAATCAGGATATGGTACGGTTTTATTTGCCTGCGGCTGAGGCTACGCAGAATCCAGTGTTGCAGTATCCAGAGTTGCCTATTGATTCGTTCGCGTATAATTTTAACGTGACAGAACTGGTTGAGTTGTGTCAAGAGAAAAACGTGAAGTACTTGTTTCTTTATGAGCACGCGGATATAATGGATGTTTACGTGAGCCTCAATGCTTCAGGCAGGTTTGAGTATGAGGCTGTGGTGGGAGAGACGCCGCGGTCTATTGCCATTTTAACGTTCAAGTGACTTCTAGAAACTCGAATCCTGTTTCTTTATTCTTAGCTCTGCGTGCGGCGGTTTCAGTTAGTTCCAGCATGACTACTTCGCCTATGTGCCACACGTCAACGCCTAGGCGCACGCATCCTGTGACTGCGCTTGTTTTTCTTCCGAAGCTTGCGTGCATGTGCAGTTTCGGTTTTTCTTCTTCGTCTGGGAAGATTGTGCCTACTCCGCAGGCTTCGTGTACACCGTTAAGCAGTGTAGTCATGGGTTCTGGTGGCAGTGCGTTGCCGTCTTTGGGTCCTACGACGACGCGGCTGTTTTCTTTGGCTCCGCCTAAAAAGAAGCATAGTGCCTTGGAGATTTTTTGTTTGGCGGCGAATTGTTCGAGAACTTCTGGTAAGCGGTCGCCGTCGTGTAATCTTAGAATGAAGATTCTTCCAGGTTTTGCTTCAGTGAATTGCATGGTTTAACCTCTTTGTCTTGTGCAGTATAGAAGGAGAACGGTGGCGGTATAAAAGCGATTTTGAGGTTTTATACTCTTTTGAGGTAGAGGGGTTTGCTTGCGTCTTCTTTTCTTTTTTCCCGAGGCGCAGCTGACGCGTTGCTATCTACTATGGCGACAGCCTGTTGAAGTGGCGCTTCAGCAAGGATGACGTTTTTTGCCTTCGAGTTACGCTGCATTTTAATCCTCTCTTTTTTTCTTGTGGGGAAACACAGTGAATGCAGCATTGCTTAATAAACCTTGTTAAACAATGATACAGGTAGCGGTATTCTGCCGTGTGAAGCAAATCGTTTTTTACATGTTAACTGTGCCCGTTATAACGCGTTTTTTTACTCTCTGAATACCCCATGTAACACCGCGAAAAGGCATGCGCGTATTTATTTGGTTTTTTGCTTTGTTTCATTAATGGCTTAACAGTTACAGCGTAGTTTAGCTGAAACTTTTAGGCGTAGGCATCTAAAATGCAGCTTCAGAATGCCCAGTATTTAGCCTATTAGTTCAAACAATTTTTTTATGGAGCGATGCCCCCCAAAAAAGGATGGTGAACTAAAAATTGGAAACTACATTTTCTCGAAGCAGTCAATTGCAGTTTAGCGCGGAATTGCTCCCGTTGGCGCGTGCGGCTTGAAGTGTGATTGAGGATTACTGGTTTTTAAGGAGCAAAGTAACATGCCGAAAAATTTCGTTCGCAAATGGAAGGAAAACAAGAAGCAAACATCTATTGCTGACAAGATTAAGAACGCAACTAGTCCGCCTAGTGATGTGAAGGGTCAGATTACTACAGCTGCTAGGCAGATAGACGTGCAAGTTCACAAGTTGGATAACGCTTGTCAACGTTTTGAGAAACGCGACGCTACGCTTTTTAAGCGTGTTGTGACGGCGATTTCTGAGAGAGATACGGGGCGCGCGAATATTTTTGCTGGAGAACTTGCGGAAATACGTAAGGTTGAGAAGATGCTGATGCACTCGAAACTTGCTTTGGAAAGCATTTCTATGCGTCTTACCACGGTGACAGAGCTTGGCGATGTCGTCACGGCGCTTGCGCCAGCAGCCAGCGTGCTTAACAACATCCGCACGGAAATGTCGGGTATTTTTCCAGAGGCAAACCGTGAATTGGAGAATATCGGTGGCTTGTTGAGTGAAATTGTTACATCAACTAACCAAACTGGCGGGTTACCCGTGAACATCGAAGCAGCGAACGCTGAGGCAGAGAAAATCTTGGAAGAAGCTGAAAAAGCCGCGGAGGAAAGAATAAAGAAGCAACTCCCCGACGTTACTACACAGGTTACTGCGAAAAGGGAAGCTATAGAGACCTAGCGTAGTCTGCACGTTGCGGCAAGGAAACACTTTCTAAAGGGCAAGTTTAGCGGGAGAAGCGGTCGTTTTTCCACACATCAGCCGTGTCGCTGTAGCCGCGTTTTTCCCAAAAACCTAACTCTTTTTTGCTGGTAAACCGTATGCGCGTGACCCATAAGGCGCTTTTGTAAGCGTACTTGCTGGGCACCACTAGCCGCAACGGAAAGCCTAAGCCTTCCTCTAAGGGTTTTGCATCCAGCTTGTAAGCCAACAGCACGTTATCTTCTGCGAGTTCCACAAGCGTCAATGAAGTTGTGTAGCCGTCTGCGCACTCGAAAGTGGCTGCTGTGGCTGTTTCCAGCGGCTTAGCTAAGCGCGTTATTTCGTTGAAGCGGATGCCTCCCCACTTGCAGTTGAGTACACTCCAGCCTTCAACACAGTGAAAATCGCTTACTGAAACACTTGCAGGCAACTTCAAAATGTCGCTCCAGTTGAGCGTCATGGGATTTGCTACTTCGCCGTTGATGGTTAAAGTGTAAGTTTCCAAGTCAAGCTTCGGATTTGAACGAGTAATGCCTGGATGGTCTATTCCCCACCGTAGAAGACGCTTAATAGGCGTTTGATTTGGCGGCAGCTTTTTCACGTTTTGACTTTCAGAAGACACGCAAAAACCCAAATAGAAACTTGCCGAGCGGAGAAAATAAAGTTTGCTGGAACACAAGTGGAAAGGGACGAAACGGAGAACGAAGCAGAAAGTATCAGTCACAACTTTCACAAAAGTGCGGAAGCACATTTTAAAAGCAGGGCTATTGATATGTCAAATGAGGGCTTCTGAATGAAAGAATACGAAATTCTCTTTGATACCGGAAGTTGCCGGAAACTTGTGGCGCAAATTAATCAAATGGCGAAAGAAGGCTGGCAGGCTAAATCGCTAGGCGGTTTAGGCGCTCCCACTGGAATTTCTGGCGTTTATGTACTAATGGAACGAGAAATCCCCGAACCCAAAAGAACGTAACCAACTCCAACATGGGATACTATCCTAACCTCCCTTTTTTCATCTATAACCAGCCGAGGTAACCTCATTCATCTTAAGACAACTTAACCGCGTCTATAGCTGCTTTATATAAGGGGGGTATAGAAAAAAATCGCAACAGCGCACCAGTATTTACCAGAAGCACGGAATGCACACGCGCAACCGAAACTTCACACCCATACTTTTCGCCAAAGCTTCAACCTTATACAACTCAACTTCAGGCGTAGTCACAGCCGTAACCTCCACATCCAACCTGCCCTTGGCTTTCTCAATAAAATCCAAAACCGCAGCGTAAGCCCCAGCGAACACGGGCATACAAACCTCATTATACGTCGCCTCATCATGCGCGTTCAAGCTCACGCTCACTTTGTCCACGCCAGCAGCCTTCAACTCTGCAACCACATCTCTGCCAGCGTTAAGCACGTAGCCATGCCCATTCGTGTTCACCCGAATCACCACAGGCTTGCCGTAGCTCTGCCTAATCCAACGCGCAACCTCAACAAGGCAATCCAATCTTGCTGTTGGTTCGCCGAAACCGCAAAAAACAATCTCCTTCCAAGCTTTCCTGCCCACTGCTTCACTGAGCTCCGCAATAACCTGTGCACAAGAAGGCTCCTCTTTCAGCTTAAGCGTGAAGTCGCCGACGCCACGCTTAAAGTTTCTGATGCAGAATATGCACTTGTTCGAGCACTTGTTGGTTATATTCAAGTAAAGATTGTTGCCTAACCAGTAGACTGTTCTTGGCTCTTCTTCCATAGGCATATTTGCTCATAGCTAGACCAGAGACACGGCTAAATAACACTAACGCTTTTGCCCTGAACATTGAAAACCGAGTACCGCAGCAATTCAGCTTGATATCCTTGAGAAGCCAAAAACAATAAAAACCAGCTTAAGGCGTTATACTGGACGATGCCATATGAGAAAAGAACCGCTCTTCGCCACATTTCTCCTGTCACTTTTATTTTCAATGACCCTTGGAAGCGCATGGGCTGTAACCACGCCGACACCTGGAGTTACTCCCGGTAGCGAGTTCACTTACAACTTTTACGTCTTCTGGAACTCCACTGACTCCACTGCAGAAATACCAACAGACGCGTTAGAAATGAACAAAACAGACACAATCAAACTCACAATAACAGAAGTCGCAGGGTTAATGGTGCTCATGAACATAACTTCAACTTACAAAAATGGAACCGTGCAAACTGCAGATGGAATGGTGAACATAATGTCAGGTTCCGGCATTAGAGCTTGGGGCATGATTGTTTCACCTAAACTTACTACGCAGAACATTGTGTATCCTTACGGAGATTACAATTTCACAATAAACGGAACCACAACCAAAACTTACCCCTTCGGCGAAAAAGAAGTCGCCTACTACGAGTCAAACTCCACAACCATGGAAGGCTACGTTTACGTCTTCGACAACATGTTCTTCGACAGAGAAACAGGAGTAATGCTTGAATGGTACACTGAACGAGTCACCACAAACAGCACAGACGAAACCGCTGCGCTACTATGGAAAATCAAAGACTTCTACCTAGCGCCAAAAGAAGAACCGTTACTGCCGATAATCGAAGCAGCCGCAGCAGGCATAGCCATAGCCGCAGTGATAGCCGCAGTAATCCTTTACAGAAGAAAACATAAAAAGAAAAAACATCGAAAACAAAAGTAGCTGCGAATGGTTTTTGTCTGGCTTCCGCCACACTATATCACCAGTGAAACTCAGTGCCAGCGATTTCGAGGTTTGACCCTTGGCGTTCCAGCCTATGCACGTGCCCGCCGAAACTAACTTTTAACCCGTACACGGGATGCGACCACGCATGCGTTTACTGCTACGCTTCCAGCTACATTCCCCGCTTTGCAGAGTGCCGACCGAAAAAACACTTGCCGCAAAGCTTACAACGCGAAGCAGCAAAGCTGAAAGGCGAAACAGTGTCCATGTCTAACTCCTCTGACCCGTATCCGCGTTTGGAGGCTGAACAGGGCTTAACGCGAAAATGCCTCGCAATTCTCGCACAGAACAATTGCCAAATTCAAGTAATCACCAAATCCACTTTAGTCACGCGCGATACAGACCTGCTAAGCAAAGTTCCAGCCACAGTCGCGGTGACAATCACAACAGACGATGACGCGAAAGCGAAACTAATTGAGCCGCAAGCGCCATCGGCAACGGAACGATTGAAAACCGTTGAAACACTCATCCGCAAGGGCATTCCAGTGTCCGTGCGCATAGACCCCGTAATCCCATTCGTAAACGACAACCCCAAACGCCTAATTGCCTCTTTGGCAAGCATGGGCGTAAAACACGTGACAAGCTCAACCTACAAAATCAAAAGCGACAATTGGCAACGCTTCGCAGCAGTTATGCCGGAAACCTCGGAAAAACTGAAACCACTATATTTCCATGAAGGAGAAAAAACAGGCGGCTACACGCTTCTGCCTAAAACGTTAAGACTTAAACTCATGACTACAGTGCGCAGTTTAACTGTGGAAAACGGCATGAAATTTGGGGTTTGCAGGGAAAACCTCAGCCAGCTAAACACTGCACCATGCGACGGCTCATGGCTAATGCCCAAAAGCGCAAAAGGAGCTTGAGCCACATGCGAACGCGTGTTGTAATGCTGGTGGATTTGGACTATTTCTTTGCCCAATGCGAAGAACTGCGGAACCCTGCATTGAAAGGCAAACCTGTTGTCGTGGGCATGTACTCTGGTCGCACTGAAGACAGCGGCGCAGTTAGCACCGCTAATTACGTGGCTAGAAAGTACGGGGTGAAATCTGGGGTTCCGTTGTTTTTAGCGAAAAAGCGTTTGGAGGGCACGGAAGCGGTTTTTTTGCCTGTGGATGACGAGTTTTACGAGCAGGTTTCCGACAAGATAATGCAGGCGCTGAAGGGTTACGCTGACGTGTTTGAGCAAGTGGGCATAGACGAAGCCTATTTGGATGTAACGCAGAAAGTTCAAGGCAACTTTGAAGCAGCAAAGGCGTTGGCGCAGAAAATAAAAGACGAAGTGAAACATCAGAGTGGTCTCAGTTTTTCTGTGGGCGTTGGACCAAACAAGCTTGTTGCCAAAATTGCCTGCGACAGCCAAAAACCTGATGGGTTAACAATGGTAAAGCCTGAAGACGCTGCAGTTTTTCTCGCACCGTTGCCTGTTGACCGTTTAATAGGTGTTGGACGGAAAACAACCGCAAAAATGGAAACGCTAAACATTAAAACGATTGGCGATTTGGCAAGGTTTGACGTGCAACGGCTGGTGGAAATTTTCGGCAAAACCTTAGGCGTTTACTTTCACAACGCAGCTAACGGCGTTGACGACGAACCAGTGCAGGAAGCAGGCGAAGCAGAATCCATCAGCAGAATCGCCACTTTAAAGGAAAACACACGCGACTTGACAGTTATTTTGGAAAAAACCAGTCAACTCACAGAAGATGTCTACAAGGAGCTTGCTGAAAGAAAACTCAACTTCAAACAAGTCGGAATAATAGCCATCATGTCTGACTTGAACGTTCACAGTCGATCGCAAACTCTGGCGAAACCCACAAACGACATGGCAGTTCTTAAAGAGGCAGTGAAGGCCCTTTTCGAGAAATTCCTCAGCGAATCGGAACTTGAAATCCGCAGAGTCGGCGTGAAAATCGCAAATTTCACCAAAGAAGAGACCAAACAGAAACAGCTATCAAACTTTTTCCAAAGCACTTAAACGCAAAGCAAGTAAACCCAGTTGAACAAACGCGAAACTACTAGCGCGTGGAAAGTCTATACCCCCTATATAAACTATAAATAGCTGTGGAAGAAGCACTGGAGACCTACCTCCTATAGGTTACTGCATAGAACCACTAATAGGCTCCAAATATGATTGGGTGAACTGTTTTTCGTTATTTGCGTGTGTTGGGATTGGGTTTGTTAGAGGCGGATGTGGTTACTTTTTCGTTTGGTGGCGGTGTTTCTCGAAGTAGCAGAGTATGGCTATGCCGACAGCGACGGCTGCGATTACTACTGAGGCTATGATGAGGGTTGTTGGGAAAGGCTCTGCAATGGTGAAGTAGATTGTTTCTGATGCATTGGTGTTTCCTGCGGCGTCTTGGGCGTACACGGTTATGCTGTGTGTTCCGCTTGGCAAGTTGGTTAGTGTGATGTTCTCGGTTACGGGAACTTGTTCCTGAGAGTCAAGGCTGTAGGACATCTGCGAGCATGACTCGTTTACTGTGAATTTCAAGCAAATGCCAGAGGCGTCGGATGTTCTGTTTTCCAGCGATAAAATTAGAATCTGCGGCGGAGTAGTGTCGACTGTGAAGTAGGTGGTTTCGGAAGAACCTGATTCGCCAAGAATATCTTTTGCGTAGACTGTTATGCGGTGGTTTCCTTCAGTTAGTCCTGTGAGAGTTGTGTTTCCCTCAATTGTCACAGTGGGTTGCCCGTCAAGGCTGTATCCCATCCATGAGGGCGATTCATCAACAAAGAAGTTTAAGGGAGTTTCAGAGGGGTATGTTTTGTTTTCAGGCGAAATCACCGAGACTGTTGGTGCAGTGCCGACTGACAAAGCAGGCGTGTACACTTCGTTTGCGGCGCTAGGTCCTGTAATCACTATGTAGCCCTCAAACGGAGCCACTATACCGCCTAACACATAAAACAAGTTGTCCACAACAGCGAGACCTGTGTAGCCGCGTGCGGTAGGCATGCGCGCGCCAGTAACCCAACTATCGTTCGCTGGGTCATAGATGTACGTGGCGCTCTCATCGAAAAAGTAGATTCTTTTAGGAACGTCTCCTCCAGAAGTTACGCCGGCAATTGCGGATGACCCGTACGTGGGCGGATTTGCCCCATAACTCCAGCTGTCGCTTGCAGGGTTATAGATTTGGAGGTATACCGCGTTGGGTGAAGTTCGTGAACCTATAGCGTATATCTTGTTGCCGACCACTGCTGAAGCGCCGCCGACAATTCGGTAGGGTGGCGCAGTTTTTGTGGTCCAAGAGTCAGTTGCGGGGTCATAAGCTTCGGTCACCATGGCAGGTTCATAAAGCCTATAGGGGATTAATCTGCCGCCTATTAGGTAAATTTTGCCGTTTACAACGTTTGCCTGCGGCACAACTCTAGCGGTGGGCATAGCTGTTTTTGTCGTCCATTTGTCCGTAGCGGGGTCATAGACTTCGTTTACTCCTGTCACATTGCCGTCGCTGAGGTATCCGCCTATGCAGTAGATTTTGTTTTGGTAAACGGCTATTCCGAATTGGCTGCGTGGCGTTGGCATCGACGACTTAAAAGTCCATGTGTCTGTTGCTGGGTCGTACTCTTCGTTTGTGCCGACGACTGGACCATACACGGTGTCCGCTGTTATGACGTTACCTGAGAGATTCGGTGTGCAGCCGCCTATGGCGTATATTTTTCCGTTAACCACTGCAACCCCAAGGCGACCTCTGGCCTGCTGCATCGGTGTTTTCGATATCCAAGAATTTTCAGGCGCGTTATCAGCGGAAAATACAGGTTCCGTGATGACCATGCATAGGGCTGATAGAAAAAATAGAGCGAACAAAAAAGCGAGACCTCTGTTCACGCGTTGAAGAACCAAAACGCGAGTTGCTTTCTTGTTAGTGGACAGACTGAGCGAAATAGTCACTGTATGCTTCGCTCCTTAAACATGCGTGCCTTAAGGTTTTTTCTGATAAAAGGGTTTTTGTAAAGGTTTCTTGACCAAACAAGCCCGCAACGCGCTTTTCTTAGTCAAGATTTCTTGACAAACACTAAACTCCAATCTCACTGCAACAGTTATTCTGAAGAGAACCGCGCGTTCAATTAGAAGTCGCTAACGCTCTCCTCAACTGCCCTTTCCAGCGTCGTATTCAACGCTGCGACTACACTCAGTTCACTTGAAATGGGAAGTTTACAGTTTCTTGCCCAAAAAACTTTTAAACTTTAACCATCGATTTACGCGCGGAGAGCGTAGAAGTGAAAAAAGTGCCACTGTTTGAGCACGAAATCCCTTGCTACAAAAAACGCAGAGTAGATTTTTCCCCAGAAAAACAAACGCGATGAAATAGTGCGTTGGGCGCTTCCGTAACGAGCCACGTTCTGATGGGGCTAAGCAAACGCGCTCGCTCTTGGCTCAAATAATTGCGATAAAGGCTTGAGGCGAAATCAGTTATTTGCGTTTTATGGGCTATTCTTAAGTTGGATGCTCAGTTTTCATATGCGGCAGGCGAGTTCAAACCTGAAACGTCTGTTTGCTGCTCAGTCGCCCACGCGCAATTTTTATGCTTAGTGAAGAAAACTCAATTAACCTCTGGCTCCAATAACTCACTGACACACAATGGGACTTAAACGAACCTTAAACCTGCTGGATGCAACATCAATCGGCATAGGCGCAATAATAGGCGCTGGAATCTTCGTTGTATTAGGCATAGCCATTGGATACGCTGGACCCGCAGTGATAATTTCCATGATAATCGCTGGAATAGTCGCCTCGTTCACCGCGTTCAGCTTCGCCGAACTGGGCTCAGCAATCCCAAAAGAAGGCGGAGTACACCAGTTTGCATTCGAGCTGATTTCGCCTTCAGCAGGCTTTGTGATGGGTATTTTGTGGCTGTTCGCCCAAATAGTAGCAGGCGCAGCCATCAGCATAGGCTTTGCAAGCTACTTCGTAGTTATCTTCCCAATGGTTCCCCTAAAACTTGTCGCGGTTATCGCCGCGTTGACGTTAACCGCTTTAAACATAATCGGCACCAAGCAATCCACAACAATCAACAACATCCTAGTCATCGTGAAAATCGCCATCCTCTGCATATTCATCGGATTCGGAATCTTCCAAATCAACCCACAAAACTTCGCCCAGTTCAGCCCAAACGGCGCAGTGGGAATTCTACAAGGAGCAGGCTTCATGTTTTTCGCTTATCTAGGCTACGGCAGAATAGCAGCGATAGGCGGAGAAGTGAAAAACCCAGAAAAGAACTTGCCGCTGTCCATTTTGATTGCGTTAATTGTTTCAGTCATAATTTATGTTTTAACTGGTCTCACCGCTACAGGCATGCAGAACTACCAAATCCTTGCGCAGTCAGGCTCACCTATCGCTGAAGCAGTGAAAACAACAGGAAACATCACGATACTTACAATCGTTTCTTTAGGCGCACTAATCGCAACAGTAAGCGTTCTATTAACAAACCTCATCGGCGTATCAAGAGTCGCATTTGCAATGGCGAGAAACGGTCAACTGCCAAAATCAATAGCAAAAGTCTCCACAAGATTCGGCACACCCTACCTTGCGGCTCTTGCGATGGGCGCGCTCTTAGCAGTTTTAGCTTTCACTTTAGACCTGAAAGAGACTGTGGCAATAACAAGTTTTGCGCTTCTCGCAACGCATATGGCTGTAAACGTCTGCGCAGTGAGGCTTCGAAAGAAAATGCCTAACTCCACGAAGTTCAAGGCGCCATTCTACCCTCTAATTCCACTGCTCGGAATCATCAGCTGCGGCATCCTGATGTTCTCGTTACCTGCGGAAGCATGGATTGTTGCAGCCGTCGTCGCCTTTGCC
The DNA here is from genome assembly GCA_964506435.1 of uncultured Candidatus Bathyarchaeia archaeon. Taxonomy (GTDB): domain Archaea; phylum Thermoproteota; class Bathyarchaeia; order Bathyarchaeales; family Bathycorpusculaceae; genus JAOZHU01. The sequence goes on along the minus strand of CAZDLK010000004.1, from coordinate 43,081 downwards.
AGCGCAGCATTGTATTTGCTAAAAACAAAACTCGCAAGTTCTCAAAACGTAAACGCTCATTGAAATGAACTGGCCGCGTTTGATTCTACTCCAGCAGAATGAGCGCAACCATTATGATGCGCTGAAGTCAAAGTAACAATACTATAATAAAGCGCTATGCGGCTCCTTATAGTGAAGCGTGAGAATTAATGAAAACAGCCTTAATTGTTTACTGGTCAAACACTGGAAACACCGAGAAAGTCGCACTAGCCATCAAAGAAGGCTTAGAAGCCGCAAACATCAAAGTCGCCATGAAAAAACCCGCAGAAGCAGCAGACTTAGACTACTTCGACTACGACCTTGTATGCATAGGCTCACCTTCCCTGCAATGGCACCCAGCAAAACCACTAGACGACTTCCTAAAAACTAAACTAACCAAATACCGCCAACAAGGCAAAATTAAACCAACTGCCCCAAAAATCTCCGGAAAATACGCACTAATATTCTGTACATATTCTGGTCCACACACGGGCATTGACGAAGCTACCCCTGCGGGCAAATACATGCGCCAATTCTTCGAGCACATAGGCTTCAACGTGATTGCGGAGTGGTACGTGCTAAGCGAGTTCCACGGCAACTTGGAAAACAGCACGAAAGGCAGAATGGGCGACATCCGCGGAAAACCCACTGAGCAGGACTTGGCGAAAATAAGAAAAGACGCTGAAGCTGTCGCTGCTAAACTAATGTAAAGCACATTTTGGAGCAGACGTGGGAATATCACTGGTACAAAACTAATGCCGCCTAACAGTAACGGCTGACGAATTCACCGACCAAAACAACTAATATACCCGCGTATGCAACATCAACAGCAGACTCACATGGTCAGCAGCTGATTCAACCATGAAGATTTTGAAAAAGTCAGGCAGCTACCTCAAAAGAAAAGCGTTACGCAAACTGTCAGCATCGTTCCTTTTCATAGTCGCGTTTGCCGTCGTCTTGATTTCCGCTGTGCCAGTTTCACCGATATACGTGAACGCTGGCGAATACGAGAGCGTGCGCGCGTTGTTGCTGTTGATTCTTTTTGTTTTCGCTTGGTTGTTCTTCAGAAGCTACTCGGGCTACAGGCGAGGATACGCGGGCGAAAAAAACGTTGCAAAAACGCTTTCCTCAAGCTTAGGCAATGAGTATTCGCTGATTAATGATGTAATGCTTGCTGACGGCTACGGCAACATCGACCATGTGGTTCTTGGACCTAACGGCGTTTTCGTGATAGAGACAAAGAACTATGCAGGCAAAATAATTTGCGACGGAGACAAGTGGTCAAGCCAACGCAACGGGAAATTCAACCGCCTGCTGCATTATGATTTGGGAAGCCCAAGCAAACAGGTAAAGAGAAACGCGACTAGGGTCAAAAGAGTAATAGAGCACACTGCGATGTTCAAACCGAAAAACATCTGGGTTAACGGCGTGCTCGTTTTCGCCAACAAAAACGTGCGACTGCAAATCAGCAACCCCACTGTGCCGATTCTGAGAAGCAACCAACTGCCCAACTTCATACTGACAACCGAAGGCAAAAACCAATTTTCACCCCTTGAACTGGACATAATAGGAAAAGAAATCCTAAAACAAAGACGCTAAGACACAACACGAGCTTGAACAAAATTGCCTATTGACTCGGACCACTGCCTTCGCGTAAATACCAAGTATAGCCTATACCGTACTGCAGTGTTTTGGCGTCGTTGCAGGTTTAAGCGATTTTTCTGTATACCAAACTAAGCAGGAAAAACAGGACTAAAAGAAAAACAATTAATCCAGCTGTTGCCACATCAAAAACTGCAGAAAACATTATGCCCAGAACCGTGCTTAGTACGCTGAAGCCTGTGGCTGCCAAAAGCGTTTTCCTGAAAGACAAATTCAATTTTAAGGCGGAAAGACCTGGAAGCACAAGAAGCGCCACAACCAGCAGCGTGCCAATAACCTTTATTGAAAGAACTATTGTGACTGCGACCAGCAAGTCAAAAGCCACTGACAACTTTTTCGTTGGTATGCCCATTATTCGAGAATCGTCTTCATCGAAAACCATGGACAGCAATTCTCTTCGGAAAAAGCCGATGAACAATAAAACAAGCAAGCCCAGCAGCAAAACTGACGCTAAATCGATTTGGTCTATTGTCAGTATGGAACCGAAAAGGTAGCTGAATAGCTCAACGTTGAAACCGCCAGACAGACTTATTACAATTAAGCCTGTGGAAAAACCCAGAGCCAACATGACCGCAATGGCGGAATCTGACGGCGCAACGCCTTTGCGTCGCATGTAAGATATGCCGAACACAGCTAACACGGAAACGCCCAAAGCGGTAAACAACGGATTAATGCCTAATAATAGGCCTAAAGCTATGCCTCCGAACGCTGTGTGAGAAAGCCCGTCGCCGATCATCGCTTCCTTTTTCAAAATCAAAAACAATCCAACTAAAGCGCAGGCAACAGCAGCTATTACTCCGCCTAGCAGTGCATTTTGGAAAAACTGGTAACGGAACAAATCAAGAAGGTTAACTGCGCTCGTTTCCAAAAACCCCTGTACATTCATGTCTGTGAAATACGAAGTGGAAATGTTCTCCATATGCGCGTTTGAGAAGTTGATCCGCGTCTAGGGCATCGGTTATTTGGGCAACTTCCACTTTCTTGTTAACACACAACACTTTAGACATGCGGCAGAAAACCGATGTTAAATCATGCGTCACAATTAGAATTGTAGTCTGCTTTTGCGTGTTCAGGTCGCTGAGTTTTTTGTAAAATTTTTCCTGCGCGTTCGAATCAACACCCACGATGGGCTCATCGAGAAAAATTAGTTCAGGTTTTCGCGCCAACGCCTTAGCTACAAACACCCGCTGTTTTTGTCCACCTGACAACTGCCCAATCCGCTTATCCGCAACGTCTCGTAACCCCATGAAGTCAATGCTTTCCTCAACGGCCTCCCAATCTTCATGCTTAAACCTTCGTCCAATGTTCTTTTTTCTGATGCATCCCAGAGAAACAAGCTCCCTGACAGTTAAAGGGAACTGGCTATCAAAATTTGTTGCTTGCTGAGAAATGTATGCGATTTTTTCCCACGAAGAAAAGCCATTAACGTTGACGCCGAACAAACGTATCTCACCGCTGTTGTGCGGCAGAAAATTCAGGATGGATAGGATGAGGGTGGTTTTTCCGCCGCCGTTTGGTCCAACTATCCCTACGTAATCACCTGTGTTCACCGAGAAATTTGCGTTTTGGATTACCTGTTCGCCTGTGCGGTTGATACAAAGATTCGTTACTTCTATAATAGGAGACGTTTGAGGCATATTCCTGTTTCCGTTCATCCAGTTGGGCTTCTTAGTTTATTTATCTAACGCTTTCTAAGCTTCCAATCCAGTTTTCAGGTTGGCTAAGTTTAACTGCATCTGCGTGAGAAAGTCTTTGCCGTCGCTTGGTCCCAGCATCAAGTATAATTCGAGTATGGTAACGGTGTGTCCTGTTTGTGCTTGAATTTCAGATTTAATCGTTTGGGCGTATTCACTTGAGTAAACAGGGTCAACGTAGACCACAAAGATTTCGTGTTCCTGCATTAAGTTGATGAGGTTTGCTATTGTAGCCGCGCTTGGCTGCTCATCCGCGGATAACCCAATCACGCCATGCTGTTCAAAACCGTATCTGTGCGCTAAATATCCAAAAGCTGCGTGGGAAACAAATATGGCGTCCTTTTTTGCATCAGCGAGACCAGTTGAATACTCGTTATCTAACTGTTCAAGCTTGCCCTTTAGGTCCAGCCAGCGTTCAGTATAATAGTTTTCATGCTGGGGGTCTTTCTGCACTAAGGCGTTGAAGATTTTTTCAGCTTGCAGTTTAGCCATGTATGGGCTCACCCACGTGTGGGGGTCGTAAAGTCCGTGTTCGTGCTCGTCGGTTTCTGACTCATGTTCATGTTCGTCTTCGCTGCCTAGTAATAGGTCTAAGTTAAGGGTAGTTTCTACAACGGTTCGCGTTTTTGTGTTGGATAGTGCAGGCAGCATGTCGTCTTCCATCCAGTGGTCTAAGCCTGCGCCGTTGTAGATGATTATGTCTGCGTCGTCGGCGGCTACTATGTGTGAAGTAGATGGCTCCCACGAGTGAATTTCAGTGTTGCTGGGGACTAATTGGGTTACTTGTATGTAGTCGCCTCCGATTTCTTGGCTGAGAAACGTGAGGGGATAAAAGGTGGTGACTACGCTGAGTTTTTCTGGGTTTTGGCGAATTGAAGAAAAGGCAACTATGCTTACTACGATTATTATGATGAGGGTTATGCTCGCGAGGAACAGTTTCTGTTTTTTGTTCATACCTGTGTTGGTGCTCAGCGTGTTATTAAATATTTTGATAATCTTAATAAAAAGCTGGGTATAAGCCAGAAAAATTAATAAAACTTATTAAGCTTGCCCATCATCCCTAACAATGGTGAGATGCCTTGACTATAATCAGCTTATCCATACCCGATTCACTACTTGAGCAAATCGACGAAACAATCAAAGAAAAAGGCTTCGTAAGCCGCTCCGAAATCGCCCGCCAAGCACTACGAATGTACTTAAATGAAGATTTAAAAATCGAAGACATAGAAGGCGAAGCCATAGCCACAGTCACACTTATTTACCGCGAAAACGCTGACAGACGACAACTCCTAGAAACCCAACACGTACACAGCGGTCTTGTCTCCACGTTTCTACATACCCACATCTACAAAGGCTTCTGCCTAGAAGTCATAATCCTGAAAGGACAAGCAGCCTTAATTAGAAAATTCGTTGACGCCTTAAGACGAAACGAACAGATAATACAAATCAAAATCGCAGCACTAACCCAAAGATAACTTCTTGGTGGGCCGGACCGTTTTGTGACTTATTAGCAGAATATCCCTTCCAATATTGTTCTTCGAACAAGAAGAAGTGCTTATCGAGTTATCTGTGTCATCGTATGGAAAACGATTGGATGATGTACGCAATATGTGATATGTTTTAAAGTAGTCCAAGAAAAAGCTAGAGTCTTTTATAATATTGGTAAGGTTGTTCAATGAGAAGAAATGGATTGGTAGGATGTTCTTGTCATTTTTTATTATGAAATTGAACTCTTCTTTCTTAATCCTCTCTTCAACATTTCTTGAGCCCTTTAAAAAGCCTCTTGAATAATAGCCATAACTTCTCCTCGAATAAGTGGTCATTAAGAATAGCAGGCCATTAGGTTTAAGTACTTCATAAAATTTGTTCAGAATTTTTGGGACCGCTTCTGTGTGCACATGTTGGATTACGTGGCTGCACAAAATCACATCTATACTCTCTTCTCTCCAATCTAGCTGTTCTATTGGAGTCACCTTAAACACAACTTTCTCTGCAAATCCCTGTTCTCTCACTCTCACCTTAGCCTTTTCAATCTGTGTGGAATCAGGATCTATTGCCAAGATATTGGTAAAGAGTTGGTGAAACTCCGGCAAAAGTCTTCCCGTCCCACAGCCTGCATCAAGTAGCCACGAGTCAGCGGGTCTGATGCCTCTCTTCCTAATGGTTTCTTCAACAACTCTGAGAATCCTCTTTTCGCTTCTTTCCCAGTAGCTTGGAAACTGTTCTTTTTCTTTTATCAAAGCCGCTGTAACCTTGTCGCCTATGTCCGGATACCAGTATTCTTTATTCATTTAGTCGTCCAGACCCGTTTGTTCTTCTTCTCGATAAGAATTCTAATTTATGCGTTATCATAACCGCAGTTATTATAAGGTCATCAAGTATAATAAATGATGATCGGGGATTTTTTTGCCACGGGACGAGAACAAGAAGGAATTGGACGACTTCTATAAAAAAGTGAGTTGGACATTTAAATCGATTTTAGTTTTCAATTGCGTATTAGTGTCGATGGGAGTAGTTGCTTTTGCGCTAGCAGTAATAAAGGCGCTGGGTGGAGAAATTGAGTTGACAGTTATTTTTGGTGCATTGGGCACGGCTGATGTGGTGACCTTGTTCAAGTTTTCCATGGATAGGTTACAAAGGAGTTTGGGTGATCAAGTTCAGGTCGTTCAAGCTGACAAAGGGCTGGAGAAAGAAATGGAGTTCATAATGCAATTGAAATCTACCGCTGCCGCGAATACGATTGAGGAGATTGAAAAAATAAATAATGAAATCAGGAAATCAACTTTGAACTCAATGGAACTGATTCAAAGCTTTACAAAAATTGCTGAGCCTGTCAATCCAAAACCGTGGATTAGGCAATTTCCAGTAAGATATGGAAAATTGGAGTTGAATGATTCTCCGGCAGAGGGTGGGTTCGTAGTTACTGAGGGAAAACCGTTCAAGCTTTCTGGCTCCATTAGAAACTCCAGTAACAAGGATGTTGTGGTTAATGTGATTGTAATAGCTATACGCCCGCCAGGCGGAACACCCGATGGAGGTCCATTCAGGTTTGACTTCTACTATGATTCTGAAACTCATAAATTGGGTCCAAACGAACTGTTCAAAATAAAGGGCAATACAAAGAATATAGAGATAAGTTTGAAGAATGAGCGGGAAGAAATTCCTGAGGAATGGTACCGCAAGGATTGGTATGCCTTCATGACATGCCAAACAGAGGATGGATGTTGGCAAGACGACCATAACAAATACTGGTTTGAACTCAAGAAGGCTAAAACCAGCTAAAGAATTTTTAGTGAAATTTCCAAGTTCCAGAACCATATTGAGCAACAGCACATTGCCGCCCAATGGAAAAACCTTGAATGAAGCACACTTAAACAAAGGAGCCTGCTCGCACGAAAGGAACCATAAGTGTTGGTGGTGGGCCGGACCGGATTCGGACCGGCGACCTTCTGCACGTCAAGCAGATGTCCTAACCAGGCTAGACGACCGGCCCACTGCAATATTCTGGTTTGTTGCTGACATATTCAAAGTTGCTGCTATTAATTTATTTTCCCGTTTTTGCAGGTTAATATGGCACGTAAAAAAGGGGGAAGAAGGTATTAGGCTTCAGGCAGCGTTTCAGTGCTGCGTATGCCTTCGATGCTGTTGATTTGAGTTGTGATTTCCCGCAGTTTCTTGTAGTCTTCCGCTTCGACGAAAACTGCTAAATCAAATCGCCCGTAAGTGAAGTAGGCTTTTCTTACGCCGTTCACCTTTCGGATAGCGCTCAGAATAACGTTTGCTCTGGTAGGCACGACTTTCAGCAGTACGCATGCGTCTAACATGCTTTTGCTTCCTCCTGCCGTATTTCCACGAGTGATTCAGTGAAAACCACGCCGGCGATGCAGCCTAGCCTCAGCACTGTGGCGTCTAGCTCTTTGAGGTCTGCGGCTTCAAGGTCTACCACTGCATCGTATCTTCCAAGGGTTGGGAAAACGCGTTTTACAGCTTTAAACTGGCGAATTGACTTGACGACGTCATCAAATTTGCCGTGCACAGTTCTTATTAAGACACAGGCAGATAACAACTTGCAAGTCACCTACACTTACAAGGCAGTCATGTGCTATTAGCGTTTTGGATTTATCTGCAAAGCTGGGCAGCGCTTGCTTGCCACTTTGTTATTTTGTTGTTTTTGCTGCAGGCCGAGTTACAATTTTAATTACGTCTTTATGTCTCAAAGTGTAATCTTTAGGGAGTCGTACTCCCGTTTTCGCGTCAATTGCAAGAATGTAGTTTTCCACAAGGCGCGTGTGCACGCTTCGGGCAAGGTCAATGGGTGTTGAACCGTCTGGCATCAAATACGCGTCAGGCAGCACGTTGCCGTGGTGGTCCGTGTAGCTGGATTCGTCGCTGACTGGGTAAACCATGTTGCTTTTTAAAAGCTTAAAGACAACCGTGTTAAGTGCTTGTTGGATTCCAGTGCTTATCCATTTCTGCATAACTCTCTTTTCAATGTAGTCTAAGGCGCCTTGTTGTTTCGCTGTGAGGTGGGCATCGCCTTTTACTTTGAACTTCTCTTGAACTGGCGTGTATTGAAGCAAGCCCAGTTTTTCGGCTCGTCTAAGCACCAGTTCAGCCTCAGCGGAACACGCCGCAACCAAACTGCGCCCATAATACTCAGTCAGCAACGGAATGTATCTTTCAGAGGTAAGGACATCCATTTTGTTAGCCATGATCAGCGTGGGCTTAATGATTGGCAAAAGGAACGCGGCGAATTTTAGGGTTTGATTTCCGTTCCACTTATCGAAAGAAACGTCTTTTAATCCTGCTTTTTCTAAGGCTTGAAGAACCTGCAGTGGATTCACTTTCATTCCTGACAGGGATTTAGCAATTGCTTCAGCCAGAGAAGTGGAGGAGGCTTCGCGGAGTATACCATCTTTATTGCGTTGAACTATGTCGGCTATCCACAGGTTGATTTCCATCTCCACGTCAATAGCGTCTTGCACGGGATTGCCGCTTCCAGGCTGAGTTATTTTGCCGTCAGCATCAATTGAACCAGAAGCATCTACAACGTGAATGAGCGCGTCTGCTTGCCCAATAACTGAGAGAAACTGGTTCCCTAAGCCTTTACCCATCCAAGCATCCTTAACTAAGCCAGGCACGTCGATGAGTCTGATTGGCACGTACCGCCAACCATCTATACAGGTGGAGTTCAACGGGTTGTCTTTTACGTTTAGTTCTTTGCAGACGCAGATGTCGCAGGCGTATGCAGTGCCGATGTTGGGTTTTTTTGTGGTGAAGGGGAAATTGGAGATTTTTGCGTTTAAGAGCGTTGCCGCGTTGAATAATGTTGTTTTACCTGCGTTTGTTTTCCCAATTATACCAATGGTTAACAAACAGTTCTCCCCTAACTAAGTAATAACGTTGCGGAGAGATAAGAATATAACGTGCTCTTTAGTGGGCTGACTCGAAAACCATTGCCATGCCTTGTCCGCCGCCAATGCACAAGGTTGCCAAGCCGTACTTCGCGTTGTTTTGCTTCATTGCGTGAAGTAACGTGACGGCCATTCTGGTTCCAGTGCAGCCTATGGGGTGCCCAAGTGAAATGCCGCTGCCGTAAATGTTCGTTTTATCAAGGCTTAATCCTAGTTCTCTCATGCAGGCGATGGTTGTTGCTGCGAATGCTTCGTTTAGTTCTATGAGGTCTAAGTCGTCTAAGGATATGCCTGCGTTTTCTAATGCTTTCTGTGCAGCAGGTACGGGTCCTAGTCCCATGTATGCTGGGTCTAATGCGCTGGATGCGAAGCCTAAGATTCGCGCGAGAGGTTTCAGTCCAAGTTGCATGCAGTTTTCTTCTTTCATGAGGAGCACTGCGGCTGCGGCGTCGTTTATGCCTGAAGCGTTGCCTGCGGTGACTGTGCCGTCTTTTTTGAAGGCTGGCGGAAGCTTCGCCATTTTTTCCATTGAAGTTGCCATTGGACGTTCATCCGTGTCGAATACTACTGGTTCGCCTTTTTTCTGTGGAATCAGGAGTGATGTGATTTCGTTTTTGAATTTGCCGTTTTTGATTGCTGCACGTGCTCGCTGGTGGCTGAGGAGCCCAAGTTCATCCTGTTCTTGTCGGGTTATGCCGTATTTTTCAGCGAGGTTTTCAGCGGTTATGCCCATGTGGTAACCGTAAAGCGATTCCATTAAGCCATCTAGCACCATGAGGTCTTGGATTTCGCCTTGTCCTGTTATGTCCATTTTGTAGCCCCATCTGGCTTTGGGCAAAGCGTAGGGCGTGTTGCTCATGTTTTCCATACCGCCTGCGATTATGACGTTTGCTGCGTTAGTCATTATCGCCTGTGCGCCTAGGCTGATGGCTTTTAGTCCTGAGGCGCATACTTTGTTCACGGTGTAAGCTGGCACTTCTTTGGGGAGTCCGCTGTATATGGCGGCTTGTCTAGCCACGTTTTGTCCTTGTCCTGCTTGGAGAACGTTGCCCATGATGACTTCGTCTACAGCTATTGCTTTTTGCGTCTCGTTCCACGTGTAATATTTTTTTTCCAGTTCCGTTAAGCCTTGGCTTAAGAACTTAGGCTGGTATGCAGGGTTCATTTTTGGTGGAGTTGGGTGTAAACCGTTTCTTTTCAGGAGTTCGCTGATGACTTTGCTGCCTAACTGTGTTACTGGGATATCGCGGAGTGCGCCGCCGAAGTTGCCTATGGCTGTTCGTACTCCGTCAACGATGACTACTTCGTCTATTTTCAACATGTTTGCCCTTCGTCACACGTGCTATTATAATGGGTTATGGTTGGGGTGTTCTTAAGACTTTTTGTAATGTGCGCATAAGCCGTGTTGTTGCCTGCGTGGTTTCTTGTGTAATACGATTCTGGAATATGTCGCGGGTCGAAATTTCATACTTAAGCTGGAAACGTCCAGTACAGGTTAGTTCACGAAGCAGAGATGGTGTTAACAGGCATGTTCAGAGTTAAAGCGGGTTTAAGTTTAGCGCTTGTCGTAGCTGGGCTGCTGGATTTGTTAACAACCATTGTCGGCATAGTCTTTTTTGGAGCTGTTGAAAGCAACCCGTTTATTGCAGGTATCGCTGGAGCCAGTTTGCCAGCGTTCACAGTTGTGAAAATCGCCACAACCGCGTGTTTGGGGTTGATGTTTTATAAGGGCGAACGCATGCTGCTTGAAATTCAAGACAAGGCAACTCGTTCCTTCAAATGCACAAACGTAATGCTCAAAGGTGCCTGCGTGGCAGCAACAGGATTCCTCTTGTTTGCCGTGGTGAACAACCTGATCGTAATGGCCAGCACAATGGCTGCGTAAGCGCCTAAACACTTTTAATCAAAAAGCACCTTTCATCTGTTTCACAAAAGACGAACTGAGAAGGAACTGCAGTGCAACTTGAGTTTAAGCCGTTAATTGTCTGGTTGATTTTGAATAAAAAAACAGAGGAAGCACTTAAGCTTCTGGCAGAAAATTACAAGGTGAACGCGCCGAAACTGAAGATAGGCTTGCCTAAAGGACACTTGAAACGCGCTTACGGCTGCTACACGCCTAAAAACGCCACAATCTCGGTGCTCAACAGCGACACCCTAGGAAACCCGTTTGTGATTCTGCACGAGTTTTACCATCACTTGCGCACGCACTCAGTGGACAAGCAGCATAAAGGCACAGAGAAAAACGCTGACAAATTCGCCGTAGATTTTTTGCAGGCGTACGAAGCGGCAAAACGCATGTAAAACCCAAACTAGCGCGTGGAAAAGTCTATACCCCCTTATTTAAACTATAAATAGCTGTGGAAGAGGTTCTGTAAACTCTTCGACTGTTAAGGGGTTCATGTAAAATATCGTCTGCTGAGTTACTACATACATCCTAGGGGTTTACTGAGTACATAGGGTTTGGAAAACAACCGAAAATGTTATGAGGTAGTTGTAATACATTCACAGAAATCTCTTGAGTTGGGATAATGAGTATTCGAAGAATTTGCAAGGGTGATTGCGAAGCTAATTTTGAAACTGGCGAACCAAAATTTGATATTTGTCCGTATTGCAAGGTAAAACTGCCTTTTGCGTTTTACTACCTACGAGACGCTTCTAAAGAATATGAAACATATGTTTTGGAAGAAAAGAAACAAATTATGGGCGTAATGTGCATTAAAAGAAATAGTGATGAAATCTACCTAAGTCGTATCGGCATTTTAACTGGTGAGACAAATAAGGGGTACGGGGAACAGTTATTCACATTTCTGCTAAACAACGCGGTTAAGTTGAGGAAAATAAAGATTTGTTGCAAAGTTCATAAAAAAAAGTTGGATTGGTTTAAACAAGTAGGGTTTGAAGTAATTGCCAAATTCTCAGACCCGCATTGGGGCGACTCCTATGACATGGAGTTAAATATAATATATGCGGACTAGCAACAGATTGGGTGCTTTTCGACAATGTTACCCATCTTTGAGCACCAACAATTAAGGCATAAATATCCATCAGGAGTTTTAATCATTGGCTTTGGATTGAGACTGGTTCCACATGATGAGCATCGTTTCTTCTCCTCAGTTGAAGCTTTATCCTTAACTGCTTTTATTTTATTCGAACTCATCATTTCACCATCCTCCATTATTATATCTTAAGAAACAACCACGTATTTTGGTTGTTCCTATTAAACTATGAGTATCCATAATATATAAGCATCGCAACACTTAAATACCAAATATCGCAAAATTTAAATACCTCTCGTTTTTTTCGTACGAACGAGATGCATGTGGTTGACAGTTTTTTATGCTTCCATTAGTTTATACTGTGTTACTTAGCACATTTAAACATTGCAGTAGAAGAATAAACCTTAAGAACAGAATTTGATAACTATATTGTTGTTAGTGGTGCGGGTAGCGGGGTTTGAACCCGCGTCTTTAGCTTGGCAGGAACTAACGCACTTACCGAGCTATGCTATGCCCGCACTATTTTCCATCATTAACTTCCTACCGTTTAAAGATTTAGATTAAAAACGATTGGGCTTTGCTGAGTTCTGAATCAGCGTTAGCCACTTGTTGTTGCCTTCGACTTTTATTCCACATGCTTCTGCTGGGGTTTTGTTACTGAGTGCTTCATGTGGTCGTATGTAGTTGTGGTAGATTTGGTAGCCTTGCAGAATCGGTGTACGCTTTCGCTTTAATCCTCTCATAGTCTTTTCTCGGTCACGAATCTCGCCATTGAGTCTCTCCATTTTGTTGTTGTTTTTGTCGCCTTGCAGTCGTATGTGGCGTGTGTGCTGTGCTTTTGGAAATATTTGGGTAGAAGCTACGGAGTACGTTTGTAAGCCATCGGTGATTATGTTTTTGGGTTGTTTTCCCATAAGCCTTCTTGCACGGATGAAAAGCGTTCTTGCGTCATGCTTCATTTTGGTTTCTGCGACTTCTTGAGCTATCCAAAAGCGTGTTTCATCATCCATCATAGCGAACAAGTATTTCATATCGCCTTTTACTTTAACGTAAACTTCATCTGCTCTCCATGTGTCGCTGACATCGGGAACTATCTTTTCAGCATAATCCTTCATTAGTCGTACATACTTCTTTATCCAGTTGTAAACCGTTTGATGCGACACTTCAACGCCTAACAGTTTTAGGCTCTCCATTGTGTTTCTTAAAGATTCACCGCTAAAGTACAGTTGCATGGCACTTGTGACCGCTTGCGGATTGTGCTTCATACGTTCAAAACCGATGTTGAATGTCATGTATCTGTGGCAGTCTCGGCAATAGAACTTCTGAATAACACCAGACTTGTTCTTGCGGACACCATCTTTTTTCAAGTTAGAAGAGCCGCAATGAATGCACTCTGTAAGATTTACTATTGGGGAGATTGTTCTAACTTTAACCTCTGCTCTTAACGATTGAGAGAAGTTAACTGCGTGAATGTGCTTACAAACTACATGACGACACTTGTTGTCGGGGCACTCACATATCCATTCTCCGTCAACCTTGCTTATGCTGTACTCTCCCATGCCACTCTGAGATTTCACCGTATAAGTAAAATCGTCTATACGCTTAACTTGACCCTCAAGCTTTGCGATTGCCTCACCGCGTTCTTCTCTTGTGGTTAAGACTTGAGTTGCCATTTTAATCGCCTTATTGCCGTATAACCGTATATGCGCAAGCAGTATATAACATTTGCGGTTTAATGGTAAACCTTATATACGGCAAACAGTAATAGAGTATAACGATGATAAAATGCCAAAAAAACTAACAGTCTTAATTGACGATAAATTAGACGAAAAGTTCCGAGAAGCAGTATTCAAAACCAAAGGAATGCACAAAGGCAACATTACCGCAGCAGTCGAAGAAGCCCTTGAAAGCTGGGTACGAGAAAATATGGGAGATGAATAAACTTGGAAAATGAACATAGCAATATGAAAGTGCAACTACGAGAAAAAATTTCGGAGAATAACATTAAGGAAGTGCATGAATTTTTCAAAGACAAATTAGATAAGCTTAAGGAAGCTCGAACCATAATGAAAACTCGTCTATCAGACATAAAAAACTGCACCGACTCTGACGTACCATTGAGAGCAGAATTTGGTACTGCTCACTTCTATAGCGTATATTCCTACGTTATTGAATTATACGAGACTTTTGATGAACTACTGGATTTCTTAAAAGCGGTTGATGATGATCTTACTAATGTTGAGTTAGACCTGCAAAAACATAGACCGACATTGGAATATATGAAAACATCAATGGAGATGGCTAAAGCAACTTTTAAGGAGAAAAAATAACGGCATGATAAATAGCTCAGAGATAGCAAGATTACAACAGTTGAACTGCGAACTTCTAGATACATTAGAGCTTTGTTTGTATGCCGCTAAAGCTTTTTGTGAAAAAAACGGCATACCTTTTTATGACGAAAAAATTCTATCGTTAATAAAAAAAGCAGAACTGTTAATAGACGAAATTCAACCGTTACCTTTCATGCATGTCTCTGTTCCAGCAGACGAATTTTTACAAAGAAAACCAACAGACGAAGATTTGACAGAACCGTGGAAGAAGCGCTAGTGACCTATCCTCTACTGGTTTCTGCAATGAGTTTCTATTAGGCTGCAAATATGTTTGCGTTTTTGAGTGTTCTTGTTTGTTATGTTACTACGCCCATTCGCACTAGTTCTTCTCTGAGGCTGTTCCTGACCTGTTTTAGGCTTTGTCTTTTTTCTGTGTATTCGTCTCCGTCCATTTTCTCGTTTCTGAAGTCATTGTCCAACTGTTCTAGCTGCTCATTTATTTCGGCGACTCTTGCCTTCAACTGGTCAGAGTATGAAACTGCTTTCGCTTGCACTATAACTTCTGAGGGTGCCAGGGCTACTTTTATTACGCCGTCTTCGATGCGGAGTATCCTGTGTGCTACTCTGGCAACGCTTGGGTCATGTGTCACCATTATTATTGTCTTGCCGAGTTCACGGTTTACTTTAACGAGGTATTCTACTACGATTCTCGCGTTTGCAGTGTCCAGTTCCCCTGTTGGCTCATCTGCTAAAAGAACAGGGGCGTCGTTTGCCAAGGCGGCTGCGATGGCTATGCGTTGCTGTTCGCCTCCGCTTAATTCTTCAGGCTTGTGGTGCGCGCGGTCTGCTAAGCCCACTGTATCGAGGAGTTCGTGTACTCGCTGTTTCCTGATTTTTCTGGAGATGCCTGAGGCGACCATGGCGAATTCTATGTTTTCCTCGGCCGTTAACGTTGGAATCAGGTTGAGTGTTTGGAATATGTGTCCAACCATTTTTCTTCGGAAATCAACAAGTTGCGTGACGGTTTGGGTGGTGACGTTTGTGTCGCCGACTAGCACGGTACCTGCGGTGGCGTCGTCTAACCCGCCGACTATGTTTAGTAGCGTGGTTTTTCCGCTTCCGCTGGGGCCTATTATGGCGATTAGTTCGCCTGCTTTGATGTTCATGTCTAAGCCGCGGAGGGCTTGCACTTCTATTCTGCCTGTTTTGTGGACTTTAACCAAGTCCCTGACTACTACGTCTAAGCCGTTCATTTCAACCTAACCATCCTCTCAAGTTTAGTTACATATTGTCTTGTCATTACTAGGATAGACCCAATTGCGGAAGCATATATTATCGCTATGTATGAAGCGATTGAAATTATGAAGTCGGTTGAGAAAACCAACCTTCTTTGAACAAGCGCCGAGATAATGGCGGTGGATGAAGTGATGTTGCCGTAAACGATTATCAATCCAACGCTTACGCCGAGTACAACCGAGAAGGTTATTACCGCAATGTTCTCGGTAAGAAACATCCACACGAGTTGCCGATATGATAAGCCTCTAACGCTCATTAGGGTGGCTTCGCGTGTTCTTTCTTTTAAGCTGACAACACTTACTAATACTGTGCCTACTGAGGCAGCGAGGACAACGAAGATTAAGCCTAAACGTTGAATCTCTGCTGTTTGCAGACTGCTGTACGTGTACAGGTTGGTCATCTGCTGCGATGCTTGCCACTCTTCGTCAAAGGAGTCAACGCCGTAAATTTCAAGGTCAAGCCCTCGAATTTGCTCTGCAACGGCTGTTCCGTTAACGCCTTCCTCTAAGTTCAGCAGTATTTTTGTCTCGAAAGACTCCAGCTTGTAAGCGTCACTGTAGGGGCTGCTCATGTTGAAGAGGTTTATCGGTGAAAACGACCACGTGGGCAAAGCATAAAACTGTGAACCCCCGAATCCTGAGTCAATTTCAGTAGGTTCTGGACCAAAGAAACCTACAATTTTCATTTTTCTTGGACCTGAGGGAAAATCGATGCCAAACGTGTCACCTATCTCCAAGTTGTATTGCTTGGCGACACTGCGCTCTAAGATAATGGTCATGTTGTCTGCTTTCATCGCGTTAAATGCTTCTTCCACGCTGGCGCCGCTGAACCATTCTTGCTCATAATATGCTGTGGCGAGCCAACCATCCGGGTCAACAGTCTTGACAATCGTGTCAGGTTGGCGAGTAGTGTACTCGACAGTGGAAGTTCTTATTCCTGAAACATTTCCTAAGATGCAGTTCGTTATGTTAAGGGCTTTAGTGGCGTTTACCACGCTGACCGTAACGTCAGCGCCAACTTGGTACTGAACTTGCCTGACGACGTAGTCTTGCTCGCTTGCCAGTTGCCCAGTTACTTGGACACCGTAACCGATTATGAATGCAATTAGAAATGCTACGGCTGCCAACCGTGCTGGGCTGCGTCTAACGTTTTTTGCCGCTAAAGCGCCTAGATCACCCATGACTGCTGAGAATTTGGTGGTTAACTGTTGGAATTTCAGTGAGTTCTGGATTAGCAGTTTTGTGATGCCCCAGAAGAACAGCAGCGGACCAATGTAGTTGAGAACTGCGTCAATTCCCGCAAAAATCTGCAGAATCAACACAAGGAAAAAGTTTCCGCCTTGAAATTGAAAGGTTTGCACAATCAGCGATATGTTTATGCCTGCGAGATACACTGCGATTTTGTAAGTTCCAAGTATAAACGCGACCCATGGCCACCGTTTTCGGTAGGCTTTATCACTTTCCACAGGCATGTAATCCCTAAGTGCTTCCACAGTCGGCAATTTGGCAGCTTTTCTTGCAGAACGAAACACTGAGGAAAGAGACAGGCCCATGCCGAAAATAACAGTGAAAATCAAAGTGTACACATTAAACAGTTGAGGACTAAACAAGGTATCCAAGTTAAAACCGCCAGTTAACGCTTGGTTCAGAATTAAACCGCAGAATACGCCTAGGACCCCGCCGATGAGACCAATCGTCAAGGCTTCAGTGAGAAACATTCGCTGTATTTGCCCGCTTGAAAGACCCTTTGTTGACAATAAGCCGATCTCGCGCCGTCTCAGGTTAAAGGAAACATCAGAAACCGTGGAGCCAAGATACCACGCGACGAAGAAAACTGGAAGCGAAACCAGAATTAAGCTGAACAAAGTGGATGTGAAATTATACTGAAAACCAGTTAACGCATTTTGAAGCATAGTGTTTGAATAGCCGCCATGCGCTTCAAAATTGGCAAGAACATTATTCTGTATATTATCAGCTACGGTCTGCAAGTTCGCAGCTGATGTTGGGATGTCCCAGGGGTTTAGGAGTTTGTCACGGTCAACATAAATCTGAAATGTTGTGGAAACTGTTCCGTTCGGAGCATTAACCCAGATTTTTTCAAGAGTGTTTTCCCAGCTTATAATCATCATGTCCGACTTGTAATTATAATAATAAATCTGACTGACGCCCGTTGGAGTCTCTGGAGAGATATAGATGACATTGCCTGAGATAAGCGAGTAACCTAGATCAGTAAAATCTGCATACCCTGCCACTGTAAGATTAATCTGAACAGTAGTTTTATTATCCCACTTCGGAGTCCAAAAATCAATCGCCGTTGAAATATTATCGCCTATAGCAACCTTTTCCGCTAAAGGCGTACCAGCAATTACATAAGTTTCATTTTCTTTTATTCCCTCCAAAGGCGCGTTCACCCACTCATCGTAAATCCGCGAAGAATTAGGCATAGAAGCCATCGAAACATACTGAATGCTATAGTTCTCGCTTGGCAATGCTACGGGCAAATTATACTGCCACCGAGCTACAGCATCAACCTGCTTAACCCCCTCAATATCCGAAATATTTTCCATAGCAAACGCAAAGTTGGTAATGTTAAGATTAGCATTAAACTCCAAATCAGTAATGACGCTGCTAAGCTGCTGGTCCAAAGCGTCCTTAGCCGCAAGATTGGCTTTTATGTTGATGCTTGCAAAAAAGGTAGATGCAAGAATTATGCCTATCAAGAGTGCAAGAAAAAGAGGCCAGCTGCGAAAGACGCGTTTAATGGGATATAGCAACGGCATTAGGCATCACTTTTTGTTGGTTCGTTAACCTTTTAAATCTATTTATTAGAACACTGCAATTTCGAATTGATGATTATAGACGCCGTTTCCCTTAAAGAAATTTTTGGTAAAAAAGACGAAAAGCCAATACTGGTTTTTCGCAAAGAAACCGAAGTTATCTGCCTCAACAGCAAATCCTCCATGACATGCTGTTTGTTACGGTGAACTAATTATGCGTTGAGGTACAGTTCCTTACCTAAGACGCGCTGAAGTGTACGGTGTAAACGTATGTACCATAAGCCTTATTTCAACAGCAACGGCATTCCAAGCCATGAACTTACGGTTCTGGCGCAAAAAATGGCTAATAGCCGCCGTCGTAGCCACAACAGCCCTGGTGGTAGCTTCCCTATTCCTCGTAACCTTGAAAGTTGATTACGACCGCGAAAACGACGCTGCACTGCAGTATTTTGCCCAGCAACCAAACATGCCTGCAGCGTTCACGGTGCTGGAGTCGTTAACTCCGCCTGACGCCGTTGTGCTGTGCTGGTGGGATTACGGCAGGGCAGTGCGCGAGTGGAGCCACAGAGAAGTCATTGAAGCGTACCCGTCTAGAGAAATCGCGAACACTGTTGGCACTACGCGGTCTTTCTGGGGCAACTTGCAAGGACAGCTTTTTGGAACGTGGGGTTCCTCGGAGAAAATCTGCGATATCGCAAAAATGTTCATGCTTAACGAGGAACAGGCGTTGCCGCTTATGAAAAAGTACAACGTAACCTACGCGTTAGTGTTTACGCCCGACGAACTGGAAAAGTTTTACTGGATTGCCAAAATCGCAGGGTACAACTCAAACGATTATCTAACGCACAATGAGGAAACTGGTGAATATGAGCCGACGGCGCTCGGTAATGAGGTTACTCTTCTGCGGTTATTGTTCGACGACACGTGGAGCCCAAGACACTTCACGAAGCTTTACGACAACGGCAAAGCCAAAATATACCAAATCAACTACTAAGCAAACAGGCTACGAGAAAAAAGCATAGGATGCTTCGCCAGAAAACTAAACAGTAAAAAGCTGCCTTACGGTTTTGTGTCGGATATTTCTTTAGCTCTGTTTTCTATGAACTCTGTAACCTTGTCTTGACTTTGCTTCTTTTCGGCTTCCTGCAGCTTCAACTGTTCGCGAATCAACTCAAGCAACTCATCTAAGTTAACGGGCTTCACAAGGTACGCGTCAGCGTTCCTGTTCACAGCCTCAACTGCGTTTTGCATCGAAGGATAACCTGTTAAGATTATCTTGCGAACTTTTGGCACGCTGTCTCTCATGCGCGTTAGAAGCTCGATGCCGTCCATGTCGGGCAAGCGAATATCAATCAAAACCACATTATACGCCGTGGTTTCCGACTTTTTTATAGCGTCGCTTCCGTTCGCTGCAACATCAACAGCATACCCTTCGCTCTTGAGTATGATCTCAATGGTTATTCTTATGCTTTCGTCGTCGTCGACGATAAGGATTCTTGCAGGTTTACCCATGAAAATTCCTCTCCCTCTTTCAGTTTAGGCTCTATTGGAAGAATAACTGTGAAGGTTGAGCCTTTTCCCACAGCGCTTTTAACCTTGATTTCTCCGCCGTGAGCTTCCACTACGCGCTTGCAGATAGCTAAACCGAAACCCATGCCCTGCGCCTTGGTCGTAACTAGCGGCGAGAAAAGCTTATCCAAGGTTTCTTGTGACATGCCTACGCCCGTGTCTGCGAAAGAGATTTCCACATTACCATCCGTGCGGGTGCTCGTTACCTGCAGCGTTCCGCCGTCTGGCATCGCGTCAACCGCGTTTCTAACTATGTTAATGAATACCCGCGTTAGTTTTGCTCTGTCCGCTTTAATAACGTGTTCATCAAGCGTGTTGTCTATTATCTTGACCGCACTGGGGATTTGCACTAAGGCTAAGGCTTCTTTCAAGATTGACCGCGTTGAACAGGATTCAAGGTCTAAATGCATTTCTTTTGAGTAGTCCTGCAGGTCGCCTATTATTTTGTCTGCATGTGCAATAGCGCTGTCAATGATTTCAAGCATTTTCTTGCCAGTGTCATTCAAGCCTGAGCATTGTTTTACTTGCAGATAGTAAGCGGCGTTCTTTATGCCTGTCAATGGATTACGCAGGTCATGTCCAACCATACCCGCTAGTTCGCCTATAGCTGCCAACCGTTCCAACTTCAACAGGTTTGCTTGAGCTATTTGGAGTTCATTCGTTCTAGCAGCGATAGCCTTTTCCAGTTTCTCAGAGTATTCTTTGGTCATTTGTTCCTTTTGTCTCTGCTCTGTAATGTCTTTAGTCACGCCGACTGCGTGCCACTTATTGCCTAATTTTATTGGAGACATCGACAACTGTGCTGGAAACTCTGTTCCGTCTTTTCTGCGCCCTATTAACTCGACATTTCCATTTATGAATTTGCCTGACCCTGTTTGGGCGAATTGCTCCATGCCGCGTTTTATTTCAATTTTTCCTTCGGAGCACATCGAATATGGGACAACCAGTTCATGCACTTTTTGTCCAAGGGCTTCTTCTCGAGTGTAACCGAAGATTTTTTCAGCAGCTGGATTCCAGTATTCAATTTCTTCTCGGTCATTAACTAAGACTATGGCGTCTCGGACGGAATTGCTGATTGCGCGGAATCTCTCTCCAGACACACGCAAGTCTTCTTCAGCTTTCTTGCGTTCAGTTATGTCTCTTGCAATGCTTAGAATTGCTTGTTTACCCTGATAAGTCACAAGGCTAGAGCTAATCTCCACAGGAATTTTCCGCCTGTCTTTAGTGATGTGTGACGTTTCAAAGACTTGTATTTGGTCCGCAGGCATGTGCGTAACGAGCTGTGCTATTTGTTCCTTGCTCAGTGTGTTGTCGATGTCTGGGGGTCCCATGGAGAGCAGTTCTTCGCGTGAATAGCCCAGAGTCTTAACCGCCGCGTCGTTCACATCAACGAACTTGGCGTTCGAATCAATGACCCATGCTGTGTCGTTCATCCCGTTAATTAAATCCCTATACGTTTTCTCGCTCATTCGCAAGGCTTCTTCAGTTTTCTTGAATTCAGTTATGTCTGTGTCTGTGCCTCTGTATCCAACGAGTTTACCTTGTTGGTCGAGTACTGGTACGCCGCTGGTTGACAGCCACACCGTTTCCTCGTTCTTATGCGCGTTCTTGTTAATGAAACCGTGAAACAACTGTTTTTGTGCGAAAAGCTTTAGTGCTGATTGCTTAAGATTTTCCCGATTTTCTGGGTGAAACAGGTCGTAGAAGTGTTTTTTTCCGACGATTTCTTCTGGTTTGTAGCCGAGGATTTTTTCCACCATTGGACTAGCGTAAGTGTATAGCCCATTGGCGTCAACTTCCCAAATCCATTCTTCAGCGCTTTCTGCTACCTGCTTGAAACGCTCTTCACTCTCACGTAGAGCATTTTCTTTTTCTTTACGTTCCGTGATGTCCCTTGCGACAATCAGTATACCCGTGGATTCTTTTGTTTTCAGAAAAGTTGCTGAACACTCTAAAATCATCTGTTGCTGCAGCTTGTTTTTAACTGGCAATTCAATTTTGACTTCTTTGCCGGTGAGAATTCTTGTAAAACTTTGCATGAGTAGGGATATGGTTTTAACGGAGAAAATGCCTATCTTTGCGAAGTGCTTTCCCAATAGCTCCTCTTTTGTGCCTCCAAATAGTTCAATAGCTTTTGCATTAACATCAAGAATTCTTCCAAATCTATCCAAATAAATGAAAGCGTCGTTGGCTTTCTCAAACAAGTTCCTGAATTTATGCTCCGCGCTGCTCAATGCCTCTTCAGCTTTCTTGCGTTCAGAAACATCCCTAATGATTCCTAACAGATATTGTTTATTTTTTAATTCAACTGTTGAAGCCGAGAGTTCTATTGGAACTTCTACGCCATTTTTTCCAAGTACTTTAGACTTTATGGGTCTTCCTTGGATTTTCCAGTCTTTTCCAGAAAAAACTTGAGACTGTCTTGAATGGGTTCCATATTGCTGCGGCTGGAACAGCAGCGTTTCAAGATTTTTACCAATCGCTTCTTCTTCCGTATAACCGAATATTCGCGTAGCAGCAGGATTCCAATAGACAATTTCAGCCTTATCGTCCATCAAGATAATAGCGTCCATCGCAGAGGCACTTATCGCATGGAATTTTTCTTCGCTGTCCTTGATTTCCTTGATCTTCTCTTCGACAAGGGCTTCCATTCTCTTAGCGTATTCCTCAAGTCGCCTCGCATTTTCTTTTCTGAGCGTAATGTCATGGAACACAACGAGGTCGGCAGGTTGCCCAGCGTAGTTAATTCTGTGTCCTTTCACCTCAACGAACCGCTTTTCGCCTGTTGCACCTGTATATTCAATTTCATATGGTGTGACAGCGCCACCTTGCAGGCGTTTACTCAGGTTTTGCAAGAGTATCGCTTTGCTTTCGGCAGATAAAACATCATAGTTCGAGAAAGGCGTTCCAACCAGTTCCTTCGGGTTCAGCCCAGTTACTTTCCCGAACGCATCGTTCGCCGTTAGAAAAAGCCCTTTCTGGTCAATTATGACCGCTGGGTCAGAAAGCATATTTAGTATTATCCTAGTTTTTGCTTCGATACTCTTGTGGCTGTTTTTATTCATTTTCGAAAAGTCCTCTGTCTATATGCTTTGTGTTTGCAGCTTTAAATTTCTGTCGCATAAGCTGCACGTACTCTTGAAAAGTCATTTCTGGGACAATCCATTTTGACAATGGCCACTCATACGTGGGCCACTTACAGGTTATTTTGATTTTGTTGTGAAGATTTTTTATAAACATAATCTCAATTTGTCTGGCGCCTAAACCGAAAAGTTTCTCCAACGCATCTGAAAAATCACTTAGATTGTTGGGTATCTCATGTCTTTTAATCTTGAAAAGGTTTTCGAGTTGGAAATAAACGGTTATCTTTACGTTTTCGCCAAGGCTGAATAGTGCTTCATCTATGGCGTCTAGTAATATTTCGTCAAAGTTTTTACGTCGCTGCTGTTTTGCCAACTCGCTTTTGACACCTCTCGTCGTCTTCAAGGGGTATCTCTAACTACTTCAATATTGACGACTATGTTGGCTTAAAAAGTAACCGCATAAGCAATAAAGAGTTATGAATTGATGATATTGAATTGAAAGAACAATAGACAAAAATGTTACTGAACCGCGAATTGTTAAGCAGCGCTTTATAATTGACGTTTAGAGCGGAACTTCGTTTTGTTGTTATCCTCTGCGATTTGCCAGTTTGCTCTTCCATTCGGGTTGTTTTTTGGAATCGTTATTACGAATTTTACGCCTTTGCCTTCTTCGCCGTTTTCTTGAATAGCCCAGCCGTAAACATCCATCATTTTCTTAATTAAAAATAAGCCAAAGCCCGTGCTGCCGCCCGTGCTGAAGCCTTCACTGAAAAGTTTCAGCTTATTTTCTGCTGAAATACCTACGCCGTCATCCTCATAAATCAACAGCAACTTGCCCTGCTCTGTTTTCTTGCAGTATATACTTGCAGTTGTAGTTTTAGCGCCATATTTTCTTGTGTTATCAACGAAATTGTAGAATAACTGCCGCAGAAACGAATCCGCAAGCAAACTCAAGCCGTGACAATCATTAATTACTTTGAAGGGCAAACCAGAAAACAAAGCCACAGCCTCGTTTACCGTTGTCTCCACATTAACATATTTCAGTTCTTCAACGCCTAGCTGCTCGTACATTTTGGCGAAGTCAAAGATTTTCACGGAATCTTTCACAGCTTGCTCCATCGCGCCCAAAGCATCAACAACATCTACGCGATCAGCATACTTTTTCTTAAGCAAAAACGAGTAACCCGTCACCGTGCTAAGCTTGTTGCGAACATCATGCCTAGTTAAACTTCCTGAAACACGCAACTTCTCATTCATAACTTCGATTTTCCTAGCGCTTTCTCTCATTGCTTCTCTACTATTCTTGCGTTGAATTAGCAACCACATGTCATTTGTCAGTCTTGTGACTGAGCGGGCATCTAGTTCATTGTAGTTTTCGTTTTTGTTTGCAACTGCAGCCATAGCGACTATGTGCTCTTTCTCGAACACTGGGACTCCAAGGTAACGTTTAATCGGCACATGCCCCGCAGGCAAGCCTGTCTTATTCGGCATAGCTGCTGAATAATCATTTATGAATACTGGTTTTCTTTGTCTTATTGGTTCAGCCCATAAGCCTGCTTTAGTTGTTGGGTAATGAATTGGTTCTGACATGGTTTTGCACTCTTTCATCACCATCTCTGACCAAGAAACCATGCTCATGACTTTCTCGTCTTCGCTTGCAAGACTAATAAACGCAAACTCGCTCTGTGTTACCTCCTTTATCGCTTCCAAAGTGAAGTCTACAAGCTCTTTCTCTGTAGCGTCAAACATTGTGTTAAGGTTTAATAATGCTTGAAGCCGCGTTTCATGCAGAACCAGTAACGCTTCATCTTTCTTGCGTCTAGTAATGTCTATACCGAACAGGTTGACATAGTCTGCGTCAACTCGGGGCACTGCCGAGAAAAGAAATGTTTTGTCGCCATGAGTAACCTCAACGGTACCTCGCAAACTCTGGTCAATGTTAATAAAGCCGGGCAGGGGTTTTCCAACTTCAACTTCTTGTTCGCCGAACAGACGCTTTGCCGCTGGGTTAGCGTACAAGATAACGTTGTTTTTTGAGACACGCAACACGGGATCAGGGTTCTCTGTTGGGAACCTCGCTAAATCAGCAATTTTCTCCTGAGCTTGGAACGTTTTGAAGCGGTACGACTCCAGCAATCGAGCTGTAAAGAAACCTATTATGTTAGCTAGAATTAAGCTCACAGTTACTGAGAATAGTTCGGGGGTTTCTAAAGAACGCGCGCTCGGCATCATTATTAACAGTTCGCCAATAGAAGCTATCGAGGCTATTATTACTCGGTTGACGAGTTTCTGGGGGATAATTATGTATGCGGCGGCAACGATTGCGATGACAATAATTATGTGGAAGAGAAAGTTTTGGGGGCGCGACGCGTTTATGAGGTTGGTGATTGTCACTCCCACGAATGCCCACACAAAAACTGCTTTGTCATACGAGCGGTAACTTTTCATCCTGCCGAAATAGATTAGTAACCACATGGTGAACGCCAGCAGCCCCAATCTTAAGGCTAACAGTTCATAGAATGTCGTTGTTAATCCGAAGAACTGGTAATCATTGAAAAGATACAGGACTATCGGCACTAAGACTAGAAATACGCCTATTTTCGTCTGTTTGATGTCTGCAGACAAGAAAGCTTGCCTATAGCGCTCTTCCACTTCAGAAGGCATTCTAAACACTGTCACCTCTTTATCGGGAGCTCTTCAGTTTCTCGTTAGATTCCTCGTGGCCTCTAATGTCTAGCAAACCTAAGTAAAGTGATAACACAGGTATAAACTTATAATTTATGCGAAGTTTAAATAAAGATTTGCAGTTTTGCCACTTCCCAAAAAAACTCCACATAATCAAGCATATTGGATAAGCCTACTTTTCACTTGCGACCCCTCTTTGAGAAGGCATCCGCGACAAAAGCCACGTTGAATCGTAACGCTACATATTGTCGGGGGACAAATGGGCATGTTGGGGCTTTAAGAAAAGGGACTTTTCAGAAAGAATTAAATTGTTTTCGCCGTCAAATATAGCGCATGACCCCTTTTCTCAGCTTCCAAAACGAAGAAAACATGAGCTTATTCACCGACCTATACGAGTTAACCATGTGCGCCAGCTACTTCGACAACAACAAGCTGGAGCCCGCAACGTTTGACTTGTTCATAAGGCGCTTGCCCGAAAACCGCTCCTATTTTCTATTCGCAGGGCTAGAACAGGCACTGCTTTTCCTCGAAAACGTAAAATTCACCGAAAAACACCTCGCTTACCTGCAAAAACAGGGATTTGACGCCAAGTTCCTTGACTACCTGCGAAACTTCAAGTTCACAGGCGACGTGTGGGCTGTCCCCGAAGGCACAGTCGCTTTCCCATGCGAACCCATAATCAGAGTAACCGCCCCCATAATCGAAGCCCAACTCATTGAAACGTTCCTGCTTAACACCGTTAACCTGCAAACTACAATCGCCACAAAAGCTTCACGCGTCGTAAACGCCGCCAAAGGCAAAGCCGTAATCGAGTTCGGCTTAAGAAGAGAACACGGCATTGATGCGGGCATGAAAGTAGCCCGATGCAGCTACATCGCAGGCTGCCAAGGCACATCAAACGTACTAGCAGGGCTAACTTATGACATTCCAGTTTTCGGAACCATGGCGCACTCTTTTGTCATGTCCTTCGAAAAGGAAATAGACGCTTTCCGAGCTTTCGCACGAACATTCCCCAACAAGTCAACGCTGTTAATTGACACTTACGACGAGTTAGCAGGCGCAGAAAAAGCCGCTGTAGTCGCCAAGGAACTGGAAAAAGCAGGCTACAAACTCGGCGGAGTACGCTTAGACAGCGGCAACTTAGTAAAAGCAAGCAAAAAAATCCGAGAGTTACTAGATGCGCAGGGCTTGGAGTACGTTAAGATTTTCGCCAGCGGCGACTTAGACGAGTACCGCATAGCCGAATTGCTAAGTAACGGTGCGGAAATCGACGCGTTCGGCGTAGGCACCAGAATGGGCACTTCAGCAGACAAGCCGTACGTTGACGTAATCTACAAACTGTGCGAAACCACCACTGCAAAAGGCGTTTTTTCGCCGATAATGAAGCTAAGCGAAGGCAAAAACACGTTGCCTGGGCGAAAACAAGTGTTCAGATTCAAAGACAAACAAGGCTTTTTCGCGAAAGACATGATTGCTTTGGCGGGTGAGCGGATAGAAGGCGAACCTTTGCTGGTCAAAGTCATGGAAAACGGCAAAATAACCCATGCTTTGCCATCCTTAAACGAGATTCGAACAGCAGCTTCGGAAAACCTGGCAAAACTGCCTGAAAAATACAAAAAATTGACCGACGCACCAGCATATCCCGTGAAGTTAAGCCAAGCTCTCGAAAACTTGATTGAAAAGCTGAAGCGAAGACTGACCAAAACTGAGATTCTGAACCAGCACGGTAGCGACACTTAAGCTTCTTTACGCAAATTTAAAAAGGCGCAAACTGCCACTTTGCAATTGGTGATTGCGTGGCTAGAACTCTCTGGTTCTACCTTGGGACAGTAATATTTTTCATAGGCGTCTTAATGATCGCTTTAGGCTTCTCCAAAGCAATTGCGGGAGTGCTGGATTTAATGACTATTGTGGAATTAATCAGCGGTCTCCTCCTCATCGTGGTTGGTTCCCGCATGGTTCGTTCACCCAAACAGTAAACAGAGGTACGCAGCAATAGGCGCGATTCTGGCAAACACTTAAAAGCTTTTTTGGAAAAGGATACATGCTACTGAGAAGGGGTAATACCATGCAAAATCGCCCAGCGATAGTTGCTGTTGGCAGAACCAGATTTGGCGAACACTACGGAAAAGAGCCAGAGAAACTCATCGAAGAGGCTTGGCTTGCCGCTTCAAGAGAATGCAACATGGAACGCAGAGACCTAGAAGCGTGCTACCTCTCAGACTGCTTCCTGCCAATCACAAACAAGCTGGGGCTAGAAGAAGGCTTCCTTTCAGAACTCACCGAGCTTCATGTTCCCATGGAGGTTACGCGCTCCGTCAGCGCCGCCTTGCTCTCCGCGTGCTATGCGATACAGGCTGGCGTGTACAACACGGTTCTCGTAGGCGGCATAGAGAAAATGACTGACCGCTGGGGCAAAATCCGCGACGACCTAATGCTTCTAGAAGACCCATGGAGCTACTACGCAGGCGGCACACCAGAAGTAAACCACGAACTCATGCTACGCGCATACGCACGAAAGTATGGCGTAACAGGCGAAAACCTTGAAAAACTAAACATCGCACTGGCGCAGATTGCCGTGAAAAACCATGCCAACGCTACGAAAAACGAGTACGCACAATTCCAGAGAACAATAACTGTTGAACAAGTTTTGAACGCGAGAAAAACCGCACGTAAACCGCTGGGACTTTACGATTTTGCGCCAATCTCCGACGGCGCATCAGCTTTGATCCTCACAAACGAAACCATCGCCAAAAAGCTAAGCGACCACCCTGTTCACGTTTTAGGCTGCGCTTCAGCCACAGACTACCTCAACTATTCAGCAAGAAAAGACTTAACGAGTTTCATCGCGGTTAAAATCGCCATGGAAAACGCCTTGAAAAGGGCAGGCGTAAACCGGCACGACATCCAAGTTGCTGAACTGTATGACCAGTCAACGGTGATGGAGATGGTGTCCCTTGAAGACATGGGCTTCTGCACACCGGGAACCGCATGGCAAAGCATACATGAAAGTTGCCGAGACTACAAGGGCTACTATGAACTAAACGGTAGGAAACTTTTCACGAACATGAACGGCGGGTTGAAAGCGGATGGCAACCCATTGGGCGCCACTGGAGGGGCGCAGTTGTTTGAGGTGTTTAAGCAGTTGCGCGGGGAAGCAGGTGAAAGGCAAATTAACGCAGACGCGCCACCACGGTGTGGCTGTTCGCTTGAGATGGAAGGCTTCGGCACAAAGAGCTACGTCTGCATTTTAGGGAGAGATTGACGATGAGCAGTGAACCCATAGAGCGAAGAGTCTCCTATCTCGGCGACAGATTGAAAGCAACCCGCTGTCAACTCTGCGGGAAAGAATACTTCGAGATTAGAGATTACTGTGGCAACTGCGGAAGAAAAAGTTACAGGAAAATGGACAGCATCGACCTGTTTTTTGAAAAAGGCAAACTTGAATTGTGCACGCTGGTCACGGAGCCTACGAACAAGTTCGCAAAACTAGGAAGCTACATCCACGGCATAATTTCTTTTCACAACGGGAAAATTCGTGTTCCCGGAAGACTAACCGACCATATTATTATGAAAGATGAAGTTGTTGATTTTTCAACTCTTGAAGGGCGAGAAGTAATCCCCCGTTTTCGCAGGCGCTACTCCGTGGACAGAAGCGATGTTATTCCCACAATTTCGCTGGCGTTCACTTTAGCCGACGAATACCACCCACATCAGAAATACGTGGTTACGCAGCCCAGTAAAGAGTACGATGTGCCGGGAGTGGTGGGCTACGGAGTTTACACTTCACGCTTCAGAATAAAAGAAGAAAACCTCACGCGTTCGGTTCCTTTCGTTGATGAAGACGCGGTGACCGCGGCGGTTGAAGCGGGAAAACTGGCGTTAATACACGCTGGCGTGGACAGCAAATTGGTTGGCAAAGTCTACGCGGGCTCAGAATCCAACCCGTACGCGGTTAAACCCATAGCGTCAAAAGTCGCACAAGTTCTGAAGTTAGGCGAAGAAGATGGTGACATGCAAGGAGTAGACGCGGTGGACACGGAGTTCGCGTGCAAAGCTGCCGCAAGCATGTTCAAAGACGCCACAGCACTGGTTAACTACCCACGAGCAGACATTAAATATGCTATGGTTATTGGTGCAGATAATTCTCAAGCTGCACCCAGAGGCTGCCCTGGCGGCGAACTAGACCTCTTCGTCGGCTACGGCGGCGCTGCCTTCATCTTCGGCAAATACGATGTGATTGCCGAGATTGAAGGATGGTACTCGTGCACTTCAGATACTCCTGATTTTTGGCGCAGAGACGGCGAAGCATATCCAATGCACGGGGGAAGATTCACAGGCGACCCAGCTTACTTTAAGCATGTCAGGAAAGCGGCTACGCGACTGATGGAGAAACACTCCTTGCAACCAAGCGACGTGGACTATTTTGTTGCGCATCAGCCTAATCCGCAGTTTCCAGTAAAAGTCGCTAAGGAACTTGGGTTTAAAGAGGAACAGTACGCGGATTCGCTTCAAGTTAAAAAATTCGGCAACACGTATTCTGGCAGTTCCCCTGTGGGCTTAGCCGCAGTGCTGGATGTCGCGAAGCCTGAAGCGTGCATCTTGATGGTAAGCTACGGTTCGGGCGCTGGAAGCGACGCATACTTGCTTAGAACCACAAAACAATTAATCGAAAAGCGGCAGCGCCAGAAGATTACTGTAAAATTCCAAGCTGAAAACCCGTTTGTGGAGTACGTTGATTACCCAACTTACAGGCGACTTAAGCTGGGAATGTAACGAACATTTAATAAACTGGAAAGTTGATGTGATAAAAAAGGAGCCACACAACATGGGCGCAGATGATATCATACGAGTCTTGTACGAGCCTCATAAAGTATTCAAAAAGATAATTCACGAAGCCAAATACTTGGGACCTTTCATTGTACTAGTTATCTTCATAATAGCACAACTTGGCTCCGCTTACGTGGTTGCCTCAAAATCCTACATAGAACAGACCATGCCTGCAAGCGGTCAAGGCGACGCTTGGACGGAAAACGCTGCATTGTGGACTGCAAGTTCCGGCGTAACCATCCGCAATAATACAGTGGATTATGTAAACAGCACTTACTATGGAACCATCAGCATAGATTTTTCAGCCTCCAACGTCAGCAGCGTTTGGGTGGAAAACAAATGGAGCGACTTGAACGGGTCGTTAAATTGCGCGGCTGACGGCTTCAAAAATGTCTCTTTCAGAATGAAGATAGCTGCGCCTGACGTTAAACCTGAAAGTGTGACGCTGTACTTGTATTCGTTTTATGGCGCATACTATCAGCGTGACTTAACCAGCGAGTTCTCAAGCAGCACGCTGAACGATTGGAATAACATAACCGTGCCAGTTGGTCCTGAAAGCGGCTGGGAAAGCAGCGGTGTTGACGCTAGCTGGAACATCACGGGCATAAAGCTGGAGTTCACGTGGGCTAGCAACCAAAACGTAGATTTACGATTAGATGGCCTATTTTTCAGAGGCATCTTCACTGGTCCGCTGGAGGTTTACGGTGTTTCGTACCTTGCCTCTTCAGTGGTAAATGCCATCACACCGTTTCTGTTCGAGTGGCTCTTACTGACTGGACTCATGTACATCATAATCAAGGGATTGAAAGGCAATGTTGTTTGGAAACCATTAATGGTCGCTGTTGGCTTCGCATTAGTAGTACTGGTTATACAAGCGTTCATATCACTTGCAGTTTACACGACACTGCCAAGTCTTTATTACCCACTTGAAGTGTTAGCGGGCGTCTCTGGAGAATTCGAAGTGGCGTACCAAGTGCTTTTAGACGCTATAGCGACAGTTACCCAAATCACTGGTATCGTTCAGGTGGCAGCTTACGTATGGATAGTTGCTTTAGGCGCCATGATCGCGCATGACATAACAAGTCAAACGGTTGAAAATGCACCTACTTTGCCACAGTTCGGGTGGATGAAGAGCCTCTTAACGTCAGCGGCAAGCTTCATGTTGACGCTTGTAATCTTAGGCTTCGTCCTCGGCGTATAACACTGTGGTTAGCAAGATTTATATTGCCGCATAGGAGAACCTTTAGCCGAAAAATAAGCCATGACAGAGAGGGAAAAAAGTGAACATCAAAGATTTGAGAAATGGAATGAAACGCGTCGAAGTTGAGGCGCAGGTAACTGAGAAAGGTAACCCACGTGAAGTAATGTCCAGATACAAAGACGAAACTTACACCGTGGCCGACGCCGTAGTAGCAGACGAAACAGGCAGCATAAAACTGACCCTGTGGAACGAACAGATAGACCAAGTAAACGTTAACGACAAAATCAAAATAGAAAACGGGTACATTACAAGCTTCAAGGGCGAAATCCAGCTTAACGTTGGAAGATACGGCAAACTAACCGTTCTATAAAACTTACAGAAAACTCAACCCAATTCACTTCTTCTTGAAAAACAGCCAATTCTTTGTATCCTTTAGCCTTACCAGCACATAAGCGCCCTTAAGTTTGGCGCCATTAATCTCCACAACAAGCTTGTTTTCTTTCCGATCAACTAACCTGTAAGCGCCCTTGTCCCAAATTTCCACCGTTCCCGCACCATATTCACCTTCAGGTATGATACCCTCAAAACCCGCGTAGCTCACAGGATGATCCTCCACCTGCACTGCCAGCCGCTTTACACCCTGTGCCATTGGCGGTTCTTTAGGAATAGCCCAGCTTTTCAACACGCCGTCCATTTCCAAACGCAAATCAAAATGCAAATGCGACGCATCGTGCTTCTGAATAACGTAAATCTTTTCTTCACTCAATTTTAACTCGCCTTTCGGTTCTCCTGTTTTCTCGAAGTTACGCTTTCTCCAATACTCATCCAGACTCAAAGTTGCTTCACAATCAGCGAGAAACACAGCAGTAATATACCTTTTCCTCTCCCTCAGATTCCACAACATTAGACAACCATTCATATTCACAAAAATTGCCAGTTCTCCACAGAGCACAACAGCAACAAACCAGCATATTTGGAGCCTAATAGTCAATTATTGCAGAAAAGGAGGGGGGTCTATTCTGCACAGCATCCCCAGAACTATATAAAGAGGGGGTATAGTTTTTTCCACGCGCTAGTTCTGAGCATCTAGCGCTACTGCAAAACTCGTTTAGACTTCTTCAATTTTGCACTTGAGCTTCTTAATAGTTTCCTCTGCTTTCAGAGGCTCAACTTTCAAAGTGTAAAGCTTGTTCGGCATGCGAAGCTTAAGCTTAACAGTATCCTTAAGCCTCTTAACTAAGCATAATTCCGCTTTGGCACTCATCGCCACAAACTTTTCCACATCAAACATTTCAGATGGCATACACTTATCCTCGCGTTAAACGCTTTCATGGATACTGCGCAAGTTTTTATCTGTTTTGGTGCAACTCCCAACGTTCACAACCAAGCTTTCCCTGTCAATAAGCAATTGCTAAAAACTTCACTTGACGAAACAAGAAGGTATATCTGCCTAAAAAGCTACCTAACCCTTTAAGCACCAAAACAAAGAGGCACCCCACTCAAAGTAGCAACTCAGGGGACATGGTGTAGAATGAAAAAAATCTTCACCTTCTCCATCATACTCCTAATAGCAATCATAACTGCAGCACTCCTTATCCCATGTGCCATGATAAGCAACAACACGCAAAAAAGACCATTCTACGTCGGTGTCGCCTTCTGCGGAGACACAGCCTCAGAAGCCAAACTTTTAATCGACAGAGTCAAAACCTACACTAACCTTTTCGTTCTGCAATCGTTCACAGTCAGCAGAAACGAAACCGCTACAAAAGAAATATGCGATTACGCAGTTGCCCAAGGACTCAACATCATACTGAACTTGGGCATCCGCAACGACACCACCTTTTCTTGGCAATACCCGCTACTGCAAAATGCTAAGCAAAGATGGGGCGACCGCTTCTTAGGCGTGTATTACGATGATGAGCCAGGCGGAATCCAACTTGACTATGACTGGCAAACCTACTTAACCTCATCCGACTTCGCCAGGTATTTGCGATTTTACGTAAGTTCACCTTTGTACACAATATACACGGACCTAATGAAGACGAATTTTAGCGCTTCCGCACCTAGAAATTACAGTGCCGCAGCATCATGGTTCACAGGTTTAATCCAGAGGAACCTGATTCCTGACCGCTGGAAAGCCGCTAACGTTACAAGCTTCACTTCCGACTACACGCTTTACTGGTGGGATTACATAGGCGGATACGATGTCATGTTTGCGCAGTTCGGCTGGAACCACACCTTGACTCAAGACATAGCTTTAGTTAGAGGCGCAGCGCGACTGCAAAACAAAACTTGGGGTGCAATCATAACATGGAAGTATAATGAAACACCTTACCTTGACACTGGCACAGCAATTTACAACCAGACGCTGATGGCGTACGAAGCAGGAGCCAAGTACGTAGTAATCTTCAACTACCCAAAAATAGGCGACAATCCCTACGGCGTCATGACTGATGAGCATTTCGAAGCGCTTGAGAAGTTCTGGAATGACGTGATGGCAGACTCGCCGAATCTGCGTGATATTCCTGATTTTAGCCAAGCTGAAGCTGCATTGGTTCTGCCAGAAAACTACGGTTGGGGCATGCGATATGCTGATGACAAAATTTGGGGTTTCTGGGGGCCAGACGAAAAATCGCCTCAAATATGGGAGCTCTCACGCAAGCTCCTTTCGCAATATGACTTGAGTTTAGACATAGTTTACGAGGACCCTGCATTTCCAGTCGCAGGCAAGTATAACCAAATTTACTATTGGAACCAAACAATCTAGCACGAAAATTCAAGTCTGAATCTAATGAAGCCTCAAAGGGCAATCAGACTTATCCCCTATCTAAAAAGCACAAATAATCTTAAGACTAGCTTTGCAACAGAAGTCTAAAATGAGTCCGAAGCACTTGAATGCCTTTTTACGTTGCTTACCTTCGGAATTTTACGCCCGTATGGTTTAGGAGTTTATACAACTGTACCTTTGCAAAGTCCGTTACCACAAATAACAACAGTGCGTATCCCCACACGAGAAGAGCTAGCTCCCACCCCATCGCAGGAAGCAGAATTCCGTAAACAGTAATTAATGTAGCAACCAGTTGAGTCCCTATGACTGCGAAAAGAAGAGGCTTAGCAGGTTTAACAGACCAAAACGGTCCTTTAGTTCTCGCCACAAAAATTGTCAAATGACCCGCAACGGAAAGCTTCAGATAAATAAACGACTGAAGCACAAGCGGATCCAAATTCAACACTACTGTTCCAATATAGAGAATGCCGAAAGAGGAGAACACTCCGATTATGCCGAGAAACGTTGCTATTCCCAGCAAGGTTCTCATGTCCCACCTTTCAGGTTTGTCCGAGTACTTCACATTATCGTAAGCTATTGTCATGATTGGCAAGTCATTCAAAAGCGCTAACAACACTATCATGAGCGCCGTGACTGGGTAAAACTGGAAAACCACAATAGATGCAGTAATGAAAAGAAGAACCCTTATCGTCTCAGCAATTCGGTAGGTCCCGTAGTTCGTCATCCTCTGAAAAATCTTCCGACTCTCTTTGATGGCGTCAATTATAACCGACAACCCTGGCTTCGTAAGCACTATATCCGCGGCTGATTTCGCCGCGTCAGTGGCACCTGCAACCGCGATACCAGAGTCAGCTTTCTTCAAAGCAGGCGCGTCATTCACTCCGTCGCCTGTCATGCCGACGATATGCCCTTTGTTCTGGAGCAACTCGACAATGCGGTACTTGTGTTCAGGAAATACTTCAGCGAAGCCTTCTGCTTCTTCGACAGCTCGTTGAGCTTGGCTGTCAGGCTTTTCCAAGAAAGACTCAGGCAATGCAATCTTGGTTCCGAGGTTCACTTGCTGCGAGATTTCTTTGGCTATGGCTATGTGGTCACCAGTAACCATTTTCACGTTAACACCCATGGATTCAGCCGTTTTTATGGTGTCAGCTGAATCTTCCCGAGGCGGATCATAAAGACCAATGAGCCCCACATAACGCCATTTGTTCTGCTCATCAGTTTGAGCCACGCCAAGTGCTCGGTAGCCTTTTTTGGCAAAAGCGTCGACATCTGCTGTTAACTCGTCAATTATTGTTTTCTTGTCCTCTACGAGAGCCAGAACGGCTTGCGGTGCGCCTTTTGAAACTTTAAATCGGCTGCCCTCTTCTGTTTGCACTTCCGCTTCGGTTCGTTTTGAGACAGGGTCAAAAGGCTTGAAACTAGCAATTTTGGCGTGAGTGATGGTGTCATTGATTGTTTGTGTGCTCTTGGCTTTGACCAATATGGCTCTGTCGATTGGGTCTTGGTCTTCTTCTCTGGAGGCAAGTGAGCTGAATAGTAACACATCGTTCTCTGTGAATTCCGCGTAAGCTTTGGTGCCGCCTAAGGTAAGCTCATTCTTGGTGATTGTGCCCGTTTTATCTGAGCAAAGCGTGTCCATGCCCGCCATTTCTTCGATTGACACCAACTTGCTTACGATGGCTTCCTTTTTGGCGAGAGCTACAGCGCCTATTGCCAAGGTAACTGAAAGAACCGCTGGAAGCGCCGCTGGAATCGCAGCAACAGTTAAAACCAATGAAAACTGAACTATCTCCAGCATGTTTTGTCCGCGAAAAATCGAAACTAGAAAAATTACAACGACCAATGCAACTGCGAGAAGAATCAAGTAGTCGCCTATTTTGATTATGGCCTTTTGGAAGTGGCTTCGCGTTTTGGCTTCTTCCACTAGTTTGGTTGTTTTGCCAAAAAAGGTCTTTGCGCCTGTGTTGACGACAAGACCGTTCATTTCGCCTTGGCGGGCAATCGAACTTGCGTATGCAACATCCGATATGTGCTTCTCTACAGGGAGAGATTCGCCAGTTAACGCTGATTCATCAGTCATTAGATAGTCGCCTTCGACTAGTTTGACGTCAGCGGGCACAATGTCTCCCAATCGCAATCGTAAAACGTCGCCTGGCACAAGTTCTCCAGCGGGTTTTTCCTGCCATTTTCCATCGCGTAATACTTTGGCCTTTAGGGCTAACCTTTGTTTTAGCAGTTCAATTGCGTTGCCTGCTTTGTGTTCCTGCCAGAAGCCTACAACAGCGTTCACCAGTAGAAGCGTGAATATTATGGCGAAATCAGGCCAGTGCTGGATTATTGCTGACATAATCACAGCTGCCTCAATCATCCATGGAATTGGACCCCAAAAATAGGATAGAAACTTGAGCAGCGGGTTCTCTTTTTTCTCCGGAATCTCGTTAGGTCCGTATTGTTGAAGGCGCGTTTGCGCTTCCTGAGAAGATAGCCCTTCTTTGCTTGCCGAAAGCCTGCTTACCAGCTCATCGACAGTGGCTTTCTTCGCGTCTTCTGTTGAAGGAGGATTCTCACTCATAAGCACGCCTTTACCTGTTACCTTTTCCCCTTTTCAAATGTAAACATAGCGCCATTAATTTTTTAATAGGCTTTCTTTAGCCTTGTAAACTCGTGACTTGCGTTTGCTCAAGCAAATTTGAACACAATCTTTGCGTGGGCTGACTAACATTTTATGTTAAACGTTCTTAATCAGTTTTGTTATTTCTCTCCGAGTTTGCCCAATCTGATCAATTATGCGTTCGAACTTGTTTTTATGTTAAAGAGCGAGTTTAAATTTGAAGTATGTATTCGCCGCGTAACACGTTTAAAGAGCAGCAAGCGTTATAGTTCACAGTTGTCTTAATGTTACATCAGATATTTGCGGTAACTTGTGTGATTGATTTATGATTTGCAAGTTATTTGTCTTTAGACATGCTGAAACTACCGATAACCGTCGTGATTTGTTTTCAGGGTGGCGTGACCCAGTTCTCACGCCGAAGGGACTTCAGCAAGCGCAAGAAATTGCGAAACAACTCAGCCGAGAAAAGATTGATTATGCCTTCACGTCACATTTGAAAAGGGCGAGGAAAACTTTGGAGATAGTCCTTGAAAGGCATCCTGCTGTTCCCGTTTTCGTTGATGACCGGCTCATTGAGCGTTGTTACGGTGAGTTGCAGGGAAAAAACAAGTTGAAACTCTCTAAGGAACAACCTGAATGGTATGCACAGGTGCACAGAGGCTACGATTTTCCGCCGCCCAACGGCGAAAGCTTGAAGATGGTTGAGACCCGAACATTACCGTTTGTGGTAGAACTTGAAGCGTGGCTTCGGCGAAACCCCGGGAACGTTGCTATTTCCTCTCACGGCAATTCCCTGCGTCCTATACGTCGTGTTTTTGAGAATCTAAGTTTTAAAGAAATGTTGCAGATTGAGAGCCCGCAGAACCAAGCCATTTCTTATGCTCTGCGGATTCACAGTGTCCAGTTCAAAAGCGATGCAGCAAGAGAGGGCAAAATCGGTTGGAGCGGAATCAGAGTTCCGTCTAACGTGAAGCTGGCAACTGACCCGCGAAACCCTTTGAAGGAGTACTACTAGTGGCTTTCGGTTGATTAGCGGTTATCAGGCTGATGATGGGTGAACGTATTTTTTAACTAAATCACTCGTATTTACAACGTTCAGTTTCTTGAAGAGGAATTCAATTTTGGCTTCAATTTCCGCAGCAATCGCGTCTCGCGTCTTCGGCGGGATTCCCAAAATTTCGCTTTTGAAAGGACCCAACGCTTTTTTGCGGGTTTTATAGAGGAATTGTTCTTCAGTTTCACCTGCTTTAGCTTCGTTTGCGAGATTAGCTTTTAGCCACTCGTAAATTTTGTTTTTAAGTTCTGCAGGGAAGTGTTTTGATTCGTAAATGATGTTTTGAAAATCTGTGGCTAAGTGCACTTCAGCGGTCTCGCACTCCATGAACTTGTGGAATGCCTCGGCAGGCAGAGTTGACGCGCCATGCTGCACAGCGCCTGCCAAGCCGTATTCTCTGCGTGCAACCTCGGAAAGAGTTTTCAGCGTGTCGAAGTCAAGCTTGATCTGTGCAATCGTTCCGTCAGGCAGGACAACGCCGCCGTGGGTCGTGCCAGTTTGGACTGAAATTTTGCTTATGCCAACAAAACCTGCGGCCAGTTTTTCTTTGAGGCCAGCCATGAATGCACGCAGGTCTTCGGGTGTTGAGTTCTGATGGCCGATTTCGCCGATTTCTCCGCCTACCGAAATGGTGGTTCCTTCGGGTTCAATGCGGCGGATAAGCTTGGTGAGTCTGGCACATATCTCGTAATTAAGATACTGCTGTTCTTTCAGGGTCGGTCTGGACAAATCGACAAGTGTTGATGAGTCGATGTCGATGTTGTAGAAGCCTGAACGGATTGCTTCTTCGGTTAAAGCCTCTAAGCTTTCAATTTCTTTTTCTGGGTTCTCTTTGAACTTGGCGGCGTTTGCTTGAAAATGGTCGCCTTGGATAAACACTGGACCTGAATAGCCTTCTTTAATTCCAGCTGCCAGAACCATGCTGGCGTATTCAATCGGCGGCTGATGGGTGTAGCCGATTTCCGACCTGGCGATTTCAAAGACAAAGGCGCCTGAATTGTTTCTCTTCGCTACTCTGAATATGGCGCGTGCCACGTCATAAGTCATGCTTCTCACGTTTATTGCTGGAACTGTGAAACCGCTGAATTCGCCTTTACCGCGCGCCATGTAAAATTCATGAATGCTCGCAGGGTAGATGCCCGCTGCGTAGGCGGCGTCGAAGATCTCTTTAGCTAATTCTTTCTTTTTTCCGAGATTATCGCTTAGAGCTATTTCCATTACAGTTTTCTCAACATCAAACGTTTCGTTTGGCGTGATTTTCCCATACCTCCAACCACATGCATGATTTGCCCGCACGTAATTCATTCAGTTCAAATATTAAAATGCTACAGGCTGCTGTGCTGTGGCAGGCGTTGGGCGTAGATTTTGTCTTCTGGTTGAGAAGGTTGTTTTTGCTTGCGTTGAATAGTTGTTTAGTGTGCTGTTAGATTATGGGGTTTTCTTTGGTGCAGAAATACGTGCCAGATGCTTACTTTGAATGTGAAAAAGCAGGCTGGCGAGGAGTGCCTATTGCTAATTATTTTTTCTATATGTGGTTGCAGCTTTTATTAGGTGCTGTTGTTTGCGGTTTCCAGTATAGCTTCTGAGTTCCTTAACATTATGTATCTCAATCAGGTTGCTGGCGTGCCTTGCGAGCGTTCTGAAAGCAGCTGTGAACAGTACGG
Source organism: uncultured Candidatus Bathyarchaeia archaeon (assembly GCA_964506435.1). Taxonomy (GTDB): domain Archaea; phylum Thermoproteota; class Bathyarchaeia; order Bathyarchaeales; family Bathycorpusculaceae; genus JAOZHU01. Next base: position 3,410 of record CAZDLK010000004.1, on the reverse strand, counting down.
TGTCTTCATCTTTAATCAGGTCCATTGCGTATAGGTTGTTTGCTACGTGCAGGATGCGGTCTTTCTGTTTCGGGTAGTCTATGGTGGCAGGGTAAACGCCGAACACCAGTTCCAGTTGCTTCTTGACTCTTTTGTCTGGCGTGACGGCGATTATGGGCTGTTGAATTTTGAACCTAGCGATCATTCTTGCCGTGTAGCCTGACCGTGTCAAAGTGACTACTTTGGTTATGGGCATGGTTCGGCATATTCTTTGAACTGCTCTGCTTATGGCGTCTGATATGTTGATGAAGCCTTCTTCTTCTATGCGGCTGTGGGTTGCCTTTTCGGTTTCTGCTGCTATGCGGCTCATCATTGCCACGGATTCTATGGGGTATTTGCCTACTGCGGTTTCTCCTGAAAGCATGGTTGCGTCTGTTCCGTCCAGTATTGCGTTGGCTACGTCGCTGACTTCTGCTCTTGTAGGCATCGGCTGCTGCATCATTGACTCAAGCATTTCTGTTGCCGTTATCACGGGTTTGCCTTTTTGATTGCAGGCTTTAATTATCGCTTTCTGGACCAATGGGACTTTTTCGGGTGCTATTTCTACGCCCATGTCGCCTCTGGCTACCATTATGCCGTCTGCGCATTCGAGGATTTCTGCAAAATTGTTGATTCCTTCAGAGTTTTCGATTTTAGCGATTATTGCTCCGTTGAAGCCTTCTGCTTCGGATTTGAGGTTGCTTACGTCTTGGGCGTTTCTAGTGAAGGATAAGGCTAGGTAGTCTGCGTCAAATTTTTTTGCGAATAGGATTATTTCTTTATCTTTTTCTGAGAGCGTCGGCACTGCGAGCTGCTTGTTCGGGACGTTGACGCCTTTTCCGTCGGCTATTTCGCCGCCCGCCATCACCTTCAAACGCAGCGTTCGATTGGTCTTTTCGACAACCTGCGTTCTTACTCTGCCGTTGTCTATGAGGATAAAGTCGCCTGCGGCTATTTTGTCGTAGAAGTCCCAGTTGAAACTGGTTTCTTGACCACTGAAGCCTGCGACAAAGGTTTCGCCTTGGCTTACTGTTCTCTTTTTGGCTTTTATTCGGATTTCAGGTCCTTTAATGTCAACGATGATGGGTATTTCGCCCGTTTCTCTTACGTTTTCAATCATTACCTCGTATTGGCTGATAGTGCCATAAGCAGTGTTTATTCTTGCGCCACTCATGCCGACGCGGTACATTCTTTTTATCACGTCACGTGAGAGACTTGATGGACCGAGCGTGCAAACAATCTTTGTTTTATTCAAAAATCTTCAACCCTTACAATACGCTCTGTTCATAAACACATCATGTGAAGTTTCAATATTAGGCTTATGATAAATATTGGAACAGTTAGCACGCGCCTTTTTTTTCGGAGAACGTAACTTGTTTGTTTATTGCTGTATGCAGGGTTTTCCAATCAAATTATTACCATTACAGAAGTGGAAAAAACGAAAAATTTATACGTATTGTAATGGTAAAATAGGATTCATGCGCATCATTAAAAGAAAGAAAGGCGGAAAAGAGTACTTTTACCTGCAGCACTCATTCAGAAAAGACGGCAAAGTCACCACTAGAGAATTGTATTTGGGCAAACAAATCCCAGACAACATCAAGGAACTTAAAGCTAAGCTTGCGTTTGAAGCCAAAGACGCCCTATCGCGGAAACTGGAGACGATACGCAGCCGTTTCCAAGAGGAGTGGGCAAGGTATCCTGCGTCTGCACGAGAAAAAGAGCTTCAGGAAATCGCTATCGCTTTCACTTACAACACTAACGCCATAGAAGGCTCCACCATAACGCTTGAGGAAACACGGCAGATACTCGAAGACAGAGTTGCTCCAAGTAAGCCGCTCAGAGACATCAGGGAAACTGAATCCCATGCAAAAGTGTTCTTGGCAATGCTGAAAACCGAAGAGCACGTATCGGAGGCGCTTCTGTTGAAGTGGCACCGAGAAATTTTCGCGGAGACGAAACCTGACATCGCTGGAAAACTCCGAGATTACATGGTGCGTGTTGGACCTTACGTGGCTCCTGACTGGAGCAAAGTGCCACAACTAATGCGGCAACTGGTAACGTTCGTGAACGAGTTAAAGTTGAATCCTGTTGAAGTAGCTGCGAGGGCGCATTTCATGTTTGAGAAGATACATCCGTTTGGCGATGGCAACGGTAGAATAGGCAGGCTGCTGATGAATTACATTCTGTGGAGAAACGGTTATCCCATGCTCATATTCGAATACAAAAAAAGAAACGCATACTACAAGGCACTGCAGCGAACCGAAGAAGGCTTCACAAACTACTTCCTTCGAAGATACATAACAGTGCACAAAAAACTGTTGCAATAGGCAAGGCAAATTTACTTGCCAAGCGTGCAAGCTCTTCGGAAAACGCAAATAAGTTGGTCGTTGCTCCTAATAGTTTGGACGATGAAGATATCGAGGTACGCCGAGGCTGAAGGCGGGGAATTTAGAGCTGGAGGCTTGTGAGCGCTTTTTCCGCTACTGAGTCCACATTAAACCCAACGGCAAAACTGTTCCTGCTGTAAACAAAAAAAGAGAGGGGTTATGTTGTGGCGCGGCAACTAAACGCTTATGGATGTGGCGCTTGCAGAATCTTGGCGCCTTCCGCTTCCGTCCAAGCTTTCATAGTCACCGTGCGGACATTCCCCATGCTTCCTAGGCACAGGAGAATCGACATCACCGCGTCATCATTCGGAACTTCCACAATCATCACAAAATCATACTTCCCCAGCGTGTAGAAAAGCTGCATTTTCCCGCCAGCCTTCTCAACCATCCTATGCGTCTCCTTAATCCTCTCAGGCGCCTTACTAACACCGCGAATGCCCTGCTCAGTCCAATTCCCAAGCACAACAAAACTAGCCAAAACTATCCCACCTGCAAAATACTCTCTGCAGCCTAAACATAAAAGCCTTCACAAAACCAAACAACACCCCCAACAAAACAACTCCAAAAACAAACACACCGCTACTTCTCCCTGAACTATACATGCCTGCGTTATATAAGGGGGTATACACTGCTCAGAGCACTAGCCCAACACGCAGCAACACACAGCAACATAAAAGCACAAACAGCAACACCATATACCCAATTTACAACTACAACAAACACAACCAAAAGCCATTCACAATCCTTATACCACACGACACAACACTTATATTAGCGAGAACAGCTTCTAAAAGAATCCAGCAATTAGGATACGTCATCAAACAAAATGCAACTCCACACCCACACGGATGCGGAGTGAAGGGTGAACTGAGAACGCTTAAAAGCGCAACTCAAAATGACACCACGCACAGGCCAAAACAACGACGCGCAAAACAACACTATAAGTGAGGTTTTCACCAAACGCCAATAGACACTACCATATGGCCCGAACATGCCACGCCG
>CAZDLK010000003.1:0-89435 GCA_964506435.1 uncultured Candidatus Bathyarchaeia archaeon | reverse complement strand
CCACTTACCGCATGTTGTTTACGTTGGCTGAAGCTACGGCGCTGGAGAACCCTGACCTTTTCGCCAGCCTTCAGTTGAGTTTGCCTGAAATACGGCAGCTTGAAGAGCGCTTTATAGCGAAGGCTCAGGAGTGGCTGGAGCTGATGCAGCAGAAAGATCAGGCGGCGATAATCAGCAGAATGGAGCAGTTGAAAGCGAAGCTGGTTAAGGCTACGGGTGATTACGCGCGCTCTTACGAAGTAATGTACAAGATGTTAGAGGCTGCTGAAAGCTAAACTGCTTAAGCTTTTTTCACCGTTGCGCAGCTTTCGGGTATGACCCCAAGATTTTTACAAACGCTGCACTTTTTTCCAGTGCCTTAAGTGCTTCAGCGCAGTTGGCTTCGCCTCTGTGTCCCTCGAAATCTAAGTAAAAGTTGTATTCCCACGGTTTCTGCTTTGTCGGTCTAGACTCAATACGCGTTAGGTTGATTTTTCGTTTGGCAAACTCAAAGAGCGCCGTGTACAGTGAACCAGGAGTGTGAGATGCGGAGAAGATTATTGAGGTTTTATCTTTGCCTGTCATCGGCGAGTCCTCGTGAGCTAAGACAAAGAATCTTGTGTAGTTTGAGGGATTATCTTCTATTTCTCGGGCGAGGATTTTCATGCCGTATATTTCAGCGGCTTTTTCGCTAGCTACCGCCGCAGCATCCTTCAAGCCCTTTTCCTTCAGCATTTTCACGCTGCCAGCTGTGTCATAAGTGGGGATAAGTTCGCGTCCAAAGCGTTCCAGAAAGTTTCGGCACTGCGCCAACGCTTGCGGGTGCGAGTAAACTGCTTTAACCGCTTCTAAACTCGTGTTTGGGTTAGCGATTAGGCAGTGGGAGATGCGGATTATGACTTCGCCGCAGACCTTCAAGTCGTGCGTTAAGAACAGGTCGTAGGTTTGGTTGACGCTGCCTTCCAGCGAGTTTTCAATGGGCACGACGCCGTATTGTGCTTCGTGTTTGGCGACGCTGTCAAAAGCTTCTGTGAGGTCTCTGCAGGGCTTAACGTCCACTGCCGCGCCGAAGAAAGTGTAAACTGCGCTTTCGCTGTAGGCGCCTCTTTCTCCTTGGAAGGCTACTTTCACTTTTTGTTTCCCTGCTTCCTGTTTTTTAGTAGGCACTTGTTTATACCGTTTATCATCGCTTCAACGCTTGCCATAACAATGTCCTCGCGGGCAGCGCGCGCTGACACTACATGTCCTTGTTCGTCTTCTACTTTTATGACGACTTCAGCCACGGCGTTCGAGCCGCCAGTTATCGCTTCAAGGCGATACTCTTTCAATCGGACTTTTGCGAGGCTATGCGTAAGTTTCGTTATGGCTTTCAGCACCGCGTCTACTGGTCCGACGCCTGTTTCTGCCGTCACGTACTCTTTCCCGTCCAGCACCAGTTTCACTGAGGCTGTTGGGATAACTTTGATGCCTGTTATCACCGCCAAGTCGCTTAGGTCAACGACTTTTTCCTCGCGTATGACTTCGCCCATGACCGCGGAAGTTAACGCTATCAAATCTGCGTCAGTTACCATTTTGCCCTTGTCGCCTAAGTCTTTAACGCGTTGAACAATTTCCTTCAACTGTGCCTCATTGGGATGTATCCCTACCTCTTCAAGTTCAGCTTCTATGCCGCGGGTTCCCGCCAGTTTCCCAGCCATAAGCTTTCTTGTACGTCCCACCAACGTAGGCTCTATAGGCTCAAATGTTAACGGTTTAGCCGTCACGCCGCGGGTGTGGATGCCTGACTCGTGTGCAAAAGCGTTTTCGCCGACAAGCGCCTTGTTCGCCTGTACCGCGATGCCCGTTAACGAAGCCACCATTCTAGACGTGCTGTACAGCAATCGCGTGTTAACGCTTGTCTTGAACTTGTAAATCATGTGTAACGCCATAACCACTTCTTCCAACGCAGCGTTTCCTGCTCTTTCGCCTAAACCGTTTATCGTGGCGTGTACTTGTGCTGCGCCTGCCTCCACTGCGGCTAGTGAGTTGGCTACTGCCATGCCAAAATCATCGTGGCAGTGAATGCTGATTGGCACTTTTACTGCTGTTTTTACTTCTTCGATGAGCTTGCGCATTGTTCTGGGAATCATTATTCCGACGGTGTCTGGAATGTTTATCATGTCTGTGCCTGCCTTTTCAGCGGCTTGACACACTTGCTTCAGAAACTTTAGCTCAGACCGTGTAGCATCCATGGGTGAAAACTCACATTTCAACCCGTGCTTCTTGATGTACTCAACTGAATCCACAGTAGCAGCCAGCACCTGCTCAGGAGTTAAGCCGACAGCATATTTCATCTGCACAGGTGAAGTGGGAATGAATGTGTGAATCATGTCCACGTCGCATTCGATTGCGGCGTCTATGTCGCTTCTCGTAGTGCGTGCTAGAGCGCAAATTTCGCTTTTTAATCCTTCTTTGGCGATTTCTTTGACGACTTTTTTTTCGCCTTCAGAAGACATCGGCGAACCAGCTTCAATCGCGTCCACGCCCAGCATGCTCAACTGGCGCGCAATCTCAATTTTATCGTCAAAAGTCAGCGAAACACCAGGAGTTTGCTCTCCGTCTCTCAGCGTAGTGTCAAAGATACGGATGCAAATTGGTTTTTTCGCTGTCATAACACAATCAACTCTTCCCTTTGGTTACCGCGTCGGCGATAGCTTCAGCCATCCCCAACGTTGTGGCTTTGCCGCCTAAATCGGGCACAGTTTTGCCACTGCGCAACGTCTCCACCACAGCGTTTTCTATAGCATTCGCCGCTTTCAGGCATTTGTCGTCTTTGTATTTTTCGCCCAGCCAATCCAGCATCATCTTAGCCGCCAAAATCATCGACAACGGATTAGCCGTGTGCTTGCCCACTCGGTTCGGCGCTGAACCGTGAATCGGTTCAAAAAGAGCAAAATTGTCACCTATGTTCGCTCCAGGCGCCATGCCTAAGCCGCCGATAAGCTGCGCAGCCTCATCAGACAAAATGTCCCCAAACATGTTACACGTAAGCAGCACATCGAAGGTTTGCGGCTCCTTAATCAACCGCATGCTTGCCGCATCCACTAACAACTCGTTAAACGCAATATCGGGGTACTGCTTGGCGACTTCTCTGCAGACGCTTGCGAACAACCCATCGGTTACGCGCATGACGTTAGCCTTGTGTATCGCGGTAACTTTCTTTTTCCCGTTCCGCAACCGCGCCATCTCAAAGGCTCTCTTGGCTATGCGTTCGCAGTTCTTGCGCGTGATAATGCGCATGCAGACAGTAACGTCATCGTTTATCGTGTACTCTAAGCCTTTGTAAACGTCCTCAGTGTTTTCCCGTACGAAATACATGTCTATGTCGGGTCGCGCCGCAGCCGCCGCTGGATACGTCTTTAAAGGCCGCAGATTTGCGTAAAGGTCAAACATCAATCTGAGTTTCACAATCACATCCGCAGCAGTGTCGCCAACTGGGCCTTTCAGGCACGCGTGTGAAGTTTTGATTTTTTCCACGCTGTCCGCTGGCAAAGGCACGCCTCGGCGTTCTCCGCATGCGTCGCCTGCTTCTGCTTCAATCATTTTCAGTTTGAGTCCGAATTTGGTTTGGGTTGCCGCGAGAACTTTCAGAGCTGCCTCTGTCAATTCTGGGCCTATTCCATCTCCTTCAATCACGGATATTTTGTACTCGGTCATTTCTTTTTCATCCTCTTTCGCAAATTCTCAATTAATCCTCCATCTGATAGTATTTCAACGATGAACGATGGAAGCTTACTGACTTGCAGGCTCTGATTCTTCGAGACATCCTGCACGGTGCCCGCTTCAAAATCCACCTCCAGCACATCGCCTTCATCCACCGCGGCGGATATGCCTTTGGTTTCGATGGCGGGTAATCCTATGTTGATGGCGTTTCGGAAGAAAATCCGCGCAAACGACTCCGCCAACACGCACTGGACACCAGCGTATTTTAGTGCTAACGGGGCTTGTTCCCTGCTGGAGCCGCAGCCAAAGTTCTTGCCGCCTATCACAACCACGCCGTTACGTGCTTTTTCTGGGAACGCCAAGTCTAATCCAGCCATCGCGTGCTTAGCTAGCTCTTTTGGGTCAGTCAGCACTAAGTATTTGCCAGGCAGAATTACGTCTGTGTCAATGTTATCTCCGAACTTGATTGCTGTGCCTTTCACTTTCACGTTTATGCGCCCTCCAGAATTCGCGGGTCCGTTATCTTGCCTGTTATTGCTGATGCGGCTACAGTGGCTGGCGAAGCTAAATACACGTTCGCCTCGGTGCTGCCCATTCTGCCGATGAAGTTGCGGTTTGAAGTGCTGACGCACGTTTCGCCCGCAGCTAACAGCCCTATGTGCCCGCCTAGGCATGGACCGCACGCGGAGCCGCATACTATGGCACCTGCAACCGTGAAGATTTCTATTAAACCTTCCCGTAACGCTTGAGCGTAAACTTCTTGCGAAGCCGGAATCACCAGTGCCCTGACGCCGTCTTTGACTTTTTTGCCTTTCAGTATCTGCGCGGCTAACCGCAAATCCTCAATCCGCCCATTAGTGCATGAGCCGATGAACGCTTGGTCGATTGGCGCGTTTACTTCAGCGGCGGGTTTCACGTTGTCCACTGACGAGGGGCACGCTACTTGCGGCGTTAAGCCTGAAACATCAAACTCCACGGTTTTAGCGTACACAGCGTCCGCATCGCTCTGTAGTGCGTCAAACGGTGGCAATGGCTGTGTTACTCTGGTTTCTAGGAATTTGCGTGTTGCGGCGTCTGGTGCTATGATGCCGTTTTTGGCGCCCATCTCCACTGCCATGTTGCACAGCGTCATCCTGCCCGCTATGCTCATGTTGCGGATTGTTTGGCCTGTGAATTCGGCGCTTTTGTATATTGCTCCGTCGACGCCCAATTTGCCGATTATGGCTAAGATTAGGTCTTTGGGTGTGACCGATTTCGCGAATTGTCCTTCAATGTTTAGTTTTATGGCTTCAGGCACTTTTAGCCAGATTTTGCCTGTGGCGAATACTGCTGCGGCTTCTGTGGAGCCGATGCCTGTTGCGAAGGCTCCGAATGCGCCGTATGTGCAGGTGTGTGAGTCGGCGCCTACTATTACTGTGCCTGGTGTGACGTGGCCTTTTTCAGGCATGACTTGGTGGCAGATGCCGCCTTGGCCTACGTCGTATATGCGTATGTTCTGTTCTTTAGCGAATGTGCGCATTGTTTTGTGGAGTTCTGCGGCTTTGATGGATTCGGCTGGGATTTGGTGGTCTAGGATTATGATTATTTTTTTGTTGTTCCAGACGTTTTTGACGCCTATGCGTTTGAACGCGTCAACGGCTAATGGGCCTGTTAGGTCGTGGATCATGACGGTGTCTACGTTGGCGTCTACTATTTCGTCTGGTTGCACCTGTTTTTTGCCTGATGCGTGGGCTAGGATTTTTTCTGTTATGTTCATGTTTGGTTCTTTTCCTTTTTTCTGCTGTTTTTTTGTTGTTAATAAATGGGGTGTTGGTTTTCTGGGGGTTTATTCGTCGATTTTGATTGATTTTATGCCTCGTGACAGTGCTGTTAGGCCTGTTCGGGCGAGTTCGACTATGCCGTAGGTTTTCATGAGGTTGAGGAAGGCTTCTATTTTGTCTGATGTGCCTGTGATTTCTATGGTCAGCGTGTCGGGTGAAACGTCGACTACGCGTCCTCGGAAGACTTCGACGCAGTTGATTACGTCGGAGCGGGTTTTGGAGTCGGCGGCGTTGACTTTGACGAGGGCTAGTTCGCGGGTTACGATGTTTTCTGGTTCGAGGCTGGCGACTTTGACGACGTCGATGAGTTTGTTCATTTGTTTGACTATTTGTTCTAGGGTTTTGTCGTCTCCGATGACTGTTATGGTCATTCGTGAGAGGCCTTTTTGTTCTGTGTGGCCAACGGTGATGCTTTCGATGTTGAAGTCTCGGCGTCGGAACATGTTGGCTACGCTGTGGAGTACGCCGGGTTTGTTTTCCACTAACGCGGCTATTACTATGGTTTTGGGTTTTTCCATTTTAGTAGTCACCTACCTGTTGGTTTAGTCCGCAGCCTGGGGGTATCATGGGGACGACGTCTTCTTCCATTGAGATTGGCACGTCAATGACTGTGGTGACTGGGCTTTTTAGGGCTTGTTTGACGGCTTTTTGGAATTCTGGGATTGTTTGGACGCGGTAGCCTTGTGCTCCGTATGCTTCGGCTAGTTTGACGAAGTCGGGTGATTTGCCGAGTTTTACTGCCATGTAGCGTTTTTTGTAGAACATGCGTTGCCATTGGGCGACCATGCCGAGGACGCCGTTGTTGAGTATGATTACGGTGACTGGTATGTCTTCGAGGACGCTGCAGGCTAGTTCTTGTTCGGTCATTATGAAGCTGCCGTCGCCGGCTATGTCTACGACTTGGCGTTTGGGGCAGGCGGTTTTTGCGCCTATGGCTGCGGGGAATCCGAATCCCATTGTGCCTAAGCCGCCGCTGCTGATGAATGTGCGTGGTTTTAGCGTTTTGAAGTATAGTGCGCTCCACATTTGGTTTTGTCCGACTTCTGTGGTGAGTATGGCGTCTTCTGGTAGTAGTTTGCGTAGGATTTGGAGTAGGGGTTTGGGTTTTAATTCTGTTGGTTCGGCGGTTTCGGGTGGGTTGAGTTGTTGTTTGGTTGTTTTGACGCGTTGGAGCCATTGGTTTTCGGTTTTCTTTTTGGCGTGTTTGATTAAGCGTTCGTATATGGCTGCTAAGGCGCTTTTGGCGTCGGCTACGATTGGCACGTCAATTTCGATGTTTTTGCCTATTTCTGCGGCGTCGATGTCTATGTGGATTATTTTTGCTTCGGGGCAGAACGTGTTTAGTGTGCCTGTTGAGCGGTCTGAGAAGCGTGTGCCCACTGCCAGCACAACATCTGCTTCTAAGAGCAGTTTGTTTGCCAGTGGGTTGCCGTGCATGCCAATATTGCCTATGCTCAGTGGGTGGATTTCTGGGAAGCTGCCTTTGCCCATAAATGTAGTGGCGACTGGCGCCAGCAGTAGTTCGGCTATGGTTAGCAGTTCATCTGCGGCGTTTGCGGTTATGACTCCGCCGCCTGCTAGTATAACGGGGCGTTCCGCGTCCATGAGCATCTCGACTGCTTTGCGTATTTGCAGTGGGTGCGGGTTGTCTGGGGGGCGGTAGCCGCGGATGTCGATTTTGTCTTTGAAGTTTATTTCCGCAGTTTCGGCTTGCACGTTTTTCGGGAAGTCTATTAGGACTGGTCCTGGTCTGCCTGTTGTGGCGATGTAGAATGCGGCGTTTACGGCTTGTGGGATTTCAGCTGCTGAGCGTACTTGGTGGTTGTATTTGGTTATTGGGGTGGTTATGCCGATGATGTCGGCTTCCTGAAAGGCGTCTCTGCCTATGACGTAGCTGCTGTGTATGCCTGCTGAGGGCACTTGTCCTGTTATGGCTACGATTGGGGCTGAGTCCATGTAGGCGTTTGCTATGCCTGTTACTAAGTTTGTGGCTCCTGGTCCGCTGGTGGCGAAGCATACGCCTGCTTTGCCTGATGCGCGTGCGTAGCCATCTGCTGCGTGCGCTGCGCATTGTTCGTGGCGTACGAGAATATGCCTTATCCGTGGGTGGTGGCATAACGCATCATATACGGGTAGGATTGCTCCGCCTAGTATGCCGAAGACTTCTTTGACGCCTTGTTTTTCTAGGGATTCTAGTAGCGCGTTTGCGCCTGTCATTTTAGTTGTGGACATTATGTTTTAGGCTCCTTTATTGTAAAAAGAGGACTGTGCATTTGCTGTAGAGGATTGATGTGGGAGAATTTATTTGTAACTGTCACGGCGGCTTCAGGGTGTGGGCTAAATAAAACAGTCTGTCGGTACCCGACGATCCCAGCTATTGAGGTGGCGATCCCTCACTTTAATTGCCTCCGTGAAACTCCCACGTACCCTAAACCATACGGCGCTAACCAAATAAAAAGCTTACGGTATATGAACATTGTGCAACTCATTTCACATCAGACTGCAAGGCGACAAAAACAGCAGAATGGAACGCTTAAACGGTGAAAAATCCGCGACAGAGAAAAACTGTGCGCGGACTAAAGAAAAGACGTACACCAATTCTTACAGGATACCAAATCTACCACAACTACATGCGACCACGTGAAGCACTCGGTAACAAAGCCTCTTCCACAGCTATTTATAATTAAAATAAGGGAGCTATAGACTGTTTTGAGCGCATCAGTTTACGCTTGCTTTGCATTAACTCATAAATCTCTTGACCACTTCGTAAAGCACACTCGCCCCAAAAACCAGATTATCAACAGAAATCCGCTCATCCACACCATGCATCCGCTTGACCACATCATCATACTCTGCCTCAGCACGCATAGGCTGAAAACCATAACACACACTACCCAACCGCCTAAAAAACCGCGAATCCGTCCCACCAGTCATAAGCATCGGAGTAACCCCGCAATTAGGCTCAAAAGCTCCAAGAACCTCCCCAATAACCCCGTAAAGCGGAGTCTCCACAGGCGACTCCGAAGCCTCATTCGACTGCACAACCTCAAACACAAGCCTATCCAAACCAACATCCCTAAGCAACTCCTTAACAAGCAGCAAAGCATCCGCAGTACTCTGTCCAGGAAGAACCCTGCAGTCAAACACCGCTTCGCATTCTGAGGGAATCACGTTTTCTTTCACTCCGCCGTGAATCATAGTAGGCGTAACAGTCATCTTAATTCTCGGTTTAATCTCATCCGCAAGAGGCTTAGACACCTCAGCCAACTCGCCTAGCACCGCATCGTTCAACTGGGGATTTGCAAGCAAACGCGAAAAAAACCGTCCCAAACCCACATCCGCCTTCCCAACCTCGTTGAGAAACTGCTTCACAGTTGGAACAAACAAAACCTCAGAACGGTAGCCACCAAGCCTCTCAATAACTTTACTCATGCGTATTATGGCGTTGTCTGCTGAATCAGGCGTAGAACCATGACCAGGAATCCCCTTTGCTTTCACCCTAAACCACAAAAGCCCCTTCTCTGCGGTCGCCACTGTGTACACGTTCTTGCCGCAAACAGGAAAAGCCAATCCTCCGCCTTCATTCAAAACATAATCTGCAACTATCTTCTCAGGATAATTACGCACAAGATAACCTGCACCATTTGAACCGCCTTGCTCCTCATCTGCAGTTGCGGCAAAAATAACATCACCCTTAAGCTTCACACGGTTCCTCTTCAAAAGCTCCATAACCATAGCCTCAACAGCTACCATGCCCTTCATATCCAAAGCGCCACGACCCCAAACAAAACCGTCCTTTACCACGCCGCCAAAAGGATCCACACTCCACTCTTCCGCGTTAGCCGCAACCACGTCCAAATGCGAAAGCAAAAGCAAACTAGGCTTCTCACCAGAGCCTTTCAACCGAGTGATAACGTTGCCTCTGTTTGGTGCAGACTCATGAAACTCGCATTCAAATCCGTCTTTGCCCAGGTAATCAGCCAAGTATTTGGCTGCGGCTGTTTCATTGCCAGGTGGGTTGGTTGTGTCTATGCGGATTAGTTCGCTTAGAAGCTGGGTAATTTCCTCCCTGATTTGGCTCAACAATTGAACTTGCATTTCGCTTATCGCCTGATTTTATTTAAAGAAATGCCTAGTTCTCTTAAGACTTTCGTGTTTTTTCTGCTTTTTTGATTGATTTATTAAGAGCGATGCGAGATGTTTATATATTCAAACTAAAACTTAAGGTGGTCAATTTAAAGGCGATGAATATGAAAGCGTTAAAACCAATAGACTACAAACTTCTGTTTGAGTTGATGAAAGATTCGCATCGAAGTGACAGGCAACTAGCAAAGTCTCTAGGCGTATCTCAACCCACTGTAACTCGAAGAAGAACCATGCTTGAGGAAAACCTCATCGAAGGATACACAATCACACCGACATTCGGAAAAATCGGATTCGAACTTGCAGCATTCACTTTCGTAAAAAGCAAAGTGCGCAGAACAGGCAAAGACAAAGATGAAGCAGCGAAAAAACTGAAGGATTGGTACATGAAGCAGCCTAACGTTGTCGCTGTTCTGGATGGACGCGGTATGGGTTGGGATGCTGTATGTGTGTCCCTTCATAAGCAGTACTCGGATTTCGCTAAATTCGTGAGAGCACATGATGCAGAGCTTGTAGATTTTGTAGCTGAAAGCCAAACTTTCACTGCAGACTTGAATCCTGGCGTGATAATCAAGCCATTCAGCTTGAAGTATCTCGCAGAATCAGAGTAAATTGTTGTTCAACGCGCTTTTTAATAAAGCGTCATTTTTTTTATTTTTTTTCTTGCAATTTCTATGCCAATTTTCTATCTCCAGAATAAATGCGCCATTGTAACCGCCGTTATCACCTTGCCAAAGACCACAGCTGCCGCAGCCCTGCTGACCAGCAAGCGTTTGTAGAAACCACATTTTGAACAAACTTTTTCCCTTATGCGCTTCGCGGTGTTTTCGTCTTTTAAACGTTGATGCTAGGTTTGCTCGCAGTGAAATTTTTTCGTTGATATGAATTGAGCGGTAAATGTGAATGTTTATTATCTTTCAGTTCATATTTAAAGAACATATGCTGGTCTATAGAGGGTGGGTGCAGTGAGTAGTGAACAGGCTGAGTTTCAAAGTGAAATAGCCAATTTTAAAGCAACGAAAACTGTGGGTTTGATTTCTGACACGCATGTGCCTGTGCGGGCAAAATGCATTCCACGCGTTGTGTTTAAGGTTTTTGAGAATGCGGATTTTATTGTGCATGCAGGTGACTTGGTGTCTTTGGCTGTTATTGACGAGTTGGAGCAGCTTGCGCCTGTTTTGGCTGTTCACGGCAACATGGATGGGCCTCATGTCAGTGGCGCTTTGCCTAAGATTAACTCGTTGAAGATTTTTGATTGGAAACTCGGCGTCATGCATGATCCGGGTGCTTTGAAGGGGATGAATAGAATGCGTGAGATTGCTAAGCTGAATGGTTTTGACGTGTTTGTTTATGGGCATACGCACAGTGCGAGTGTGAAGTGGGAGGGGAAAACTTTGTATATTAATCCTGGGAGTGCGACGAATCCTGTGTCTGTTTTCACGAGCAGGCCTTCAGTTGCGGTGTTGAAGGTGACGAAGGAAGCTATAACGCCTGAGATTATTCAGATTTGAGTTTTCTGAAGGGTTCACTTTAACTCACCTCTGTGCAGCGTTCAGGGGTTGTTTCGTGGTGGGTTTTAAAAGTGTTTTTTGTGCACAGTGTTAAGTACGATTACGGGAGGTTCGCTGAGTTGGAGCATTGTAAGAATCCTTGGAAAAACAAGTGTAAAAGTGAGAACATTAAGTTGTATATTCTTTTCAAAGGGGAAAAGTTGCCTATTTGCAGGCAGTGCTGGGGCAAGATAGCGGATAAGGAAGTTGAGTGGGGAAGTTGAGTATGGAGAATTTCAGTTTGAACAGTGCTAGGTCGTTTCTGGGTAAGAATGTTAATTTGCATTTGAAGGATGGTTCGGTGATAGTGAATGTGCAGTTGACTGGGCTTCGGAAGGGCAATTTTGGGAAGGGCAATTTTGTTGAGTACGTGCCTTATGGGAATCATGATGTTGGTAAGATTGCGTTGCGGTGTATTGCGTGGGCTGAATTGTTGAATTTGGCTTTTCTGCAGTCAGCAGGTTGAAACGTGTAACGCTTGCTTTTTGAGGAAACAGTTAAGATGACTGATTGCGAAAACAGTGAATGGAGAAATGCGTATGCTGCCTAAAGTTATTGTCCACAACTCTGTAAGCCTAGATGGGTCTCTCACTAATTTTATGCCCGATATGGCGTTGCATTATCAGATTGCTGGAAATTACAAGCCTGACGCGCATTTGATTGGCTCGAACACTGTGAAAGTAGGTGTTGAATTGTATGAGAAAGGAGTGCCTGTGGAGGAGCAGCGGGATTTTGAGAAGCCAGAGCGCGCGAAAAATCTTCCTTTATGGGTTGTAATTGACAGCGCTGGCGCCTTGAAAGGTTTGCTTCATACTTGTAGGCGGTTTGAGTACTGCCGAGATGTTGTTGTGTTGATTTCGGAGGAAACGCCTGAGGATTATCTTGTGCATCTTAGGGAGCGAAGTTACGATTTTCATGTGGTTGGCAAGCGGCGTGTGGATTTGCGGTTGGCGCTTGAGTTGCTTTCGGAGAAGTATAAGGTGAAGACTGTGCTGACGGACACTGGCAGGGTTTTGGGTAATTTGCTTTTGGAGCAGGGGTTAGTGTCTGAGCTTAGTTTGCTTGTACATCCAGTCATTGTTGGGAAGGACAAAGCGTACACTATGTTCGGCAGCGTCGGTAAAGACATTGGCTTGAAGTTGGTGCGGCAGGAAGCGTTGGGTAAGGGGCTTGTTTGGTTGGTTTACAAGGTTGCCAAATGAAGTTTCTGTTGCGGTGTGAGCAAAAGCTGAATATACTGGTTGGTTAAGTTAGGGTTTATGCGTTGTTTGCGTTGTGGGGTTTGCTGCAGAGAAACTGAGATGCTGCTTTCTAATGCGGATATTGCTCGTTTAGAGCGGAAGGGCTACAGCAGACAGTTTTTTGCTCGGTTTGACAGGGAAGGTTACGCTACGTTGCGGAATCAGCAGGGTTGCTGCGTTTTTTATGACGCGGAAAAGCGGCGCTGCAAGGTTCGCGCGGATAGACCTTTAGGCTGTCGCATTTACCCAGTGCTTCATGATGAAGAGAAAGGAATAATGGTGGACAGCATTTGCCCTGCGCAGGACACTGTGACTGAGAAGCAGAAGGCGAAGAGAGGCAAAAAGGTGCTTAAGCTTCTGGAAAAGATAGATGCTGAAGCAGAGAAAAGGCGTTCTGCGTGACACATGGCGCTTGGGTTCTCTAGCGCGTGGAAAAGTCTATACCCCCTTATTTAAACTATAAATAGGTTCAACAGTGGTGTAGAACTGGGGTTTTAGGTGTGTTGCATTTAGAATTGGCGGGAAGTCTATGCGTTTTGTTTAGTGTTTGTGTTTCTTGGAGTAAATCAGCAAGCCAGCAGCCGCTATGATGATGACGGCGATTGAAGCCGCGGTAACGGGCACAACGGGAAACGGCTCGGGTATGGTGAAGCTGATTGTTTCTGATGTTCCCATGTTGCCGAATGTGTCGTTAGCGTAGACTGTTATGTTGTGTTCCCCGCTGGAAAGGCTAGTTAAAGTTGTGTTGCCCGTTATAGTTACGTTCTGCTGCCCATCCAAGCTGTAGCCCATCCAGTTAACAACCTTCGCTGATGCGACAACGTTCACTGAAAAATTTAGAGGCACATTTGGTTCGTTGTACGCTTGGTTTGTCGGCGACTGAATTGATATTTTCGGAGGAGTAGCCTGCAGCTCAAAAAACGTGCTGTTAAACGTTTCCATAAGCGGGTATCGGTCAATGTTCTGAGTGTCTATAATGTATGACGTGTCGCCTATTCCTGAGTTGTCTATCTCAGTGGCGTTAGGGTATCTTGTCAAGTAATTACTCCAGTAATTTCCGCCGCTTGGAAAACCATTATCCCAAATGTTAATGGAATCAGAACCTGCAGCTTGTTCTGCCGAAGTATTGTTAGCGAAATTATTGTGGTAAATGGTATTATTATTTGAAGAGTCGTAAAAAGAAATTGCAGGACCGTATCCCCAGGGATTTGAGCCCGTGATGTTGTTTCCAACAATCAGGTTATATGAGGTATCGTGGAAATACATGCCGTGCATGCATTTTTCCACGTTGTTTCCAGTTATGATGTTTGAATTTCCATAGTCAACAATGATTCCAGCATACAGCACACCATTCATTGCAAGTAGGCTTCCTACATTCACTATTGTGTTATTGGCAACTGTGACATTCGACGTATTGCTTAATTCAATGCCGAATCGATTACCGCTAAAGGTTCCTACAACGATAAGATTCTCAACGGTTACATTTGACACTCCACGTACCGCGAGTCCGTTTGTTTCAAGGGTTTGTCCGTTTCCATCAAGTGTCATGTTGCTTCTATTCACCGTTATGCTTCCATCTATGTCGCTTGTCAACGTGTAGATGCTGCCGTTAACCTGAATCGGAGCTGTTGAAGGCGACACGCTGCCGTCAGCGTTTATGGTTATGCTGCCTTGATATTGAGCATCAATGGGCATAACACAAGCGATGTTTAAGGCGACTAAGCTGATGAGAACCACAGTGGCAAAAACAGTTTTTCTCATGCATTCCTTGCTCCTCGCCGACGACTTCTACATGTAAGCACAGCTGCAGCCACCACCGCGACGGCAGCAACGGAACCCACAACAACAGCAGCTGTCACTATTGGGAAAGGCTGAGTTATGGTAAAGGTAACTGTTTCTGAAGCTGCAATGTTTCCGTAAGTGTCGTTGGCGTAGACTGTGATGCTGTGTGAACCGCTGGAAACCCCAGTCAACGTCGTATTGCCGGATATAGTGACGTTCTGTTCTCCATCAAGACTGTAGAATGCCCAAGCAACATGTTTATCCACAGTAAAAACTAAAGAAACATTAGATTCAGTGTACGTCAGGTTTGTTGGCGATAAAACACCTATTTTAGGCGGAGTAGTTTGCAGCAAATACGTGGCGCTAGTAAAGGGTTCCAAGAGCGGGTACCGATCTTGATTCTGTGAATCCAGTTGGCGGTACCAAGTTTTCATTACATAGGGAGTGTCACCTATTCCTGAATTGTCTATTTCAGCAGCGTTAGGGTATCTTTTCTGGTAGTCGCTCCAGTAGTTGCCGCCACGAGGATAACCAACGTCCCAACTGTTCACTGGATTCGCGGAATCAACGCTGGCAGTTTCAGCCTGAGCAGAGTTGTTGACGAAATTGTTGTGATAAATTGTGTTGTTCGAGACTCCCCAAATCATTAGTCCAAGGGAGTTGTTTTCTATCATGTTTCCGACAATTATGTTATTTTCGCCTTCAAAGAAGTCTATGCCAACGTAGTTATTTGTCAAGTTGTTTCCACTGATGATGTTTGAATTTCCATAAATACCGATTCCAGCGGTTGGCGAATCAAGGGAGTAAATGCCGTTCCCTGTCTGCGTTACTGTATTATTTGCAATAATATTCGAGTTTCCACCCACCACAATGCCATACCAACCTTCTACAATAACAAAGTCTTTCACAGTAACATTCGATGCGTCGGGTAATGAAAGCGCATAGACGTTTCCTGGGCCGCTTCCGCTATACGTAATAGTGTGCCCATTTCCTTCAAGCACCATGTTGTCTCTGTTTACTGTTATTCTTCCTGTGACATCGCTTGTTAAAGTATAGACGTTGCCAGTTACCTGAATCGGAGCCGTTGAAGGAATTATGCTTCCATCCGCGTTTAGGATAATGTCGCCTTGATATTGAGCATTAGCGGGTAGAACACAAACTATACCCGAAGTCATCAGGCTTATCAGAATTAAGGCGATGACTGTTTCTTTCATGCGTGTCTCGCATCTCCTCGATGTTTCCTATAGAACAGCAACCCGCCACTCGCAAAAACGACTATGATTAAACAAACAATAGCAACAGGCACGATAGGAAAAGGCTGTGGTATAGTGAAGGTGACGTTTTCTGAAGCACCCATGTTCCCGAACGTGTCATTAGCGTAAACTGTTACGTTGTGCTGAGTGCCAGAAAGCCCAGTTAATGTAGCGTTTCCCATTATGGTTGCGTTTTGTTTTCCATCTAAACTGTACCCAGTCCAGTTAACAGCTTTATCCACAGCGAAAACTAGGGAAATGTTGGATTCGCTGTATGTCTGGTTCAGCGGCGACAGAAGCGAGATTTTAGGCGGGGTTGTCTGCAACAGATGCATGGTGCTGGTGAAGGGTTCCAGAAGTGGGAACCTATCCTGATTCTGAGAATCTATAACGTATGCTGTGTCGCCTATTCCTGAACTATCTGTCTCGGAAGCGTTAGGATATTTCTTCTTGTAATCACTCCAATAGTTTCCGCCCAGAGGATAACCATTGTCCCAAACGTTACCTGAAGAAGGCGAATCAAAAACGCTAACACCAACTTGTTTTGCATTGTTGACGAAGTTGTTATGGTAAACAGTATTGTTCGAACCGCTTGAGAATCCAAGCGCAAGCGCAGAACTATTTTCTATATTGTTTCCAACGATGAGGTTACTATTGGTTTCAAAGAAACGAAAACCAACATAGTTGTTTGCCAAGTTGTTGTTCATTATGACATTTAAACTGCCAAATTCAACATTAACTGCGCCAGATGGATTAAAAGGTGGCATAAAGGGCACTGTCTCCAATATAGTGTTGTTGACTATCAGAGTGTTTGTTGCTTTATACAGGGAAATGCCATACCAACCGCCTATAACAGTTACATTTTTTACGGTGTTGTTTGATGCGCTTATGCCGAGTGCATAGATGTTTCCTGGGCCACGTTCAGCATAAGTAAGTGTGTGTCCATCTCCATCAAACACTATGTTGCTTTTTTTCACCGTTATTCTTCCAGTGATGTTATCTGTCATTGAATAGATGTTGTTTTTCCGCTCGATAGCTACACTTGATGGATTTATGCTTCCGTCGGCATTTATTGTAATTTCCAATGGCGGCGAATATGACGATGTGGGTAGCGTATTCGGAACCACGGTGTAGGTTGTTTGAGCGTGAACAGAAATAAGTGCACTCAAAACAATATTCAAGGTAATTACATTTATAATTAGCAGAGTGGTGATAACAGTTCTTTTCAAACTATAAACCCTTCAGTACATTTCAGGTTATCTCACTCATAATTTACAACAAACCACTTAAGCTAAAAGTGTTTTTGTCAAGGTTTCTTGACTAAAACGACTCAGTCAGTCGATTTCTTGACAGACTGGTTTCTGTTTAATGGCTACCGTTTCTTAAAGTGAATCAGCAAACCTGCGCCAACCACGATAATGGCAACAAAAACGGTGACAACGGGCGCAATCGGAAAGGACTCTTGTATGGTGAAAGTGACGGTTTCTGAAGCACCCATGTTCCCGAACGTGTCATTAGCGTAGACTGTTATGTTGTGTTGACCGCTGGTAAGCCCAGTTAAGGTTGAGTTGCCTGAAATGGTTACGTTTTCCTTGCCGTCAAGGCTGTAGCCTGTCCAATTAACAAGCTTATCTACTGTAAAAACTAACGAAACATTAGATTCAGCACTTGTCTGGTTTGGCGACAAAACGCTTATGCTAGGCGGAGTAGTCTGCAACAGGTATATGGCAGTGGTGAAAGGCTCCATCAGCGGGTACCTATCCACGTTATCCAGCCTTATTCTGTATGGCGTGTCTCCTATTCCTGAGCTGTCTATTTCAGAAGCGTTAGGGTATCTTGTCAAGTAGTCGCTCCAGTAGTTTCCGCCCAAAGGATAACCAGCATCCCAAACGCAACCTAAAGAATCGTCAGCTTGTCTTGAATTGTTAATAAAGTTGTTATGGTAAATAGTGTTGTACGAAGAATCCCAAAATTCTATTGCGGCAACACTCACGTATGGGCTTCTGTTGTTTTCGATGGTGTTTCCGATAACTGTGTTGTTGTC
This sequence comes from uncultured Candidatus Bathyarchaeia archaeon, assembly GCA_964506435.1. Lineage (GTDB taxonomy): Archaea > Thermoproteota > Bathyarchaeia > Bathyarchaeales > Bathycorpusculaceae > JAOZHU01. The sequence goes on along the minus strand of CAZDLK010000003.1, from coordinate 71,921 downwards.
TCCTTCAAAGAAGTCTATGCCGACATAGTTATTTGCCAAGATGTTTCCGATGATGATGTTTGAATCTCCGGTAACACCTATCGCCGCGGTTGGATTAACCATTGACATAATGCCGTTTCCCGTTCCTGTTATTGTGTTATTTGCTATTACACATGACGTGCCCGAAAATGCTATGCCAAAAGTGCCGCCTGTAATAACGAAGTTTTTCACCGTATCATTCGATACGTCGTATGTTGAAATATCCCCATTTGTCACGGCGTGTCCGTTTCCGTCAAGCACCATGTTACTTCTTTTCACTGCTATGCTTCCTTCTACATCACTTGTCAACTTGTAGGTGTTGCCTGTTTGCTGGATGGGCGCTGTTGAAGGCGTTATGCTGCCATCAGCATTTATCGTGATACTGCCTTGAAACTGCGCCTTAACGGGCATAACACAAACTATACTTAAAGCCAAAAAACCTGCAAGGCTTAAAGCGGTGATAACAGGTTTTTTCACGCTATCACCCTTAACTACACAGTTGGATGCATAACAGCATTTTAGTTACTTCACTTATGCTTACGTCGCTTAATATCAAGACTGAATTCAGGATAAGAACATTTTTGTCAAGTTTTCTTGACTTTTACTGTTCAGCGGCAGAACCGCAGCTCTGAATTAGGAATAGGTTTTAAATGTCTTTCATGTTACCATTTCTGCTGTGGAGACACATCGATGAGTAAAGTTGGCCACGTCTTCGAGTTAATAGGCAATACGCCTATGGTCAGGATAAACAAGCTGAACCCTAATCCCAATGTGGAGATTTACGCAAAGCTAGAATGGTTCAATCCCATGGGCTCATTGAAGGATAGGATAGCTTTGCGCATGATAGAAAAAGCCGAAGAGGAAGGAAAGCTAACTAAAGGCAAAATAATTTTGGAGGCAACTTCTGGAAACACGGGCATAAGCGTCGCGTGGGTAGCTGCCCTCAAAGGCTACAAATGCGAAATTGTCCTGCCCAACTCAGTTTCGGAAGAACGAAAGAAAATTCTGAAAGCTCTCGGCGCAGAGTTGATTTTAGCCTCAAGCGAAACAGAAGCAATTAACACAGCAAGAGAAAAAGCAAAAAACACACAGTACTTCTTAACCGACCAGTTTGCAAACGAAATGAACTGGAAGACCCATTACGCGACTACGGGCGAGGAAATCTGGAAGCAAACCAACGGAAAAATCACCCATTTCCTCGCGGGCATAGGCACTTCAGGAACCATCATGGGTGCAGCGAGAAAACTGAAAGAACACAACAAAAACATCCAAGTAATCGGCATCCAGCCTTCCCAGCCGCATAACAAGCAGCAGGGACTGCTTAACCTGCAAGAGTTCTGCCCAGAAATCTGCAAGCATGAAGAAGTGGACGAGATGATTATGGTTGACGATGAAGACGCTTTCAAAACCGCCCGCGAACTGCTCTTGAAAGAAGGGCTTTTCGTCGGCATCTCCTCAGGCTCAACGATGTGGGCAGCTATCAAGAAAGCCAAAGAAATAAAGCAGGGGTTAATTGTCGCGGTTTTCGGAGACCACGGCTTCAAATACTTAAGCACACCCCTCTTCGGCTGAACGCGCGTGCAAATCGGCGAAATCGCAATGTGAACTCTCACCAGAGAGCGAAAACAGCAAATTTTAGCTCTAAATAGAAAACGTGTTTCGCCTAGTTAACTGCAGAGGCGGCAATACTTTTATTAGTATTTTCTCGCGAATGTAATGTTGGAAATTGTTTTTCCGCATCTCGGTTGTGGGGTGTTTATGTATGAAAAAGGAAGGAGAAGAAATTCGCCGCAGATTCCCGCGTATAGTGATGAACTCGATAATGGCAATTATCTTCTGGGTCGTCAGCGTATATGTTCCTCCAACGCTCAAAAGCATAACTATCCCGGGAATCGGCACTGACGCCTCCCTGCTGGTTTGGATTCTCACAATACTGATTATGGGAATTTTCCTAGTACGCGTTTTATCAGACGCTTTAGTGCTGGGAGACATATTCACCGACGTGCTAGTCAGGCGACTAGGCGTCAAAGAGGAACGGTCGCCTAAACGAGCCGCAAGAGAAATCGTCTACATAATAGTCATAGTGCTCGTGATAACAGCCATATCGCCGCTTTTATCCACTGTTCAGGATTATGGCTATTACTTCACAGTTGTAGCAACCTACGTTGGACTTGGCTTAGTTATCGTTTTAATCTACGACATCGGCAGAATCATCTACAAGATTATCGAGGAGAAAGCCGAAACGGTTGCTGACCGCTTGGTAGATGCAGTGCAAAAGAACAACAAGAACAGTGGGTGAACATGGATACAGTCGTAATAGTTCTGCTGCTCATTTACGTGCTAATACTGCTCATCTCAATCCTAGAATTAACTCCCTTGTCAGTCGCCGCGTTAATCGGCGCTTTGCTCACCGCTTGGTTCGGAATCCAATACGGCGCATTCACGTATGACCAAGCAATAGGCTTCATAGATTTCAAACTTATAATACTGTTAATCGGCACCATGGTCGTTGTAGAAGTAGCTAAAAGAAGCGGCTTATTCAACGTCTTCGCGTTATACGCCATCAAATTCTCTAAAGGGCATTCTGGCAGACTCTTTGTTGCCATCTGTCTCGTTGCAGCACTTGTGTCAATGTTCCTAAGCGACCCCACGGCGATGCTGCTTGTCGCCGCAGCCACCGTGACCATAACTAAACTTTTGAACTATGAACCCACACCGTATTTTTTGTCTGCCGCCATAATGATTAACCTCGGCGGAACCAGCACGTTGATAGGCTCCGTGAGCAACATGATTATCGGCATAGAAGCTGGATTAAGCTTCTCGGATTTCCTCGGCTACATGGGCTTATGCGAAATAATCCTGTGGGCACTAACGATTATAGCGCTCTACTTCGTTTTCAAGTCAAGACTCGGCGAAAACAGAGTTTTGCCCGAATTCCATCCTAAGGAAAGCATAAAAGACAAAAAACTCTTCTATAGATCCCTCTTAGTTCTCGTCATTATGATAATACTCTTCTTGACTTTGGACGCGATAGGCGTAGGACCTGAAGCAGTTGCCATAGGCTGCGGTATTCTTGCCTTGCTAATCTGCAAAGTAGACCCTACAGAAATTTTTAGAGAAATAGACTGGGAAACAATCTTTTTCATCGCAGGTTTCATGTTCATCGTCGGCGGCTTAGAAAGCACGCACATACTAAGCGACGTGTCAACACAACTCTTTCAATTAGCCGGAGGCAGTTCCTTGATTGCCTCGCAAATTACCTTGTGGTTTACTGGAGCCGCAAGCGGTTTTGTCAGTAATATAGCGATTGCCTTGACGTTTACGCCGATTATCAGTGCTCAAGCGCTTTCAGGTTTTAACATGGGCGCGTTATGGTCTGCTCTTGTTTTGGGAACAAACTTGGGTGGCGCTACCACGCCTTTCAGCGGCGCTGTAATGATGATGGCGCTTGGCACGCTTAAGCGAGAAAAAATCTCGGTGAAGTTCAAAGACTTCACGAAAGTAGGTGTAATAACTACCCTGATTCAGCTTGGTTTTGCAAGCGTCTATCTCACACTTAGGTTTGGATTGATAGGCACGTGAGGAAAATGTGGAAAATCAAGAAGTGGTTGGAACATAAAACTGTCCCAAAGAAAGAATACGACGACGAGAAACGGGAGTTCGAAATGGCTATCGGCAAACCGTTTATAACTTTGAAAATTGAGTTGCCCAAAGGCTTTGAGGATCAGCGAACTGCCTTTCTGAACTTGGAAAACAACGCGGAGTTTCTAGAAGAAGTCGAAGATCTCGCCAAAAAGAATTTGATATTTCAAAAAAGACAAGCATCTTCCGAGCAAAAATAGCCCGCTTCAAACGTTTAATTGCGTTTCGAAAACCGCTTCAGCGTTGTCTTCAGAAAACCAGAATAGTCCATCACAGCGTTAAGTCCATGCTTCAGGTGAATCCGTCAACATCTGGCTGGCTTTCAAGGTTTTCGATGTTGCTAAGCATTCCTTTTTTGCCAAGGTTTAGTTGTTTTTCGCCGCTGAACATAGACACTCTTGCATTCTCGATTTGAACAGTGGCTCCGGGTGAAACAGCGTCAATTTGGTCGTTCCATAAGCAAAGTTTGATTTTTCCAGTTGCGTCTGCAAGTACTGCTTCGGCTAAACGGGCGTTGTTTCCGTATCGTGTAACAACAAGTCTCGGTTTTGTAACTTCCAAAACTTTGGCTGCAACTCTAACGTTGTTCATTCCTGCCCGCAAATCTTGGATAGCGCTTTCTGGCTTCACAGGTTTAGTTTCCCTGTTTACGTATCGGCGGACAATGTTGGTTTCCATAAACGTCCTAATCGGGTTGCCCTGTTGCAGCAGAAAATTTTTTGACACGGAAAACTGTGCAACAACTACGGCGCCGTCCATAATCAGAAAGATTGTTTGGTCTTTGTTTTTACCGCGGCATTCAATTGAAAGGTCGCCGCATTTGGATTCACCGTTTTCTGCAGCGGTCAGCAAAGCGTCAAGGAGCATGTCGGGGCTGAGTTCGTACTTTACAGAAATAAATGCTAGATACTCACCCGATGACTTTTTACGTTTTAAATTTTACTCCCCCTTAGAGTTTACGTTATAAGGTAACCTTTTTCCCTAAGCCACCCCGCTTGGTTTTTTCTGTACCGCCAGAAAATGTCTCCCCGTTTGTCGCTTTGGAAATCCCAAGGAGAAACCAAAACTATGTCGCCTTCCCTGATCCACACGCGCCTCTTTAATTTGCCTCGAACCCTGCACAGTCGCTCCTTGCCGTCTTGGCATTTCACCAAGATTCTGTCGAACCCAAGCATTTTAATTGCCGTGCCTAAGACGTCGTTTTCAGTCGGCAGCAACATGTGCTCAAGATTTTCTTCATTTTTGACTTTTCTTCTACCCAATTCTCAACATCTCTTTGGTCACGTTTGGGTCACACTGAAGTTTTACACATCAGAGCAATCCAGAGAGAAAGCAAAAAACGCGTTAAGCGCACTGAATCTGACTTTTTCTCTAACGAATCTGACCTTATGCATAAAGAATACGTGGCACACTATATTAGTTTGTCTGTGGAAAAACGTAGGTTTTGTCGTGCATGAAAACACTGGCAAGGCTCCAGACGCTGCAAGCTAGTTTGTCACTTCAAAAGTGGGCTAGGTGAGAGTTTGAACTCTTGACTTTCAACTTAGGAGGGTGATGCTCTATCTGTATTGAGCTATTTGTTACGTTTTTTTGTTCGTGTGATTAGAGAAATCGAGTTGGTTGGGCATGTGCTTACGCAGACTCCGCAGCCGAAGCATCGTGTTTCGTCGAATTTTACTTTGCCGTTATCTATCCAGCGGGCTTTGAATTGGCATCTTGCGACGCATTTTCCGCAGTTTATGCAAGTTGCTGGGTTGTACTTGGCTACGTACTTGCTTGCCACAACGGCGTCTGACATTCCGAATCTTATGAGTGCGCCCAGTGAATGGCAACAGCATGAGCAACAGCTGCATATGATATCTGGTTTCTCTTTTCCCTTTAACGTGAGAGCCACGTGGACTAATCCTGCTTCGTGAGAACGTCTAAGCGCGTCAAGGGCTTCTTTCAAGGTGACTTTTATCGCCAATTTTTTATCTATGAATTTTTGTGCTCGTTCGTTTACGCTGAAACAAACGTCAAGTGGCGCGTTGCAACGGTGGACTTTTTCTCTGCAGGAACAGTTGCTTACAGCGATGACTTTCGCCTCTTCAAGGATACTTCGTACTTCTTTTAGGTCCAGAATTTTCTCTTTGCTTTCTATGTGGACATTAACGGGAATGGTGACTGCGACTGTTATGTTTGCAAGTTTCGTTTCCAATTCTTTCTTAGTCCAGTCGGTCATAGCACTTCGTCACTTTCAGGAATAAGAAGTGTTTTCTTTTTAATTTTAACGGCGACTGGGGAAAGTTTGAACCCTTAATACCTAACTTATGAAGTTGTTGCTCTCGCGGGAACAAGTGGCGAATTTGATAGTAGAAGGAACAACAGACAAAGAACAAGCCAAACAACTCCTAACAAACGACTTCACATACCAACTAACAACACCAGACGGAACAATGCTATTCCAAAAAACCAAAACAAATCCCTCTTTTTATTACAACGTGCATAAAAGATATTTAAAAGGCGCTGTTATGCGCGCTGCGCTCTCGCTTGCGCTCCGCCTCGCTCTCGTACCACTTGTGGTTTTCTTAAAGGGAGAAATTGCACACGTTCAAGTATAGCCTTCAAGGTATGGCAAGTATTAAATAGTAGCACTTGACATAACGGGCGGTCAAACTAGCATCATCAGAGATGATGATACATGAGTATAGACCCAAAATTCCAAGAAAACGTTGAAAAAATAAAACAATTTTATGAAACCGAAATACAAAATGCATTACAAACCAAAATAGAACTCACCTTACTTCCCAAAACTCAATTCATTTATAAAGCCATTTTCCCCATAGGAAAAGACCTCATCATAGGTTATTTTCCCATTACTGCATTTGACTTTAAAAGCGCAGGAGCAACACTTGGGTCAAAAATCGTGCCATTACCAAGAGCCATCACACTCGGAACAGCCATAGAAAGCTCAATTTCAACATCAATTATTACAAAAACAATCCAAACAGGTTTCAGGAGTAGCTCTAGAGTGTTTTTGCCCCTGCTTCCCGAAATGGTAGCCTCCCGATTTTCCCAAGGTGCTACCAAAATCTCTGATTTAATGAAGCAAGGCAACGAGGTTGCTAAGCATAGAGGGGATACGTTCATTATGAACCCGAATTCTGACTATAAAACTCGGAGAAACTTCGATAAAAATCCCCTTGTCGAACGATTAAACAGTGATGCTTCCCTAATGAACTACGTTCAAACGATACCTGTTGAAACCACGAAATCCACAGGTGGGCTAAGTTCAAGCTACATAAAGTTCAACATAAACGACAACAGGGATGACACTAACACTCTCATCCAAATCACACCTTATAACAAAAAAACATACGCCATACTCCAATTCATGCCCAACCTAGCGGAGACCGTATTCAACAAAAACAAACTCGGAAAAATCGACATTATGCTCGAAATAATAAAAAAAATTAGTCACCACATAAGAAACGACACTATAGCTAATGAACAAAACGGATTCATAACTCAAAAATGGGTCGAATCATTCATTGCTCTCTGGGAGACAGAATCAATTCCGCCTCCGCCGCCCAACTAAAGTTAAGGCTCAGCGTCGCCCGCGCTCTGCCTCGCGAGTTCCAGATGAAAACGTGCAAAGCCAAACGGCACAAAAGCGCATGCAGCACTTTACGGCACTTTAAATGTGCACAGTGCACCCGTAACGTCTCAATTTACAACAGAAAATGGCGGGCGGGGAGGGATTTGAACCCTCGACCCCCAACTTAGGAGGCTGGTGCTCTATCCGTACTGAGCATCGAGAAAGAGTCATGTTAAACCCTCTTTACTCGCCCAACTCCCGTCCAGCAACTCACTAAGACCATTCAATGTTATAACCCTAACGTTTAACTCACCCAAAAACCCTGAACACTCTCCCAACCATTTCCAAGCAGCTATAAATAATTACCACTCAAACTTGCGGCTTGTATTTCACACAAGGCTTATTTTCATTTGCTCTCCTGCAACAACCTCTAAGACTATTAAACTCTGGACAATCGAAACACGTGTATTCCTCTTGGCTTTCCGTCATGTTCCATTCTCCTCAAGGGTAACCATCAAACGCCTCAACATCTGAAACACAGTTCAAGAATAATACTGCCGCAAGCGTTAATGTAGTTTTCATATCTTCATCAAATTTATCCTTTAAGAATAAAACCCTTTGCATAGAAACCTGCCACCTGATTTCATAATTGCCGCAGACTCCCATTGACTGTTTGCGAAGCCAAAGACCAATCAGAAACGCAAAAATCACAAACGAACCTTCCCCAAAAACCTCAGCCACTAATGAAACTCGTCACCAAAAATACTAAGTAAATAGCAAGCAAAACTATTCCTTCACGCTTACGCACCTTCGCATTCTGCAATATGTAACTCAACAAAATACTAGACAACAACGCAAAGAACACCAAAGCAGAGAAAGCCGAAAGATTCACGTTAATCGGCGACAACAAGAAAGACAACCCCAAAATCAACGTAATATTCAAAAAATTACTACCTATAACATTTCCAAGCGCAAGCTCAACGTACCCTTTCCTAACGGCACTTATACTCGTTGCCAGTTCCGGAGCACTAGTCCCAAAAGCCACTATCGTACCCCCAACAATCACCGGAGGAACACCCGAACTCAACGCCAAAAAAGACGCCGAATCCACAATAAGATAAGCACACGCAATAACCCCACTTATCCCCAAAACCGATTTAACAGCATATGTAGCCAGCGAACGCTTTTCCGCCTCATCAGAAATCTCCTCCACAGTTCCTTTCTTCTTAGCAAGCGCATAAGTATTATACACAAAAAGAGCAACAAGAAAAACTCCGATAATCTGACTTGAATAACCAACAAAAAACAAAATCAAAGGAACCAACGATGAAATCAAAACACCAAAATTCAAATTCCCAACCTCATCATTAGCCATTTTAGTGAAAAACCCCGCACTTTTAGGATACTTAGTCGCCAAAACAATGAAACTCACCCCCAATATCAAACATATATTCACCACATTTGAACCTAAAACATTACCCACTGAAATCCCAATCGCCTGTGGATCCCCAATAGCAAAAACCGCCACAAAAAGTTCCGGAAGAGAAGTTGAAAAAGCAACAAGTAAAAACCCAATTTTTGTCTTCCCCAAGCCAGTTACGCTTGCCAAATTAACTGAATTAGTGATTGCCCAACCGCTCGCCTTGATCAAAATAATCAATGAGACAATCAGAATAACAATGTTCCCAATTATCCCAAACTGCTCAAACACTACTGAAACTACTCCCTTAATTCATAGAACGCGTGATTACAACCCCTATATCAGGATATCTAGCGACGCTGGTTATAAATGATGAAAGACCCACCAAGTACTTAGACCTTTCAGCTCCATGTTCAAATAACACTAAACTCCTTTAATTACTTGTGAAATTGAGAATTAACGACACATCCGCATCATAATTAATTTTAAATGTCCATAGCAGAGGAAAATGAAAAATATCAGTTCGAACATAATACTCCTCGCGAGAGGGTGAAAACTGTGGTGGAGTGCATTAAAGAAACCATTGTAGAATATGTTAAGGGACCCCCACCTGACAGATGGCACTGGTGCAAAAACTGCTCACAATACCCCCGATACATCGATGTGAAACGGGGCAGGCGACCAAATTCTGACCTTTGCGACGAATGCCAAGCAAAGGAAAAAAAGCAACAGTGCACAACCTAAAACCGCCGCTTTATACGGACATACTTCGAGAAAATCAGAATATGTAGCGTAAGTCTTGGTTTTGCTTCTCCCTGATTTCCTTCAACGACTCATACTGAGCATCAACAAGAATCTTCAACGCATCAATGTTCTTCTTTATACCCTCTATCTCCAAATTCTTTTCCAAAATTCCCGACCGCGCCAACTGCTCATCAATGTTGCCCACCTCAATCTCCAACACTTTAACCTTAAAAGCAAAAATCTGCAGCGTATAAAGCAAACTCAACTGAGAAGACAGCCTCTCCAAACGATCCAACTCAAACGATTTCCCAACCAAAGCCCTGACCTTCTGAGCTTCAGACGCTTCCTTCGAAAGCAATATCTGCTCATAAGCCACAATTTGCTTTGCCGCTGTTTCCTTATTTTCCTCAAAAACCTGCTGAATCCTCTTCGCAGTCTTATCCAGCAACTCTAAGACTTCATCCACTCAACATTCCTCATTAAGCACCCTCTTTTACACAGAAGCATTATTTCTCATTTTCCATACCCACCTTGCTTTTTCGCCCTCAAGCATGCAAAAAACTTAAACGTGCTGAACCGTGAAGTGTAGTGCGCTGGTGCCGGGGTACCCGAGCCAGGTCTAAATAGGCGGCCAGATCCAGTAGCCTAAGACAAGGGGGAGGACTTAAGATCCTCTGGCGCAGGCCTTCGTGGGTTCGAACCCCACCCCCGGCACCACAATGTTGAAAACTACCCGCAGGTTGTCCGCAGAGTGATTTTGAGTTTTTGCGTCTTACAGCTTGGTTTTTTCGAAGATTCTCACGATCTCAAAGTCGGTGACGTATTCGAAGCCTTGTTCTATTAACGCGCGCTCGGAAAAATTTAAAATCGCTAAACAGTTTCTAGATGCTTAAGCATGAGCCATGAGACTTCAGTTGAACAAAAGACGCCTAGAAGACTCTTTGTTCCAGCGCTGGCTTTAACGAGTTACGCAGAGCAGAATCTAAACATGTTTAGCTCACTTTTCCTATTAGATATTGCATTAACCTTCGGGGTCAGCGTGGGCGTAGCTAGTCAAATTGCCATGATTTCTTCAATAGCCTCCATGATTGTTGGGTTGTTGATGAGTGTCCTGAGCGTTAGGTTCAACCACAAGTCGCTGCTGCTGGCAGGCGCCGCGATAATAACAATAGGCATTCTGGGTTGTTTCTTGTCTCCAAGTTTCACGTGCATGCAAATCTTCTATCCCTTAGACGGCGTGGGATCCATAATAGCTATGTCTATGGCCTATGCGTTAATTGGAAGATTTCTACCTTTGGAAAAAAGATCAAAGGTAATAGGCTGGACGCAGGCAGCTGCATCTCTGACTCATATCATAGGCGGCCCGTTGAGCAGCCTTATTGCTGGTGCTGCAGGCTGGCGTTCCGTTCTATTTTTGTTCTTCCTGCCAGTTTCCGTTATAGGCTTAATCTTGGCGTACACAAACATTCCATCTGCCCCGATTAAACAGAAAGTGGCAATTGGAAAGAAAGCTTATCTGAGTAGCCTTAAATCGGTTTTTCTTAACAAGTCCGCTGTTGCCTCTTTAGTCTGTGTAGTGTTTTATTTTTTTTCGTTCACTTGGGGTGTTTATGCTATTACATTTTATAGAGAACACTTTTCTGTGCCGCTGGAATACGCAAGTATAATAGTTGTTGTGAATACTTCGGTCGCAGTTTTGGGCAGCATCATTGGTGGTCGACTTGTTAACCGTGTTGGGCGAAAACGCTTAACAATACTTTCTCTCGTCTCTGCAAGCGTGTTAATATCAATATTTGTTTTTATGCCCTTTATGTGGATTGCTTGGCCCCTTGATATCCTGAGTATATTCCTTCGCGGAGTGGGAGGCGTCGCATGGACGAGCTTGTGCCTTGAACAAGTACCGAAAGCTCGCGGCACTATGATGTCGCTGATAAACGCGTGTGGCTCTTTAGGCTCGGCTCTTGGACTTGCTCTAAGCGGTTCAGTGCTTGATAACTTCGGTTATTTAGTTTTAGGCCCCGTGCTTGGAGCTTTCGGAATTGCTGCAGGTGTCCTCAATTACTTTTTTGTAGTGGACCCGTACAAAAAGTAGCCATCACCTATCCAATCGCTTGTCATGTTGATACTCTCCTCTTCGTTAGAACCAAATAGTCTTCCAAATATTTCTGGTTGCGCTGTTTGTCATAAGCTGTGCCTGTGCCATTGAGGGAATAAGGTGGCTTCTTCTTAGAATGTTTGTTTTTGTATGGTACTACGTTTTTTTAAAACGGTAATACTTAAATAGTGTTACTTATATGCGAAAAAGTAATACCGGTGGAAACATGACGCTTAGAAAAATACCATCAAAAAAATTAATTGTAGCTATGAAAAAATTTAATAACATGTATCTCCCTTCTGAGGGGCTAAAGGGGATATAAAAAAGTGAAAAGCCTAAAACTAATCGCTTTATTACTCGTCTTAGCTGGGTTACTTTGCAGTTGCCTCACCGTACAAGCTGACGTGAGCATAACCAAGCCCACGTCTGCATCTGGACAGTTTGACGTAACAATAAATGTAGTCGATGTCGCGAATCTAGACGCGGGACAATTTGACCTCTCTTACCCTTCATCCATGATTCGAGTTAAAGATGTAAAGGACGGCAGCATCGCAGGCACAACAGTGCCGATTGACATGTGGAGTTCAATTAATTCCAACACTATCCGAGTACTTTTCAATCTTCCTGGAGTAAGCGGAGTGAGCGGTTCAGGTCAGCTGTCAGTTATAACTTTCGAAGTTGTGGGCGATGCCGGCGACGTTGCTTACTTGACATTATCCAATGGTCTGCTTACAAACACAACTGCCAAGGAAATACAAACAACTTGGCAAAACTCACAAGATGGCATAACTATAACAGCAGTCACGTCAACACCTACGTCGACATCAAGTACTCCTACTCCAACGTCAACTTCTCCCGACGCAACTCCTACCCCTAGCATATCACCAACGAACTCTGCCTCTCCACCCCCCTCAGATTCAGGCAATATTTCTCCATACATCCTATTGACTGTGGGTGTTGTGATTTGCGCTATAGTTGTTTCTTCTTTGTATCTGGTGAAGTACCGAAATAGTTCAAAACCAAAAGGAAAAAGCACAGAAGAAAAAATTATCCGAAGTGCTAGACCCTTCAAAGTTTCACGCCTACCATCGCGTCTTAGCATAACCAGAACAGTATCCATTGTAAACGTATTGCTTTGTTTGCTTTTGCTGTTTGTGCCGCTGCTACATTCTGGAGTTTCAGCTGCGGATGCTGCCGATGCTTACACTTTGGGTGTATACGGAAATGCAAATCAAGATGACACAATTAACATCACCGATGTGACTTTTATAGAACAGATACTCCTGAACATAGCTGGCGCAACGGATTTGGCGGACGCAAATTTTGACACAAAAACAAACATGCTTGATGTCACCCAGACCGAACTGATAATGGTAGGCAAAGAAGAAACGCTTACTGTAAACATGTACACGACAGAAGTCTCAGCAGGACCTGTAACTACAGTACCCGTCACAATGAAAATGCCCGTAACCCGAATTGTCTCTTGTTCTGCCAATCACATCGCAACCATGCGGGCTATGGACGTAAACAAGTCCACGATAGTCGGTGTAAGAAAAGACGTGCACGACGCAAGCGACTATTTCCCAGAATTCCTCAGTACACCGGATATTGGAACTGGTTTTCCCATAAACTACGAAGCAATTCTTGCGCTCAACCCTGACCTAGTTATGATATGGCCAAATTCTTATGCATCAGACGCCAATAATCTGCCTGGGGTTCCATGCGTCGGTTTTGACTGTTCTAACACTGCGACTTATGTCGATGAGATAATGAGGTTGTCCTACATTATTAACAGGGTAGATCAGGCCAAGGAATTGGTCGACTTCTATAATGGAATTGTAAATCAAATTGAAGACAGAGTTCAAACAATTCCTCTCGCCGACAGACCTACTGTGTACTATGAAGCAAAAGCAGCATACAGTACCACGGGCAATGGAACTCAAGGTCACGCCCTAATAACTAGGGCCGGCGGCAATAACATATTCAGTGACCATACAGGTTCCTTCACCACAGACGCCGAAGCAGTAATGCTGCTCAATCCAGATATAATTGTAAAATTTGCTAGAAGATACACTGGCTACGGAGGATATTATCTAGGTTCACCTGAGTCCGCGCTGGCTGATGCACGAAACGAAATCATGAATCGCCCCGAATTGGCAAACACTAATGCGGTGAAGAACGGTAAAGTGTACATACTTGACGGCGACATAGTGGGTGCTACTCGAAACTTCATCGGCATGGCTTACATGGCGAAATGGTTCTATCCAGACTTATTCACAGACCTTGACCCAGTTGCTATCCACATAGAATACTTAACTAGGTTCCAAGGATTACCTGCAGACTTCCTTGATACACAGACGGGGGTATTCGTTTATGCCGGTTAGAAACAATAACGTGCTAAACGCAGCATTTACAACAAGTGCCCACTTGAGAACACTTAGCTTCTCCTCTTTTTTTCAACGCTACTCTTAACAAACACACAGGAACGGCACGGTATGGCATGATTCGGAAAATCCTCTTTTCCGCTATTACATACCTTAATGAACTGTCCTTTGTAAATCTCGGGGTTTTCAACAATTCACCAGTAACTGGCGCGCTAGAATTGCTAATAAATCTGCAGACGCAAGCGAGGCAGAAATATTGACGCGAGCAACCGAGTGGAACAAGCAGTGGAAGCTCTTTATGGCGTATTGGAAAAAAATGGTTGCGTTAAACGCCGCAATGAGGGAAACATTAGAGGCGGCGGTTGCTGTTTCTGGCGATGAATATGCCGAAAAATGTAACGAAGCAATCCTTCGAGCTGACAATATCGAACAGTCGCGCCTGCAAGTATCCCTGATGTCGATAGAGCCTGACGAAACAGTCTTGGATATAGGCGCTGGGGTCGGCAGACTATCAATTGCGATTGCCAAAACTGCAAAGCATGTTACTGCTGTTGAGCCTTCAGTTAAGATGGTTTCGTATCTGAAAAAGAACATGCAAAAAGCTAACGTCGCGAACATTACAATTCTTAATAAGCGTTGGGAGGAAGTGCAGCTTGATTCCGATATTCAGCCGCACGACGTATCTGTCGTTGCTTACTCGCTTACAATGCCCAATTTGAAGGATGCGCTGGCAAAAATCACTGATGTCACCAAGAAACGAGTATACATAGTCACGTCTGCTGCTCGATTATTTGATGCAGGACTCTGGAAAGACTTGTACGGTGAAGCACAGCCGATTTGGTGGTTAGACCACCTTTATCTTAGTAGCGTGTTACTGGAATTAGGCATCTATGCAAATGTGGAAATCATTGAGCATCCGCTGGAGCTAAGTTATGGCAGTCTCAACGAGGCTGCAGAAGACTGGGCTCGCATGTATTTAATACCGAAAGAAAAACGCGCCATTCTGAAACGATACTTGTCAAAGAATTTACATAAAAACAATGGCAAACTTGTAATTTTGCGGGACTCAAGAACCGCCATACTATGGTGGAAGAAGGCTAACCATAATGCAACTGCGATGGCTGATATTCAGGAAAAAGTTTAGATGTGCATTGCTATGTCAAAGAAAACAGAACCAGTCTTTCACTCAACGGCTAAAGCGCACTACAAAAGATTCACTAGACGCAAGATATTGTTCATTTTTGCTTTGGTTATCTTAATTGTACTCTCTATAGGAATATCTGCCTCCATAGGAACCGCAGGCATCTCGTTCGGCGAAGTATACATGGCTATTTTGCACAGATTCTTCCCTGACATGGTCAAGACTACTTGGCTTGCGGAAACAGTTGTTTGGCATTTAAGGCTGACCAGAATAATCATGGGTATATTATCGGGGGCGGTGCTCGGTATTACAGGAGCTGTGATGCAAGGAGTCTTGAAGAATTCTCTTGCAGACCCCTACACGCTGGGCATTTCTTCGGGCGCCGCATTCGGCGCTACTTTAGCCATAGTAGGCGGTATCGGCGTTGTAGGTGGGGGCTATCTCATAATAGGAAACGCCTTTCTTTTTGCTCTATTATGTTCTTTTATAATCATAGGCTTATCCAGCCGCGCAGGTGCTCACCCTACCACTATGATACTTGCTGGAGTTGCATGCATGTACCTTTTCAGCGCAACAACTACCCTGTTCCAGTACTTTGGAGAGGCAGACGCTGTTAAATCTGCAATTTTCTGGTCAGTAGGTGATTTAAGCAAAGCAACTTGGGACAACATATCCTTAGTCTTCTATGTGTCCTTGGTTTGTATACCCATAATCATATGGAAATCTTGGGATCTTAACGCTTTAAGTGCTGGCGACGAGACGGCTACAAGCCTCGGCGTCAATGTTAAACGAATAAGAATCCTTCTAATGATAGTATCAACCCTGCTCGTAGCAAGTGTTGTTTGTTTCACAGGTACTATTGGCTTCATAGGTCTAGTTGCTCCTCACATAGTCAGATTCATAATTGGCGGAGACAATCGTTTTCTCCTGCCCGCATCGGCACTTGTTGGTTCATTGATATTGGTTTTAGCTGACACTGTTGCCCGAAACCTCCTCTCCCCAACTATTCTCCCCGTAGGTGCAATAACCGCCGTTCTCGGCGTTCCCTTATTCCTATACTTGGTAATAAGACGACGGAGGGACTACTTTTAAAGCTCAAAGTCAAAGATGTTTCTTTCAGCTACGCAAGTCGTCCTGTCCTCAAAAATGTTTGTTTGGAATTATGTGCGTCTGAAATGCTGGCTATTGTAGGTCCTAATGGATCCGGCAAATCCACCCTAATAAAATGCATAAATGGTGTACTTAAGCCAAAGCAAGGCACAATCCTCTTAGACGAAAAAGACACAGCATCATTAAGCCTTATGCAGATTGCTAAGCGTATCGGCTATGTATCCCAATCTAATGCGGTTAACATTTTTCCAATAACCGTTTTTGATGCGGTTCTCTTAGGCAGGCGTCCCCATTTAAGTTGGCGAAACAGCGAGAGAGACCTTGAAAAAGTTGAGGAAGTGCTGCAGTTGCTTAAGATGGAGAATTATGCGCTTCGAGATATGCATGAGCTCAGCGGAGGTGAGCAACAAAAGGTCTTAATTGCCAGAGCACTTGCGCAGGAAGTTGATATTTTGCTTCTCGATGAACCGACCAGCAACCTCGATGTGAAGCATCAATTGGAAGTAATGGAGATAATAAGAACCCTTGCAATTCAACGGGGGCTTTCGGTTATTATGGCTATTCATGACTTGAATCTTGCCGCCAAGTATGCTGACCAGATTGCGATGTTGAAAGATGGTGGAGTTTACTGCGTGGGCGAACCCGCTGCAGTATTTACAGCGGATAATGTTCGATCTGTCTACGGTATTGATGTTATTGTAAGAAACGAATCAGGAAAACCGTTCGTCGTTCCAATTAAACCAATAAGCTAAGCCAAGTCTAAGTAGTGACTGATTTCGCTCTACGGCAAGGAGGGAACATTTAAGGTCCTCTGGCGCAGGTCTTCATGGGTTCAAGTCCCACCTCCGGCGCCACGACGCTAGGAAAACAATTTTGGTCTTTTTCGTCATGGTTTGTTAAGGTTTTTCTTTTCCGCCCTGCCCGATTTGGAGACGATAAGTTGGCGTTCAAGTCGAAAGCGGTTGAAAATTGGTAGAAAAAGGAAGCTGAAAATCGTTTCAGAAGTTAGGGAACGGTTTGCATTTTTCCCGTTGAACACAGCTGGCTTCTGCGAATAGGCGATTATGAGTGCAGAAAAATTATTAGGCTTCACCCAAGTCAGTATAAGACGACCATGAAACTTTGTATCGCAGGCGCCATTTTCCTATTATTCAGTTCGTTTATACTATTTGCCACTTTTGCCTCTGTTCTTGGTCAACCAACGTTCCAAGTGCAATCAACTAACCTTACTTTGTACAGGGACGGTTTGGTTCACTGCGAACAAGAGGTGTCCATGGATGAATTCACAGCAGAAATAACGATGCCTCTTTTATCTGAGGCGCCTCAGAACATCTTGCTGCTTGACGAAAACATGACCGCGGTGGATTACAAAGTAACTGGAAATAGTTTGACGTCATACACCCTAGGCGCAAGCAAACTTTTGATAGAGTATGACACCATGTTACTTACAACGAAAAAAGCAGAAGTATGGACTCTGCTTACCAATTACCAGTACAACCTCACAGTTATCCTACCGCTGAATTCAACCGTGATTTATCTAAGCAAAAGCCCATTAGCCATAGAAACCAAAGAAAACTCCATAACCCTATCTTTAAGCCCGGGAAGTTGGGAGATAAGCTATGTTCTACCAGCATTAACACCTGATGAATTCCCAGACCAATCAGACAACAACGATGCTTCACCTCAACTACCCGTAGCATATCTTGCTGTTAGCGCCGTAGCTGCAGTCGCGGTTCTTATTGCTGCTGTGGCTCTACACAGAAGAAAGAATGGCCCAAATGTTGAAAAAATTCTAAAAGCCAATCCTCAACTGGCAAAAGAAGACAAAGCCGTTATTCAATTCTTAGCTGAAAAGGAAGGCAAAGCATTTGAAGCGGAACTCAGAGAAAAGTTTCCCGACATGCCCCGAACGAGCCTTTGGCGTTTAGTCAGAAGACTAGAAAGACTAGAGATAGTTGAAATAAGAAAAGTCGGGCTTGAAAACCAAGTAGAACTCAAAAAATAGAAAAGCAGAAAGTCGCCGCTGTTTAGATTATTTTTTGCCGCTTCCAGAGCCAGAGCCGCCGTCTCCAACGCCTGAACCACTGCCACTCGTGCCCGAACCTGACCCGCTACTTCCAGAGCCACCTGACCCTGAACCAGAGCTGTTGCTGCCACCGCTTGGGCTTGTTCCACTTCCAGAGCCTGAACTGCCAGTTCCCGCGCCTGAGCCAGATCCAGAACCCCCTGTTCCCGACCCGCTTCCACTGCCACTACCGCTTCCGCCAGTTCCATGCTGCTCCTGATGACGATTGATTTCTTGCGTGAGAGTCTGATTCATTTGCCTAATCAGTTGACCCAACGCTTCAAGGTCCTGAATTACCAAGCCGATGTCGCCACTTTTGCCTTTAGCTGTTTGAGTCATATTTTCAAGGGCCTGCATGAACTCGTTTTCATTGTGGTAACCAAACGACTCCAAAATAGCCTCAACATCCACTCCTTGGTCACCTGCGTATCTAAACCGCTCCCGAATTCTTTCTCGCGCTTGTTCCATTTCCTGCAGGTAACCGTTAACTCTTGAATTGTTGGAACCCTCAGCTTGCTGTTTCAGATACTGATAAACTTCGGATATCAACTGGTTTGCCTGCGCCAAACTGCTCGTAACCTCGGTGACGTTGCCTTCAAGAAGCAACGCGCGCGCCACATCTAAATCCAACAATGCCTCAGCTTGGTCAAGAAGAGCCAAATACTCGGTAGCATCTTCTGGCAAAAGCTCTCTCAGCCATTCAATTTTTTCAAGAGCTCTACTGTACGCTTCAAGTAAACCATAGGAATCAACTAATTGCCCTGTTTGAAGACCAACATCTTCCAGAATGAGATGAATAGCCTGGAAAACTTGTCTGAAAATGCTGAAAGCTTCAGTTGCATTTCCAACTGCTCCTTCGTAGTCAGCTATTGCGAGCGCATCTTGGGCTTTTGCAAGCGTGGCTACGCCTTGATCATAGTATGTGACGTTTCCTTCCAAATCATCAAGTAGCTCAGCCTCAGTGATTTTTTGTATAGCAGTGTCGTTTGCGTAAACCACATCAATCAAATTCTTAACCTGCTGTTCTGCTTTTTCAGCAAGTCGAACTAACTCTTCCGCTGGACTACTAGCGGAGATTTGGCCTTGCCCAGCGAATATGGCAGATGCAGGCGTCACCAAAACTAGAATAATTGCCAGAACGGCAAATCTCAGGATTCGACTTTTTCTAATCATTTGATTCCACGCTAACATCATATCTCAAGCAGCAACTTAAGGGACACTGTGGAACAAGCGTTTCAAAAGCCGAAACACCAATTCCGAAGAACTCAAACAGAATTCTATGGACCACTTAACACACAAATGAAAAAAGAGGGTAAACAGACAGTGGTTGATTCTCATTTTATTTAAAAACCACTGCCATCTGGGACGCCATCACCAGAATTGGGTGCTGGTCCAACACCAGGAGCCGCGTCGTTTTGCCGATTAGGTTGATCAAAACCGCTGCCGTCTGGAATACAATCTCCGGAATTGGGTGCTGGTCCAAGACTTACTGCGGCGCTAGCTACTGCACTTAAACAAAGCGTTGCCACAACGAACATTGCAACAATTGCGATAACACTAACAGATTTTTTTATTTTTGTCACCACCTGCAACGCCACTAGCGCGTACAGCAACTTAAGGGACACTTTGAAAAAAGCGTTTCAAAAAATGAAACACATGCTCAGAAGAATCGCTGGCTGCCAACAACTCTTTCTTAAGAAGAAAAAAGATGGTTCTGCGGGTGGAATCCCCTTGACTAGAGATTCAAGTCCAATCCCTCGCACCACAACACACATGCTAACGGCATTTCAACAACCATGTCACACAGTTGACAAAATTTTAAAAAAACTCTGAATGCTTTGCGTCGCTGGTTAAAGTGGAAAGAATTCTGGTTAGATTTGGAAAAATGCTTTAAAAGTTTGCGCTCCACCGCTTCGATGGATGAAGCATGGATAAACGAAAATTAGTTATCGTGCTGGTGTGTGCCTGTTTACTGGTGTTTTCTGTAGTGTATGCCTTCGTAGGCATGAATTTGCTGGGTAGTGAGCCTACTGAAAATGACGGGGGGTCAAGTACGCCTTCACCAACAGCCAGTTCAACAGCAACCCCCACTCCAACCCCAACTGCTTCACCTTCGCCATCGCCTACTTCTTCTTCATCCAGTGGTTCGTCTACTGGAACCAGCGAGGACTATGCAAATGCTGAGGATCACGAGGATTCGGCAGATTATGTTTGGGACAGCTCCGAGGTTTTCAATATCGAACTAAATGGAAATTCAATAACCGTTAACTCAACGGCCAACGCAACTGTTGACGGCAGCAAAGTAACCATTACCTCCGCAGGCACATACAGAATAAGCGGCTCTCTAACTAATGGACAAATAATAGTGAACACTGAAGATGAAGAGACCGTGCGCCTTATCTTAGGCGGCGTTGACATCAGCTGTTCCACGAGCTCTCCAATTTACATACAAAACGCAAAAAAGACCATTCTCATCCTCGAAGAGAATACAGCAAATTACATAACAGACGGAACCTCATACATCCTTGAAACGGGAACGGATGAACCAAACGCAGCGATTTTCAGCAAGTCTGACCTCACAATCTACGGCAGTGGTTCACTGAATGTTGACGGAAACTATAATGATGGCATCGCAAGTAAAGACGGGCTCATAATCAAAAGCGGCGCTATCATCGTAACCTCAGTAGATGACGGCATCAGAGGCAAGGACTATCTTATTGTCAAAGGCGGGACTGTTACTTTGAATGTCAGCGGCGACGGTTTAAAATCCGATAACGATGCAGATGCCACAAAAGGATACGTTTCCATTGAGAATGGCGTTATAACTATTGTTTCTGGTGGGGACTCTGTTGAAGCCGAAACAGACGTTATTGTCACCGGAGGTTCAATCAGCTTGACTTCAGGCGGCGGCAGTAGCAGCGTTATTTCTGCAAGCGCGTCTGCTAAGGGAATCCAAGCAAATGTCAGCGTAGTCATAGATAATGGCGTTTTAACCATTAATTCTGCTGATGACGCCATCAACTCAAACGACAAAATAACAATCAATGGAGGTTCCTTTGCAATTTCAACCGGAGACGACGCCATGCACGCTGACGCCTCTTTAGTAATTAACGGCGGAAACATCGATATTACAAAATCTTATGAGGGCTTGGAAAGTGTAGCCCTCACAATCAACGGCGGAGAAATCCGCATTGTCTCAAGTGATGACGGCATAAATGGCGCTGGAGGCAATGACGCGTCTGGATTCAATCCAGGTCCAGGACGCGGGGGAGGCCGAGATGTCTTCATGGAGTCAGGTGACTGCTCTCTCTACATCAACGGTGGTTACATTGCGGTTGATGCCTTGGGAGACGGTATTGATGTGAATGGTGCCGTTGTAATGACCAATGGTTACGTAATCGTTAATGGCCCCACATCTAACGCGAACGGCGCTCTGGACCATGCTTCATTCAAAATAACTGGCGGCTTTCTGCTAGCTGTAGGCAGTTCAGGCATGGCAATGGCTCCAGATACTTCGTCGACCCAGTATTCAATGATGGTGAATTTTAGGTCGACAATTCCAGCTGGCACCTTGATTAATCTTCAAACCAGCACAGGAACAGTTCTCTTTAGCTTTAAGCCTGCAAAAGCGTACCAGTCAATAGTTTTCTCTTCGCCATCTCTCGCACAAGGTTCTACGTACAGTGTTTACTATGGAGGCAGTTCAACTGGCTCAGCTACTGACGGCCTGTACCTCTCTGGAACATACACTCCCGGAACCCTGTACACTAGTTTAACCCTCTCCAGTATTGTAACGAAGGTCTGGTAAATGCCCTATCGCATATCTCAACTCGCTTCATTGGTAAGCCCGCGAGATGAGTTACGCAGGGATAGAAAAAAAAACAGAAATTAATTATTGGAACAAGAATCTTTGGAAATGGCGGTATTATGTTTGGCTCTTGCGAAGAATGCGGAAATTTCGGAAAAAACCCAATGAAGCTGACGCTAAAGTTTGCAGAGAATTAGAACTCATGTGCGAAGGGTTTGATAGACCGCTCAATGTAATCGATTTGTGTTGCGGCGATGGCAGTTCATTAACCAAGAAGCTTCTCAAAAACAAGAAGATGAACATCATCGGAGTTGACATTTCTAAAGAATGTGCAAAATCCTCACGGGCTTTTAGAGCATGCGGATTCAACTCTGTTGCCGCAGACTGTGAATGCAGCCCGATAAAGAGCAGCGCCTTTGACGCGGCCATAATCCGCAATTCGCTTCATCACTTGACGGATTTACGCGTGGTGGTGAAAGAAATAAATCGGATTCTTCGTGCTGGATCAATTTTATTAATTATTGAAATCGAGACCAAAAGTCCAATTTCCAATTTTGTTTATCATCGAATCCTTGCAGAACCAAATTATCCTTTTGTCACACAAGACGACATTGTTCCTTACCTGCAGGAAGACGGTTTCGCAGTGAATAGTCTTGCTTCATTGAAGGTAGGTGATAGGCGGTCTTTTTTTGTGTCTGCGACAAAAGTAAAAGACTGAAACCCAAACGCGTAGCGCACGCTGCCTTTTGCTGCTTCACGGCACATGTGGGCAACGGTCGACAATATCCAGAACGTCAGAGACTGAATTAAGCAGGAAATCGGGCTTTGCGTTGGCAATTGTTTCTTTTGAAAAGTAACCTGTGCATATCCCCGCAGAGAAGGCACCTGCGCTCTTAGCCGAACCGATGTCGTCGGGGCTGTCGCCTACCACCAGAATCTGCTCTGGTGGTATATGCCAGAATTCTGCTGCACGCTGAACGATGTCAGGTGCAGGTTTGGGGCGATTAACAACCTCGGAAGTCAACACTATGTCAAGGCAGTCTCTTATTCCTAAAAATTTCAATTCAGGCTCTACCTCGGATACTGGTCTTCCTCCGATCAACGCCAGCTTAAACCCTCGCGAGTGAAGTTCCCTGACTGCGTCAAGAGCTTTGTCAAGTCCTTTCAAGTGCTTCAGGTGAATTTGACTATAGATTTCACGGTGCATTTTGAGGCATTTTGGGAGCAACCCTTTATCCGCATCTACTCTGGAAAAAACTTGAGCAAACTGCGATTCCAAATTAACTGCGCCTCTGCGATACAACTCCATGGGATTCGACTCTGGTAATCCAAAGTTTCTCAGTGTCTCGTTAAATGCCATTGAATACGGTTCAGCAATGTCAACTAATGTGCCGTCAAAATCGAAAGCCACAGCAGCAATACACAACATAGTACTTCACTACTTTGAACGCGCGTCTTTCCTACCATAATATAGCGTTGTGATTTAAGCCTTTAAGCGGCAGGTGCCAACGTTCAACTTTGCTCAGTGCACGCATTTTTGCGTCATCTGACCTTAAGGTTGGCAAACTCCAACGCCTTGTGCCCGCGCTTGGATTTCTTCAACGCTTGCAGTGTGGGGGTTCATGCCTAACGATTCGATAAGGCTGCTGAGGTAAGCGAAAACTCGTCCTCTCCAAATGCTTGTTTGTTCATTCTCCAATGCGGCATCTATCAGCATGTCTGCTAATCTGCTGACGAGGTCGCTTACATGCGCCCCGTGATTCGCACATTGCATAAGTAGCTTCTTCTTGATTTCCGCATGTTCCGCTCTGACATTGTCCTCAACAGCTGAAATCTTCATGATTTCACAGCGCAATGACAATCTGTTTCCAAACATAAAGCTGACTCTTTGGATGATCTCTTCCAGTTCTCTGTCTGAACGGCTTTTCAGTTCTCTGTCGCCTATTGAACTGAATTGTTGCCTGAACGAACGAAGATCAATTTCAGTGTTGCTCAGTGTCTGTAACGCGAGTTTTAGAATAGCTTTGTAATATGTTAAATATGCTGATTCACAGGGCGTTAATAGGCGCAAGCGCAGGTTCTCATAAGCATCTTCTGAATAATTGAGTTTTCCAACTATTAATTCCTTGAAGAGAGATGACGGAAAATTATATTCTAGGTAGAAGCATGCGAAATCAGTTAAGTGCGAAAAAATCTGCATTGGATTGCAGTTCTTGAGGCAGCCTGATTGCAGCAGCCTGTCTTCATTGAAAAGGTTTTGTCTCAATATCTCAAGATTTTTTTGTCTTGAAGAAATCAATTGATCAACATAAGCTGGGTTATTGATTATGCGGTCTTTGGCAAGCGTCTCCAGCTTCTTGAAGTCTTCTTTTTTTACACGCAGCATTCCTTCATCAGTCAACTCGTAAGGCAAAGTGAAATCTGTGGTGCCTAGAAGAGTCTGTGGGCGTTTGCTGTGCAGTTCACAATAATATTGTTGAGCTATTTTGCTGTAGCCGACTAGATTCAGCGTCCAAATTGAAGGGTCAGCGCGTGCTTGCGTCGTTGTGCGGGTCATTTGAGCGCGGCTAGACGTTTTTCCATCCTCCTAGTTCAGATTGATTGCTGTCTCCTTGTCCTGAGGCAACGGTTTACTTGTTCTAGCGTAGGGAAGCCCGCCGATTGAACCGCCGAATAGACACATTTGCTGGGCTCTGCAAAGGGCAAACTTTCCTATTGCCACTCGTGGTTGAGTATCCTGTGAGAACAACCCTTGGATGTAGTACGGGAAGGTGCCGCTGAATTTTATTTCCATAATGACATTTGGCTCAGCTACTACCTGCATTGTGGGAACATGTGCGTCAAAAAGGGATACGGAACCGAGACCCGTCCGCAAGCTGCTGTCAAAGGTTATCCTGACGTGGCTCACGGGGTCATAGAATGCTTCACGGTAGTACTCCACAATCACCACAGGCTGAAGAAGATTTTGCCGCGACTCAATGTACGCGGTTTTTAGAAGATGGTTTTCTGTGTCGGCTAAGAAACTGAAATCTCCAGTTATCATTTTGTCGGCTTCTTCTCGAGTTAGGCCTGCGCTTTCCTTTAGAATGTACTCGCCAAATTTGGTTTTTCGTTCAAACTTGATTTTTGCGTCGCTGAAATCGTAGATTCGCATTCTGTATTTTTTTCGCAGGTAAATACCTGCGCATTTTTCGAACAGAGCGGTGTTCCTGAAATCGTCAAAGTACAGGTTACGTATATAATAGCCGCCTTCGGGACCTGCAAACGGGTCTGGCTTGAAAAGTAACGCCACTTTCTTTTTGAGTACTTGATATTGCAGGGGCGCGATTTCGTACTTAAATTCGTGCCTCAACGTTTTTTCGTTTAACTCAGTCATTATGTGCTCCTCACTTTGTTTTCAGTGTGTTTTGCCGGTTGTGTTTTCTCGCGGTGTTCACGATTTGCGGAAATGAGTTGATGGGCATGTGTGGTCACCGTGCCTATTGGACGTCGGGGCTGTAGCTAACTAGGCTTGCGTCCTTTACACCGGTAATTTTGAGGAGTTCATCTATCTGCGGGGTGTCTTTGCTGCTCATTCTCACTTCAACCATTAGTTCAACGCCGTTAGTGGTTACGCTTCGTGATCTAAGCTTGTGTTTTGGAAGGGCTGCTTGGACTGCTGTCTCTGCTTCGCTCGCATAGTGAGTTACCAGCAGGTAGGGGTCAGGGCTGCGAAAGCTCATTCGACCGAAAACGAACAGTAAAGCGCCAATTATTGGGCATCCGACTGCAGCTACCATGTATAATCCTGCGCCGCAAATGATTCCGACGGCTATCGCCCAGAAAGTGAAGACGATGTCTCTTGGGTCCTTTATGGCGGTTCGAAAGCGAACTATGCTTAGGGCTCCTACCATGCCCAATGACAGAGCAATATTGGAGCTTATAGGAAGAGTAACGAGTGCGACAACGAGTCCTACAAGGACTAGCCCAACGTTGAAGTCGCGAGAATAGACTGCTCCAGTGAAAGTTTTTCGGTACATGAAGAAGATGAATAAAGTGATAACAAAAGTCACGAGTAAAGATGTTACTACTCGGTCCACAGTAAGCGATTCATAACCAGCGGTGGGGTTCAAGAAATCTGATAGTAGTTGTTCCCAATCCATTTAGGCCACTTTGCTCCTGTATCTCATTGGCGCTAACTTTTTTTTTCAGAATTTAAATAGATTTTCCAGAATTGGTTCAGAATTTCAACCAGATTCAAATTGGCCCAAGCGTTGTTAGAGAAAGCTTGAGAATAGTTTGAAAAGATGGGAAAAAGAGAGTTGCGGGTGATGTTGCCACTTAGCATAGAGTTCAAGTTCCACCCTTCGGCGCCGCTATGTTTTCTTGTAATTTGGGTCTTTTATGTTGCTGTGTGTGCTTTTTCGGTCTTCACCGAAACCATGAGGCGGCTATATCAATAAAATTTCTTGAATAATGGATTATCTTGGATGTACTCTTTTCCTGTTTTCAACGCAATCTCAGCTTTTGCCAGTTCGCTTCCCAAGTAAGCCGCATGCTCAAGCCTTGTCACTAAGCCCATTTCCACAATTTTAGCGTATATGCCCTCAGCAGTTTTGCCTTTGACTATAACGGTTGGCTTTTCCGCTTGCGGCGCAGAAAAATGCATGGTGGCAATCACTTCGTTAACGCGGTCAATCGCAATCTTAAATAGCCCTTTTACATCAAAAACCGTTGGTTCAGCCTCTTCGCTGGCGGCTACAACACTTGTTTCAGCCTCTAGAGCTTCAGCGTACGGTTCTTCACGCATACTCTTGTTTTTCAGCACAAGCAAGTCCACGTGCAGGTCTTGAGGAACAGAGTTTCTCTTTTTCGCCAGAAACATCATTTTGGCAGCAACAGCAACTTCGCTGACGCTTCCCTGCGTCTTGTCGCTTTTCTCAGTTGTCAACAAGAGGCTTGCGCCTATTTCGGATGATAAACGCGCAAGCAAAGCGTTTACGCCCACAGAGTCAGCGTCCATCAACTCCGTAACGTTGGCGACGCCTACAAGCAGCGGCACAGTTGGGTTTCTGCCTGCGAACTCGCGGAAAGCAACCATTGACCCCGAAATATCTGTTGGCTCAAGAACCAAATCGCCTATAACCTTAGTTATGCCCAACTCTCGGGCTTTCTTTAGGTTTTCCTCAAGGAAACTTGCGCGCTCTTCAATTATGCTTGGAAAGTACCCTCGGCGCTGATTTGTTGGAACCACCACCACAGCAGCCGCATCAAAAACAAAAGAAGCTATGTCCTCGATGTTTCCCGCGTCTACGCTTAACACTAACTCAGCGCCAGCGGAAACAGCCCCCTCAATCTCACGCGGATCAAACGTGTCAATGCTTACAGGCACGTTTACAGCTTGTTTAACAGCTTCAACAGCGCGTTTCGCATCTGCTGGACGAGATTCACCAGCAACCATGCCCACATCAATAATATCCGCCCCAGCTTTCACGTAACGCTTCGCCAACCGCTGAATTTCCTCAGTCGGCAACAATGGAGCGTCAACGATTTCAGCCATAACCCGCATGGGAAAATCCTTGCCCACCGCTACTTCCCCAATTAGCATGTTGCAACGCTTTTTCAACAGTGCATCACGGTTTTTCTCCACGGCAGCCAATTCCTCTAAGGCTTTTCGCTGAAGCTCCGCGCTGAGTATGTCGCAGGCAGGCGTAACCGTTGAAAGCTCAATTTGCGCCATAGCGTCCAGCACAGTAGGCAAGTCAGCAGCGTATCTTGAACCCTTAAACGTTGGGACTCCCGTGGCTTCTGCAATAACCGCTGCGTCGCCTCGAATCAGCCCAGGCACCAAAACCGCGTCGAAGTCACAGCTGTTCAAGTTTTTAAGGGCACCTGCAATGTACGTGGGCGTTAACAATGCCGCGACAGGAACTTTTAAGGCTAAAACTTCAGTTTTCACGCTGCTGCTTTGTGCATAACGTTTCACTGTTTCTTCTGCGAGTAATCCTGTTACTAACAGCACCTTCAAATTCAACACAACCTTCTGCGAGGTTTACAGTGCTTTTCTAACTTGCTCCGCATAAGTAAACCTTTTGAAGCAGCTTCGCAAGGCAGTGTTGAGATACGTTTTTAAATGTTGAATCAAGCATCTGAGTGGTTGACCTCTAATGATATTTAAGCAGATTCAGCAGCACAGCGACAACTTCTCTTACATAATTGCAGACGAAGCTACGCGGGAAACGGCTGTTGTGGATTCAAGCTTCAACGCAGGCGAAATAATCCGCGTTCTCAATGCTGAGCGTTTAACGCTCAAGTACGTGGTAAACACGCATGGGCACTCTGACCACACCGCTGGCAACACGGAGTTGCTCTCCGTTTTCAACGCGCAAACCGTTGCGCATAAACTTTCAAGACTTGACGCGGACATTAGAGTGGACGACGGTGACACCATACGCGTAGGCAGCGTGCCAATTAAGGTGATTTATACGCCGGGGCACACTCCCGACGGCATATGCCTCTTGGTGGATAACAAGAAACTGTTGACGGGCGACACATTGTTCGTTGGCGAGTGCGGCAGAACAGACTTGCCTGGTGGCAACTCCAGAATCCTCTACGACAGCCTCTTCAATAAGCTGTTGAAATTGGCTGATGATATAGAGGTGTATCCGGGGCATGATTACGGGCCAAAGCCTTCCTCGACGATTGGGGAACAGAGGAGAACGAATTATGTTTTGCAGCCGAGAAGTCTCGCAGAATTCATAGCGTTCATGCGGTAAACCCTTTTTACATCACAAGTTGTAAACAAGCGCGTGCCTATCCCAACTTATGTCAAGATTTTGTCTAATTATTCGCAAGCGCATTTATCTTCAGTTCGGGTCTAAATGTGTTTAAACTCGTGTTTTTCCGATACAAGGCATTTTTAGCCTTAAAATGCAAAAGCCGACTTGTGGCTGTAACCTATATTTTTACCCTTAACTCGTTAATTTAATATACTTAAAACGCTGCTTACCACACGACCATGGTGGTTTGAAAGTATGCTATTCAAAACTGTGTGTTGGAATCCTGATTGCGGTTTTTTTAATAGAGCACAACTGCTAAAGTTGAAATTGAAGGCGATGCGTGCTGGCGTATGGTTCAAAGCATTGCGCAGTATCGACCGTGCACTTATTGATTTGACGATGAGAGTTGCTCACACCGTCCGTAGCGCTACACTAGCTAGAAGTATCCTTGTGCTTGCAAAGAAGCTTGAGGGCATAATGGAGAGCAGAGTGTCACGAGTTTTAAGGGAAATTGGTTTCCCGCTTGCCCAAAAACTTAGCTTAACTGCCCAGAGATGGGGTAACGCTTCAGCTAAAAGCTGGGTGTCTGCTCCGTTATTTGCACGTTTCTTAGCTGTGATGCACATCAATGACCCTAACACATTTAAGCCATAACCCGATATTGCTCGTTAGAGAATAGCTGCAATGATATTTGACATAGTCGGCCTATTCTTAATTCTGGTGTTACTGAGCATATGCCTTTGGGGGCTTTACAATGTGCCTATTTTAGCCACTGGCGTTCAGGATTTCCGAAAAAATCGGCAAAAACCGCAGAACGCTTTTCTTTCAGATAGACCTTTGCCTACTTTTTCAATTGTTGTGCCTGTTAAAAATGAGGCGAACGTGATAGACCGATTATTATCTGCTCTTTCGAAGTTGAATTATCCTGTGGATAAAAAAGAAATAGTTATCGTTGAAGACGGATCGACCGATGGAACCTTTGACATTTGCATGAAATACGCGCAAACGCATGCAGGCGTGAAAGTTCTACATAGACCATTTTCCAATGGCAAGCCTTCAGCTTTGAACTTTGGGCTTGAACACGCAAAAGGCGAAATCATAGCAGTATTCGACGCAGATAATGTTCCTGATGCTGATGCTTTGATGGCGGTTTGCCGGTATTTTGAGAATCCTGCGGTTGCTGCTGTCCAAGGTAAAACTTTGTCTATTAATTCCAAGGAAAACATGCTGACGCAGTTTATCTCTTATGAAGAGGCAGTGTGGTGCGAGGCTTATCTTCGAGGCAAAGACGTGTTGCATTTGTTTGTTCACTTGAAAGGGAGCTGTCAGTTTATACGTCGTGATGTTTTAGAAAAATTGGCGGGATTTAACGAGACTGTTTTGTCTGAGGACATGGAGCTTTCTGCAAGGCTTACGGAGAGCAACTATAAAATCCGATACGCATCCGATGTGGTTACATGGCAGGAAAGTCCTTCAGATTTGAAAACCTTGGTTAAGCAACGCACACGATGGTTTAGGGGCACGATGGAAGTAGCTTTGAAATATGGTCGCTTAATAGCTAAACCCAGCAGGAAAAACTTTGACGCTGAGACAACGCTTTTCAGTCCCTTCCTTCTAATTGCTTCATTGATACCTTATACTTCAATCTTCTGGACTTTTTTCACAGTTTTGCCTTTTGATTTTATGTGGCGTATTACTGTGCAACTTGCCTCATTAACTATGGTTCTCACACTGTTCCTCTGTGGTTTCGCTTTGATTTACGTTACAAAACCTCGGAGAGTTAAGAATCTTCTCTGGGTACCTTTTATCTATCTCTATTGGATTCTGCAGGCGTTTATTGCGTTATATGCTGCTTTGTTGATTCTTCTGCGTAGACCAAGGCAATGGACAAAAACTGATAAGAAAGGCGTAGTAGCCACTTCCATACTTTTTGGCGAGTGAGTTGTTTTGGTTATAAGTACACCTGCTGACTTCAAATTCAAGGAGAGGCGTGCTGAAAAGAATAGCGGCAATGAATGCTCCTTTGGACGGCAGAGTAAGTTGAGAGTATGCTTTGTCTCGTCTTATCCGCCTAACCACGCTAGACTTAGCGAATACACAAAAAGTCTTGTGGATGAAATGGCGAAGAGGCGGACCCTATATGATATTCATGTGTTAGCTGATACGGTTAATGGTTTAAAAAACAGGGCTCAGGATGGTCCCAACGTTGTGGTTCTGAGAATTTGGACACCAGATGCCCCTTTTTCTATTCTCAGTATTCTGTTTACACTTTTGAAATTGAAACCTGATATTGTCCATTTCAATGTTCACTTCCAGAGTTTTGGAAAAGACAGGTTATCCAATTTCGTGGGATTGTCCTTAATCTTTCTTTGCAGGCTTCTGCATGTAAAGGTGGTGGTTACTTTGCACAATTTTGGAGAGCTTGTGGACTTGCGCAAGGTTCAAATGAAGTCAACTTTTATGAATCGCATAGGTATATTTGTGGCTACTAAGTCGGTGTTGTCCGCTTCTAAGGTTGTGGTGAAGGTTAAATTGTACAAAAAATATTTGAGTGAACGGTACGGGTATAAAGGGGTCTCCTATATCCCTCACGGTGCTGCGTTACAAATTGATCCACCGCATAGCTCGAAGGAAAAAATCGTCTTGATTTTTGGTCATATGGGCCCTCACAAGGGGCTTCAAGTTTTATTAGATGCTTTCAGGGAAATGCTGAAGGTGAGAGATGACGTTAGACTCGTAGTTGCGGGTTCGGATCATCCGAACTTTCCAGGTTATTTAGAATCGGTTAAAAAGTGTCTATCGCTTCAAAAAGTGGATTTTCTGGGGTACGTAGATAAAAATGATTTAGCCGAGGTTTTCGAGGCAGCGGACGTTGTTGTGCTGCCTTATCTTACAGCCACTGGGACAAGTGGCGTGTTTCATCTTGCCTGCGAGTTTGGAAAGTCAATAGTTGCTTCTAATCTTCCTGAAATCCGGGAACTCCTACGTGATGGGGCTTCAGCGATTTTGGTGCCTCAAGGCGACGTTAAGATGCTGAAGGTTGCTATTCTTTCAGTTCTTGACGACAAGGAGTTGAGAGCATCGATGGAACGGCGAAATTTGATGTTTGCCCAAAGAGAAAATTGGGGTGTCGTTGCAGAGGCTTACGAAAAAGTGTATTTAGAGGCTCTTCTGCCCGCTAAGACAGGTGGCCTTTTTACCCATGTTGAACGCCGTCATGAATAAAAAAGCCAACCGATTAGAGGTTTAGACTTTGAAATTGCTTTTGGTTCATCCTCATATTTTTGCTGGAGGAGCCGAAAAAGCTGTGGTTTACTTGGGTCAAAACTTAAGGCGAATGGGACATGAAGTTTCAATAGCTACTCTTTCCACGGATTATTCAAAAATTCCCTTCGCAAGCCAAGATATAGATTACATAAAACCTGCGGTGGAGGTTCCCGTTTCGAATGATGGTACGTTATCAAGCACGGTGTCAATGAGTGTCAGAGAAATTATTGCGTTGAGGCGTCTTCTGAAAAATGCTTGGGAAAACTTTGATATCTGTGTTCCAGGTAACTTCCCTGCGTACTGGTCCACGTTCTCTTTAAGGTCTCATATGCCCATAGTGTGGTTATGCAGTGAGGCGTTGGGCCCCTATGGGGTTACTAAGGACTCTTATGATGCGAGTCCTGTTTTTCGAAGTCTCTTTAAGGCAATAGTCGCCGTCGATAAGCAGATTGTAGCACAGGGGGTTCACGAAATTGTGACATGCTCAAGCTTTTGTGGGGCGATGGTGAAAGAACGGTACGGCAGGGATGCTCATGTGGCGTGTACTGGTGTTGATTATGATTACTTTGCTCAAGGTATTGGTCAAGAGGAAGCCAAGAAAAAATTCGGCTTAGATGGAAGTTATGTTCTGTTACATGTAGGGTTCATGATTAAGAGGAAGAATCAGGTCCTAACTGTGCATGCTGTTAAGCAGTTATTGCGGGAAATGCCTGATTTGAGGCTTGTGCTTGTAGGGAATGGACCGCGTGAAGCAGTACTGAGAGCGGAAGTTAAACGTCTCAGATTAGATAGACATGTTATCTTTATGGGGTCTGTTGACGAGGAAACGCTTAGAGCCTTATACTATGCTTGTGACATCAACCTGTATCCTGCAGAGGATCAGACGTTCGGTTTAGTGCCTTTTGAGGCTCTTGTATGCGGGAAAGTATCTGTTGTTAGTGGCTGCTCTGGTGCCGCTCGTCTGCTCAAAGACACCGATTCAGCTGTTATAGTCGACCCCACGGTTGAAGAAATTGTCCACGCTATTAAGTACATAAAAAAGGGAACGTTGGATGCGGTGGGGATGGTGAATAGAGGTAAACGTTTTGTCGGGGAAAGCTTAACTTGGGAGGCGTATAGCCGTGCTGTTGCCTCGGTGCTGGAAAGTGCTGTTGACACCTTTTATAGGTGTATCTGAAATGCGGAAAACTGGTTTGTTCTGCTCTGAAAACGACGCCTGTTGCTGAGTGATAGCGGTATATTCTTCAAGCAGACTTGTGCAACACTAGCGGCGTAATGAAAGTCAGTTTTGCCTTTACAGGGGTCATCTACAATTCCAAACGTTAGTGTCTCCGTCATTATTCCAACTTTCGAATCTGCTGATGTTCTAGAAAGATGTTTGATAAGCTTAGCTGCTCAGAATTTGCGTGTTGACGATGTTATAGTCGTTGATGGCTTTAGTAGAGATAGCACTCGAGAAATAGCCTCCACGTTTGGCGCTACGGTTTTCGTTGCCTCTGGGACTCAGGCTGCTGCGAGGAACGTGGGTTTAGCCACTGCAAAGGGTGATTATGTTCTTTTTCTGGATTCGGACCAACAGCTTAGCAATAGTGTAGTTGAAGAATGCGTTTCGGCTAGTCTTATGTGCGATGCTGAGGCAGTTGTTATTCCCGAATTTTTCGTCGGTGTTAACTTCTGGGGTGCGTGCTCCGCGCTTTGGAAGAATAGTATGGTGCAGACTTGGGGCACTATGGGTGGTATTCCCAGGTTCTATAGGCGGAAAACGTTGCTTGACTCTGCGGTTTTCAATGATAAGTTACGTTTTTGGGAGGATTATGAGCTTTACCAGCGGCTTAAGAAAAGGGGTCTCAGAGAAGCACGGTGCAAGGGGTATATCATTCATTATGAGGCTGGTTCGCTTAGAAACATGATACGGAAGTATGTGTCTTATGGAGTTTCCATATCTGAATTTAGCGATAGCTCAGCTAAGACGCCTTTTGTTTCAACGTTCAGGCTTACGTTGTCTACTATGAAACAGGTGGTACGGAATCCTGGTAAGTCGCCGAGTGTGCTTGTGGGCTGCTTTTTAGTGGTTGTTTTGAAGAGTTTCAGCATGGTTTTCGGGTTTCTGTCGAGACAAACTTAATTGTGTTTTCGGTATTCGCTGGTTTGTTTGTGCGGGTTCAGTGAAAAAAGTAGGGTTGCTTTGGGGGATATGCGGCTTAGTGCCGAGTGGCTTGCAGAGTTTTCTGCTGTGCCCTATGTGTCTGCGCCAATGGAAACTTTGAAGTAGCTATTTGGGCGGTTTGTCAGCGTGAAGAAGCAAGGTTTTTTTGGTAAGCCTGTTGCCCCAGTAGTGGGCTTTGGTGTGGTTCTACTTGTGCTGCTCTTACTTGCTAGTCTTTTTTACTTTGTTCCATCTCAAATTGTGCCTACCACTGACGACACTGATGCGGATGTTGCTGATTGGGCTGATTGGGCGGAGGTTGCTTGGAGATACTTTCAGCCTGGGGTTGGCGTGAGTTTTGAAACTGGGTTGCATTACGCTAGGGCGGATTGGCAGAGGTTCACGGATTGGGACCTTGGCGTGTACATTTCAGCTATTATTTGCGCTGAGCGGCTGGGGATAATTTCGCGGGAGGGTTCATGGGGATCTGATTATAGGTTGGAGCGTGTTCTAAGTTTTCTTGAGACCAGAGCTATTACGAGTGATGGTCTGCCCTATGCGCAATATGATGCTAATACTGGGCGCGTCCCCGATGATCTGGGTAATCAGGCAGCACACGCTTCAGATGTAGCTAATCTTCTTCTTTCGTTAGACGATTTAAGAAGTAATAGACCTGATCTCTCAAGCAGAATAGAGTCTGTTGTTGCTCGATATAACTTTGATTTCTTTGCTCAGAGTAGCTATTTTGCCGCCAACGACATTTACCCGTTTTATGCTGCACAAGGCTATTGGGCGTTTGGTTTTTCAACTCCACAACTGCGGGACCTTGCAGATCTTGGCGGGGGCAGCACGGTGGATGTTTATGGCGAGGCGATACCTCAGGCGGACATAACGTCGGAGCCGCTTATGCTTGCGGTGCTTTCCGACAGGGCGAACGATTTGTATAGAACCTATGCTGACAGGGTTTTTTCGGCTCAGCAAAAGCGTTATGAGTTAACAGGGACGCTTACTGCCTTCAGCGAAGGTGCCTATCTTGCGCCGCAGTATTACATTTATGAGTGGATTGTAACGGGCACAGGTGAATCTTGGGTGATTACTGCTGGTGGAGTCGTTGATGTGCCTGAAGTGGTTTACACGAAGATAGCTTTCGCTTTTCACGTTGTATATGACAACAATTACACTCAATTATTGGTTGATGAGGTTTCATCTTTGGCTACTGATAACGGCTTTTTGGATGGCATTCTGGAGAGCGGGACAGTTGCGGTGCTTTCTGACAAGACTAACGGTATGATTTTGCAGGCTGCATGCTATGCCAAGTTTTCGAAGTCTTCGGTTGTTAGTTTGGAGCCAACTGCTGCTGCTGCTGCTTTTCCAAGGTATGCGGTGACAACGTTTGTTGTGGCGCCTGAACGTATCGAGGAGCAGCTTCAGCTTTTAGACGTTATTGGGGCTTACAATGTTACTATTGTTATCCGTGAGAGTGATCATGACCTTTTTCAGCTAGTTTACAATGCAGCCTTGAATTATACTGGTTGTATTATTCCCGAGTTTAGTTTCATGCAGACAATGGCGACCGAGTATAGGGAAGATGTGGTGGATGCGAGGTTTAATGAGTTCATGTTGGCGGATGGGAGTTATCCTTCAGGTGTTTTCTCGTTCCAGCTGGATACCTTTACTTTAAACTATTTGAAAGACACGTTCAATACAAGTTTCGCTGTGGGGAATGCTTGGGATCAAGTTAACATAGACTTTGTGTCTCTTCGCGGAGGTTTTTCTACGCCTTATTATGCTTCTCGGCGTAACAGTTTGGTTCCTGCGAAAACGCAGAAGGATTCCAGCGTTCTAGTTATGTCTCCTCTTTCCATAGCCCCAACGGATACATACCATTTTGACAACAATCACCTGATAGACTTGTACAATAATGGCGTTGGCATGGTGGAGTTCAAGTACGTGAGCTTGAACAATCCATTTTTTACTCCTTTTTTCCTTGAGCTTGACTGGCTGGTCAGTGAGGATAATGCTGATCTCTTGGGATTATTCGTTGAAAACTACAAGTGGGTTTACGAGACTTTTGATGTACTCACGGCTGCTGATTTCGCCAGCGCATTTGAATCCAGTTTTCCAACCACTCCCGAATACCATTTCACATATACGAGCAGTGATTTGAGCGTGTTTCCAGCGACCAAAGGCTGGACGATTGAGTGGCTTATGAACACTGATTGTAGGATAGCAAGAGTGGGCAATAACGTTGTAAGTGCATTAAAATATACTTTTCAGGCGGCTGATCCATTTCTGTCAAGCAGCAAAGCCATAAACTTCACGGGTTCCAGGTTTGGTGAGGATCCGAGCAATTTAATTTGCACAGATTTATCGTTGAGTATTGATGCTCTTTGGCAATTTGAATATGGTAATAGGACATTAACGAAAACGGGTTACGTCGTCTATGATGGGAAGCTTGAAGACTTTTACTAACGCCTCTTATCAGTGATTACTCTTGTTTACCCATCTGACTATAGTTCATCCCAGCATGCATTTTGTAGGCGGCGCTGAGAGATTGATGACTGACCTTGCGGTTGGATTGGCAGACGCACAGATTCAAGTTGATTTTGTAACAGGAATGTGCCATGACTATTGGCGAGCTGAGTTATCTCAAAAAGCTGGAGTATCCGTGAAAGAGCTTGGGCATGCTGCAACTGGAAACTTGAGCTTTTGGCTAAATGTTAAAGGGTTCGCAAAAGCTCTTGCAAAGCTGATTAACTCTGAAACTGATTTAATCGTGACATCAAGTTTTCCATCAAGCATAGCCGCTGGTTTATTCACAAAACAGCATAACGCGAAAGTAGCGCACTATCTTCATGAGGCACCTATGGTTCTCCACGACAAGGAAGGTCTGAAAACTCTTCCGTCGCGGTTGCGCATGTTCTACCAACTCGTATCCAAACGTTATGCCCCAGATGACGTTAAGGCAGTTCAAAGAAGCGACATTATAATGACAAACAGCCAGTTGTCTAAAAAAGTGAACGCTGCGGCTTACAACATTGATGAATCGCGCATAAGAGTGATTTATCCCGGTGTAAATATTGCGCACATGACTGCATCGGCACTTGGTTCTCAACTCGTCAGCAACTATGTTCGTGATGGGATTCCAGTAATATTTTTTCCAAGAGGTGCACAATTTTGGCGGAACCCGAAGATTTGCCTTCACGCTCTTCAGAGACTTAAGCTTGGAGACTTTGTTGCAATATTTACAGGCGGCGCAGATTATGAGGCAGATGCTTTGATGAGACATGCGGGGTCACTCGGTATCGCTGATAACGTTCTGTGGATTAAAGAGTTAACGGATGAGGCGCTAAGCGCACTGTATTCACGGTCATCGGCGGTTGTTTCCATCCCTAAACGCCAGCCTTTTGGTCTTATTCCTTTGGAGGCTCTGATTTGCGGGGCACCGCCTATAATATCCCATTACAGCGGTGTTTCAGAAGTGCTGCGTAATGGCGTAGACACCATATGTGTGGATGGCGATAACTCGGAGCAGCTGGCAGACGCTATCGAGACGCTTCTTTTAGATGCAGAAACTAGACGTCACATAGTTTCTAATGGCCAGCAAAGAGTTTTCACTGATTTTACCTCCAGCCGATTTGTAAAAGACATTCTCGCGAACCTGTCGAGCTTGTAAGTTGATTAATCTTTGATGTTGCTATGGAGATAGAGTGTTAGTGAAAAAGAAATTTAAGTACTTGCTGCTGGCGTTGGTTATCTTTCTTGTCGTTCTCACTTTGTGCCTTAGGAGTGCAGTGCCAGAAAAAACTTACCATTATTCAGAAATTCCAGCCTCAGACCTTAAGGTGAAAATAGTTTCCTATAACCTCGCGAAAGAGTCAGACTGGAGCATAGACGATTTTGCGGTGGACATTGACAACTGGCGGAAATACGACGAGAACGTCAGCAGTTCACTCTCCGTAAATGATGATGGCACCCTAAGCTTAAACACCACCTTTGATCATGAAAAAGCATCACAGTTTACCCTACTCTCCAGAGAATTGAATATACCTGTTTCCGAACTGCCCATTTTCAACATAAACATTAGTGTTTCAGAAGGCGCAATCTACCACGTAAGGTTCGTAGGAACCGACTCAACTGGCGTTCAACAGCAAGTTTGGTGGGAAACATCTCCATTAGATGATGTGCCTGGACAATCACAATGGGAGACTCATGTTATAGATTTAGCATCATTCAGCGAACAAGCAGTAGGCAGTATAGTGTCCACGATAACGTATATCAATGTCATATTGGACAGCCAGGCCAATTACAAAAGTGACGGGGAGCAATTTCTTTGTATATCTCACATCGGGTTCTCTGAACGAAGCCTCAGCGCCAGCGAAATTCCCGGCGCTGCTCAATTCATTTCCACCGAAATCCCATTCCATGCAGTAATCATAGACTTACCTGACGAATATACGTTTGACTATTGGAGTGTAAAATGGGTTTCAGTGACTTATACGCTCACGTCAAATTCAGAATTTGAGTACACAGTGGTTCTGTTTTCAAAAAATGGTAGCGATTTGCTTCAAGTGGCTCAGGGTTCCGTTTTTCTTTCTCATGACAGCGCTGTAGTTGACATCTATAGGCTTGATGCTTCTTCAGGGTTGCTAGCGTATTCTGAGGAATTAACGCTCTTGCAGTCACTGTTGAGTAACTCCTCGATTGTGATACTGAAAACAGGTGTTGAGCCTGACGGTTTTCAAACCTTTAAACTCGATTCGATAGAGCTGATGGCTTCAGATGAGCGCGCAGCGTCAGTTACAGACTTGAATCAAGTCAACGATTTGGCATTCGGGATGGTAATCACTCTGATAGCTATTCCACTTCTGCTGTTGGCAGTAGCTTTCCGATTTAAAGATTATTTCTTCAAGTCTCCAATCGTTTTATTCGCAGCCCTATTTGCTTATGGAATTGCCTGTAGACTTGTGGTGGCTCCTTTTACTGGTCACGAATACGATATGAGCGTGTGGACGCAAGCGGTTAGACTATTCTATGAGTCTGGAGTGCTGAATATTAGGACATTTCCTCTTCCGCTTAACTGCTATCTTCTGTTGTTAACTTCCTCGCCTTATGCCCTTCTCAGGATAGTGGGCTTTCAGGAAGTAGGCTTTCTAGCTCATCACTTTAACATGTTGGAAGCTGTCTTCCTCAAGGTGCCCTTTATTTTGTCCGACTTGTTCAGTTTCTACTTTCTGCTTAAAATTCTAAAAAAGATCGATGGCGGTAAACTGGAATTATCTGGAAGGTTATACGCTTTCGTCTATTTTCTAAGTCCCTTGGCAATTGTGCTTTCCAGCGTTTGGGGAATGTACGATGGCATCGCTGTTGCGTTGTTTTTGGCGGGTACGTACTATTCGCTTTTTGATGGAAAACCCTTGTACGGCGTGGTTTTTTACACTCTTTCAGGTTTAACCAAAGCCTTCGGTTTCCTAGGTCTCATACCTATAGGGCTCACTTTACTGAGAGAAAAGAAGTATCGCCAGTTATTAATCACGTTGGGTATTGTTGCAGGGATTGTTGTCCTCCTTTATTTGCCGCTTCTCGCTGTAACTGGATTGCAGGTGGCTCCTGAGTTGTTTCTGCAGTTTATTAGAGGCAGAGTTGGCTCAGGCTCAGTCTCCTCTTACGTGCCTTCAACCTCGTACATGAGTTATTTATCACTATCAGGCTTCGATGTCACATCACCATATTTGACGTATCTCCTCATCTTCTCAGTTCTCTGCATTTCAATATATTTTGGTTTAAAAACTCGCGGCTCGCAAAATGAAAATTACGCTAAACTAACTGTAGGCTACTTCATTGTGGTGTTCCTTATTTTCTATTTGCTGTTCTTCCGTGTGTACGAACAATACTACTTGTGGATCATCCCTCTCCTCATAACCTACTCGTATCTCAAGAAGGAATCGGGGCTTGCACTCATGGCAGTTGTTCTTTCCGTGGTGGTTTTACCTGTATGGTCTTTCAGCCTCTTTCTCACGGGAACTGGGTACTATTGGATTCCCATGAACTTGCCCGTGGACACAGCTATTGTTGCTGTCCTGCCATCGGCAGTAGTAGCGCTCAGCCTAATTGGTATAACTTATTCGAGAGGTAAATTGGTAATCTTGAAAACTTGGCAGGGGATGCTGTTTTCCGTTGGTCTTGTCCTGTGGTTTTCTTTTCACTTCATATATTACATTCATTACGGTTTTCTTCCCTTGGGGATAATGTGGTATCTTGCCTCAGCTGTCATAATTATAGCAGCCGCGGTCGTCCTGTTTAAGTTGTTTAAGCCTAAACCGTTAGACTCGAAGTTCGCTTAGCTGAGGGTTGAAATGAAAGTTATTTGGCATCTGATGAAAAGCCTTAATTGCCGTGGGTTGCATAATCAGGTTATCCGGCATTAGTGGTTAATATGACTGGGCGTTTAGTCTCGTCGGCCTTGCTGTTTGTTCTGTTACTTGCCTTGTTTTCCAATGCTTATTTTGTTGGTCAACAAGGGTTTGTTGTGCGAGCGGACTCGGAGACTT
This sequence comes from uncultured Candidatus Bathyarchaeia archaeon, assembly GCA_964506435.1. GTDB lineage: Archaea > Thermoproteota > Bathyarchaeia > Bathyarchaeales > Bathycorpusculaceae > JAOZHU01. The sequence continues at coordinate 31,195 of CAZDLK010000003.1, read as the reverse complement.
CTGAATGGGTTACGTGGGCAACTAACGCTTGGAGTTTTTTCCAGCCTGGCGCAGCTGTTGATGATAGCACTGGCTTGTGTGGCGCAAGTTTGCTGGAGAATTGGCCATATTTTACTGAGTGGGATCTTGGAACGTACATTTTCGCTATATTGAATGCTGAAGAAATAGGTATTCTGTTGAGAACAGGCGACTGGGGCAGCACTTACAGGCTTAACAAGATTATGACCTTTCTGCAAAATAGGGAGCTTGGCTCTGGGAATGTTTCTTATGTATGGCATGACGCGAGGACAGGGCAGCCAGCACGGAATTTAAGCAATTCAACCACAGGAGTGTCCGATCTAGGTTATCTTTTGATAGCTTTGAATGCTGTAAAGACACAGAGACCAGAGTACGCTTTGGCTATAGATGCCATTGTTTTAGAGCGGATGAACCTTACTGGATTGGCTTCTTCTCCTACTGCTTGGACAAATACTGCTGGACTGTACGAGTGGTACGTGGCTCATGGCTTCATGTATTTTGGTTTCGATGTGTATGCGCCTGTTCAAGATGCGCTGGACTCTTTGGATGAAATAATCACGGGACCGCAAGTTACGACTTATGGTGTTACGTTGCCGATAACCGAGTTTACAAGCGAGCCGTTGCTTTTAGCCGCGTTCACTCTGCCATCTGACCCTGACATCGACAGTTTAATTTATAAGTGTTATTTGGCGCAGGAGAACCGTTACCTCGCTACTGGAAATTTCACAGCGTTCAGTGAAGGAAATACCGGACTTGACTCTCCAAGTTACGTTTACGAGTGGATTGTTCAGCCGGATGGCCAAACATGGACGATAGGCCCTCAATCCATAACCCCGATTGCTTACATCAAAGTTGGTTTTGGTTTTTATTCTTTGTTCGGTACTCAGTACGCTCTTGATTTGATTAATTATGTGAACGCATCGTTCACTGATTTCCGTTATGGCTATTGGGATGGCGTGAATGAAGCTGGACGGGTTGTGACTTCGCTGATTGATAGAACTAATGGAATGATCTTGGCTTCGGCGTGTTACGCCTTAGAGAACAAACTGGGATCACTTGCCAGTTATTCTCTGCCGTTTGTGAATGACGCGGGTTTGTTGAATGCGACTTTTATCATTGGTGATACTGAGGTTCACCCTCCAGTTGGTTGGCGGGCGTATACCTCAGATTTAATGGGCAGTTTAGGTGTTGCAGGTAAGCTTGGTCAACTTTCTATTTCAGGGAATTTGTCAGCGAAGATGGATACATCGGTTGCAGTTTGGAATGATGCCGAGGAGACAGTAGCTATTGACTGGAACAAAATTGGTGATTCTAATGTGATTTCTGTTGGCGGGCCTCTTGTGAACATGTTTACATATTACTATGAGCAGCTTGGGGCTGCACCGTTCTATTTGCAGTGGGCTGGTGATGTTCCCTATATACATTCAGATTTGAGTGGTGAGGACTATTTTTACAATTTGGGTGTGGATGATTACGCGCTTTTATCCGTCTATAATGATAATGGAAGGACTGTTTTGGTTGGCTGGGGCCTCACCGACCGTGGAACCGTGGCTGCGTGTCAGGTTCTCCAGTACTTTGATACTCAATATGCAGGTTTGCTTTATGGACGTGGTATGATACTTAAGTGGGTTGATGGAAACGGTGATGCCAAGGTTGATTTGGGCGATGGGATCAGCGTCGTTGAAACGTGGTCTTGGACATATGACTCTTAGTTGTCTCTGTGTTGGCTCTTGAAGAAAGCAACAGCCCATAGCTGCACCATCACGGCAATTCTGTTCATTCTTGAGGCTTGAGTTTTTGGTTACTTTGAGAGACTTTTGGCTTAAACACGGTAAAGCTTGTTTGCCCATTGTTCTTATTTTAGTGTTGGCTGCCTCCGTCAGGTTCCTCGGAATATCAGATGAAAGCCTCTGGTTAGACGAAGGCGTCAGCGTCTATGCGTCTCGCATGAGCGGGTCCGCCTTGATAAACTGGACTGCGGCTGATATCCATCCACCATTCTATTACCTTGCACTAAAATGTTGGACACTTTTCGGTCAAAGCGAATTTGCATTCAGGAGTTTCTCAGCCGTATTGGGCATACTTACGGTTCTGGCGGTCTATTACGTTTGTTTAGACTTATTCGACAACAAAGTTGGCTTGACTGCTTCGCTTTTGCTGGCTGTTAACCCCGTAAACGTGTATTACTCGCAGGAGGCTCGAATGTTTAGCCTAATGGCTCTTCTCGTTTTAGTTTCTTGTTACGCGTTTTGGAAGTGCTTGGGTGCCAGTGGCAAAAAATTCTTCGCAGTTTACGTGGTTTCATCAGTGCTAATGCTGTATACCCACTATTTCGGCCTCTTAGTCTTTTGTTTTCAGGCTCTTTACCTCATCGTGCTGTTCTTTCTTAATTCTCGCATGATAAAAAATGCGAAGGCGATTATCAGTTGCTTAATTGCCGTATTTTTGCTGTATGTCCCGTGGCTTCCAACCCTCTACGGCGCCGTTTTTAACCCTCAAGTTGGCATGGCGTGGATGCCGAAGCCCGATTTATTTCTTTTGCGCGACTGCTATGTTGGTATGATGGGCGGTTTTGCCCCTGACGTTAGCGGCGTTAGCGATTTCTGGGGCTTGCTGTTACTTCCTGTCTTCTTTTTGGTCATAGGTCTAGCTGCTGCATTTAGAAAACCTCTTAGTTCGAAGGCTTTTTTCGCAGTCTTCGCCTTATTCCCTGTGGCAGTGCTTGTTATCTCTTTAGTCGTGACACCTATTCTCCTTCTTAGGCAAGTGTCTATTTTTATTCCAGAGCTTTTGATAGTGATGGTTTTTGGAATATTGTTTGTGTCTTCAAAAATACAGTTGAAGCGTCCCTCATTGGGGCGGGTTTGCGCTGTAGTCGTCATTTGCGTTTTGGTATGTATGAATCTTGTGTCTGTGTGCCAATCATATGCTGTTGACACGAAGGAGGATTGGCGAAGCGTAGCGCTGGACTTATCAAACTTCTCAGCGGATACTCCGATAATTATCCCTGTCTGGTACGTGAAAATACCTCTGGCGTATTACTATAAAGGCAACGCTGCAATCGTGACTGCTGCTTCTCTATCTGAGATAGAAAACGCCACAGGTGAAAAATCAGAGTTCATCTTTATTCTTCCCCTATGGCACGTGAACGAAAGCGGGATAATGCCCGATCTAAAAGAAAATTTCCATGTTATCAACGAAAAGTCATACATACACATTGATGTGTACCATTTCAGAAAATGAACATGCACAGCTTAACAACAACCGCGAGTAAGCTCAGGTTGAAACTAGCGCATATTCACGTAGAGGCCCAGTGGAAATACGGCATCGCCGCCTTCATAATAGCCATGTTAGTCAGAGCAGTGCCTGAAATATTGGCTGGTCCCTACCCAATTGGCTTGGATACTCTGCGGTATGTGCGTGCCATTGTTGACGGCTGGGCATTACGGTTAGCTCCGTTGTCGGTTTTGAAATCAACGAATATGTTTTATGCTATTGTGACTGGAATTCACGGCTTCTCTGGCGTGGACGCGGTGTTCTTACTGAAAGCTCTTGGTCCGCTTATGCACGGCATTTTAGGTTTTCTATTTTTTGCCTACGCCCGATATGCGCTCAAGTGGAGCTTCCGCAAGTCTTTGCTCAGTTCGGTTTTAGCTTCTGTTTACTTCATGTCGCTTATAATCTCTGGCTCTTATTATCGGCAGGCTTTTGCTTCGATCTTTTTTATGGCCGCACTTGTATCCTTGAACGGTTTCAAGTCTCATTATCGGTATACCGTGACTTGTGTTTTCATGGTTTTAGCGGTGTTGTCTCATGAGATAATTGCAGTTCTAATGTTATTCATTTTCGGCATAGAGGCGCTTAATCACTTGTTAAAGCGTGATTGGCATGACTTTGTCTTTCTAACGATAATTACAGGCGTGGCAGCTTCCCTGTTCTTCTTCCAGCGGTATTCTCCATCCACTGGGGCAGTAACCATACCCTTAGGCTCCACTGTCTATGAAGCAAGCGCAAATGCAGCTTCTGAAGTCTTAGGATTAATTTTTTACAGCTACGTTTTGATACTGCCTTTAGCGGTCCTGGGGTTTAGAGTGCTCAAGAATAGAACTTTGTTATGTTGGGTTGCCTTTTGCATAGGAGTATCAATAGTGACCGTGCTTAATACGCAAGCAAGCATAATATATTGGTGGCGGTGGGTCTATTTGCTCGTTTATCCCTTGGCTTTTTGTGCTGCTGAAGGAGTAGCAAAGCTGATACACATAAAAACTGGCGCAATTCTTTATCGGAAAATTCTCAAAGTAGCCTCTTTAGCCTTCTTGTTATCATTGATTCTTATTCCTTCAACGTTTTACTTGTTCACTTATCCTGAGGAGCCGTTTCCATACTTTGCGCAGTATAACCCATATTTGATGTATGTGCCCTCCTCATTGCTTCAAAACGCTGTATCCATCAAGGATAACCCGTCAGTAGTTCAATGCTTTACGTGGCTAAATGAAAACATGGATAATAGTTCGATGCTGGTGGCTCATGAGGTTATGCATGAGTTTTCTGTCCTTTACCTTCAAAGCGGAAAATCGGTTACGGAACTGAATAAGTCTGAATTCACCAGATTGGCTGAGCAGGCGCTAGGTGAGCAAATGGTTAAAGCAGCAAAGGAAGCTGTCGCTGAAGGCTACAGCAAGGTCTATACTGTGTGGTGGGCGAATGGGAAGGGCTGGTATGAGCTGTCTCAGCTTCCGTCAGAGTTTGTTGAGATTCAGCGTTTTGAAAATATGGGTGTATTCCAATATGCGCCGTCTTGTTGAAAAGCACGTTAGACTTGTTGTTCTGGCTTTAAGGCAAAGTTTTTATGTTATAACAGCATAGTTTGCCTCTTGAAATGCCGCTAGAAACATTATCGTCAAGAGTAACAGTTAGTGATGTTATTTCTGTTAGGCGGCTTGTTGAAGCTAAACGGACTGCTTTGAGGCGCGGCGTCTGGTTCCGGGTTTTAAATAGAGTGGAAAGGGGCGTTTTGGATCTCACTGTTCGTTGCGTAGACAAAATTGAAAGTGCGATATTGGCCAAAGTTGTGACGGCCATATTGATTAAGCTGAAGCTGGCTATGGAAAGTACTGTGGAGAAGCTGGTGAGAGTAGTTGGTCGCTCTTTAACCCAGAAAGTTAGCCGCATAGCCCTGAACTGGGGCAATGTTTCTGCGTCACAATGGGCTGAGGATACATTATTCGCGCGGTATTTGGCGATAACTCAGATGAACACACATAGGCTGTTTCAAATATGACAGTCTTGACAATTCTTGTCTATGCAGAGAGGTTTTTCCTTGACTAAGGCGAAGATTCTCGTCACAGGCGGCGCTGGATTTATTGGAAGCCATTTAGTCAGTGTGCTGGTTAAAGCTGGATACCAAGTATGTGTATTAGATAATCTTTCGACGGGTACTTTGGAGAACATAAAGGCGCACATAGATGCTGGTGATGTTGTTTTTGTTAAGGGTGATGTGCGGGACAAGCAGGTAGTATTTGAGACAGTGAAGGGAGTGGCTGCCGTGTTTCATCTGGCGGCTATAACGAGCGTGCCTTACTCGGTGAAGAATCCGGAAGTTACACGTGATGTAAACGTGGGTGGAACTAGGAACCTCTTGGAGGCCTGTTTGCGTGGTGACGTGAATCGGTTTGTTCATGTGTCGACATGTGCGGTTTATGGGGAATCAAAATATTTGCCAGTTGATGAGAAGCATCCAATGCGTCCTATCTCGCCTTATGCTGAGTCGAAGCTGGAGGCGGAGCGGTGCTGTAGCGAATTTGCGGAAGAGCATGGGTTGAAAACTGTAGTTCTTAGGTTGTTTAATGTGTATGGCTTGAGAATGCGGGCTGATCAGTATGGCGGAGTGATTACGCGGTTTGTGGAGCGCCTGCGTGGTGGGAAGGTGCCTGTTATTTATGGGGATGGGTTGCAGACGAGGGATTTTGTTTGTGTTGAGGACGTGGTTAGGGCGATGAGGCTGGCTTTGGATGGTGGTGATGCCGTAACTGGAACATTTAACATTGGCACAGGGGCACCGACGACGATCAATCAGTTGGCCCAATTGCTCATGCAGATGTTTGGAGCTGAAGGAGTTAGTCCTCAATATCGTGGTGCTAGACAGGGCGATTTGAAGCATAGCTACGCTGATGTGAGCAGGGCAAGGAAGATGTTAAGATATGAACCGCGTATTTTCTTGAAGGACGGATTAGCAGCCTTTTGTTGCGTTTGACCAAAATCCGAGCATTATCTGCAGCGAATTTAGATAACGGTTGTTGAGGCGTTTTGTATTCCAGATTACGACTTACATAAAGCTTAAATTTTCTAAAGAAGAAACAGATAACGGTTTTCCATGATGTTGACTGATAACAAGAGTTTACTAGCACAAGATACTTTTTCTGAAGACGTAAGAGTTGAGCTAAGTAGCAAAGTTGATGAATCATTGAAGAGCAAACCCTTTGTCGTTGCAGCTATACCTGCGTACGACGAGGAAATGACTATAGCGAAGGTGATTTTGCAGACGCAGAAGTACGCTGATGAAGTAATAGTCTGTGATGACGGTTCTAGCGACATGACAGCGGAAATAGCTAAAAAGCTTGGCGCTGAAGTGATAAGACACGAATGCAACATGGGTTATGGCGCTGCCCTTCAAAGCCTGTTTAAACGGGCTATGAAGCTTAACGCTGATGTTTTGGTTACGTTGGACGCTGACGGACAACATGATCCACGCGAGATTCCCACCGTTGTGAAACCGATTATTAGACGCACAGCAGATGTGGTAATCGGCAGCCGCTTTGTTGATGCCAACGGCACCTCGGAGATGCCCGCATACCGGCAGCTTGGCGCCAAATTGATAGCCAAACTTGTTAATGGGCGCTCGAAGAAACACGTCAGCGACGCTCAAAGCGGATTTAGAGCCTACAACCGTAAAGCTTTGAAGTGTCTCAGCCTTGTTGAGGTTGGCATGGGTGCCAGCGTCGAGATACTTTTTGAAGCTAATACACACAATTTGAAGATTTGTGAAGTGCCCGCTTCCTGCACGTACGATGATGGTGAAGTAGCCACCTCAACAGAGAATCCTATAAAGCACGGAATAGGCGTTATTACGTCTATTGTTCGGCTTATTATAGAGGAAAGGCCATTAACGGTTCTAGGTATTCCCAGCTTGGTATTCCTGTTTGCAGGAATAGGGTTTGGCGTCTGGATGTTGCAGATTTACGCCATTACACATAGCATAGTGACGAATATTGCCTTGGCTTCCATAGCCTTTGTGCTGATCGGCTTTTTTATGTTGTCAACAGCTATAACGCTGTACGCTATCTCGAGACTTTCTAAAAGAATAACTGGCGCAAAATAGAACTATGTCGCGAAATCTTCAGAAGATCTTAAGGCGATTTTTATGAAAAAAGTGGTGCTCATTACTGGAATAACTGGGCAAGATGGCTCGTACCTAACAGAATTCCTGCTTTCAAAAGGCTGCGAAGTACATGGGATAATGAGAAGAGCTAGCACCTTCAATACCGCGAGGATAAATCACATCTATGTGGATCCTCATGAGCCTGAGACCAAGTTCTTTCTTCATTATGGGGACCTTTCAGATGCTGAGCAAACATCAAACCTACTTTATAATATCAAACCAGATGAAGTTTATCATTTGGGTGCTCAGAGTCATGTCCGCGTAAGTTTTGATATTCCAGAATATACTGGAAACGTTACTGCGTTGGGCACTACACGGATTCTGGAAACTATTCGAAGAAGTAGGAATAACGTTAAGTTTTATCAGGCATCTAGTAGTGAGATGTTTGGGGGTTCTCCTCCCCCGCAGAATGAGGAGACACCTTTCAAGCCGCGGAGTCCTTACGCAGTTGCTAAAGTTCATGCTTTTTGGACAACGATTAACTATCGGGAGGGTTATAGCTTGTTTGCTTGTAATGGAGTTTTGTTCAATCATGAATCTCCTAGAAGAGGCGAAACTTTTGTAACCAGAAAAATAACACGTGCTTTAGCGAACATTCTAGCTAAAGAGCAGAGAGTTCTTTATCTTGGGAACCTTGATGCAAGGCGTGATTGGGGATACGCTCCAGAATATGTGGAAGGTATGTGGAAAGTGTTACAAAGTGACCAAGCAGCGGATTTTGTCTTGGGTACTGGTGAGGCACATTCGGTTAAAGAGTTTGTTGAAGAAGCTTTCTCTTATGTGGGTTTACGCTCCGAGAAATATGTGCAGATTGACCCTCGGTATTTCAGACCTACTGAGACTGACGAGTTAATCGCTGATTCAAGTAAAGCTAGAGCAAAGTTGGCTTGGAATCCGAAGATTAAATTCAAGGAACTGGTGCAAATAATGGTGGATGCTGATATGCGCAGCGCGGGTTTAGATCCAATCGGAGATGGTGACAAAATTCTAGAAAAAACGTTTCCAGATAGATGGTGGAAGGTAGACTAGTTTGAACTTTTGGGCGGATAAGACGATACTGGTTACTGGCGGCGCTGGGTTTTTAGGGTCTTTTATAGTTGAGAAGTTGGTAAAGGAAAGAAACGTGCCCTTTGGGGCGATTCGTATTCCTAGAAGTGAAGACAGCGACCTTAGGAAATGGGAAAATTGTGTGAAGGCTGTTGAAGACGTAGATGTTGTTATCCACTTAGCCGCTAAAGTTGGTGGAATAGGGTTTAACAAGAAATACCCCGCCACATTATTCTATGATAACGCTGTAATGGGTATTCAGCTGATGGAAGCTGCAAGGCAAGAAGGAGTGCAAAAATTTGTTGCCTTAGGAACAATATGTGCCTATCCGAAGTACACGCCCGTTCCTTTCAAAGAGGAAAACTTGTGGAACGGTTATCCAGAAGAGACAAACGCGCCTTATGGTGTTGCCAAGAAGATGCTGCTGGTCCAAGCTCAGGCTTATAGGGCGCAGTATGGTTTCAACGTTGTTTATTTGTTGCCAGTTAACTTGTACGGACCGAGGGATAATTTTGATCCTGAAAGTTCACATGTTATTCCTGCTCTTATCAAGAAAATGGTTGATGCAAAATCAGCGGGAAAAAACGAAGTTGTGGTGTGGGGTACTGGCAACGTTTCTCGGGAGTTCCTGTATGTGGAGGATGCAGCTGAAGGGATTCTTTTAGCTGCAGAAAAATATGGCAAACCAGACCCGGTGAATTTAGGAGTGGGTATGGAAATCACGATAAGAGACCTTGTACATATGATAGCTAATCTTACAGGATACAGTGGAAAAATTATATGGGACCATTCAAAACCCGATGGGCAACCGCGAAGGTGTCTTGATGTGGCTAAAGCTAGAGGCGAGTTTGGTTTTGTTGCCAAAACGAGTTTTGTAGGCGGTCTGAAGAAAACGATTGATTGGTACTCACAGAATAAAGATGCAGGACTGAGTGCATGAAGTTTTCGTATTACACAATCATACGTGTTTTTTCTGTGCCGTAGGGCTATTCTATATGAAAGTTCTGGTTTTGGCTCAGTATTTTCCGCCTGACATGGGCGGAGGCAGCACTAGAGCGTCTAATGTGGTCAAAGGCTTGCTGAGTAAGGACTGTGATGTTACTGTTGTGGCTGCTTTCCCGCATTACCCCCATGGAAAAGTACCCCGCCAGTACACGCATAAGGCAGTTGTCTCTGAAAGATTTGAAGCCGCGAAGGTTTTTCGTGTATGGATTCCTGCTTTGGCGCACAGCAGCCCATTGAAACGGATCATTTTGCACCTGTGTTTTATTATTTCTTCTTTATTCGCCTTACCTTTTGTGGGCAAGGTGGATGTGGTTTGGGGCGCTAATCCTAACTTATTCTGTTTCTTTCCCAGCTTTATTTATGGCACTGTGAAACGTGTGCCTGTCGTGCGAAATGTGGATGATCTGTGGCCTGAAGTATTTTACGAGTTAGGCTACGTGAAGTCTGCGCTTGCGCGAAAAGTGCTGGATTTCTTGGCTTGGCTTTCGTACGTGGTCCCAGCGGCTATTACGCCTATAAGCTCAGGCTATAAGCGCAGTATAGTTGCTGAGTATGGGATTTCTCCGAAGAAGGTACATGTGGTGGAGGTTGGAGTTGACAGCGTTAAACCTCTGAGTGCCGGTAAGAAGCTAAAGGATCGGTTTACTGTTATGTACTCGGGGGTTTTGGGTTTGGGCTACGATTTTGATGTGGTCTTGGATGCTGCAGAGCTTTTGAGTGAGAATGAGGATGTTGTTTTCTTTATTCGGGGTGTGGGTGAGAAGGTTGCGGAGTTGAAGGAGGCTATCTGTGAGCGTGGTCTACGTAATGTTGTTTTGGAATCTCGTTTTCTGCCCAAAGATGAGTTGGATGTCTTGTTGGACTCTGCGGATGCTTTTGTGCTTCCCATGGCGGGTATGGCTTTTGTAGAGTTGGGGCTTCCCACCAAAGTTTTCGAGTACCAAGCATATGGAAAACCTATAATCTGTGTTTCTAGCGGAGAACCAGCAAGATATGTTAATTTAACTAACTCTGGGTACGTTGTGAAACCCGACGATGCAAACAGCTTAGCGGAAGCAGTTACCCAACTATATAAAGACGAATCATCTGGCTCAAAACTCGGGCAAAACGGCAAAAAATATGTATCAGAACACCTAACATCAGAAAAAATCGGCGAACGAATGTATAGATTGTTTGAATCGTTTTGTTGACCAGTTTTTGGTGTGGGTTTTAGCTGAGGGTTTGTATCTTTGGTTCAGAAATTGGCTGGGTTAAGAGAGGAGTTTTTGTGGGAGGTGCTACCGTGAGTGCTGTTCGTCTTGGACAGGCTTTGCATAATTTGGGTGATGAAGTTTTTGTTTTCAGTTCGTCTCCTCGTGGTAGCCCATCGGGAGTTTACATGCTTGATTGGGGAAAAATAGTTAATAAGCGTATTTCGGGACGTTACATGTCCTTTCCATATTTATTTCTTTATGGGGTAATCTCTTTCTTTGGTCTTTTGCAGTTCTGTAAGCAAAACAAGATTGAAGTGATAAACAGCCATTCTGGAAGTATCATACTTTGTATTGTTCCAAGTATTGTTGGAAAACTTTTGAGGATTCCTGTTGTGCACACCCAGTATTGTGAGTCTCACTCAAAGAGCATTTTCTTGAACAAGTTTTTTGGGTTTTCAGCGTCTAAATTGTGCTTGTTTGCTCCTGACAGGTTTGTGGCAATTTCAAAAAATGTTTACACTTCTTTGTTGTCTGCTATGGTCTCCAATCAGAAAGTTGTGTTGATTCCGCCAGTTGTTCCTTCTTATCCAAAAGAGACAACTTCTAAGGCGCTGTCCCTATGTAATCTGGGTTTTAGTAATAATGATTCAATTTTGTTGTTTGTTGGTAATTTGAAGCATAACAAGGGAATTGATGTTTTGTTAAAAGCGTTTATCGAGGTGGCGAAAGCGCTTCCTAAATTGAAGTTAATTGTTACAACCGAGTTGGTTCACAGAAATTTTTTGGAAAGAAAAAGCAGTCTGCACCATATGTTAGTAAAGACTGGTTTGGCGGATAGGGTTGTTTGGTTGGGTTTCGTGGATGATATGCTAAATTTGATTAGGGAAGTTGATCTGGTTGTTGTTCCTTTTCTTGATTTGAATGGCATCTCTGATTATCCTTTGGTTGTGCTTGAAGCCATGCGCGTTGGGACTCCTGTTATTGCCACTGATGTTGGCGGCACCCGTGAAGTTTTATGTGGCAACACAGGACTCTTGGTTCCACCCGGAGATGTTGATGCTTTAAGTAAAGGATTGTTAACTATTGTTTGCAATAAAGCCAATTACAAAAGTGGTAACAACTTTGCTGTTTCTCTTAAAGCTTTTGATGCTGATGTGGTTGGACGCCAGTATCAATTACTTTTTCTGGAATTAGTGACTAACGTTGACTGAAGATGCCGTTCAGCAATTTTACGAAGACGCGGCAAAAGTGTATGATGACACAAGGTTTAGAAGTTCTCATGGTGCCTACGTTGATTCTATTCAAAAGTCTGCAGTTCTTGAACTTGTAGGTAATTGTGCTGGCAAACGTATCCTAGAGATTGGCTCTGGCACTGGACGGTTCACACGAGAATTAGCCAAACGTGGTGCAGATGTTGTTTGTGTTGATTTATCACGTAACATGCATGAGCATTCACGTCTATTGCAGCCTAACGATTCTTTGGAATATTTTTTAATGAGTGGTTTGAATTTAGGCTTTGCTGATGAATCATTTGGTGGTTGTTTAACTGTAAATGTGATGAGTCATGTAAAGAATTGTTCTGCGTTTCTTGCTGAGGTTAGTCGGGTTCTGAAGAAGGGAGGCTTCTTTGTAGCTAATTTCCCTAATATGTCTGGGATTTATTTTCCTATTGCTGGCTTTGTTAATTTTTTTGAGCGCTCTTTGCAAGTTCCCGTGTATTCACGTTGGTATTCTATGAGAACAGTCTATCGCTCTATTAGATGTGCTGGATTAACTCCCGTTCGTGTCATAGGTCACATGATTTTTCCAAAAAAGCGTTGTCCTATTGTACTTTTTAGGTGTCTCAAAGAGTTTGACATTAAACTATCTTATTCTAGTTTTCGGCATCTCTCTGGAGACGTATTCGTGAAATCATATAGGTTCTAGTTGTGTGCTATTTTTGATTGTTTTTGTTAGAAGCAATCCTGTTGTATCCGATCCGCGTGTAGAAAAAGAGGTGAGATCTCTTACGTCCTATGGTTTTAACGTGGCAGTGTTGGCTTGGGATCGTGAGGGAAACTTTAAGTATTTTGAGTCTAAAGCAAGTAATTATTGTATTTTTAGGTTTCATCTTAGTGCTCCTTATAGAACATTTGCTATTGTTTTCTATTATCCTCTTTTTTGGCTTTGGTGCTTGACAAAGTTGTTGCAGTTAAAACCTGCGCTTGTTCATGCTTGTGATCTAGATACCGTTTTGCCAAGTTTAGTCTATAGATTTCTTGTACGTAATGTGAAAATTGTTTTTGATGTTTTTGACACTTTCACTTTGCTAATTCAGGCCAAAAGTGAGTTTTTAGGAACGTTTATCAAACCTATTGAGCTTTATGCTGCCTCTAAAGCTGATGCTTTGGTAGTGGTGTCTGAGGAGCGTTTACGTTTTTTTAGTTGTGTTGCATTGAAACAGACTAGGATCATAATGAATTGTCCACCTAAGCACTCTTTTTCTTCTGAAGCTAATACACACTGTGAAGTTGAGAATGTTTTTCGTGTAATTTATGCTGGTGCTGTTGCCCCCTATCGTGGATTGTTGGAAGTTGTGGAAGCTGTTAATGTTTTGGACAACGTGTTGTTCATTGTGGCGGGGCGTGTTATTGATGATGATTTGTTTGCGCGTTTATGTTCTTTTCGGTGTTTTAGGTATGTTGGTCAGTTAAGTTTTGATGACTCGCTTAGACTCGAACGGAGTGCTGATGTTATTCCTGTGCTTTATGATCAGAGTTTGCCTATAAATAAGGTTGCTGCGCCGAATAAGTTGTATGAAGCTATGTTGTTGGGTGTTCCTGTTATTACCAATTTGTCAGGTTTTTTGGTTGAGATTCCTTTTGGCATTCAAGTTGAATATGATGTGAATGCTATACGACGTGCTATTGATTATTTGCAAAAGCATCCTGAGGTTTGTGCTAGATTTGGTCTTGAGGGCAGGTTGGCTTTTGAGCAGAAGTATAATTGGTCTATTATGGAGAAGATTCTGATAGATTTGTATTCTCAGTTGTTGGTTTCTCCAAGATGATAATGGTGTTCTTTTTAAGTTGTGTGTTGATGGGTTTGTGAAGAATGAGTGGTTCTGATTTGGTTTCAATAATAATTTCTAATTATAATGGGAAAGAGCATCTTAGGGAATGCCTTTTGTCTTTGGCGTGTTCTAACTATTCGAATTATGAAATCATTGTTGTTGATGCTGCTTCGCAAGATGGTGCTCCTGAGATGGTTGAAAAAGAATTTCCTACAGTTAAGTTGTTGCGGAAAGGGCGAATTGGGATTGGCGAGGCTATTAACTATGGAATTATGGTTGCGAAGGGGGATTTGATTGTTTTTGATTTGAATAATGATGATGTTGTGGATAAGAATTGGCTTGGCGAATTGGTTAAGGCGATTAATAGTTCACCTGATATTGGGATTGTTTGTGGAAAACGTTTTTCATATGGGAAGAATAAAATTTTGGATTCGGCTGGAGGAAAAATTAACTTTTTTACTGGTGAAACTCCTGTTATTGGTCAGAATAGGATTGATTCTGGTGAGTATAATTTTCAGAAGGATGTCGATTATTGTGGTGTTATTCTTACTACCCGAGATGTTCTCAAGAAGGTGGGATTGTGTGACCCTGATTATTACATCTATCATGAGGACGCGGATTTTTGTTTGAGAGTTAAGCGTGCAGGTTACAGAGTTGTTTATGTGCCTTCAGCAGTTTTTTGGCATAAAGGCAGTAGCACCGTTGGAAAGTTTAGCTATCTTGGTTATTACTATTTGAATAGAACGCAGATTAGGTTCATTATAAAGAATTTTCCTTTGCGGTATATGTTTTTTGCTCTTACGTATTGTTTGGTGCTAAGAACTGGAATAGATTTATTATTAGCGATTTCGCCGATTCGGAAACTTGCTATACGTCTGTTTCCGCGTTTTAGTGGTTACATGAAAAGCAAAAGTAACCCAAAACTAATCAAAGCCAAGAAAGAAGCAATAACTTGGAACATAAAAAACATCAAAAAAACACTCCAAGCACGTTCCAGCCTTGAAGTTTAGTTCTGTTTGATATTGGTCTGTTAGCAGTGTTATTTTATTGCATTTGGGGGTTGTAATAGTTGTTGAAACTAAATAGAACACATGTGTTACTGATGTTTTTGACGGGGCTTCTGATATTGGCTCTTTCACTCTTTTCTTTAGCAATAGTTGAGCCGTTTGTTTATCAAGCCAATCCAGAATACCAACTGAGCTTTCTGACACATTTTCTAATAGATGCCGACACTTCAATACAATCGGTCGCTCCCTATTTTGTGGCGATAATTATCTTCTTTGGTTTGTGCATACCCGTCTGTTGGATTTTCCATAAACTAAGACAACTTAAACACGTTCACGGTTCTTCAGAACCAGAAAGTTTTGTTACTGACGAACCTCACGTAGTATCGTTCAATTACAAATTACTTCTGTGTTTAGGCGTCGGTCTCTTACTATTCATTCAAATATATCAACATTTTAGGTTCGCTTTGCCAATAGGTACCGATGCAAGAATTTACATATACCAGCTTGAAACAGTAACTCTTGGTGCTGGTCGCCTTGGTGCTTGGCGATTAATCAATTTGTTGCCAACAATCTTAACTTTTTCATTATTCTTTCCATTCAGAGCAGCAGGGATTTCTTGGGATTCACTGATAAAATTTGCTCCTTTGGTGCTTGGACTCTTTTATTTATTGGTCACATTTATTTTTGTTAATAAATGCACAAACAGTAAAAAACTTGCTTCATTATCTGTTATTTTTACAGCAGTTTCCTTACAGACACTAGCAACTTCCGCAGTCCTTTTCAAGAATCTGCTCAGTTTATCATTATTGTTGCTGTTTTTGACTTGTTATTTTGTCTATTTTGTTGACGGTCGTAAAGTCTTTCTCTATTTTTGTTTAGCATTACTTCTGTTGATTTGTGCTCAACATGCCTTTACCGCCATATTTTTAACAATAATTGTGTTCTTGTTTAACGCCGTAATTTTTAGTTATAATTTCAAGAATGGAGTAAATCTTCTTAAAAACACGCTTAAAATATATCTTCCCGTACCAATTGTTGTTTTGTTACTCGATCTTTATAATTTTAGTCTTTATGGAAGGCTTGAACAACCCGTAATCGCGTTTATTCCAAGTATTCTTGGCGGTAACTTTTCTCTTGAGTCACTTTCTCCTGTTGTATGGGTTACTACTTTTCAAAAAACTTGGCCAAGCATATTTCTTGACAATGCATATTTGTTGTTTTTCGCAATTATTTCTATCTTTAGTTTATTATATTCTATTAAAAATGGAAGAAAAAGGCAATTTTATTTCTCGTTTTTAATGCTCAGTTGGCTTACCTGCGTATCATGTATGCTTTGTGTGACCAATTTGCTCGAAAGTTATCGATTTGTCCTTTATTACCCATTTCCTATACTTGCAGCTATTGGTTTTAGCTTCATTGTAGAACGTGTTAGTTCTTATGTCCAAACCCATTCTTTTCCCTTGAAAATACACTTCAATTCGCATTCTAAATGGATGTCTTTACCTAAATATCTCTCGTTAGTCTTATTGTGTTTGGTCCTACTTAATGGCGCGCTGATACGGACGAATTCATATTCTTATTTTTCACCCTATTCTTTGCCTCCTGAAGAACTAGAAGCGCTTCAATGGATAAAAGACGAGTATTCTTCTCAGCAGACTATTTTTATAATGAAACCGTCTGGCTGGTCAAATAATGAATCAATACCGCACTACTGGCAATGGGCAGCTTATTTCTTTTTACCCGACATCAGTAACATATCTCTTTATGTGGGCAATCTTGCAAGTCTATTTTCAGGTAATCTCAGTCAACCTTTATCAAGTATGAGTGAAAGACCTAGCTATTCCAAAGACGTTTTGAGTGACTATTCTATTCTTCTTGTTAATAGTCATGAAATTGGAACATTCTATTCTCCCGATATTTTCGAAGAACCTCTTTTGGTTCAAGTTCATCAAAATGTTTACGCTGTTAAAAATCTGTCAGTTGCCGAAATCGAGTCTTGGGTTACTCGATGGGATATTTTCTCAAAAACTGGTGAGATTGTGCCAAAAGAAATTACTTTTGAAGACAATTCTTTTTCTGAGTGGATTCCACATAATGGCTTAATTCTTAATGACAGTGATGTTCCCTTATTGAAATTAGACTCTGAGAAGACTGATATGTGGATAGCCCGTAGAGGTTTGTCAATCAATTCATCTGCCTACAATTTTCTGGAAATAAAGGCTGATCCTAATGGTGCTACTATTGCTCTTGATTTTTATGACATTAATGGTACTGTTTTAGGTCGCTACTGGAAGTTTCCATCTTGGAATGGTTCAAGAGTTTTTTTCCTTAACCTTGATGAAATAGTTTCAGGAGGTACCGTATCCCGTATAGCCCTTGTGTATTCGAGCAAAATTTCACAGTCTACTTGTAGTTTATATTATATTCGTGTGTTCAGTTTATAGTCAAGTCTATAGGTGAATTTCTTTGTCGAGTCCTTTGGAAATTGATCAATTGGTTATCCCTCTTATTGATGGTTATACTATTCTAGATGTTGGTTGTGGTTGGGGTAAATGGGGCAGTCTTATCCGAACCTGTTGGTATCGAACTAATAAAGGAACTGGAAACACTCTTCCCGAGCTTCTAATAGGTACAGACCTCTTTCTTCCAAGCTTAAAGCGAGTAAAATCTCACAAAATCTACGATGATGTCGTGCTTTGTCACGCTGCCTTCTTACCTTTCAGAGAAAATGTTTTTGATGTCGTGTTAGCCATAGAAATGCTTGAACATATAGAAAAAAGCGATGGAACTAAGGTCCTAAATGAGATAGAACGAACAAGTAAAAACACCGTCATAGTTAGTACACCTCACATTTCACCTTATCGAGAAGGTACAATAGGCCCCGAAGGATTCAACAAATATGATGCACACATAAGTAAATGGCGCGTCAAAGATTTCCGTTCACGAAACTATTTAGTCGTAGGTAGCGGATTTTGCATAAATGGGCGTTCAATTCCTATTTTGAAAGTACTCTTTGCACCATTATCCTTGTTCTTCCCCATTTTTTCTTGCTACTTAGTGTGTGTAAAAAAACGTTCCAAAAAACAACGCTTAGGACCATTACTCAAAAAACTCTATCCAATCTAAGATAAAATCACTAGAAACTCAACATCACTTGAACCGTATTGAAATTTGGGGAATCTTATGACGTCAATATTGATGGTTACCAAATATTTTCCGCCAGTTTCCTATGGCGGAACTGAAAAATATGTTGAAGTTATCTCCCAGAAACTGTCAGAGAAAGGGTTAACCGTAACAATCTTAGCACCATCAAAAGACAAAAACATTACATATGAACAGAATGGGCCAATTCTGATATGCAGAGCACCTTTGCACAAACTAAAATACCTAGAATTCTCAATACCAATGAAAAAATGTCTAAAATCTCTTTCATTTGATATCGCGCACTTCAACACTTTCGACACATTATGTCGATTTCTAAGACCTGCTCTAAAAAAGCCCTATGTAATCACCACACATGGCTTTTTCTGGAAAAAACCAACCGTAGGCAATCCACTGAACTACCTATTCAAAATAAAAATCGTAAAAGACAACTTCCTGAATTCAAACAAAATCTTCTGCGTATCAAAAAAAGACTACGAAAACGTCAGCAGTATGTTTGGCTATACACCCAACAACCTTTATTATATGCCAAACGGCGTTGATCCTCAAAAATTCCAAAAACAGAATAAAGCCACAATCAAAGCCAAATACAGATTTGAAAACAGACTAATAATCACCCAAGTTGGAAGATTCTCCCCCCAAAAAGGGCAACACATTCTTCTAAAAGCTCTACAAATAATGCCTAAAACAACAAGAGACAAATACGTTACCATCCTAACTGGCTATCCATTCGATCATAATTATTTACTTAATCTTCAACAAACCATAAAAAACGCCAAATTAGACAAACACGTACTTCTTTGGCCTAAAATCAGTGATGAACTACTGTTCGATCTATACGCAATGACAGACATCTTTGTCCTACCCAGCCTCACCGAAGGATTACCCTTAACACTATTAGAAGCTTGGGCGTCTAAGTGTGCTGTTGTAGTCACAAATGTGGGTGGATTACCATATGTAGTAAATGATCAAGTAGATGGTTTCATTGTTCCACCGAATAACTCTGTTATTCTTTCCCAAAAAATCACAGACCTTATTATTAATGATGAAAAACGGAAACGGTTCTCTGAAAAAGGGTTTGAACGCGCAAAAAACGAATTTAATTTAGACAATAATATTGAATTTTTAGTTCAAAAATACAGAGAAGTAATTGAAGCTTAGCAACGCACGCACACCCATTTGGACCTTTTAAACCATTAGAATAGAAATCCTCATTTTTGATAATCCAACTACTAGAAATATGCCCAAATAGCGCCAAGGTACATGCTTGTCAAAGAAATCCAAGTTTTATTGTATGCTAAACTTATTTTTGAACTTCAACAATCATCCTATAATCAGCTGTATGGTCAAGTTCTAATATAATGCATCAATTCTCATCGGATGATGGAGCGACAGTTGATGTGAAAAGGCGTTTAATGTTTAACATACTCGCCGAACTGTTAGTTGAAAAATAGACCGTTTTCTGATAGACCGACACCATTTCTTCTGTGTAGCTCGTGGATGGAGATTATAGGATAATATTTATCCTTCCATCGATAGGTCCGAACAAGATAGTTAAAATCTTAGAAAGAAGGCTTCAAAATTATTTGCCAGAAAGACTCTCACGCCACTATTGAATAGACAGTAGAAAAACCCGAATAGTAATAACGGTGCATTCTGCAAAAGACATTAAACCTGGGCTTATACGAACCATACTGAGAGAAGCAGGAATAAGTCGAGAAAGATTCCTAAATCTCCCTAAAAGAAAAATAAACATGAAAATTAACCCTTACATGCAAAACTAAACTTGAAAATAATCTAGCGCCAAAGCATGATTATGTTTGACTACTGCATCTCCACCATCAGAGCAAACCCTCTCATGCGTGAAATGCTTCAGCATCCCGGAACCACGCGCACAATAATCAAGCTTAAACCGGCGTTGGATGGGAAGCTTGTGGCGTTGCCCTGCTCCCCGGATAAACTCAGAGGATACCACCCAGACTACATATTCCTAGACGAAGCAAGCATAATCCCAAGCGAAATGGTCACCAGCGAAATAATGATGATGCTTACAAAGCCAGACGCAGCCCTGGTAATGAGCGGAACGCCAATGGCTTTCGACCATGTCTTCCGCAAAGCATTCCTGGACACACAACGTTACTCAATACACCATTATCCAAGCGACTCCAGCCCACTCGTGAGCAAAACGCAACTGGTCGAATGGCGAGAAATGATGACTAAAGAGGAATGGCAAAGAGAAGTCGAAGCTCTATGGATTGAGTCAACCCAAACGTTCTTCCCCATGGACCTGATTGCAGCATGCATAGATCCAGAACTTGACAACCCAACCTCGCCAGACCAATACATCAAAGACATAGAACACCTAAACCCGCAACACCTGCACGGTAGATACTTCGCAGGCTTAGATTTGGGCAAACAAATAGACTACAGCGTACTCGCAGTCGTCCAGCTAACCGAAAAAAACCACGTCCGCCTCATCCACAAACGCCAGTTTCCGCTCAGCACACCCTACCCCGAAGTCATCGCCTACGCCGCCAAAACCCACCAAGCCTTCAACCTTGACGGCATGTACGTGGACAAAACAGGCATAGGCGACGCCGTAGTTGACGAACTGGAAGACATAGAAATCTCCAACATCAAGGGTGTATTCTTCACCGATGTCGAAAAAGAGAACATGCTGAACTATCTAAAATTGCTCATGGAAAAAAAGCAACTGCTAATCCACGGACCGGACAAGCAGCTGATAGCCCAAATTAACGAGCAACAATACGAGTACTTGAAGCCTAACACGGCACAAGAACGAATCCACCTAAAATTCCGTCACCCAAAAGGCAGATATGACGACCAACTCTACGCCTTAGCTCTGGCATGTTACGCAAGCAAAGAAGCAGAACCCGAACCATTCCTCGTCATAGTCCCCAGATAACCAGAAGCGTCCCACACAAAAGCCTTCAATGTCTCCGTTACTCCTCTGGAACAGATTTTTTCAACCGCTCCTCCATCTCGCCTCTCAATTTCACATCATGCACACGAGTTAACAGCCAAACTAACCGCCCGGAAATATTCACCTCTTCACCTCCTTCCCCACGGTAAAAACGCTTACCCTTACGCAGCCAATCCACAAACACCCGCGCTTCAGCCTCAAAACCCTCCACACCCTTCTCAGGAAAAACCAAAACCCCACCATCAACACACAACTCCATAAACCGCTCAAACGCCCCAGTCACCGTAAAACCACCCGCAGAAGCCAACCGCTTAAAACCACCATACAACTCAGAACCAAACCTAAACCCCTTAAACACCTTAACCACACAACCACCACACTATAAACAAATCATATAAACAAAACCCCCACCCCAAAAATAATTAACACACGCTATCAAAAAAACATAAAGGGACAGGATCTGCAGAAAAACGGAGGCGACACAATAACAGCCTCGATTTTCTAAGCATTGATTATATAAATAACTGTTGCTAACTCTCTCTGGGAGAGGGGAGATGCGACGTCTTTCAAAAAATCAACGGAAGATTCTGGAAATTTTAGAAGTCAAGCCTGAAATGACGACAAAAGAACTCGCAGAAGTCGTTTTCGGCAAGCTGGTAGATTACAAAACGAAAGAGTACAACTCGATTCACCGCAGCCTCGCGGCTATGGAGAAAAAGGACTTAGTGCAGAGAGTTCACGTTCAGCTTAGGTGGCGGCGCAAGTTTCTAAGAGACGCTGCTTCACAAACTTGAGAAACAAAAAAATGCCCTAAAAAGCAGTTGAATTTAAAATTCAAAATCACGGCAACTCTACTCATCAACAAAACTGTTATGAACAAAGGATTCCTTTTAAATTACTGAACACCTGCTTTGCATTTAGGAAGCGAAACTTTAAACATGGATTCCACCACAAAGCAAATAGCTAAACAGCGCATACAAATCCTGTTCCAGCAAGCTGAAACGATTCGCAGGGAAAATCCTCAACTCGCCAGCCGCTACGTGGCAACTGCAAGGAAAATCGCTATGGCTGCCAAAATACGCATGCCGCCTGAATACAGGCGCCGA
Source organism: uncultured Candidatus Bathyarchaeia archaeon (assembly GCA_964506435.1). Taxonomy (GTDB): domain Archaea; phylum Thermoproteota; class Bathyarchaeia; order Bathyarchaeales; family Bathycorpusculaceae; genus JAOZHU01. The sequence continues at coordinate 9,223 of CAZDLK010000003.1, read as the reverse complement.
ATCTGCAGAAACTGCAATGCGCTGCTTGTGTCTGGAGAAAATTGCCGTGTGCGAGTTAAGCAGCGGAGAGAGCCTCATTTGGTGATTACGTGTCTTACATGCGGTCACCAAACGCGTGTGATGTTGAGAAAGAAAAAGGAGAATATGAGTGAAAATTGAGCAAGATTACTACTCGGATGAAACGTCATGTTCGATTTAAGTTGAAGGATGAGAAGCCTACTGTATGGGTTGGCAAAGAAGGGTTAACGCCTTCGTTGTCGCGTGAGATTGAGAATCAGTTGAGCAAGCAGAAGATGGTGAAAATCCGAATACTGCCTAGCGCGTTGCAGCAGGAGAATACGGCTCAAACTATAGCTGTGAAAGCCGCTGAGGGGGCTGGAGCAGCTTTAGTTGAGGTTAGAGGGCACGTTTTCATTCTTTATCGGCGTCATAAAAAACCGCAACCTTAGCAACTGCAAAAAATGCTTGCTGTGCTAGCGCGTGGAGAAGGCTTATACCCCCTTATATAAAGAGACGGCAGGCAACACTGCGGACCTACCCCCTATAGGTTACTGCAATGAACCACTATTAGGCTCCAAATATGTTGGTTGTGCCTTACTATTGCAGTGCTCGCATTTGTCGAAGAATAAAGTTTTCTTGCCGTTCCTTTCTTTGCTCTGTCAGAATGTCGATATGTACTGCTGTGGACCGGGCCAAGGGGAAAGGATGTAGGGCAAAGCCATTACTTCGATTTTTCCGATGTTTTGAATTTTTAAGAGTTCGTCATAAAACGCAAATGTGTCAGCGACATCTCTTACTAATACCGCAACCAATAAGTCGCAATCTCCGCTCATTTTAACAACATACGTTACGCCCAGAGTTTTAGTTAACTTTTTAACTATAGGCTCCATTCTGGTTTGTTCTGTGAAACGTATCGCGAAATGTAACACTGTGTTATAGCCTAATTTGGCAGGGTTGACCTGAATGGATACTTTTAGATAATTATTTTTTCTGAGTTCTTCGTATCTTCTGGATACGTTTCCAGGTGATATTCCGATTTCTTGGGCTATTTTTCTAAAAGAGGCTCGACCGTTTTTGGTTAGTTTTTCAACTATTTGCATGTCTATTTCATCAAGCTTAACGCTGCTGTTAGGTGAGCTGTTATCTGTTTGAGATGTTTCGTCATTTTTGTCAGTTTTGTTTTCGGAAGTAGCTGATATGATGTTTTCTGGTGTGTTTTTTACGTCTATCCAGATGTGAGTTTTTAAATCAATTATTGGGTTTTCTTTTCTTATTCTTTCTTTTATTTGATCAAAATCCCTGAAGGTTTGTACTAATGTGATGACTCCGATGTTGTATGGAGAAAGGTAATGGCGCGTCACTAGGATGCCGGGTATTTTGTTTAGGTTTTCGAGAACAGCTTTGACGTTTTGAGATGCGACGTTCAGGAGCAAGTTTACTATGGCGCCATAGCCAAAACTTGCATAGTTAAATTGGATTGTGGCGCCAACTATTATGCCCGTTTTCTCCATTTTTCGGTAATGTTTCCAGATGACGTCTTTTGTGGTGCCGCACTCTTTGGCGATTGTTGTGAAGCTTTTTCGTCCATCTTTTAGGAGATTTTTTAGAATTATTGTGTCTATTTCGTCATCATTTCTCAACGTTCAGCCCACTTTATGGTGTCTTATACGCGCCATTTTCTTATTATACGTATTGGTATTAATTTTGTGCCTTTTTTGCCTCATTATTGTCTTGAATTATATTATGGTTATGTTTATTATCGTAAATTAATGTAAATTTAACTATAATTATTTAATATGCAAACAAGCTGTCTGCGAATCTGTTGGCTATCATGTAGACGTTGATAGCAAATAAATCGGCTTCGAGTTCCTCTTGGTACACTACAAGTCGCTCTTCTGCAGAGAGACCTATATTGTAGGGTTTGCTGAGGCTCCGGGCAGCGCATAGAATCAAGGAGAAAAGGGAAAATGCGGTAACGATGAAACCATCGTTTTCTGCCCGGAACCTTTTCAGCCCTTTCTTCTTTTGTTTTGAATTGGAAGTTTTTTGTGTTTACCCTAAAAAAGGGGAAAGTGAAGTTTTGGTTTTCTTGCATGTTTATGGTCGCTTCCTAAGTATCAGAACGCCAACAATGGCGATTGCGACGATTATGGCGATTGTTGAAATTGCAAAGTATGTTTCCACTGGAGCTTGCGCAACAGGCGTAGGCTCTGGCGTAGCAGCAGGGGCTTCGTCTACAACGAACGATGTCTCGGCGTATGAGCCGTAATAGGCTTTAGAGCCGGCGAACGTAGCGTAAACTGTGTACGTGCCTGGGATGTCGGGTTTCCACGCGTAACTGAAGACGCCGCTTGCGTCACTTGTAGCTGTGCCAATATTCCTGTAGTTGCCGTTTTCATCCACGACGTCTAACGATACTTCAACACCTGTGGCGCTTGCTGGTTGCTGGAACTGCTTGTACACGTACAGCATCCAGTCGCTCATGCTCTCGTCAGAAACTGCTGGGACGCCGTTCGGAAAACGCATAGTCAAGGCATCACTGTTTGTGCCAGGAGAAACGTCAGTCACTGTGCCGCGAATCATAATCGATGAGCCGAATGGTATGCCGCTGTCTGGTGCTGTAACTGTTGTGGCGCTTGGTCCTTTACCTATGGCGTATATTTGCTGGTCATATGTGTCCATTGTTGCTATTATGCTGTCACCGATGATTGCTGGGTCACCCCACATGGTTTGACGGAAAGCACCGTCTATTTCCCATATTACGTCGCCAGTTGTAGCGTTAAGGCATAAGAAGGGTGCACCGCGCGGTTTAGGATCGCCAGAAGAGTGCTCGTAGTGACCAGCGTAGACTTTTCCGTCACTAACGAATGCTACGTATAGCCACCAATCAGGGCTTATTTTGAATTCGACATAGGTATCCGTTGCGCTGTAGTTCCACGTGAGTTTGCCTGTCTTGACATCGTAACAGTATAATGTTCCGCCTATTCCGCTAGCGTAGAGATTGCCATAAGCGATTGCGGATCCTGTTTGGTAGAACTGGTCCCTATAGTCCTGCGATGCAGTTGGTCCCCAAATTAGCTGTCCTGTTTCGAGACTGACGCCGTAGTGTTGTCTCAGTTCTTTGCTCCACATGGTTCCAACGAGTGAGTCTGGGGAAAACGCTTCCCAGCTTATGGTTTGGTTGCCTGTGATCCATGCGCTAGGATTATTCCATGTTGTATTGAACAGCAACGTGCCTTCTTGTCCTCGTTTCAGGTTGATGCCCCACACGGTGGTTTGTTTGGCTCCTATGGACGCGCCGATTATTCTGTCATCGACGAAGGCTACTTGAACACTTCCAGGTAAGCCTTCTGGCACAGTCACGTTAATGTCATATCCGCCTGATGCATCCTTCGTAGTGCCCATAAGGTTTGCGTGCCCTGCAAGCCAACTGTATGGTGAATAAACTGTTCGCGTATCATCCCACTTCATTGCCCACGTTGAGTTCCAGCGGAGTAATCGGCCATTAGAAATTGAGTACTTCAAGATTTCACCGTTTGGACCATAATAGTTAGTGCCGCCAGGTACGTTTGTCATTCCGTATACCCAATCGCCAGTTAAAGGATCAAAAGCATTCCATGTAGTGCCAGAAGTTGCCCACAAGTAAGAGTAGGCTCCGTGACCGTTTGGAGACTCCCAATATAGTATTTGACCAAACGCTAGACGAGTATTGTTCCAGTTCTTAACCCACAGTTCTTTGCCGGTATGCAGGTCCACTGCAACAACGTCCTGTGTGATGCCGCCTCCAAAAAGATAGTTCAAGTCTCTATTGTAGTAGAGGACACCGGAGATTATTATAGCTCCGCCAAATTTGCCTTCGTAGGCATCTCCCGTGTAGTAGCCGTGGTCGTCGTATTGTTCGCCTCCGACTAAACCAGAACCGCTGCCGCCTAAATCGTTCCTTGCCCAGAGAACATGAGCGGTCTCTGGTGCATCATTGGAAAGGGCAATTCTGTTGTTGGTTGCCGATGACAAACCAGTTACTGGTGCTAGCCAGTTTCCTGCGATTGATGACCATTCTCTCAGCTGCGAATCTATTGGGCGAGTCCAATACTCGGCTGGAAGCGGCATTCCTGGATAGTATTCTACTGGCTCATCCGTCACGGTAAGGGCAGTTTTTTCGCTGTCGCTAGCCAGCATTGTAGTATCGGCGGGAGTACCACCGCAGGCATAAACTAATACCTGTTCAGGGAAGTGTGTCTGGAAATAGTATGTTCCAGTCATGGTGGGCGTGTAAGAGACGCCTGTTCCTCCTGTTGTGTCAGTGTCAATGTTCGTAATTGTTTCAGTGTTGTTGTCAGGCTTTGTTACTGTAACTGATAAGTCAACCCAGCCTGCTTGTGGCCATGATGTCTGGTGTGTGATTCCAACGTGGAGCGTTACTTGCTGGCCGACGCCTGTTGGGTTAGGTACAACACCGCAGAAAGCGTACGTTGCTCTCGTGTTGGCAGTGGCGGCATCAGCAGCTTGTATAGTGACAAAAGGTACAGCAATAGTCAACATCAGAAACACAGCAATAGCAATAGTTGTTCTGTTTTTAGCAAACTTCATGTATTTTTCTTCTCTCCTTAAACTTTGATATTTGAGGCATAGTTCAAATCATTTAAGTATTGGAATATCCTAGGTGGACTGACAGGACATTTTCGCCCATAAAACCTAAAAATGTGCAATTTTGTAACACCATAACGCATATTTTGGAAAATTTTAAAAAGCTACAAAAAAATATTGAAGCCAGACATTGAGGGCACTATAATGGCTTATCTACGAGGAGAGAAACATTGACCAGCCGAGAGGAGGACATTGAAGCACTCACTTCGTTAGGGCTAACTAATGGACAAGCAAAAGTTTACCTCGCCCTTGTCTGCATAGGAACGTCCACAATTAGGGCAGTCGCACGGGCTTCAGAAACACCTCGGCAACATGTCTACAAAATAATACTCAGTCTCCAGAATCTAGGCTTGGTAGAAAAAATCATATCAACGCCAAACAAGTACAGAGCTACGCCAATACAGCAAGGGCTTTACATTTTGCTTGAACGCAAAAGGCAGCAAATCACAGAAGCAAGAGCCAAAACCACAAGATTACTAAAAAGGTACAAAGAAAAAAATGGGACACCACAGATCCAAAAAGAAGAAACAGATATTGTTTTGTTTTCTGGAAAAGAAAAAATCTACGCTGTCACAAAAGAAGCAATAAAGAGAACTCAAAAAAATCACAAAGCGATTTGCCCATGGAGTTTTATGCGGCGCACAAATTTCAATGATATTGAAGCTTATACGAAGGCAATAGAAAGAGGCGTAAAATACCAAGTAATCATTGATAAACCCGAAAACAAAAAAACGTTATCAGAAATTACGGGTTTCTTAAAGAAGCATCCTAACTATGAAATCAGGTATGTTCAGCCATTCAACTCAATCAAACTCCAGATAGCTGACGATAAAGAAATGCATTTGTGGATTTTAGATACCTTTGGACAAACAATATGGTCAAACAATAAATTCTTGGTGCAGCTAGCGCAGGGCTACTTTGAAAGTTTATGGAATCAAGCAACAACAATACAAACTTAAACTGCTAAGGGGCACTCTGCACCCCTCATCTAAACTATTACAAAGACTGAACCAGCCTTTTCACAGCAAGCTTATTCAGTCTTGTTGTAGGGTTCTCTTTGCTTGTTTGCACGTACAAAAAGCTCTGTTATTTCTTCGTCGCTTGCGCCTTTTCGCATGGGCGTTAAGATGTCGATGAGGTTGTCGTTTTTCATCAGGCATGTTTTAAGTTTGCCGTCGCTGGTTACTCGCAACCTAGTGCAGTGGGCGCAGAATTCGCCGTTTTCTGTCGGATGCACAACTTCCACTGTCACATCGGGAAGATGGTAGATGCGGCGGTTATGCATGAAGTATCTGTTTTCAACTTTCAGAGCTTTTTGCTTCAGCATTTCTTCCTGCTCAGTTAAGAACTTGTGGTACGCTGCAAAATAAGCGTCGTTAACGTTTATCGGGTCAAGCTCAATAAGCTGCAGCACCGTGCCCGTTTGCCGCGCGAAATCCATCATCTCTTGAACTGCATCAACGTTTATACCTCTCAAAATAACCATGTTGAGTTTGACTGGGCAGAACCCCGCGGCAACAGCAGCTTTAACGCCATCTAAAACGTTTTCCAGTTTCCCACCAGTAAGCTTATCATATGCTTCAGCGTTCAAAGTCGGCAAACTGATGTTCACACGCTTTAACCCGCCCGCATATAATTCTTTAGCCATTGCGCCAAGCATCGCGCCGTTAGTGGTCATTGACAAATCTTTTAAGTCAGGTATCGCGGCGATTGCTTTGACGATTTCCAAAATGTCCTTCCGTATAAGCGGTTCTCCGCCTGTCAGCTTAATCCTCGCAATGCCCAAACTGACGGCTATTTTTGCGACGCGCACGATTTCGTCAACGCTCATTTCTCCCGCTATGCCTTTTGAGCATGAAGTGACTTCTTCACCTTCCTTATGACAATAATCACATCGCAAGTTGCAGCGCGGAGTCACCGATATCCGCAAGTTCAGAAGCTGTCTACCGCAATTGTCAGTTAAAACCATCGTTATTCACGCGCGTGCTTAACGATGTGAGACGTCTCGGGTAAAATAAGCATTTCTACTGCAACGCGCACAGCGTTAGGGGAACCTGGAATACAAAACAATGCTTTGCCTTTCGCTACGCCTGCGACAGCGCGGGATAAAACCACTGCGGAGCCCACTTTGTCGTAGCTTATGCGCCTAAAGATTTCGCCGAAGCCAGGCAAAGTCTTCTCCAAAAAAGGCTGCACAGTTTCTATGGTGATGTCAGTCGGCGCAATGCCTGTGCCACCGCAGAAAATCGCCACATCCACAACCGCAGAACCCAAAACATCCACCGCTGCATCTTGAATTTGAGTTTTATCGTCTGCGATTATTTTCTTGAACAGAACTTTGTGCCCCGCGTTTTTCACCAGTGACTCAATTAGGTCACCTGAAACATCGGGCTCTATCATTGCGTTTTTCTGCATTTGCTGGTATCGCGATGTGCTGCACACGAAAACTGCGAAGTTCAGCTGTTTAGGCGCTGTAGCCTTGTGCTTCTTCGTGCTCTCGCTCACGCCGTCACGCTCTCTTTACTTTTTTCACAACGTGGATATTCTGAATTGCCGTGGTAGGATACTGCCCGTCAGCGTCTTTTTCGTACTGTTTCACCATGTCCCAGACCGTAAGCAAACCCGCGGAAACTGCAACCAGCGCTTCCATTTCCACGCCTGTCTGCGCCTTAGCTTTAACGGTGGCTGACACTTCAACGCTGTCTTCACCCGCGATTTCAGCTTTAACTTCCACGTTTGTCAAGGGCAACGGGTGGCAAAGAGGCACCAAACTGCTTGTTTTTTTAGCAGCAAGGACGCCTGCAATCTTCGCTGTGTACAAGGGGTCGCCCTTCGCTATTTTCCCTGCTTTAATCAAGTTTACTGTTTCAGGCTTCAGCTTAATTGCGCCTGTTGCGGTGGCTTCCCGAAAGATTTCCGCTTTGCCAGACACATCAACCATCGCCACACAGTTTCCCTCCACATACACGATAACGCTTACGGGTTATTTACCTGTTCCCAAACCTCTATAAGATTTTGCACAGCCTTAGCCTTAGGCGACGCTTCGTTAAACTTGTAAATGCGAATTCTTCCATACGCCCTCTGCTGGAGTACGCCTTCAGCCTCCAACAGCTCCAAATGCTGTTTTGTTGCCGTGTAATTCAAGTTTATCCGCCTCGCGATGTCCGAAACGTTAAGCGCGCCTAACCGTGAAATAAGCTTCAAAATTTTCATCCTAGGCTTCGAAGAAAAAACTGCTTCCACATCCATAACGCTCGCGCTCCTTTGCTTCATTCTTCCAGAGCAGCACTTAATACTTTCTCCAACTCTGCCGCGGGAATCGAAGGCAAAGAAATCCGCGTTGACCGCCCACGCGTGCCAGTCGAAGACACCTCAGTTTTCAATATGCCTAACGCGGAAAGAAACTGCGCATGCTTCCACAACTGTGTGTGACTATGCGGCTGCTCCTCAAACTCCTCGCACACCACAGCGTAAGCCTTCTCAACTTCCGCCAGCGAAGCGTAAGCCTTCTGGTTCTCCTTGAAAAGCCGTGCTACACCAAGCAAAAACAGTTTCTCATGAAGCCCCAAAGAAGCCAACTCGCTTTTGCGCAAAGTTGGGATAATGCTTGAAACCGCCTTTCGCAGGCACTCAGGCTCAACTTCGCCCAAGTTATCCGTGTCAGCGTATTTTCCAGCCCGCCACAACAATTCAATAGCGAAGCGGGCGTTGCCGCTTTCCGAAACAGCCAACTCAGCCACCATGCTGATAACGTCTTCGGGAACCGTTGAAGGCTTAAACGCCATCTGAACACGGTCGTTCAGTATGTCTGTTAGCTGTTCGCATGAGTATTTTTCGAGACGAATTATGTTGCGTTGCAGCGTGCTTCTTGCACTGGCGTCTAACCTCTCAGTTGACGTCAAGTCTCGCAGAATGCATATGAGCGAGATTCGCTGAGGCTTTCCATGTGTCATTTCCTGTAATCGCGTTAGCTTATACACTGCTTCAGCGCCTTCTCGTTCAATAAGCGTGTCAAACTCATCCAACGTTAGCACCAAGTGCGCGTTTTCCTCGTCCAGAGTCTGCATGAGCGTGCTGAGAACTTCTTCTGCAGAGTAGCCGCGCTTCGGAAACGTCGGGTGAAAAACCATAATTGCCTGCTGCAGTATAAGTAGCAGTTTACCGCGGTATTCACGGCAGTTAACGTGCACGTACCGCAGTTTCACGCCTGCCTTGTTAGCTTCCAATGTAATGTCTGCGCCGAACCTTTGGGCAAGCGCGGTTTTTCCCGTGCCGACATCGCCTGTTATGATCACCCGCTGGGTCATTTTGTCTGGAAAATGCAGCAGGAAATCGAAGAATTCCATCAGCAAGCGGTGTTCCTTCTCGCGGTGAGGCAGCTTGCTGGGAACAAAGTTAATGTCGAGTTTTGCCTCGTCTTTGAACACGCTCTTGTGCGGCGACACGGGTCTACATCTCAAGTTACTTACACGTAGGGCAGTGTTATTCTTTTCCCTCTAAGTGCAGTAATTCTCTTTTGAGACAAAAGGCTAATAAATGCATTCTGCAATTCGTATTTGCGATACGAAAAATGATA
>CAZDLK010000002.1:0-103922 GCA_964506435.1 uncultured Candidatus Bathyarchaeia archaeon | reverse complement strand
ACGGGCTGCTTTAACCCGTTCAATATGCGTTCAAGCTCCTGCTGAAGCACGCTTAAGGGCGGTGCCTTGTCCGCGACGCTGACGTTTTGGTCGCCCACACTGAAGCTTAAGCCCACGGCGGAGCCGCCTGTCAAATAGCAAACCGCGTAAACCGCAGCCAGCAGCGTGATGAACTCTTTCTCCGCCTCACTACAAGCGCCGTAGTCTATTTCTCTGCCAAGCTCAAGGCTCAGCGTTACTTCGGCGCGTTTAACCATTTTCTGAAGCTTAACATCTGGAACATCCGCGGCGCTAACATTAATTGCGTCACGCACGTCGCTTAGGGAAACATTCGCCAATCAGCGTCAACCTCGCATGCAGAAAAGGCGAATAAGCCTGATTTAAACAATTTTCGCGATAAAACGGCATAATTGAATCCTATTTCTCAAAAAAAGAGTACTATAAAGGCATTTTTATCTAAGCTAATTGCATTAGACTGTTATGGCGTGAGGTTGTTTCCACATTTTCTTTTTCACGGCTATGACAAATAGCGTTGCCACCATGAGCAGCGGTAGTATGCTCCATGCTGGAAACTCTGGAACGACTTCAGCGTGAAAGGAATACAGCATATCCGTAATTAGGTTTACCGCAAGGTTCAGCGATTCGCCACAGCGGTTCTTAAACGTCACATCGTTCCAGTTGTAATGCTCATCCATCCAAACGCACGTTAAACCGCCAGTCCCATCAAAAGTCGTGTCGTTGGCAAGCGTTACCGCGGCGTCATAAGCCGAAACTGCGCTTAAAGTTCCGTCAAACACCAGGAAAGCGTCAAAATCGCTGCTGACGTAGCTTGTTGTTCTCGCCAGCACGTAGTTTTCATAGTCACTGTGATGTGTTTCAGCGCCCCACGCCGTCGATGCGCCCATAACGTGCCCGAAAACCGCCATATCCGCAATATAATGCGTTACAATGCCCAACTGCTTCGCGGCTTCGCCCAAGTTTCCATCTCTGTAAAAGTCAACTGCTTTGAGGTATTCGTCTCGGGCTCTGTCCGCCGACGCGTCATCCTGCACTGAGCCGTCCGCTAAAAAGTAAACGTGATGCTTAGTGGTGTCGCCTATGCCGTCTGGCGCTTGATTATTATCTGGCAGTTCAGTGCCGTACAGGTAACTGGCTTTGTTGTCCAACAGGAACTGCTTTGTCTCTTGCGGCAGCCAATCCAACGCGTGCTCCGCTATCCAGTCATGCGTGCCATAATCTGGATTAGATGGGTCTGCGCTGTAGCCGCCGTTGCTCCAGCCTGAAACCGCTGTTGCACCGAAACCTACTACAATTAACACACTTAAGAAAACGCATGCAAATGCCCAAACTACTTGTTTTTTCAGCGTGCCCGCGCCCCACACGTCTATAATCGCTTTTCAAATTTAAGACTTGTCTGCTCATTCTGTGGGTATCGCTGTCCAGTCTCCTAAGAGGTGAAACGGCGTTGTTTTCTTTAAAAGTTCATACTTGGCCTGTTCTTTGCCTCAGCAGAATCACCACGTACATACCAACGCCTGCAATGCACGTGGTAACCGTTTAAAGCGGCAAAACAACCGTGTTCTCAGGCTCTGCTGGTTTCAAGTTCAAAATTGGTTGCCCCAAGCCGCTAAACACAGGCACTGCATGGGCAAGCTTGAGTTCCCACTTGGTTTTTTCGGTTAATGTGAACTTTTTGACGTAAGTCTGGAAGCCTGCTTTGGTTATTGCTAACGTGTGTGGGCTGCTGTCTTGAAGTGCGTCGCCATGTGCCTGATCATAGTAGCCTCGAGTTACGGTTTGCGTGGCGATTGCGCCTGCCGCGTCAGTGGCTACGCTGAAGACTGTGTTGCCGTTTTTATCTTTCAGAGTGACAGCTGCGTTTTGAATTGCTGCGCCCGCTTGGTCGGTGACGGTTAAGTCAAACTCGTACTGGCGGTAAACTTTGCCTGTACTTGTGCCTTGCCAGTTAAAATGCCACAGGGAACTTTCAGCGTTAATTAGATACGAGTCAACAGTGATACTCCAACAAACAACAATGTATGTTTCACGTATAATTTGGAGATTTTTAACAGTTCGACTACCAGAGGTATACAGCGAAATCGAATTGCCACATTTCTGCAGAGTAATATTTTCGAAAACGCCGTTGTCCTCACGCAGGCCATATATGCTATTTTGGACGGTTACGCGGTAATAATCCACATCAGCAGCGGAATAAATCGGGTAGCAATTGTGAGCAAATAGGCAGTTCCAGATTCGGCACCCGCCAGATTTAGCTAAACAGACAGTGGTGTAGATATATGTTCCACTGAAATAGCATGAATATAAACAGCCAATTCCGCCTGTTGACGAATTGGAATAAATCAAGTAATGTGCATAAGTTGCTTCCAACGAGTAGAAACTACAGCCGCCATAAGTGACTTTTGTAGTTGCGCCATGCAATATGCCGAAAGTTGCAGTTGCGTTTGTTTTAACGGTAATGAAATTTTGGTTAGCTCCTGTCATAACGCCGCTATTCAAAACTACCTGCTTGTCAGAATCTCCAAAATATGTTTCTGTACTTCCATCACCAATTACCAATTTCGCAGAAAACAAAAACTGAACCGTGCCCTGCCGCATAACTTTTCCCCAGCCATCACCAACATCCGCGTCATAAATATCAGTGAAAAGTAGCTGGGGCTTCAGATGTGTACCCAGTTACGGTAATCGTATTTGTTCCAGCACTATATGTAATACCGATTTTTAACCACCTCCACACATTTAGATGGCGATTCTTTAATTTGGGACTCAGTAAAGTGAAAGACAACGTAACCGTTTTCCTTCAAAAAAGCATCTTTTCGGTTGTCTCTAGCTTTACATTTCGGAATGTTATGCCAATAGTCACCATCTGCTTCTATAACGATGTTAGGTTCCACAAGAAAGTCAAGGATAAATCTGTATCTGCCTTTTTTATCTCGTATTGGGTATTGATAAATAAAAGGTATCTTTTGATGTTCAAGTTCTGCCTTGAGCAATAACTCTATTTGTGTATTTTGATATGGAAATTCATCTCGCATAAGCCTTGCGATTGTACCGTTAGCCATCTTTGCTTTGCTTTCTTTACTATGCTTACGACCAAGCATTAACGGGTGTTCTTTTAACCGTTTTGAACTTGCTATCCGAACTTCATCAGGAACATACCGTTTCCGAATAGGGATATTGTAACGGAGTAAATAGTGCCGAATATTATAAGCAGAGCAACCGTAGTGTTTGGCAATCTTGTTAATTGAAAGTTTCTCTTTAAGATACATTCGTCTGAGGTCTTTTTCAGTTAACTTGAACTTGTTTCTTCTTTCTGATGCTTTGCGAGTAAGTTCTGCTATACGAAAATCTTGTTTAGTTAATCCTTTATTCCAAGTCTGATGCCCTTTTGGAAATTGTGTTTTAGGATGAAAGTCCTTTTGTTTCCCTTTTCCAAATGGCATAGGGATAGTATATAATGCTGACGTATTTAAAGAAGTTTCAGCGGTGTAGCCTGTCACGGTAATCGCGTTAGCATCCGCATCATAAGTAATAGCCAATCAGGAACGCTCCTAGCTGCGAGTAACATCCTGCAAGTTCCCAGCGCTATACGTGAACGTCAACGTAAACAGCAAATCCGCGCCATCATATGCCTTCACAGTCGCCGCTGTCGCATCAGCATTCCATGTAAACGCCAACTTCGTAACTTTCCTGCCCGGAGGCGGCGCAGTAAGACTCATTAACGCACTGTGAATTGCCCTGTACGCCTCGTCGTACCTACCGTACGCAACCTCAGCACTCACTGTTTTGCGCCTTCCACAGCGGCTTCAAGCTGCGGCTTTTCCCACAGCTCCCACCCAAGCTTAACCGCATTCTTCCGAAACTCCTCCCCGCGTATAAAACCCAGTTCAGCTGCCCTAAGAATATCCGCCATGTTGGCTTCATACGTTTTAAGCGAACTCCAATTCAGCCGCACCTGCGCTTTAGTAGAGTCCAAGCCCTCCTGCGCCAACACTACATCAAAAAGTTCCCGTTCAATCTGCCGTTTAACGTAACGCTGAACCGGTTTGATAAGCATGTTCTGCAGCTCCAAGGCTGCTTTCGCTGAAGCCTCTGTGAAGCCAGGCGTGCTGAACAACCGCGGCAAAGGCGTTTCGCAGCCAAGATAAAACTGGTTAATCAAGTGGTCAACGTAATACTCAAACCGCGCTCTCGGGTCAAGCGTTACGGGTCGTATGTCGCCTTTTCCGCTGTAAAACAGCCACGCGCCTTCTTCGCCGCGGTTCTTGATAGCCTGCTCAAACTGCCTGATGGTTCGCTCATCCGCTCTTTCCAGTAGCGCCAGCACGTCTGGTCCAGCGTACTTCTCAAAAATCCGCGGCATTATCCGCTCAATTTTCGCTTTCATCCATGCAAACGCAGGACGCTTGTCTGACTGAAACGTCAACGCATGCAGCAAAACCTGCAACACGCCCGTACCATAACCCGAACAGTCCAAGCAGTTTATTCGCCAATGCAGCACTGCCTCAGCGGTGAGGTTTTCTCCGCCGTAAGCTTGCCGTAGCTTGTAACTCTCCGTTTTATATGGGATTCTAAGCGTTTTTTCTTCTATGAAGCTCTGGCTGACGCGTTCAACAGCGTCAACAGGCAACCTGTGCAAAGCCATTAGCTTTTCAGGCGTCAGTTTAAGCCAGAAATCGTTTCCGCAGGCAATCAACGCCCGTGCCATGTCGCACAGCAAGGCGTCCAAATTCACGTTCTCGTTGAACCTGTCCACTATGCGCTTGGCTTCAGCTGCTTTCTCGTAGTTTTCGTTGGCTGTCGTGTAGAAGCCTGTGCCCACAGCCGAAGCCGCCAGCAAATCCACGCTTGCCTTGCATGTGGGGTCTCGCTCGTAAAGCTTCATCACGTCAGTTAAAGGCACAGTAGGCGTCTCGTACACCACGGCTTTTTGCGGCACAGCGTAGCCGCTTCGTGTCCTAAGCGGAAAAGCTTCTGTTAATCTGCGCAGTATCTTGCTCATTTAGAGCGCCTCCAGAAACTTTTTGCCGCGCTCAGTTAACGCGTAAGGCGCACGGTGCTTCTGCTCGCTTTTCACAATGTAACCGCTTTGAAGCAAATAATGGAATATGCCTTCGAAAGTGGCATGTGTGCCCTCCTTTCGGACAGTACGCTTTTCCAATTCAGTGCGGCAAAGCGGCTGCCTGCTAAGCTCTCTCAACACGGTTTTCGCCAAATTCAACCTTTCAGTTAAACGCCTCATTCACAAACAACCTCTACTGGTTTTTGGTTACTAAAAAACATGGGAAAATGAAGAGTACACACCATCAGCACATCTAAATCCCTTCTGTCATCGAAGCCGTAAGTGTTCATGGCGAGATCAGGCGCGTAAGGCAGCATCTCCGCCCCGCACACAGGACAAGTCTTCCAGCAGTCACAAACGGCAATATCGCCTTTCCTGTCAGAATACACTCTTTTCCCGCATTGGGGGCATGTGCCTTCATACTTCGCCATCCTTCCCTCACCTCACACGAGCTTACAGCGTTGTGCTTATGTTGGTCATTTTCGCAATGGCTTTGCTACGGAGAACACCCACGCCGAACCGCGTTGTAGCCCTGACGCCGTATTTGCCGTTCTTGATGTCTTCCCAGTCCTCAACAGTCACATCCCGCCTCAACAGCATCACCGAAGCCACACGCGTATCCACAGCATAAGCCACACCGTTCGGCACCAGAGTGCTGGCTTGAACACGCATGCCCAAAACGCTCGTGACAGTGCCCTGTTCAAGATCAGCCTGCCCAGCAGGCAAATACTGTGCGTGAATAAACTTGTCATCCGTCAACAACTGATGCAGTTGCACCTCGTTCACCGCAAGCACCGTAGGCCTCCAGTTTTCGCTTCTCACCGCGTTATGCAGCTTCACCAGCCCATTCCAGTTCATGGCAACGCCGCCCTGATTTACAGGCGCTCCACCAGCCAAATCCGCATCCGCAACCGCACCGTATAACGCGACTATCGTGTCTGTTTCCTCTTCGCCTAAGGCTCTGCCAACCTTCTCCACCATGCTGTCCATAACGTTCCACGTGGCGTCCTCCAGAAACTCCCTCGTCCACTCCTCAGAAGCCTCAGCAAGCACGTTAGTGTACACGTCAACCGTGCTGTTCTTCCTGCCGCTTAACCGCGTTGCTGCGCCTTCAGCGTAACGGTAAGCCACAGCTTCAGCATCAAGCGGAAACCGCTCCATCGCCTCACTGGTAGGCCGCACCGTGATGATGCCTCTGCCAATCATCTCAGGATACGCCGATTGCACAAGCGTGTCATGCAACCGCCCCAACGCGCTTACACTGTCGCTGAACAAGCCTTCTCGGACGCCGACTTCGCAGTAACGCTTCAAAAACGGATGCACATTCGCCTTATGCCGCAGCGTTTCCACATGCTCTTTGAATTCGCCGTCCCGCTGCATCAAAGCCTCAAAAAGTCTCGGTTTCATACTCGCGTCACCTTACAGTTGGATAAACAGCAAATCATCAGCAGCCGCCGTAGTCTCCAACGCGGTTCCCAGCCTGCGGTTATAGTAAAAAGTGTACGACGCTGAGCCTTCTTCGTCTACAGCTTGATCCGTTAACTGCAACACTCGTTTCGAAGCATCAGCACCATAGACTGCTTTACCGCGGGCTATGGCTTCGCCAGCCTTGACTTTCACTCTGCCCCTAATCAGCACGGGGCATTGCTCGCCAACGGCAGCGCTTTTCACGGCGACGCCTATACAATCTTGAGCGTCGGCTGCGGGAGAAACCTTGTCGTCAGCGCTTAAGTAGACAGGGTCGCCTTTCGTTACCTGTGCAGCAGCCTCAAACGATTCTATGACTGCGTTTGGGTCGTCTGTTTCGCCTATCGCCATCCAGCTTTTGCCAGTTAAATCCGTCATTCGCTATTTTTCACTCCAAACTTTCTTCGCTTTCACCGAGTTCATCCTCAGCTACTCACGGTCAACTCCGTGACCATCACTCTCCTGCAAGCCTCGAAGCTTCAAGAGAACCCTACGCAGTTCTTGGCACATCCGTTGTGGCCCAAGACTCCAACTCCGCTGAACCAGTGGACTTGGCAGAACCGCCTCAACCATCTGCACCGCTTTGCCTACAGGCATCATGGGCTCTGCTGACTTCCTGAAAAGGCTCCCAGAAAACTCGCTTTTACCCGCTAGGCGGTGACCTGAAGCAGAAAGCGTATAATCAGGATGCAGCGCAAGCCAATCCTGAATCTTAAGTTGATCCCACATTTTCCCTTTAGCGAAGAAAACCGCCTGCGTACGCTGAGCTTCTGGTTGCTGCCGCAGTTTTCCCATAACTGCTAAAACGCCATTCTCGCGGTCAAGCCAAACCGTGCTAAAATGCTCAGGCATAAACGGGGAAGCTTCTTGATAGAAGCCGAGAATGTACTCGCCAGCCACCAGCGGCTCAACCGCTTGCTCCGCCACATGCAGTTTCTCCATAACTTGAATGTTGGCTGTTGTTATGCCCGGCACGGCTACCAAGCTTATTTCAGCATTATGCAAGCCGTGGGGGATTTTTCCGTCAACAACATCTAAGGCCTCGTAGTCTGCGCCTACGCTGACGTGCTGAATGAGACCTTTACGGATTTTTTCGGCGCTTTCTTCATCGTAAATTTCAGCTTCATACAATAAGTTTTGTCCGTCCCACTCTGTTTTGGTTACTTTGCCGACTGCGTTCGGTACAGCCACATGCTCCACGTACACGGGTGCAGAAGCAAGTTTGCTGGCGAAGGCTTGGAGCTCTTCTGGCGTGTAAATGTTGAGGTTTCGGCTTATGCCTGTGGTCATGGCGACGCCGCGTATCCGCAGGGGTTTTTCCATGATTTTCTCAGCGATTGTGAAGGGCAAAACTGCGTAAACATGCTCTTTAGCAACGTTATGATGCTTCTCGAACCATTCTTTGGCTTTTTCCATGGTCCAGCTTTTGTCTTTTTCGAAAATGTAGCTCTGAACTTCCATGGCGTGTTTGCCTTTCGGTTTGCCTATTACGGCTTTGATGCCTTCTTCCACGTTTAACGTAATTGTTCTGAGTGTGTCCGTTTGGAATTCATCAGCGGTTCGGTGTCCGCTTCGGATGGTTTTTTCCGTGTTTTCCCATGGCATTTCTATTAGGCCTCACACAACTGATACTGGATTAATATACTTGGGACAGTGAAAAGTCGAATTGTACCGTGTGTTGGGCTGTGGGTGGGCTAACGGGTGGGCTATCCCAGTAGCCTAAACTTTGAAGTGATGTGTGATGCCGAGGAAATGTGTAGTTAAAGTGGTGTTAAGCAAGGAGCAAAGGGCGATTTTAAGTGAGTTAGCGAGGCGGCTGGGTACAAGCGAAAGTGAAACTTTGCGGATGGCTTTGATGGATTACGCTAAAGAGTTAAGTTTAATGTCGGAAAGCATTCACAGAGGGCAAAACCACTTCTGAATTTGGCAAAGCCAGATTAAGCTGCATTCTGATTTTGAATGCATACTCAAATTACGGTTAGCTTTAAATGCGCCCTATACCCCTTATATATTACAGCAAAAAAGGGTTTGGCAGTTACGGAATTTCACAAATAGTGGGGTTCAAATGGTGCCAAAAAAATCAAGAAGCTTTGATGACCTATTGCTAGAAGCTATTGATGAGGCTCTAAGTTCTCTCGGGGACTCGGTGAAGCAGTCCATTTACTTTCACATTCAGAAAAAATTCGTGGCGAGAAACGACATTCCAGCGCATGTTCAAGATTTTCAGGGCGGACTGGAAAAAATCTTCGGTGCAGGCTCCAAGTTCATAGAGATTTTAATAATGAAGAATCTTCATGCGAAAATTGGAATTACGGTTACGATAGAAGCGGATAAGCCTCTTGAATTTGCTGACTACGTGGATGTTGCCAAGAAGAATTTTTCGAAAAAAAAGTCAAAGAAAAAATCTGCAAAAAAGTAGCTTTTTCTTTTTTGGAGGTAACGTTACTGGAGATTCATATTGGTTGTTCATAAAGGCTTTATCAGTGGTGCTCGGAGTTTACAGCATAGTGTTCAGCTTTACTATATAGTTTGGAGTTGGGCGTGAATGGAGGTGGAAAAGTTTGAGTGAACATGTTAGGATTCTAGTTGTTGATGATGATGAGAGCATACGACGCGTGTTGACAGCAATCCTTCAAGACGAAGGCTACATTGTTGAAGCAGTGGATACAGCTAAAAAAGGCATAGAACAGAGCGAAAATTCATTTTTTAATCTGGCTTTAATTGATGTTCGTTTGCCCGACATGGAAGGCGTTGAGCTATTGGGAAAATTGCGGGATACTAAACCGAAAATGCGAAAAATAATAATCACTGGTTACCCAACTTTGCAGAATGCTGCGGCTGCAGTTAACAAGGGTGCAGACGCCTACGTCATGAAGCCTTTTGATGTGGAGAAAATCCTTCAAACCATCAAAGAGCAGTTGCAAAAGCAGGCGGAAGAAAGGAACTTTAGTGAAGCGAAAGTCGCTGAATTCATTGAAACCCGCGTCAAAGAGTTAGAAGCTCTGGACGGAGCCGTGGTCAAAAAACGCTATTAGGCTCCGTTTAACCCTTCATTTTTCCATTTATGTTTTGATTTTATTGGAAAAAGTACTTAGCCAAACGCTTGGCGGAATTTTTCGCGGTTACTGCTTGTTGCGGGTTCATGTTAGAAAATTTTAAGCTTTCATGCTTTTTCCCTAAAACGGGGTTCTTTTATGGAAAGCGCTTTTTTGGTTGCTGTTAAATTAATGTAATTATGTATATTTCCACGGTGTCTCTGCTGAGCGTTTAGTGGGCTAATTTCAAGATTACTGTGGAAACACTTTATATAGACGCTAAGTGTAGTGTATATGCTAATTTGTTAACACTACATTTGTGCACACACGAAAGTACCCAAACAACACTCACCTCGTGAAAAACATGAAGTGCCCATATTGCGGCTCGGAAGATTTCAAAACGTTGGAAACACGCGATTCGCCAGAGAACACTACGCGCAGGCGCAAAGAATGCGTCAAATGCGGCAAGCGCTTCACAACTTACGAATACGTGGAAACCGTGGAGCTAATGGTGCGGAAGAAAGACAGCAGGCTAGAACGCTTCGACGTGAACAAGTTAATCCGCGGATTACAAAAAGCATGCGAAAAAAGACCTGTAACGATGGAGCAAATCAACGAGTTAGCAAGCCACGTAAGACAAGAGCTCATGTTGAAAGGCAAAGAAGAAGTCTCTTCGCAGGAAATCGGCGATTTAGTAATGAAGTACCTGAAAAAGCTTGATCGCATAGCGTACATTCGGTTCGCGTCGGTTTACAAGCAGTTTGAGGAGCCTGAGGATTTCAAGCGTTTGCTGCTTGAGGTGAAAAAGTGACGTGCAAATCGAGTTATAGCCCCCCATTTAAAGGGGCAATTTTCGCGGGATCGTTTGAGGAGGAAAAAACAGAATGAAGTATGTTAGAAAACGTGATGGTAGATTAGAACCCTTCGATCAAGAACGTATAACAAACGCCATTTGGAAAGCTGCCCGAGCCGTGGGCGGAAAAGACCGTGAGCAGGCAAAGCGCATAAGCGACCAAGTAATGGTCTTGTTGAAGAGCCGCTTCGGCGAAGAAGGCGTGCCCACAGTTGAGGAAATCCAAGATATAGTTGAAAAAATGCTTATCGAAAACGGTCGCGCGCAAACCGCTAAAGCCTACATCCTCTACAGGAAGCAGCATCAAGACATGCGTGAGCTGGCGGCGCTCTTAAGCTCCTCAGACATGGTGGACCAGTACTTGGAAATTGAGGATTGGCGAGTTAAAGAAAACTCAAACATGAGCTACTCGCTGCAGGGCTTGAACAATTACCTTTCATCCACAGTCATAGCCAAATACTGGATAACAAGAATTTACCCCGAAAACATTGCCGCAGCGCATTTTTCAGGCGACATGCACATCCACGATCTAGGCGTTTTAGGACCATACTGTGTAGGCTGGGACATACGCGAACTCTTGCTTTCAGGATTCGGCGGCGTCTCGGGCAAAATTGAAAGCAAACCTGCGAAGCACTTCAGGACAGCCTTAGGTCAAGTGGTGAACTTTTTCTATACGCTTCAGGGCGAAGCAGCAGGCGCGCAGGCGTTCAGCAACTTTGACACGTATTTGGCGCCGTTCATACACTATGACCATTTAACGCCGAAAGATGTGGAGCAGGCGCTGCAGGAGTTCTTCTTCAACATGAACGTGCCTACCCGCGTGGGCTTCCAAACGCCGTTCACCAATTTGACGTTGGATTTGACGGTGCCTGAGTTCATGAAAGACGAAGCCATCGTTTTTAACGGCAGAGTCTCTGAAGACACATACAGCGATATGGCTGACGAAATGGAACTGTTCAACTTGGCTTTTGCAGAAGTGATGCAACAAGGCGACTCAAAAGGCAGAGTCTTCACTTTCCCAATACCAACGTACAACATAACCAAAGACTTCAGTTGGGACTCGCCTGTTACCCAAAAGATTTTCGAGGTAACCGCCAAGTACGGCGTACCCTACTTCTCTAACTTCGTGAACAGTGACATGCGTCCTGAAGACGTGCGGAGCATGTGCTGCCGTTTACGGATAGATAACCGTGAATTACGCAAGCGCGGCGGCGGCTTCTTCGGCGCTAACCCGCTTACAGGCTCCATAGGCGTGGTCACTTTGAACATGCCGCGTCTCGGGTACTTATCCAAAGACGAGGATGAATTCTTCGAGCGGCTGGAAAAACTGATGGAAACCGCCAAGAGCAGCTTAGAAATAAAGCGTAAAGCGCTTGAGGCGTTCACGGATAACGGCTTGTACCCGTATTCGCGGCGCTACCTGCGCAACGTTAAGGAAGGCTACGGCAAGTTCTGGAAGAACCACTTCTCCACAATCGGCTTAGTAGGCATAAACGAGGCAGTGGTGAACCTCTTAGGCGTGAACATCTCAACGCGAGATGGTCAGGACTTCGCAGTTAAAGCGCTCAGTTTCATGCGCGAGCGGCTGGCAGACTTCCAAGAGGAAACAGGCGACATCTACAATTTGGAAGCAACGCCTGCAGAGGGCACATCTTACCGGCTTGCCCGTATCGATAGACGCAAATATCCTGAAATTGCAGCGGCTAACCAAAAACAAGTAGTGATGCAGCACGCTGAGCCTTTCTACACGAATTCTTCACAGTTGCCAGTTGACTATGAAGGCGACCTGTTCGAAGCATTGGAGCATCAGGAACGCTTGCAGACGCTTTACACGGGCGGCACAGTGTTCCACATTTTCCTCGGCGAACGCTTGCACTCATGGGAAGCTGCGGCTGAGCTAATACGGAAAGTTTCGTGGAGTTCACGTTTGCCGTATTTCACCTTGACGCCGACGTTCAGCATATGCCCCAGCCACGGCTACACAACTGGAGAACACAAGCAGTGCCCCATATGCGGCGCAACATGCGAAGTGTACTCGCGCGTAGTCGGCTATTTGCGGCCAGTGGACCAGTGGAACGATGGAAAACAAGCGGAGTTCGCCATTCGCAGAACATTCGACAGGTCTACTGTCATGACTACAGCACCCATACCTGCTTGAGTGACGCAATCATGAAGTTCAGCGGACTACAGAAAATCAGCTTAATCGACTACCCCAACAAAGTAGCTTCTGTGCTGTACACGCCAGGCTGCAACTTACGCTGCTCTTTCTGCCACAACTGGCGCATCGCCGTAGACCCTAAACCGCCGTTTCTGCCTGGAGCCGCAGCGCTTGAAATTTTGGAAAAACGCAAGAAGTACGTGGACGCGGTTGTGGTAACGGGCGGCGAACCCACCATGCACAAGGAGCTGCCCAAGTTTCTGGTGAAGCTGAAGTCGCGGGGCTTCATGGTTAAGTTGGACACGAACGGCTTTTATCCCGAAGTGCTGGAAGAATGCTTGGCAAGCGTGGATTATGTGGCGTTAGACGTGAAAACCTCGCTGGACAAGTACAAGCAGTTAGGCGCGAAGAACACTGCGGGGCTGATGCGCACAGTTGAAATTTTGAAGACAGGTAAAGTGCCCTGCGAGTTCAGAACAACGGTTGTGCCTGAGCTTGTAACTGCTGAAGACATAACGCGCATGGGCGAGCTTCTGAAGGGCGCAAAAACCTATGCGTTCCAGCAGTTTGTGCCGCAGGACACGTTGGACAAGCGTTTTGAAACGCTTAAGCCCTACGCGCCAGAAACTATAGTTGAATTCGCTGAGAACATGAAGAAATACGTGGAAAACATAATAATGCGCGTTTAAACCTTAGTCTGCTTGTCTATGCGACCAGCGGTTTGGCGAAAAAACCGTCAGGTAGGTAAACTAAAAACGCTTTTGAGATGACGTTTAGGGAAAAAGGTTACTTGCGTTTTTCTTCATTTATTTGTTTGGCACGTTTTTGTATGTACTCGGCGACTTTTTCTTCGCTGAGCCTTTTCTCTTCCTTCTGTTTCTCCAACTGCTCTTTCAACATGGCAAGCACTTCCTTCATCTTCGGCGGCTTAAGCACGTAAGCGTCTGCGTTCTTATTTACGGCTTCAACTGCGTTCTGCAACGCAGGGTAACCTGTAACGATTATTTTCCGCATTTTTGGCGTGGTTTGTTTTAGCGCAGTTAAAAGTTCTGTGCCTTCCATGTCTGGGAGTCGAATGTCAATAAACGCGGCATTGTAAACGTTTTTGTTTGATTTCTCGATTGCTTCTCTCCCGCTTTCTGCAGTGTCAACGATATAACCGTTCTCTTCCAATATGGCTGTAAATGTTTCTCTCACACTTTCATCGTCATCAACAACTAGAATCCTAGCCCGCTCCTTCATACGGTGTCACCTCCCTCCAGTTTGGGCTCGATAGGGAGAGTTACCGTGAAAGTTGCTCCTTTCCCCATAGCGCTTTCCACCGAAATTTTTCCTCCATGCGCCTCTATTATTCTTTTGCATATAGCCAGCCCGAAACCCATGCCTCTGGCTTTGGTTGTAAATAATGGTGTAAAAAGTCTCTCTAAAGTTTCTTTCGGTGCACCTGCTCCAGTATCCCTGAATGAAATTTCCACTTTGTTGCTTTTTTTTCTGCTTTCTATAATCAATTTTCCGCCTTGAGGCATGGCTTCAAAAGCGTTCTTAATTATGTTAACACAGGTTCTCTTCAGTTTATCTGCGTCAACCTTCATCTTCGGTTTATCTTCTGTAAAATCCACTATCTGCACGTTAGCAGGAACAGTCACAAGCGCCAAAGCATCCTTCAGTAACAATTTTGGAGTGCTCTCCGACAGCTCCAGCTTGATTGCTCTCGAATAATCCAAAAGATCATTTATGATTTTATTCGAATACTCCACATCTCTATCTATAACATCCAGCATTTCGCTTACCTTAGGATCCAGCTTGGAGCCCATTTTCATCCTAACGTAGTACGCTGCGTTTGAGATGCCTGTCAACGGGTTGCGCAAGTCGTGGCCAACCATAGCTGCCACTTGCTCAATGGCTTTGATGCGCTCCTCCATCATAGAGTCAATCGCGCCAGCCAAAACAGCCAGTTCATCATTGCTTTCCCATGACAGATGCTTCAAATTTTGGCGTTCGCCCATGTTTTTAACTTCAGTTGCCAGTTGGCTCATCGGAGAGATTACATATTTCTCTAGTATCCACATGACTAATATTCCAGAGACTACGCCAGTAACTATTTGCGCCACAAGGAAATAAGCGACTGTGGCTTCTCCCTTGTCATATATGTCTCTGAGCACACTTGCTTTTAACATGAGAAAGGGGTTGCCGTAAATATCCGTTAAGAGCGCGTATCCTGCAACTGTGCTTTGATTCAGTGGCTGCACAAAAACGGGGTTTTCCTTTGAAAGAGATTGCCGTGCTGTGTAGAAGTCAGAGTTTGCTTCTGGACTGTTGAAGTGGCTTAAAGCGAGCGGCAAATGTACTGTTCGACTCAAGTATCCTGTTTCTCCAGCGTCAAAATAGCGCCCTAACATTAGAGTGCCGCGGATTGGGCCTTCATGTTGACTTGTCAATATAGGTCTCGAGGCAATTAGCAATGGTTCATTCGATAGAGGCACAATTCCAGTTATGTTGCTCTCTAAGCTGGAATGATGCCAAAGAGTGTCATTAGCGGAAAGTAAATCTAGCAGACTCTGCGGCAGTGGCGCTGTCGTGAGGTCTGGTTGGAAAACGGTGCCAAAGACCACTTGACCCTCAGTGTTAATAAATACAATAACGTCAACTCGCAGATTATCCCAGGTAATCGCGTCAAGATTGTTCTGAATGTACTCTTCGTTGCTGTCTTGAACGAAGTTGTATGTGTCATCCCAATCCGCGTAGTCACGAGTTTTGCTACTCAAGTCAGCGAACTCGTTGGACAAAGCGCTGAGGGTTCTTTCAACGCCTTCTTGAGTTTCTTGCTTCTCCAATCTTGCAAAACTGTCTAATATTATGAATTGTGAACCGACATACAGTGCCGCAGTCGCAGTAATAAACCAGAGAATTGTTATGGCAAGCACTTTTGTGCGTAATCGCATTTTTACGACTCCACTTTTTGCTTGATAGCAACCACGTTTTCAGCGAATGTGAGACCTTTAAATGAATCCTCTTCGCCTTTTAGCCCTGTCTTTTCGTAAAGTCCTTTAAGAATTAATGTTTCAAGAAAATTGGCGCCTATTCCGAAGATTTTTTCAACTGCAAAACTGAACGCTTCGATGTTATTTGGAATTTCCTGCTTTTTTATGTTGAAACCTTTTTCCAAATGGAAATAAATTGCTTGCTTCGATGATTCACCCAGTGACGCTAGGCCCTCATCTATTGCTTCGAGCAGTATTTTTTCGAAACTGGGCTTAAACATGTTTACCCTCTCGACAACTGAAGTTAATGCGGACTTTCGTAGTTTATATATGCCTACATAAATGAGTTGCGAAGCATCCATATGTATTGAGGCTTTGGAAACAGCGGAAACATGGCGCCAAATTAAAACTTACATAACGTGAATCACCGCAGCATAGTCCTCTGCGCAGCGTCGCCGCTTTTTGAACCATAAAGTTTAAGGGTTGATGTTTTGTTTAGGTTCCGAGTATTCTATAGGTTGAGGTTTGCGGTTTGAGCGTTAAAGGCGAAACAGTGGAAGAACGCAAGGCTGAAGTGCTGATTAAGCTTAGAAAATACAAGCTAATTAAGAAAGAGAAACATGAGGGTGCCTTAGCTTACATCATTGAAATACCTGGAGAAAAAGAAAAAACCATAGTCTGGTGTATCCTGAACGAGGCGACCGTGGGCATAAACGCGATGAATACTCTTTACAAAATTATGAAAGAAAAAGAAATCGAAAAAGCCATCGTGGTCACGGAAGGACGCTACACGCACGCGGTTAAGCAAGGTGCCAAGAAAAAGAACGTGGAGCTTCTGCCCAAGTCTTTTCCAGTGTTCGACATTTTCGAGCACGCATTGGTTCCGCTGCATGAGATTCTGAGCGAAAAAGAACGTGAGCAGCTTCTTGCGCAGTATAAGGTTCAGCCTTACCAGATGCCGCAGGTAAAATCCACTGATCCAGCGGTGAAAGCCATAGGTGCCAAACCAGGTGACATATTGAAAATCACTAGAAAAAGCGCCACTGCAGGTGAGCATGTGGCTTATCGCTACGTCGTAGAATAAGAGTTATTTCGCAATCAGGACTTCAGTTGACTTCACGATTGCCTCAACTTCGTCGCCTACTTTTATATCTAAATCTTCAACCGCTTCTTTCGTGATCACTGAGGTAACCACGGCGGGCACCATAATTTGAACTTTAACTTTCGCTGTGATGATGCCTTTTTCAACTGCGATTACTTTTCCTTTGAGGCTGTTTCTTGCGCTTAACTTCAAGCTTTTCACCTCCCACTGCTTTCTTTTTGGATAAAAACTCACTTAAGCAGTTTTCTAAAAGCGTGTACTCAGCAAGCAGACTTTCGCCAGTTGCTGTTAGCTTTGCGCCGCCGCCTCCGGCTTTGCCGCCTTTGTAGGTTTCTACAATGGGTTCGCCTATTGTTTTCTTGATTTTTTGAAGGTAGTTCCAGACGTAACGGTAAGACATGCCTAGTGTCTCGGCGGCTTTCGTTATCGAGTTTTCTTTCGCTATGCTGGCCAAGATTTCTGCTCCGCCCTTGCCAATTAAGGGTTTTCCTTCAAATTCTAGCCAGATTTTGCCCGATAATGTATGCTTTTTCTGAGTGTGCATTCTATTTACTGTTACAGGCGGCAAAGTTTATAAGCATAATGTCATGAATGACAAAACATAACGGTGTTTGGAATGAAAGTATGGCAAAAACTACTCATAGTTGCAGTTCTAGCAACAGTAATCGTGGTCGCTGGCACAATAGTTTACTTAAACTACGGTACAAAAAGAAGACTCTTCATTTCCACAACTACAAGCCTCTACGACACTGGTTTATTGGATGAAATAGAGAAAGAGTACGAAGCTACGCACAACGTTGACCTCAACATAGTGGCCGTAGGCACAGGCATAGCAATTCAACATGCTCAGAACGGCGATGCTGACATTGTCCTTGTACACTCGCCATCGGTGGAGAAAACTTTCCTAGAAGACGGGTATGGTTTAAACAGAAAGATAATTGCCTACAACTTCTTCACAATTGCAGGTCCCGAAGATGACCCTGCTGGAATCGAAGGGAAAAATGCAACTGAAGCCATGAAGAGCCTATATGCTTACGGAGAAAGCATAACTGACTCGACAGTTCAAATCTATATTTCTCGAGGAGTAAACTCTGGTACAGACTCCAAAGAGCAGAGCCTTTGGAAAGCAGCAGGATACAATTACACGACAGATATATCTGGAAAACCCTGGTACGCAACGACAGGTCAAGGAATGGGTGCAACGTTGACTGTGGCTAACGAGAAAAACGCTTACGTTCTCTCGGACATAGGCACATACCTGAAGTTCTACAGTGACGGCACAATATCCCTGCCTGCATTGATAACCGAGGAGAAGTCGTTGCTTAATGTTTACAGCGTTATGGCGGTAAACCCAGCAACAGTTTCGGCGAACCAGTCTATCCATGAACAGATTAGCTTTGAGGATGCAATGGACTTCGTAGAATACTTGATTTCAGATGAAACTCAGAATCTAATAACTAACTATGGCAAAGACACTTATGGACAGAGCCTCTTCACAGGTGCAGTGCAGCCGCTGAAAGATAATTCGCCGCAGCCTATTGTCGACTGGATAAAAGCTTACGCATTCTTTGACGGCTCCGAGTGCCCACCACAATATAGAAATGGCTACGCGGACCTGTACAGTTAGAGGAAAATCATAGTGGTTGATGTACTCGGCGGCATAATCGAAGCCTTCGGAAAAATAGTTACGGGCGACCCAGAACTCTATGGCATCCTATCCCGTTCCCTCCTTTTTTCTGGAAGCGCTGTCCTGTTGGCCACTTTATGGGGAACGGCAATCGCAATGCTGATTGCGCTAAACGAATTTCGAGGAAAAACTTTCATCAAAACATTTCTTAACGCTCTGATGGGTTTGCCGACAGTAGTTTTGGGCTTAGTGCTTTTCCTCATTTTTTCAAGAGGTGGGCCGCTGGGCTTTCTGGGGCTCCTTTACACTCATGCGGCTATAATACTTGGTCAAGCCATACTCATAACGCCATTGCTTATCAGCATTGTAACTCAAGCTATTGAAGCGGTTGACCCTGAGATAATGAACTTAGCCAAGACCTTAGGCGCTTCGGAGTCTCAAGCGTCAATAGCCGTTTTAAAGGAAGCACTAGGTGGGTTTCTTCTAGGCAACATTGCGGCTTTTAACCGAGCAATAGGCGAGTTGGGTGTCGTGCTTCTGGTGGGTGGTAACATAGCGGGAGGCGGTTACAGAACTGATGTGCTTACAACAGCTATATCAGTTTATACGCAGCAGGGCAAGCTTGGGCTCGCTGTAGCTCTGGGCATATTTTTAATAATTATTGTTTTCGTTGTAAACATCTTGATGGTTGCCGTTAGAAACGCACCCGCCATAAACGAATTCCTTAAACTAAAATATTCACAAGCCATATGTTCTTTTGCAAAAATTAGGCGATGGTCTTCAAATGGAGAGACTGAACGATGACGCTAATTGCCGAATTGAAAAACGTAACCAAAGCTTACGGAAACAAAAAAGTCATAGATGGCATTAATCTACAAATCCACGAAGGCGAAATCCTAGCACTAATTGGACCTAACGGTTCAGGAAAAACAACATTACTGAAAATTCTCGCGTTTCTCGAAAACCCGACAAGCGGAGAAATGACCTTCCACGGAGCAAAAGTCAACTCGAAAAACACCGAAAAACTACGCTTGCAAAGTACGCTTGTCTTTCAAAAAACAACAGTCTTCAGCACTTCAGTATACAATAACATTGTCTACGGCTTGAAAATAAGAAAAGCCACCAAGAGCGTGCGTAATTCAGAAGTGAAAAAAGCACTGGAACTAGTGAAGTTAGATGGCTTCGAGAATCGGCTTGCGAGAAAGCTTTCTGGTGGAGAACAACAGCGGGTGGCAATAGCCCGAGCCTTAGTTCTTAATACAAAATTACTGCTCTTGGATGAACCAACAGCGAATTTGGACCCTAAAAACGCGAGTATACTTGAAGAAGTCATTGGCACTGTTAACCGTGAAAACAAAGTCACCATCGTTATGGCAACACACAATATGTTTCAAGCTGAAAAACTGCCTCATCGCATCGCGTTAATGAGCGAGGGCAAAATCACCGAAGTTGGCACGCCAGCAGAGGTTTTCGGTGAACTCTCCAAGAATCTAGCTCGGTTCGCTGCTGTAGATAACACTTTCAAGGGCACCGCCACGGCGACATCCGAAGGCACAGCGATGGTGGACATAGGCAACGGCGTGCAAGTTGAAGTCACATCGCAAAAGCAAGGCGAAACGTTAATTTTCGTGAATCCAACGGACATTATCTTGTCTAAATGCGCTATTGAATCCAGCGCCCGCAACGTTTTCAAGGGCAGAATCATCGAAATCACAGATTCAGACTCGCTTGTTAAGCTTAAGGTTGACGTTGGCAAGTCTTTCACGGTTCAGATAACTAAGCGTTCCTTTGTTGAGATGGGGCTTAACTTGAATGATGAAGTTTGCGTCATCTTCAAAGCATCAAGTGTCCAAGTGCTTTAAGCAGCGGTTTTTATTTCTTCCGCCAGCTCATGCAGGATGACAAGGGCTTCGCCTATGGGCATGTTCAGCCTCGCTGCCAACTCAGATGGAGCTATGTTGGGTCTTTCGCGCAGTATCTCCTCTCGCGTGTAAGCTTTATGCGCTGGGTACATCACTGCAGCGTGGACTGCTTCAACAAGTATAAGCCAGAGCTGCTCCTTCGTGTACTCTTCAAGGCTCATAAGGCATCAAAGAATTAATTGCGTTAAGTAGTTATTCAGCTTACCGCAAAATCGCTGATTACAAAAAGAAAAAGACTCATGTGGAACTGACTTCGCGCAAAACTTTAGGAATATAAGCGCAGCGCGGGTCAGAGCCGAATACGTCGCCAGTGTAAAATTCTGCAGCAGTACGACAGCCGCCGCATATTTCATGATATTCACATACGCCACATTTGCCCTTAAGGTTACTCTTGTCTCTTACTTTAGCTAAAAACTCCGAAGCCTGAATGCCATCCCAAATCGTTTTCAGAGATTTTTCTTTAACGTTGCCCAGCCTGTAAACATCGTTGAAGCTGCACGGTATCGCGTCGCCGTTTTCTGCAATGCTCATGAATTTGCCGAAGAAGCAACGCCCCAGAAAGAAGTGGTTGAACCATTTGTCAAAATCCGCTAGCCCTCTTTGTTTAGCTATGCGCGCAAAAAATGGGCAGTACACGTTGATTTCTGGCTTACCCTTATACGTAGCCTGCAAATCGTAAAGCTGGTTCAACCCCCACTCGTACTGCTGAGGCGTCGGATCCGCCTTAAGGCTTTTCGCTTCTTTGCTGTAGGGAATGAAACCGTGATAAATCACCCATCTCGCACCGTACTGTTTCGCCAAGTCCAGCACATGAGTAAAATCTTTAACGTTAACGTTCGTGCCTGCGCCATTAACATTAGCAAAAGTGTAAACTAGGCAATTCAGCAATCCAGCTGCAGACAATTTCGTAATTGCTGAAACCGCAGACGCATACGCTCCTTTTCCCCGCACTATGTCATTGATTTCTTCTGCGCCATCTATACTGATTGACACGCGAACTTCATTCTTGACAAGTTCCTCAAAAGCTCTGCTGTCAAGAAGGCGCCCATCAGTTATGATGCTTGCGTTTAACCCCACTTTCTTAGCGTAAGAGATTATTTCAAAAAGGTCTTTGCGCAGCAGCGGCTCTCCACCGCTTATTCCAAACCAACTTGCCCCGAAATCATGCACTTGGTCTACAAGACGCAGTGCGTCCTGCGTGCCTATTTCATCTGGAAAAGGCGGTTTTGCCGCAGAGGCGCAGTGCGCGCAGTTGTTGTTGCAGGCAAAGGTGCATCGCCAAGGCAAAATGTATAATGGTCCTTTCGTCGTCATTGCATCTGACTCCGCTTAATTTTAGGATAATGAATATTTAACCATTCATGCAGACGCAAGCGGTAACTTTGCCGTGTCATTTCATTCACAACCTGTAGAGATTTCCAACGTTGCCCCATGCAAAAGCTTCAGGAAAGGCTTCCGCAAACGCGCACATCGCCCGCCATCCAGTGCAATGTGACGGTGCAATTAGCTTGGGATTTATCCGCTTCAGTTCTTCAGCAGTTGGTTGGATTCGCTTTTCGTATTCTTTTCCAGCCAAGTGGAAACCGCCGATTACAGCGTAAACACTCTTTATCCCCGTGATTTGCTGCGCATACTGCACAGTGTTGATTATGCCTGCGTGGGCGCATCCCGAAACAACAACCAACCCTTTTCCTTTGACGTTGATTATGATTGCGCGGTCGTCGCGAATCCACGGGTCAGGCTGCCACGCGCCGTTAGTGAAGGCTTTGTGCTGGGTGTAACCTGTTTCAAAACTTGTTTTGCGAGGAATTTCTCCTGCTACACAAACCGCGCCATCCGCTACCAAGAAAGGCTTGCGCGTTTTAACAATTCTGAATGATTTTAACTGCGCTTCGGTTAGAACCTTCGAATATTTCCGTACTGTTCCATCAGCATTAACTGTTCCTCTCACTCGGAACATGTCTTCGTGGACGATGATTGGCAAATCAGCCTTGTTAATCGCTTTGAGTGCTGCTGCCAGTCCACCGATGTGGTCATAATGTCCATGAGACAGCACAACAAGGTCCACTTCGCTAAGGTTCAAGCCCATGCTTCTAGCGTTTCTTACGGCGCCTCTCGGGCTGTTGCCAGCATCAAACAGCACGCTGCTTGTTTTTTCTTCGGTGAAAACACGAATGAGCATGGAAAAGCCATGTTCAGCAAGAGGCAGTTGTCTGCGCGTTCTGAACCAGTCTTGACCGTAACGGTCGCGCGTCCATTGTCTAAACGGCTTAACTTGTTCTTTCGTTTTTGTGGAAAGAAAATCCACTGAGTTATCAACTAAACTGAGAATTTCTACGCCAGCCACTTCTGAAAGCGCAACGTATTCAGTCGCCATGGTGTCCATTTTTGCCGCTTCCAAGTTACAGTGAACCTTTATAGTTGATGGTTGTTGGGCAGCCGACGCACTTCTGGCTTTCGTATCGTTTACAGGGGTCGCAGTCTACATTGCATGGCGTAACTTTTCGTTCTTTATGCGCCAAGTTTTCTCTTACCAGCAGGAAAGGCGAAAAATAAGTGTCACTTATGGGGTAGAATTCTGACCTGCGTATTCCCTTGCTGCATCTCAGCGAGCATTTCTCCATCGAGATGCTCTCAAGCGTTTCTTGGGTTTCAGCTACGACAAGGGCAATCAGGTTGTAACCGCCTATCGTTTTGAAAATGTGCACTACCCGCGGGCAATCTTTGAACCTTTCAAGGAGCTTCTGCATAGCCTCCGCGCTTTCCATTTCCAGCATCACAATTGCTGGGTGCAGCTTAAGCGCTTCTGGGTTAACCAAGGCTGAAACTTTAACGGTGCCGTTTTTTATGAGTTTTTCAAGTCGTTTCTTAGTGCCCATGCTTGTGAATCCGATGGCTTTAGCCATCTCCTGCAATGTTGCGCGTCCATCTGCTTGGAGCTGCGCGATTAGTTT
Organism: uncultured Candidatus Bathyarchaeia archaeon; assembly: GCA_964506435.1. GTDB lineage: Archaea > Thermoproteota > Bathyarchaeia > Bathyarchaeales > Bathycorpusculaceae > JAOZHU01. The sequence goes on along the minus strand of CAZDLK010000002.1, from coordinate 80,743 downwards.
TTTATCAACTTCGTCCAAACCGTTCGCCTGTTTATTTTATAAACATAAAGTATTAATAAGGTTTATCTATTAAACTTAGCGAAATCAACTAAACTGCAAAGCCAAACAAAAAGGTGAAGACACATGGATGGAGCTGACTTAAAAAACGGGCACTATATTTTTTCCTCTGAATCCGTGGCTGAGGGGCATCCTGACAAAGTTGCTGACCAAGTATCCGACAGCGTACTGGACGCCATAATCAGCAAAGACCCTAACGCAAGGGTTGACTGCGAAACATTAGTGATGCAGGGAAACATAATTGTCACTGGTCAAATCACAACTTCCTGCTACGTGAACATACCCAAAATTGTCCGCAAAACACTAAAAGAAATTGGATTCGACAACGCCAAAGACGGATTGGACGCCGAAACTTGCGGTGTTTTAACGTCTTTCACTGAGCAATCTCCAGACATCGCCAGAGGCGTAAATGAAAGCAACGACCACGAACAAGGCGCCGGAGACCAAGGAATGGTTTTCGGCTACGCATCAAACGAGACAACCGAATTGATGCCGCTGCCCATACTGCTTGCACACAAACTCGTTAAGCGGCTAGCAGAATGCAGAAAAACAGGCTTGCTGCCGTATCTTAGACCTGACGGAAAATCCCAGGTTGCGGTTGAGTACGTTAACGAAAAACCCACGCGGGTCACCACAGTTGTGATCGCGGCGCAGCATACGGCGAATATTGCAAGAGAAAAACTGCGAGAAGACATCATAAATCAGGTAATAAAGAAAGTTGTACCCGCAGAATTACTGGATGAAAACACGCAGTATGTAGTTAACGGAACTGGAAGATTCGTGATCGGCGGAACCCTGGCTGATTCTGGCCTAACTGGACGCAAAATCATCGTAGACACTTATGGCGGCGTCGGAAGACACGGCGGCGGATGCTTCTCTGGAAAAGACCCGTCGAAAGTTGACCGTTCAGGCTGCTACATGGCACGGTACATTGCCAAGAACATTGTCGCCGCAGGCTTAGCAGACCGATGTGAAGTACAAATATCGTACGCAATTGGTTTGGCGCAGCCAGTCTCAGTGATGCTGGACACATTTGGCACAGGTAAAATCTCTAATAAAGAAATACTTGACTTAGTTAAGAAGCACTTTGACATGCGGCCTAAAGCGATAATCGACAATTTAAGTTTACGAAGACCGATCTACAGAAAAACAGCTGCGTTCGGACATTTTGGAAGAGACGACCCTGACTTTGCTTGGGAGAGAACGGATAAAGCAGAGTTACTCAAAAACGCAGTAGCCTCCGAATGATTCCGAATGGCTAAAAAACTGACGTTGACCTTGTGAGTTGTGCTTAACCACTTGTATGCGGCAACGCTAAAAAGTTTATTTTATCAACAAAAAGTATTAATATTATTTAAGTCTTAAACTGATTTCTCGCTAAGCGGTGAAAAAAGTGAAAAGCACAACCAAACAGGCGAACGTTGCCGAGGAATGCGACGGAAAATGCGAAACATGCGCCACACCCGACGGGTGCAACGACCAACGAAAGCAACAATTTGAACAAGAGCAAAAACTAAAGTTGAAACTAAGCAAGATTAAACACAAAATAGCCGTAATCAGCGGCAAAGGCGGCGTAGGCAAAAGCACCGTAACCGCAAACCTTGCAATGGCTTTCGCGTTACAAGGACACAAAGACAAAGTCGGCGTTCTCGACGCAGATATTCATGGACCCTGTATTCCAAAAATGCTGGGTCTAAAAGGGCAAACGCTTATCGGCGGACCAGGCGGCTTGCTTTTTCCAGTTACTGGCAAACTGGGCCTAAAAGTTGTATCCATGGACTTTTTGCTTCCAAACGATGAGGCGCCAGTGATTTGGCGCGGTCCATTGAAAATGAGAGTAATCCAACAGTTCTTATCTGATGTGACCTGGGGCGACCTTGACTATTTATTCATAGACCTCCCGCCTGGAACCGGCGACGAGCCATTAAGCGTTATGCAGTTGATTCCAGACATGGATGGCGTAGTTATTGTAACTATGCCTTCTGAAGTTTCGCAAGCCGTCGTCAAAAAAGCAATCACCTTTGCCAGGCAAATAGGCGTGCCCATAATCGGCATAGTGGAAAACATGAGCGGGTTTGTATGCCCAGACTGCGGAGCCAAAATTAACATTTTCCGCACGGGCGGCGGAAAAAAGGTAGCGGACGACCTGTCTATTCCATACTTGGGCAGCATTCCAATAGACCCTAAAATCTGCAGCGACTCAGATAATGGGCTGCCCTTCATAGCTGAAAACAAGACCTCGCCCGCAACCAAAGCTTTCACAGAAATTGTCCAGAACATCAAGCAATTTCTGGGAGATCAGTAAACCGAGGAAGTGATTAAATGAAAATATGTGTAAGCGCAACAGCAAACAATTTGGAAGCGCAGTTGGATCCGCGCTTCGGCAGATGCCCCTATTTTGTAATTGTGGATTCTGAAACTATGCAGTTTGAAGCTATCTCTAATACTGCTTCAGATGCGATAGGCGGCGCAGGAATCCAAGCGGCTCAAACCATAGCAAACAAAGACGCTAAAGTAGTTATAACTGGGAATGTTGGACCTAACGCCTTCAGGGCATTGAAGGCGGCTGGCATAGAGATTGTAACTGGTGCGTCTGGAACCGTTAAAGAAGTCGTTGACGGGTACAAAAGCGGCAAGCTGCAGAGCACTGGCGCACCTACCGTTAGCGGACACTTCGGGATGGTTAAAGGGCAGGGAGAACGTGCATGAGGGCTTTAACTTATTTATCCAGTGACGAGTCAAGGCTATTGAGGGAGGTGAAGAATTGACAGATAGAGTAATTGTTCCCGCAGAAGATCAAGCTGGCTTGAAAGCTCGTTTAGCAGAGCATTTTGGAAGAGCGCCTTACTATGCGATTGTTGACTTTGATGAAAAAGGCAACGTGGCAGAGGTTAAAACTGTGCCAAACGTTGGTGAGCACGCAGGCGGAATGGGTTTTTCGCATGATAACCTGCTGGTTCATCAGCCGACAGCCATCATAGTCTACGGTATGGGTCCACGGGGGCTGATTAGTTTCCAAAACGCTGGCGTGGCAGTGTTGAGAGCCAATGCAGACACCGTCGGCGAAGTAGTCAACGCCTACAAAGCGCATGAACTTCAAGAATTAACCGAAGGCTGCGAGCATGCACATCACCACTAAAGCAGAAGTTAAGAGGAAAGGCAGATTCTGGAGGTGAAAGAACGTCGAGGAAACTGTCGAAAGAAGAACTGACGCTTATGAAGGAGTCAGGGTACTCTGAGAAGGCTATTGAAATGTACGTGAACAATGTTAACGTGGGAAAACTGGAGAACCCCAGTGTTGCCACGACATTTCTCGGTCCATGCGGCGACCTCATAAAGCTATACCTAAAAATCAGCGAAAAAGACATCATAGACGAAGCCAAGTTTTACTATTTAGGCTGTCCAGGTTCCGCTGCGTCAGCATCTGCGATGACTATACTTTTGAAGGGCAAAACTATTAAGCAAGCAAAGGCGTTGACGGAAGACGACATACTGGCGGAGCTTGGAGGTTTACCGAAGTCAAAGCTGGAGTGCGCCATGCTTTCTGTGAGGACGCTGCGAAAGGCAATTGCCGAGTACGAAAAAATGAAGGGGCGCGCAGAAATATAGAAGTTTCCAATGTTTTTTCACTATTTTTACTGGAAGGATAATTGAATGATTGTGTCTGTGGCTAGTGGGAAAGGCGGAACTGGAAAAACATCCGTAGCCGTGAATCTGGCTCTTTCCATAGGCAATGTTCAACTTCTAGACTGTGATGTTGAAGAGCCGAACGCGCATTTGCTTTTGCACCCAAGGCTGTACAAATCAAAGTCTGTGACTAGTCTGATTCCGCTTGTCAATGAGGAATTATGCGACCACTGTGGCGAGTGCGCAAAATTCTGTCAATATAACGCCCTATTCTCTGGTTCAAAAAAAGTCATAGTTTTCCCAGATTTATGCCACAGTTGCGGCGGATGCGCCATGGTTTGCCCGAAAAACGCAATCAGCTGGGAAAATAACCGCATCGGCGTTTTGAAGTTTGGGTCAGTTGGAGATTTATCGCTTGTTTATGGAGAACTGAAAATAGGCAAGCCCATGGCGGTTCCAGTGATAAAAGCCGTCAAAAAGCAGATGGCTAAGGATAGAACTGTTATTTTGGATTCGCCGCCTGGCGCTTCATGTCCTTTTATTGAAACAGTCAGAGGCAGCGACTTCTGTATCTTGGTGACGGAGCCTACACCTTTCGGTTTACACGATTTACAGATAGCGGTTCAAGTATTGCGGAAAATGGCGGTTCCCTTCGGCGTTGTCGTTAACCGCGCAGGCGTAGGCGACAAAAAAGTTTACGATTACTGCAGGACAGAGAGCATCCGAGTTTTGATGGAAATTCCCTACCAGCGAAAGATTGCCGAGCTCTATTCCCGTGGAATACCTTTCAGCAAAGAACTGCCCGAGTGGACTGAACAGTTCCAGAGGCTTTATGACGAAATAAAGGCGGTTGCCAAGCCATGAAGCAGCTGACGATTTTAAGCGGAAAAGGCGGCACTGGAAAAACAACCCTAACGGCTTCCTTCGCTGTTCTAGCGAAAAACGCTGTTGTTGCAGACTGCGACGTTGACGCACCTGACCTTCACATGCTTCTGCACCCTGAAGTAATCGAAACGCAACAGTTCAAGAGTTCAAAAATGGCGATTATCAACGAAGCCAAATGCATCAAATGCGGCACATGCAGAGAAAAATGTGTTTTCGACGCCATAACCAGCGATTTAAAGGTTGACGCAATCGCCTGCGAAGGCTGCGGCGTCTGCACCATTGTTTGCCCAGCGAACGCGGTAACTTTGGCTGAACGCGTTTCCGGATGTGCCTATATTTCTAAGACTCAGTACGGTTTTATGGCGCATGCTATGCTGTCTCCAGGTGAGGCTAACTCTGGGAAACTGGTTACTCTGGTTAGGCAGAACGCTAAGAAATTAGCTGAAAAAGAAGGCAGTGACCTTGTTCTTGTTGACGGTTCGCCAGGAGTCGGCTGTCCCGTCATAGCTTCGATTGCAGGCGTAGACGCTGGGTTAGTTGTTACTGAACCAACTTTGTCAGGTATTCATGACCTTGAAAGGGTGCTGCAACTGCTGGATCATTTCCGTGTGGCTCCTTTAGTCTGCGTAAACATGTTTGACGTGAACATGGATAACACTGAGAAAATCCTGAGTTTCTGCGATGAAAACAATGTAAAAGTTGTCGGCAGAATCCCATTCAACCCTAAAGTCACAGAAGCCATGGTTAATGGAAAAACAATTATGGAATACGCGCCGCAGAGCGAATTTGCCAAAGAAATAGAGGCTGTGTGGAGAAAAATTGTTGATTTTCTGTGTAGGGCATAAATGTTTAAATGATGGAAAAATTATGCTACAACCAACGGAAAAGGTGAACAAACTTGTTATCAAAAATTCCTATAAACCTTGAAAAAATAAGCAAAGAGAACGTGGACAAGGAAATACTGAGAGCCGCTATCATTGCGGAGTTGGACGCTGTGAATCTTTACGAGCAAATGGCCGCTTTAGCTGGTGATGCAAACATTAAGCGGGTTCTCTTGGACATAGCGAGAGAAGAAAAAACGCATGTGGGCGAGTTTCAAGCGTTGTTATTGATGAACGATAAGGAACAACAGAAAGAGCTGGACGAGGGCAAAAAAGAAGTCGATGAACTAAGCAGCGAATAAACTGCAACATTTGCCTCTGACCAAGAATTCAGTTAAGCATGCTCCTGGATTGAAGGAACGAGAGTATCAAAGTATACTTCGTTTCACTCATACATTTTTATGTCAGCATGCTTTTTCGCTTCGTCAATTATAGGACCTTTAACTATAAAGCCAAGAGCAACGCCGCTGCCTCTCACCGAAAGCAACTTGTCGCCAAGGTTTACTCCATATTTCTTCAACGTTTCCAATGGAACTGTTATGCTTCCATTTTTGTTCATTTTGATCCAGCAATAGGGTCTTCCCTTGATTTCTATTGTTGTTCCTTCCGTTATCTGGAAATCCGCTAGTTGAGGGTGCCCATCTAAAATAACGCGTAATGCTGACTTTTTCAACGCTTCTACAGATGTCACCGCAAATCCTCCTGAGCGCTTACTGCCCGGCATCAAAATCACTTTATCACAGGTCAACAAGTTGTATTCCGTTATTGCCTCATTCGGAATTACAATTCTTCCGTTATTGTTTACTTTTGACCAAGCATATACGTGCTTTCCGCCCTTCACAAGTTGCGGCACTGTTTTTCCGCCTCTGAATAACGCTTTAGTTTTCGGTGTATAAGTCTTGCGTTATTCCTGTGTCTGTGAATCCTTTTTCATGCGTACACTTTTGGTTGGCTACGCCCTTAGATAATAGGTTATGCGTAAGACTATTCACGCAGTTTATTTTGTAAACGCAAACTATTAATGCAGTTTAGTAATTAAAAGATTATAGGTTATGCTGGCTTAATGTTACCTGCAAAGCTAGCGTGCACATAGTTTAAGTTGTTTACGGTTGCAAAGGGGATACTGAACGTGAAACAACGTTTTGCCCTTTCACTGCTTTTACTCGGAATTTTGCTAACCGCAACCATATCACTCGTCGCTAAGTCGGTAAGCGACAACAAACAGGACGCATCATTCTATGTGGGCGTTACTTTTTGTGGAAACACAAGTACAGAAGCCAAACTGCTCATCGACAGAGTTAAAAACTATACTAATTTGTTTGTGCTTCAATCATGTCCAATAAGTAAAAACGAAACAGCAACCAACGAAATCTGCGATTACGCGGTAGAAGCAGGATTACACATAATAGCCTATTTCGGCTGTTTCGATGATGATTCGCCTTGGCAGGTGCCTTGGCTTGACTTTGCTAAGCAGCGGTGGGGCGACCACTTCTTGGGCGTTTACTACTGCGACGAACCAGGCGGCACCCAACTGGATTTAAACTGGTCACGTTGCTTTAGCAATTTGAAGCTGCAGAACTCAAGTATATACCGGGCGCATGCTTCAGCGATGGATGCGTTCTTGAACGGTTCGCTTGCTAAAGACTACGACCTAGCAGCAAAAATATACGTGGACATTATCAAGAATGATTCTGGTATCTGCGAACTCGGAGAGCGTTCGATTACGATTTTTACTTCTGATTATGCTCTTTACTGGTTTGATTACTTGGGAGGCTACGATGTTGTGCTTGTCCAGCTTGGCTGGAATGAAACTCTGACGCGAAGCATCAGCCTCATACGAGGAGCAGCTCGACTGCAAGGCAAGGCTTGGGGTGCAATAATAACGTGGAAGTATACTGAACCGCCTTATCTGGATAGCGGAGAAAACATTTACCAGCAAATGCGCCTGTCTTATGAGGCTGGCGCCAAATACATCACAATCTTCAACTACCCGGAAATAGAGGGTAATCCTTATGGAATTTTGAGTGATGAGCATTTTGAGGCGCTTGAGCGATTCTGGAATGACGTGAAGACACTGCCGCAGGATACTCGCGGTTCAATAAAAGTTGAGGCTGCATTGGTTTTGCCTGGGAACTATGGATGGGGGATGAGACATCCTAACGACCGCATCTGGTGCTGGCAGTCAGGAGAGCGCGCCCAGAAAATTTGGGAATTATCCCTTTCGCTTCTGTCAGAGTACAATATACATTTAGACGTGGTTTATGAGAATCCCGATTTCCCAGCAGTTGGTAAATACAGGAGAATCTTTCATTGGCGTTATTTCACTTGACGCTGAGAAAGCTGCTGTGACGCCGTGTTCAACCTGCGGATGGTGTTTTGGCGCTTTTTGAAAAAGAGAAGCTTACTGCTTGTTTGGTGATTAGCTTCTGATCTGTTTGTTTACACGTCTTTATTGTCAGGTTTAGTTAATGCTTTGTTTACGGCTTCGGCAACAGTGATTTCAGGGTCTACTATTATAGTGGTTATGTTGTGGTGCTCCAGCAGTTTTGCCGCGCCTGGTCCCAGTTGGGCTGTTATTAACGTGTTTACTTTTAATTCTGCTAAAGTTTTTGACGCTATCGGTCCAGAACCGTATTCATAAGCTGCAGCAGGGTTATCGATTGTTTTCACATTTTTTATTTCGTTATTTTCAACGTTGATTATTGTGAATGTTTTTGCTTTTCCAAAAACATGCGCTACCGTATCGTTTAGGGCTTTGTGCCCTTCGGTGGCTACGGCAATTATGATTTTGTTCACTGTTGTTTTTTCCCTTCTCCTATGTTTAAGAGTAAAAAAATTGTTGGGTGTTTATTTGTTTAGCTCGTTTAGTCGGTCTTGGATTTTTTTGAGGGTTTCCTGCATGGCTTTTAATTGTTCTTCTATCAGGTTTTTCTGTTCAGTTAGCAAGGCGGTTTCGTCTTCAGGTCTTGTTGGCGGAACCGCGCTGTAGGGTCCGTATAGGTACCAGCATGCGCCTCTGCCGTAGAGCCAGCCTGGTCTCTGCCATGGTGGTAGGTTGCTGTAGGGTCCTCTTCCTGGCCATGTGTTTGCCCATCCTCTTCCTCTCCAGCCCATTTTTGTGTTTCACCTCTTTGGAGTGTTTTTTTGTGTTTATGCACACAATCAATTATGTGATAGTGCACAAAAATATATAAAAGTTACGCCGCCACTACATAAACCGATCACAATGGGCTGGCGATGCAGACACAGACGCGGCAGAAGAGGACGCTTTCCAAAACCAATAACCATACAGAACCCGCCGCCAATCAACACGTTCTCGCCTACGCCCCAAGCAAACCCAAATCCCATTCTCATCGAACCAGCGGAAATAGAATCTCTCAGGCTTGTAGATTTAGACGGTCTCTCGCAGGAGGAAGCTGGAGAAAAAATGGGTGTTTCCAGAGGAACCGTATGGCGGCTTCTGCAAAGCGCCCGAAAGAAAACGGTTCAAGCCTTAACCGAAGGCAGACCCCTGCAGGTTACTACGGGGCAATCAGCTGAAGAAAATCAAAATAGCTCCTAGACTGACTTGTCTTCGTGGACGTGTTGTTTTGGCAACTCTTAAATAAGCCACTAGCGAACGCTAATTGATGATTTAAATGCCGAAAATGAAAGTAAACGCAAAATGGACTGAGAATGTTTGTTCAGTGGTGGATAATTCGAGAACGCACGCTGTAACGTGCGACTTGCCTGAAGCTGCAGGCGGCGGCAATAAGGGTCCAACGGCGTTGGAGTTGGCGTTGATGGCTTTGGCTGATTGCGGCGTAACCATTTTCGCCGATGTTTGCAAAAAGAGCAACATTGCGCCAAGCAAGGTTGACGTTGTTGTGGAAGCTGAGAAAGCTCCCGACTCGCCCGTGATAAGCAACGTGTCGATGAAGGTTCAGGTTTCTGCGAAAGCACGAAAAGAACTGTTGGAGGGCGCTTGGCGGAGAACCGAAGCGAACTGTCCTGTGTTGTTCATTTTCAAAGAGCCCATCGCCGTGAAAGTTGAGTTCGAAGCAAAACCCGAATAAGCGGCGCGTTTCTGGCAGAAGCAAACTTCGTGTTTACTTGTTTTTATTGTTTGTTAGCTGAAAGCTTGCTGTTTCTTCATCCGTTCACGGCGCGTCTGTCGTTTAGTGCTATATGCATAAGGTTAATAGTTCACGTTGCTCGTAATTTAGTTTGAAGGTGACCTTTTTGAAAGCTGCTGTTTACAATGGACCACGTAGGATAAGGGTTGAGGATGTTCCAGAGCCGACTGTTTCAGGCAAAAAAGTCATAGTCCACTTCAAAGCTGGCAGCCTCTGCGGCACCGACATGCACCTGTATCGTGGAGACTGGAAAATTAAGCGCGGACGCATAATCGGGCATGACGCCTGTGGGATTCGAGCGGACACGGGCGAACGCGTGGTTATGGTTCCAGTTACCTACTGTGGCACATGCTACTATTGCCAGAGAGGCTTAACTGCACAATGCGAACGCGCGCGGCATTATGGGTTGACTGGAAACGGGTTTTTTGCCGAGCGCATAGCCTTGCGCCCTAAAAACTTGATTTCTGTTCCAGCAGGCGTAAGCGATGAGGAGGCTGCGATAGTGGAGCCTGTGGCGTTGGCGCTTCATGTGCTGGAGTTGCTTAAGCCCAGCGTGGGCGACTGGGTTACGGTGGTGGGGCAGGGTCCTATTGGCTTGTTGATGACACAGGTGGCGCGGCTGAAGGGCTGCCGAGTGATAGCTGTGGATTTGGAGGATTATAGGCTGGTGCTTGCCGAGAAGTACGGTGCTGAGTATTGCATTAACGCGGGGGAGGCGGATGTGGTTCAGAGGGTTAAGGAGCTTACGAAGCGGGGTTCTGATGTGGTGGTTGAGGCGGCGGGAACGGTGCGGACGGTGGAGCAGACCCCCTTCTTAGTTAGAAAGGCGGGTAAAGTGGCTTTGGTGGGTGAGTTCAAGGGGTATCTGGACTTGGGGGATGCTGATGAGGCTTCGTTTTTTACTGCGTACCTTTCTCCTGTGGTGTACCCGTTGGCTGTGCAGCTTATCGCTGAGAAACGCGTGGATGTTAAAGGGTTAATAACGCATAAGTTTAAGCTTGCAGACTTCGAGAAGGCATTGCAAACCGCGAGCAACACTGCGGAGAAGCCTGTCAAAATAGTTATAACGGCATAATACAGTTGTCAAGTGTTTTTACCGCAAAGTATATCTTTCTAGAGGTTTCCATCATGGGCGAGCATGAAATCTATGCGCGTGAAAGCGGTAATATTCGATTTAGACGGTACTCTTGCCAGTTTCAACTTGGACTACAAGACCGTTCGAGCTGAAGTCAAAGCTTACCTAGTGAAACGAGGCGTTCCCGCTTCTGTGTTATCCGTTAAAGAAAACATTTTTGAAATGCTTAGAAAAACCGAAATTTTCGTGAGAAACTCAGGTAAATCCGCAAAGTTTCTAGCTGAGGTTCGCGATGTAGCTTTAGGTATGGCGGAGAAATACGAATTGGAAGCCGCTAGGAGCACAAGTTTGATGCCTGGCGCATTGGAGACGCTGAAGGCTTTGCGGCGAATGAACTTGAAAATTGGCTTATGTACCATCAACAGTGAGAAAGCCGTGAACTACATTCTGAACCGCTTCGGAATCGCCGACTTCTTTGATGTTACAGTTCCACGCAACAAGGTGAACCAGTTTAAGCCTAACCCTGAACATATCGAAACTGCATTGAAGGTTTTAGGCGCGTCTGCGAGTGATGCCGTGATAGTTGGCGACAGCGTAACAGACATGCAGAGCGCCAAGGAGTTGAAGGCTGTTGCCGTTGGGTTGCCTACAGGCGTTTCCACGATGGAACAGTTGATGCGCAACGGCGCAAACTACGTGATAACCTCCATAACAGACCTGCCTCTTCTCATAGAGAAAATAAACAAAAACTCAGATGCAGAGGAAAAGGCGTAATTCTTTTATTGCGTTATTAAGCCACTTAAAACTATAAAACATACTTATATCAAGCTCGCAGGGGCATCCGCCCTGAGCTTTGTCTTCGGCGCAGACACGGCGGGAGAGGCAAGCAAAAATGAAACAAAAAACAATAATAGGCATCGCTCTGACAGCAGTGATTTTAGCCTCTGTTTTTGCGCTGAGCCTTTTCTTACTGTTTCCTGCCGTAGACGCGTGGTCCATGTTCCGCCATGACCTAGCGCATTCGAGCAGTTCCACTTCAAACGCGCCAACCACAAACCAGACGCTGTGGAAATTCAACACTGGCGGACAGGTGGATTCTCCTGTTGTCGCCGACGGCATCGTTTACGCAGGTTCCTATGACCGTAAAATCTACGCTTTTAACGCTTCGGATGGCGCAGTGATGTGGCGTTACGCGACCGGTGGCCCTGTGTTGTCTCCTGCTGCTGTTGCGGAAGGCTTAGTTTACGCGGGCTCTGAAGATTACAACGTTTATGCTTTGGACGCGTATACTGGTGATGTCGCATGGAATTACACAACAGGCTACTACGTGGATTCTGCGCCTGCTGTTTCAGGTGGAGTAGTTTACGTGGCTTCGGAGGACGCGAAGGTTTACGCTTTGGACGCTGTAACAGGCGCTCACGTGTGGAATTACACAACAGGCGGCATGATTATGCTGTCTTCCCCTGCTGTTGCTGAAGGCTTACTGTACGTGGGCTCTATAGACCGCAAAGTTTACGCTTTAGACGCCACCACGGGATTATCAGTGTGGAATTTCACGACAGGCGACGCTGTGGTTTCCTCTCCCTTTGTTGACGGCGACAGGGTTTACGTGGGTTCAAACGACGGCGAAATCTACGCCCTAAACGCGCATACTGGCGCTTTACTTTGGAACTTTACGACGGGTGCACCTGTGTTTTCTTCTCCCGCTGTTGCTGACGGCTTGGTGTATGTGGGTTCGGAGGATGGTAACGTCTATGCTTTAGATGCTTCTACTGGCGTTCTCACATGGAAATATGTGACTGGCGGCGGCGTGTCTTCATCTCCCACCGTAACCAACGGCTTGGTTTATGTGGGTTCAAACGACGGCAAAGCCTACGCGCTACGCGCTTCCAGCGGTGACCTCGCATGGAGTTTCGCAACAGGCGACATGGTGATTTCTAAGCCTGCTGTGGCTGATGGCGTGGTGTATGTGGGTGGATGGGACGGGGCGCTTTACGCTTTAGCAGCTTCTGACGGCGCTTTAATCTGGCGTTACAAGACGGGCGGCGTAGTGGATTCTTCACCTGCGGTGGTTGATGGCATAGTGTATGTGGGCGGGTGGGACGGCAACGTTTACGCTTTGAACGCTTCAACTGGCGTTGTCCCCATAGACTTGGAGCAGCATTATGCGGCTATATGGCAGTACGCAACTGCTGACATGGTTATGTTGTCTTCTCCTGCAGTTGCAGACGGCGTGGTCTACGTTGGCTCATACGATTACAACGTTTACGCTTTGAACGCTTCTACTGGCGCTTTCATGTGGAACTACACCACGGGCTTCGCTGTAGTCTCGTCACCCGCAGTTGCAGACGGCGTCGTTTACGTTGGCTCAGAAGACAACACGCTTTACGCTTTAAACGCGTCAACAGGCACACAAATCTGGAACCACACAACAGGCGACATGATAATGGTGTCTTCACCCGCTGTAGCTGGCGGCTTAGTCTACGTTGGCTCAATCGACCATAACATCTACGCCTTGAATGCGTCAACAGGCGCGTACACATGGAGCTACATGACAGGCGACACAGTAATCTCTTCACCCACAGTAGCCGACGGCGTCGTTTACGTTGGCTCGCTCGACAATAACCTGTATGCTTTAAACGCGTCAAACGGCAAACGCTTGTGGCTTTACACGGCAGGCGACGACATCTTTTCCTCTCCCGCTGTTGCTCATGGCGCAGTTTACTTCGGCGCAAAAAACGGCGAAATCAACGCCTTAAACGCGTCAACAGGCGCTTTAATGTGGCGGCACATAACAAACGGCAACGTAGCTTCTTCTCCAGCAGTAGCTGGCGGCTTAGTCTTCGTTGGCTCAGATGACCATAACGTTTACGCTTTGAACGCGTCTAGTGGCGACGCCGTATGGAGTTACACAACAGGTGACATTGTGGTTTCGTCACCCGCCGTAGTTGACGGCGTGGTTTACGTTGGCTCCTACGACCATGTACTCTACGCGTTCGGCTCCGAATCGAGTACGCAGGAATCAATTCCAATAGATTTTCACTCAATTGAATTTCTCGCGCTAGTCATCACAATAATATTTGCCGTCGCACTGCTGATTACAACTGTATACGAAAAAAAGCACCCCTTAGGAACCACATGACACTTCTGAGTGCAATATCCCATATATTTGGCGTCTAATAATCAATCAGTATAGGGAAAAGCGGCGCTACTGCTTTTATAGGGTTGAGAAGTAAATTGTAATTTAAACCGCAATCTTGCTAACACCGCCTCGTTTTAATAGATTAAGTAAAATGGGATAATTTTTAGAGTGGTTGTCAAGAAACCTTGACTAAAAAAACCTGTTTAGTCAAGGAACCTTGATAAAAACGCTTTTACCGTGAAAGAAGCCTCATGTAGTGCGGGGTAAGCATGAGTAAACACGCTGCGCTATTGCTTGTTCTCGTCTTTCTGACAGCGTCATGCATTATGGCAGCTAATCCTGTGTTGTCTTCTGCTGTTGTGGTTGAGGATTCGTGGGTGTCGAAGGCGCCGATGCAGGTGGCAAGGGGCGGTTTGGGTGTTGCGGTGGTGAATGGGAAGATTTATGCTATTGGCGGCTCCACTCAAAGTGGTCTTTATCCGCCAGACCTTTCAGGGGGTTTTGTAGGCACAAATGAAAAATATGACCCTGCTAAGGACACGTGGATAACGAAGACTTCGATGCCGACCCCTCGGGCTTATTTCGCGATAGCAGTCTGGCAAAACAAAATCTACTGTATCGGGGGAACGGTCAGTATCGGTGTCGATGACATGTACCATATGTTTTCAGTATATGTTAATTCAGGTGTGAACGAGGTTTACGACACTGCTACGGACACTTGGGAGACGAAAACGCCCATGCCAATCACAAAAAGGGGGTTACAAGCGAATGTTGTGGGCGACGAAATCTATTTGGTGGGAGAGGATTCTGGTGGGGTTTATAACGAGGTGTATAACCCAGTAACGGATACGTGGGTCACTAAGACGCCGATGCCCAGCGGTGCAACAGATTACGGTTCAGCGGTGCTCGATGATAAGATATTCGTGGCTGCTACCAGCTGGATCCCAAATGGAAGTCGACTATTACATATATACGATGTGAGGACTGACGAGTGGAGTCAAGGTACGCCTGTACCCTTAGAAGTCACTAATGGTGCCGCAAGCGCCACAACTGGAATAATGGCTCCTAAACGAATATATGCGTTCAAAGGCAGCGCACAAGTTTATGATTCAACGACACAGGATTATGTGCTGACTGGTAGCACACAAGTTTATGACCCAGTTACGGATAGCTGGACGTTTGGCGCTACCATGCCTACAGATCGGTTTAACTGTGGCATCGCTGTAATTGCTGATAAGTTTTACGTCGTTGGGGGATTCACTCCTGATAAACCATATAGTGGAAGAGTTGAACCAAGCCCCGTGAATGAGCAGTACACGCCCATCGGCTACGGCAAGCCCGACCCAACGCCGTTTCCTTCACTTTCGCCATCACCAACTTCGCCATCGTCATCACCTGAATCTCAAATAGAGCCAGAGCCTTTCCCGACAGCATTAGTCGCGGCTGTTTCTGTAGTTGTTACCGCTGTTGTGGGTGCTGGGTTGCTGGTGTACTTCAAGAAACGCAAACACTGAACACGGAGCCGCTTGGGTTAACACTTTATGCTTTTACGTTTTAATCGTTAGAAATACAAACTTTACGAAAAATGACGATTAGAACAACGGTGTTATTTATAAGGGGGGTATAGACTACTCCACGCGATAGTACACAGTCAAAAGCTGCTAGGCACAAAGACTGCTTTTCCTTACGCTGCCAAAACCGTTGCTCAACACGTCAAACCAAGAACCACAACAATAAACAAACAGCACAGCTAAACAATACTAAGGTATAAAAAACGGAAAAAAAGGTTGATTCTAACTGAGGCTTAATACGAACTACGCCTGTATCCGCCGCCGCCTCTGCGGTCTCTGAAACCGCCGCCGCGTCTGTCTCTGCCGCCGTAGCCGCCACCGCCGCCGAATCCGCGTCCGCCTCTCCTGAATGGGCGCCTTTCCTGCTCGTACGTTTTGCTGGACACGTTGTTTTCAGTGTTAACTTCGCCCTCGAATGCTGCGGCTGCAGGCTCCATTTTGCCGTATTTGCCGATGTTAAGGCGCATGTTGCCCTTAAACAACGTTACGTAACCGTTCTCAACGCGTATTGTGTCGCCTTCGTTTACTTTTTCAATGTTGTCATCCCACAAAGTCAAGTAAATGCAGCCTGTTTCGTCGCCGACTAATGCGTCGCATACGCGGTGCGCTGAACCGTCTCTTCCCATTGGTACTTCTCTGATTTCGCTTTTAGAAACAACTTTCGCTGTGACGTTGACTGCTTTTGATGCGGGGGTTAATTCGCCGACTTTTGCTTCCACTGGTTGTCGTTTGTTTTCGAAAAATCCTTCAACTGCCAAACCTAATTCAACACCTATTTTTTTAGACACCACACAAGTATTTGCTGCAACACTTAAGGCTTTTGGTATGTTTATTTCACCTTTAAGTGGTATATTCTCAAATAGCAAGATTAACGAACCTCTTGGGTTTTCGATATAGGTGGATGCCGTTGAACTCATCGAATTTCTGAAAACCTGCTTCCCCTAGATTCTTTGCTTCTTCTACCTCTGAAGACTTATAGCTGTTCCAAATAAATTTGCTTTATTGCAAGTTTTCGTCAAATCTATTATTTGCATGTTCTCGTAGTAATGCTCTCATAAAGAAGAGGGAAGAAAAAAGAGGGAAAGTTCACGCGGGAGAAATCGCCAAAATCCGCGCTTAAGGCTTTTGGTACGTTGCTTTAACCTTTTAGCGGTATATCTCTGGTTTGATGCTGTGTCATTATTACTGCCCAGTGATTTCTCCCTAAGGTACAACACGATAGCTTGAAAATTCAGGCGAATAAGCCTTTGGAAGGGCACACGCGTTTTTTATGGCTAGTACCAACCTAATGTGCCCTCCCGTTTTGACCTGTTTACGCCCCACCAGAAAACCTTGTAGCCGAGAGGGAGCAGCACAGCTGCAAATAGGGCTCCTAGCAGAAATGTGATGATGACTGATGGGTCCGTGAGTGATGGGTTTGTTAGCATTGATAGTCTGCAGAGGTGATATACCCATGTCTGGGGTAGGAACCACGAGATTATCGAGGCGCCTTGGAAGAGAATGGTGTCAAGATAGATTACTGGGAAGGCTACGCCTGCGAAAAGGCTTTGGAGGATGTTTATGGCCCAAGTTATTGGATCCGTTGATTTCGTGAGTATTCTAAGCCCATTTGAAATCATAGAAAGTCCCATCATAATGGCTGCAGAAATGATGAGGGCCATAGCTACCGCCACTAGGTTTGGCTTGATTGTTGCGTGGAAGAAGGTGGTGCCTATTAGGAGGTACGGTATGAAGCTGAGGGCTGAGAATATGTATGTCCACATGATATTTCCAAGCACAAAAATTGGTGTGCGGACGCTGGTCATTAGTATGGTTTCAAGCGTCCATGGGTTGAGTTGGTTCTGTACACCCAGAACGAGTGGCATAATTAGGTTGCTTACCGCCATTCCGACTAAAAGGAAAGAAATGTAATCGCTTCCGTACATCTCCTGTACGGGTCTCTGAACGTAGGCAGCACTTATGCCCCAGCTAAAAACACCTATCAAGACGCCAACGACCTGAGTTATCGCTGCTGTTCGGTATGTTGTCCAGCTAAGAAAGTCCCGTTTCGTGAATGCCAAAATCTGCTTGACAGCCAATGGTATCTTCACGGTTAGCTTCCTCCCTCTCCATGGGTGTGCAGCGGTTTCCTACCACTGCTGGTGATGGCCTTGAACGCTTCCTCAAGAGTCGGCTCTTCAGTGACAACTGCCTTAATTCTGAGACCGCTCTCTGCCAGCAGTGCAAGTATTCCAGCAAGGTCCATGTCCTTCTCGGCTCTAATTTTCAGTCCGTGGAGTCTTTTCGCTTTGTCGACTTCGGCGAATACGCCGTGGATGCCCTCTATCGCCTCAAGATTCCTGATGAGATTCTCCTCCTTTGCTTCTAATGAGGCGCCAGCAAAGGCTACTTTGAAAAAACTGTCCTCTATGACGAGGTGCCTTACATCATCTGGTGTGCCTGAGGCTACCACGTTGCCTTTTTCAATGATTGCGAGTCTGTTGCAGAGTCCTTGTGCCTCTTGAAGGTTATGGGTGCTCATAAGAATCGTTTTTTCCTCTTCTTTTACGAGCCTCTCAATCATCCTCCGGAACTCGTCGGCGGAATTGGGGTCTAAACCAGCTGTTGGCTCGTCGAAGAGGATGATGGGTGTGTTTCTGAGGAGCGCTCTGCAGAGAAGTAGCTTCCGTTGCATCCCTGTTGAGTACCGTTGGTAGCCGTCATCCGCTCTGTCTGTGAGGTTGGTGATGTTGAGTAGAAAGCGTATTCTCTCTTCTGCCTCGTCGTCGCTGAGGCCATAAAGGAGAGCGTAGAACTCTAGGTTTTGGCGACCAGTTAGCCTCCAGTTGAATCCACGACTCTCTGGCAGAACGGCTTGTAGATTTTTTAGGACTTCGCCCGGCTCCTTTTCAGGGTTGAAGCCGTTGACGTAAACCTCTCCCTCGTCGTGGATTACGAGTGTACAGAGGATTTTGATTAAGGTTGTTTTTCCCGCGCCGTTTGGGCCAAGTATGCCGAAGATTTCTCCTTCTCTGATTTTGAGGTTGACGCCTTTGAGTGCCTCTATAAACGGTCCCGTGGGACCTTTGATAGCGTCCATTATGGCATTGAACCCGCCTACAGTTCTTGGTGCAGCGTGACGGTAGCCAACATCCCTTGAATCCTGTTTTTTCGAGGCAGTGGGGTATCTCTTCACAAGGTTAACGGTTTCAATGGCGTAGTTCATGTCACTCAGGCAGCTTGGCTGGTACGTGATGCAAGTCAGCAGTGGTTTTGTTTGGCTAAGAAATTAATGGTGCGTGTTTTTTGCTCAGGTTGTTTCGGTTGTTGTATTAAGCGAGTCTAAGAAGGCTGTCAGTCGGTCTCTTAACAGTTTAAGCTTATCAGTGTTGGGCGCAATTTTGGAAGCATCCGTTTGTTTCACGTCTTCAAGATACGAAATGTAACTGTTCATTTCTGCTATTATATCCGCTACGGACCGCGGTTGCCTCGATGGCGTTCCGCACGGCCACTCGTACTCGTTTCTGCCTTTTTCCGTGATTTCGTATCTTCCGTCCTCGCGCCTGCTGACGCTTCCCTCCTTTTGTAACGTGTCCAGCAATGGGTAAATTGAGCCAGGTGACGGTCTCCACCAGCCTCGACTTGCTAATTCAATTTGATCTGTTATTTCAGCGCCATTTCGTGGTGATTGCTGTAGTATTGCAAGCACCCATATTCTGAGGCTTCCCCGCCTAGGATGATGCTTTATTTCATGTCCTGGGTGGTGTCCATAGTTTTCCCACATCAATATCGCCTAATAGATATCGAATAACAGATATCGCTAATAAATTTTGCTGTTCTGGGGCAGTTCGTGTCCAAGTGGCTTCTTTCGTATTCAACTTGAAGTTAACTTTAGTTAAAGCAATTTTTATATAAACGGCTGGATAATCCATCCTAAGTGAGGAGTTGGGAACTGAGATGACAAACACGTTGATGCAACCTAATCACCAAAGTCGGAATAGTTTCGGGAAGTAGCAAACATGAAAAAACTAAACTTAATTTCAATATCACTGCTGGGATTTTTAATAGTTACATGCGCGGCAATACAGCGCGTTTCCGCTGAATCCGATTTCACCGCTTTCTTAGGCAACCAAATAAGCGATAGCGAAATTGACGGCGTCATCGGAAGCGAGTGGGATGACGCAGGCTACTATACAAATGTTGCAATTGACCCGCAGGGAACAGCTGACGTTTGGACGAAACATGCCGGCGCCTACCTGTACATAGCGGTCAGGTTCACAGCAGACTCAGATAATCCATGGGTTTGCTTCCAGTTGGGCAGAACTGCCTGCATGGTTGCGAACACGGATGGAGCCATTTTTGGACATGACAGCTACGCCGCAAACGGTTATCGTGACATATTCTTCAATGGTATCGCAGCTGTTACCGTTGATGATTCGCAGGACGGAACAGGCGCAATGACTGTAAACGCCTCAAACGTTGTAACTGTCGAGTTAAAAAAGCCACTTAGCAGTGGAGATTCTGATGGAAAAGATATCGAGTGGACTGTAGACAGCACTTACTCTTTGATAATCATGTGGAATTCTAACGACTACGGATCCAGCGGTGGCAGTGTAAGCCATGACGACGGATCATTAACAGCAAGAACAATATTCATTAATTCAGTAGATACGATACCGGAATTTTCAGGTTTACTTTTTGCCGTACTCTTAGTTGCCACGACAACCTCTACGGTTGTTCTCAACAGAAAAATCACCGCAAAACCCACGCAAACATAACAATCTTGGTGGACTGCCAGGTGAAGGGTATTGCATTTTACGGTAAAGGCGGAATTGGAAAATCCACTATTCTATCAAATGTTGTAGCTGCTTTGGCGGTCAACGGGAAGAAGCTCTTGCAAATAGGCTGTGATCCCAAGCATGATTCCACTCGATTACTCTTGGGCGGGTTCACGCAGAAAACCGTTTTAGAGCAACTTAATCGTATTGGTTCTGTTTCGCTTGACTCCGTCATGTTAACGGGGTACTGCGGAATCAAGTGTATCGAGAGCGGCGGTCCAGAACCTGGTGTTGGATGCGCTGGGAGAGGTATTATTCAGATGTTGCAATTGCTCAAGGAGCAGGGGTTGGATACTGGACAGTTTGATTATGTGTTTTTTGATGTTTTAGGCGATGTGGTTTGTGGCGGTTTTTCCGTGCCTATGCGTGAGGGGTACGCAGATGAGGTGTACATTGTTTCTTCCGGGGAGATTGCCTCTCTTTATGCGGCTAACAATATAGCTAAGGGTTTGAAGCGTTTTTCTACTTCTCATGGCAAGCTTGGAGGGGTCATTGGCAATGAGCGGGGGACGAAGAACGAAAGGGAAGTCATCACTGCTTTTGCAAGATTAATTGGCACGGAGCTGGTTGCGTTCGTTCCACGAAGCGAGCTTGTTGTTCAGGCCGAGCTTGCATCTAAACCAATAATGCAGTACACTCCAGAATCTGACATAGCAGATGTTTTCAGGTCCATCGCGGATCATGTTGAGCGTAAACATACTCCTGTTGTGCCAAAACCTCTTTCAGATGAAGAGTTGGATCATTTTCTTCATGAGTATCTTTATGATTCGAAGATGATAAAATGTTCTGCTTCTGTTCAAAAACTTGCAGGCAATTCGTCTCCGCAATCGAGTATATTCAAATCAGAAGCGCCGAAAGGAACCGCATCTTTTTCAGATGGGAAAATTAAGGGGAACTCATCAGCAAGGTCGGAAAAACCCGCTCATGGGTGTTCTTTATCAGGTGCGGCTTCCGTTGTTGGTCAAATTAAAGATGCTGTTGCCATAATACATTCCTCTCAGGGTTGCTCGTATATTCAATTTTGGTCGCAAATGACTGATAATTCACAATCGAGTTCTGGTGAGAGGTCTCTGCCGAATCTTCTTTGTACAAACATGCGGGAAAAAGATGTTATTTTCGGAGGCGCCAGCAAGTTAAGAGAGACAATACTAAAAGTTTACAAAAGGTTTCCCTCCTCCGTTATATTTATCATTAATTCTTGTCCCGCTGGAATTATCGGCGAAGACGTTAATTCTCTTGCCAGTGAGCTGCAGAGTGAAGGAGTAAGTGTGCTGTCCATTGATTCTGCTGGTGTTATTAAAGGAGATTATGGTGATGGCGTTCTCGGTGCCTATCGGGCAATCGCAGAAAACTTGATTGATGATAGTGTCACTACACTTGATGATTCAGTCAATGTTGTTGGGGAAATAACGATTGCCCGATTCGGTGAACCAAATTTTGATGAATTAAGAAAGATATTTAGCGGCTTAGGAATTAACGTGAACTGTCGTTTTATTCGAGATACTAGTTTGGCTGAGATAAAGCACTTTAAGAGAGCTTGTGTTAACCTCATGTTCACTTATGGACCGCGTCTATGTCAAACATTGCCTGAACTCTTCAAAACCCGTTTCAATTTGGAGACTCTCCAGCTGCCTTTTCCTGCTGCTTTTAATCAGACTGCCGAATTTACTCGTGCTCTTGCTTTGCGTTTTGGGAAAAAGTCTGAGGCTGAAAAATTAATTTGTGCTGCGCATTCAGATTATGAGAGGCAGCTTTCTTCTTTAAAGGACTTTTTTTCTGGAAAGAAAGCTTTAATTTTTAGTAATTCACACAACATTGATTGGCTTCTTTCTACACTACTTGACTTAGGCGTGGAAATATCGAAAGTTTGCGTTTCTACACTTTCTTCAACTGATTCACCTGTGTCTACTAAATATCACGGAAAATTTGAAATTGAACAAAATTCTCCGCCTGAAGACCGCGAACAGGTTATACTCAAAACCCGTCCAGATTTTATCCTAGCACCTCCTCTTCTTAGTGGGCTCAGCTACAGCGTTCCGTGTTGCGCTTTTCCCATTTATCCCAATTATGGTTTCAACAGTGGACTCGAATACGCTAGCCAATTGTATTCAAAACTGAAGGTTCCTTTCAATGAAGGTTGGAGAAATGATGGGCACCTCTTCCAAGGCTTCGCATAGACTGGATTCTCTTGCAGGGGCAATAGCTGCCTTTGAAGGAATTCGCGAAGCTTATACTGTGCTTGTTGGTCCCCTATCCTGTAAATCCTATTTAACTTACACAACTGATTTGCAGGCACCCCTCATTTATTCCACTGAATCTTCTGATTGCTTAAACAAATCTCCATTTAATCAGCGTAGAATTGCTTGCACCTATGTTGATGATCGAGATTTTATCTACGGTACTGAAAAAAACCTCGTGAAAGCGCTTCATTTGCTTGAAACAAAACGCTGTGGACTACTCGGAGTCATAAACCACTCGGGTACTTCATTAATTGGTGAAGATCTTGGCAGAATAGTTCGCGGTTCCAATCTAAAACCCAAGACCACAATAATGGATAGCACTGGCTTTACTGGAACTTATGCAGAGGGGTTCAAAACTGCAACGATTAAAATTCTTGAAACCGTAGTTAAGGTCAATTCCAAAAAATTGCCTAAAAGCGTCAACATAGTGGGTCCAACAATTTTCCATTATAATTGGGCGAATGACATTTCAGAGTTGAAACGAATGCTTGCCTTGCTCGGTGTTAAGGTAGTGTCTGTTATTTGTGCAGACGTATCTTTAGCGAACCTTGAACGCGCAAGCCAAGCTGAACTTAACTTGGTCATTCAGGAAGAATATGGTGCTGCGATTGGCTTTTTCTTTGAAAAAGAATTTGGAATTCCTCATCTGGATTTGAATATTCTCGCACCCTTTGGGCTGGGTCCAACAGAAACATGGTTGAGAGCAGTTGCTGATTATTTCGAGATTTCCAGCCAAAGCGTTGATTTGGAGTCAAAACGTGTTAGGATGAAGTGTTACCCTGTTCTTGCGCGTACCTCTCCTCTCGGCAGGGGTCTTAGAGGATCAACTTTCGGCGTCTTCGGTGACTCGTCTCAAGTAGCGCCGCTTGTCGCCTTTTTTTACGAATACTTGGGCATGTACCCTGCTTTAATTGGTCTTAATGAGGTGGGGCCAAACAATTACGAAGCAATTAAGCGGTATGTCAGAGTTAATTCGCTGGATACTTCGATTATGGTTTGTCCTGACCAATATGAAATTATGGATTGTCTTAACGAAAGGGCGCCTAGGTTCGTATTTGGAAGCAGTGTAGAGAAATATGTTTCGAGGATGTTGAATGTGAAGCAGCCGTGTTTTATACCTATTTCTTTTCCTTATCATGAAAAAGCCTTGTTGACCACGAGGCCTTTGATGGGTTTCAATGGAGTTCTGACGTTTGTTGAAGATGTGGTGAATTCTTCGGAAAGTTTGCTTATGACTGAGAAGTAGACGCGTGCGCGTAGCATTCGGTGTTTGGTTGTAAGATTTCTTTTTTCTTTTCGCTGTGGCAGTTCACGTCCATGTGGCTTTTTTTGGTATTCAACTTGAATTTAACTTAAGTTGCAACAAGTTTTATATAAGTGGTTGGATAATCCATCCGAAATGAAGGTTGGGGACGGGATAATAAACACATTAATGCACTCATGTAGACTTGTTGGAAATAATCAACTGAAACAAATCTCACTGTTTCCAAACTCGAAGGAAATCAAGGATAAATCAATTCTTCTGGCTGATTGTTGCGGCTTGTTTCAAAGTCCAATCATTATTTTGGAACACCCGATTACTGGGAGGTGAAATTTCATGGAAAAAAATAACATGATCTTAGGTGCAGTTCTTATCATAATAATTGTTGTAGCTGGCGCTTACGGAGTTTACAGTTACTCTTTATCGTCATCTCAGACGCCCTCCCCAACGGCAACTCCAACGGCAACTCCCTCGTCATCTCCAACTCCAACGCCTTCGCCGTCTCCCACGACAGTACCCACGGCAACTCCAACTCCTACTCCGGCACCCGTTGTTGTCACTATTGACGATGCCACAGGAGCGACAATACATGTGACGCTTCCTGTAAAGCGCATAGCTGCCCTTACTTCGATTGAAATTGTCTACGCTATGGGCGCTGGTGAGAAAATCGTTGCTCGTACTGGAATGTACACTGAGTCTGTATTGAATCTTCTTCCAGAGTACATTTTAGATGTACCTTCTGTAGGCGACCAAGATAACACCATTAGCATGGAGGCGTTATTAGAGCTGGAACCCGACTTAGTAATTGCCAGTCAAAGGTTAACTGACGAGCAGAGGCTTCAAATCGAAGCAACTGGCGCAGCGGTTATAGAGGACTCCTTATCAACCAGGCGTAGCCAATTCCTAACAAATCTGGGATTAATCTTGGAGGCAGAGGATATAGCTCAAGACTTCCTGGATTTCGACGATTACTACACGAATCTCGTTATGGAGCGCGTGGAAAACCTAACTCGGAACGAGAAGCCACTGGTTTTCTATGAATGGTACAAGGCGTATTACAGCACAAGCAACACAAGCTCATATCGTGTACTGATAGAAAGGGCAGGAGGAATAGACATCGCTGAAAACGTAACAACTGGCGCTCAATTGAGTGCTGAGTTCGTTCTGGAACAGAACCCTGACATAATCATAAGAATGCAAACCTATCTGGATGGAACCGATTACGCAGCATTCGTAAACTTGAGGAATAACATGATGTCGCGAACTGGAATAACTGGAGTAAACGCCGTTGTTAATGGCAAAGTCTACATTATCAGCAGCACCCTCTTGGTAGAAAGAAATGTAATCGGCCAACTCTATTTTGCAAAGTGGATCCACCCAGACCTCTTTGCCGATATAGACCCTGCAGCAGTACACGGACAGTTCATCGAACGATTCTTCAGCGCTGACCTGAAAGGAGTATACGTGTATCCATGAGCACCGCATTAGAACTCAAAAAGCTCTATCATAAAGGCAAGAAGCGCAAAATTCTTGTCATACTATCCCTCTTTTTAGTATTGCTTATAGCAATAGTTGTTTCAGTGAGCCTCGGTGCTGGTTCCCCTAGGTTAAGTGAGGCTATGCAAACTATACTAGCGAGGATTTTCCCAACGCTCGGATTTGATCCTGGCTCTACAGTATGCCAGACAATAATCTTGGATTTGCGTCTTCCACGCATTGTTTTGGCAATAATTGCTGGAGCCGGACTTGCAGCAGCGGGCGCAGTGATGCAGGGAACTCTAAGAAACCCTCTTGTTTCGCCATATATTCTAGGTTGCTCTGCAGCTGCTGGCTTTGGCGCATCAATTTCTATAGTCTTCGGAATAGGTTTTGTAACTGCGTTCAGTGGCTACCTTACCGTAGTTAATTCTTTCATATTCAGCTTGCTAGCACTGTTTATCATATACGTCTTCGCCCGCATTAAGGGAATGAGGGTTGAAACTGTAATTCTAGCAGGTGTAGCTATTAACTACCTTTTTTCCGCCTTGACATCTTTAATTCAATATATTTCCCCTTCCTCCGAAAAGGTGCAGTCTGTAGTCTATTGGTTAATGGGCGGACTCAGTTCCGCAATGTGGAACAACATCATACTAATGTTACCCATTGTTGCAGTTTGCCTCGTCATCATGATGTTGCAGTCTTGGGACATCAACACGATGAGCATGGGTCAAGATGTAGCAACAAGTTTGGGTGTTAACCCCAAAAGAGTGCTGACAATATGCATGCTAGTAGCCGCCTTAGCAACTTCCACAATTATCTGCTTCACCGGAGTCATCGGCTTCGTCTGCCTAGTTGGTCCACATATTGCCCGAATGCTTATTGGCAGCGACCACAGATTCCTCATACCCTGCAGCGCCCTTGTCGGCTCTTGCGTACTTTTGTTTTCTGACACCGTAGGTCGCCTCGTAATAATGCCTACAGAACTTCCAGTTGGCATCATAACTTCCCTTCTCGGAGTCCCATTCTTCATGTACCTTATGATGAAAAGAAAGAGGGCGAATTGGGGTTGAATCTAACCATAAATAAACTTTCCTTCAGTTATGCTGGACGTTCCGTACTTAAGGATTTGAACCTCTCTGTCAATATGGGTGAAGTGCTCAGCATTGTAGGTCCTAATGGTTCCGGCAAAAGTACCTTCTTAAAGTGTGTCAACCGGGTTCTGAAAGTTAATCAAAACACTGTGTTTGTTGATGGCAATGACGTTAGTAAACTTGACCTCAAGGCGCTGTCAAAAATCTTGGGTTACGTGCCACAGAGTTCAAGCAGCGCATTTCCTTTCACAGTTTTTGAGATGGTTCTAATGGGACGAAAACCATACATTGGCTGGAGTTTAAGCCAGAAAGATACCGACATTGTAGCAGAAGTGATGGATTTCATAGGCATCGGCGCTTTTGCCGACCGCCCTTTTAATGAATTAAGCGGCGGTGAGCAACAAAAGGTCATTATCGCAAGGGCTTTGGCTCAGCAACCACAGTTTTTGCTTTTGGATGAACCAACTAGTTCTTTAGATATTCGACACCAGTTGGAGATACTCTGTATACTAAAAAGCCTAATTCAAAACAAAAATTGTTCTGTAATAATGGCAATGCACGACTTAAATTTGGCTACTCGTTTTTCAGACGTGATGGTTCTGCTTAAAGACGGCAAAGTCTTTGCCGCTGGTTCTCCCAAGGAAGTTTTAACAGAAGCCAACATAACGGAAGTTTACAGGGTTAGATGCAAAGTAACGGATTCTTTCTTGGGGCTTCCTCAAGTTACGCCATTAACATCTGAATTTAACGAGAAAGCACGCTTGAAAACACCTTCAATTTTCTCAGTAAAACCTTTAGTTGGCGAACAAAAAATTGAAGCAATTTAAACTAGCATATCTCACGACGATGCCGACTAACATTAAGCCGTTCATTTCCGCGGTAAAATCTGTTAATGAAAAATTTGGTGAAATAGCTGTAGTTCGCGTTCAAGTTGGCATACAATCCAACGACTTCGAAAACATGGACGAGTTCATTCAGTTTGCTCAGCACTCTCACATAACCATTGTACATTTAATGGGAACCTTTCCAGATTATGACCGCCTCGTATCAACTTTGAAAAGCGCGCGTGTGCCGCTTTTAGTGCTTTCTTCAAACAAAGAACAGCCTAGTGTATGCACCATTGAACAAGAAGATCGCTTGGCAGTCTTGAAATACATCAGGCATGGCGGAGAAGAGAACATTGTGAATCTTCTGCTGTATCTGGCAAACCGCTTCACGGGCTCCAATTATGAGGTTGCGGCTCCTAAGGAGATTGAGTGGAGTGGCATCTATAATCCTACTTTTGATGGTGTCGCCACCTTGGACGAGTACATAGAGAAGAAATATCAGCCTGGCAAACCCACTATCGGCATCTGGTTTAGCTCAACGCAGTTACGAGGCGAAGACGCTGTTTTTGTGGACAGCTTAATTGAAGCTATTGAATCCTTAGGCGGCAACGCTATCGCAGTTTCTTTTGGCCGCAATGTAGACTCGGTAATAGCGGACTATTTCATGAAAGACGGCAAGCCAATAGTAGACGCCGTAGTAAGCACCCTGTATTTTTCTCTATCGGCATCATCTAGTGCCAATGCGCCCGATGCTCTCAAAAAATTAGGCGTTCCCGTCATAAAGGCGCTTTTGACTACTAATTCTTATGAAGAGTGGCGTGACACCATGCAGGGACTGAGTATAATCGATATACCTGCTGGTGTAGTTATGCCAGAGTTTGATGGTCTTTTAATCACTGTGCCCGTCGCGGCAATGGACAAATCTGAAATTAACCCTTTGACGGGAACTAAAATACTTCAGTATAAGCCTATTCCTGAAAGAGTTAAAAAGCTGGCCCGTTTGAGCTTTAACTGGGCGAAACTGCGTCATATTCCGAACAGCGAAAGAAAAGTAGCGGTGATCTTGCATAACTATCCTCCAAGAAATGACACGATTGGCAAAGCGTTTGCCATTGATACTCCTGTTTCGGTTTTGAAGCTACTGCAGGATATGAAGGCTATAGGTTACAGCATTGAGTATCTGCCAGAAAATGGTCAACAGCTAATTGAAGAAGTAATTGCGGGATTAACTAACGATATGCGCTGGTCAAGTGCTGAAGAGCTTGCAGAAAGGGCTGTGGATAAGATTTCATCTAAACAGTACGCGGCTTGGTTTGATGAGTTGCCGGTTGGCGCTCAAGATAAAATGACTTCCAAATGGGGTAAACCATCAAGCAAATCCTTCGGTTACAAGGGTAATTTGCTGATGGGCGGCATAATCAACGGAAACATTTTTTTGGGGCTTCAGCCTGCTCGCAGTTCCAGCAAGTCGCATGGTTCTAAGGGTTCTTCAGAAGACAGTTCCGCTAGCCTTCACAGCCCTGACCTTTCATTATCTCATAATTATTACGGTTACTACCGTTGGGTTCGAGACGTGTTCAAAGCCAATGTTGTCCTTCATGTTGGTACGCACGGCAGTTTAGAGTGGCTGCCCGGTAAGTCAGTAGGGCTTTCCGCTTCATGTTTCCCTGACGTAGCGATAAGGGATCTGCCTAACGTTTACCCGTACGTGATTACAAATCCAGGGGAAGGTACACAAGCTAAACGCCGCAGCTACTGCTGCATCATTGATTATCTGGTTCCAGTGATGCATAATGCTGACTTGTATGAGGAAACGTCACAGCTTGAGGTTCAGCTTCAAGAGTATTATCACGTGAAGACTGCGGATAAAGGAAAGTTGCCTGTTCTGCAGAAGGTGATTTGGGAAAAAGTTGTTGAAGCCAAGCTGGATCAGGATCTTCAAGTTACCGCGGATGCTGCGTTTTCGGATTTCAAAGCTTTCTTGGAACGTTTACATGGCTATTTACATGAGTTATCTGATGCTCAAATTCGAGATGGACTACATATTTTAGGTGAAGCTCCTGCTGGTTCACGGCTGGAAGAGTTTCTAGTTACTTTAACGCGGCTAAGTAACGGTTCTGTGCCTTCTTTAAGGCAGGCACTTGCCGAGTTGAAAGGTTATGATTATGAAGATTTGCTGGCGAATAAGGGAAAGTTGCTTTCTGACGGCAGAACCAATGGAGATATACTCAAAGAGATTCGAAGTCTCTCTCTGGAACTGATGAGTAAACTTGGAGCGACAGGCTTCAAGGAACAAGATGTTGCTGGAGTAATGCAGGAAGTGCTTGGCTGCGACAACCCCAACGTTCGGCAATGCTTAATGTACGTAGTCAATTTTCTTGTGCCAGCTTTAGCAAAAACCCCTGAAGAATTAAGCAACATCACGGCGTCATTCGAGGGAGGTTATGTTCTTCCCGGCCCTTCTGGTTCTATCACACGAGGTTTGGCAGATATTTTGCCGACGGGCAGGAACTTTTATTCTATTGACCCACGGAACATTCCCACTTCTGCTTCTTGGCGCGTTGGAGTAGCATTGGGCGATGCCTTAGTGGGAAGGTACCTGAAAGAAGAGGGAAAGTATCCTGAAGGCGTCGGCATCATCATCTGGGCTACTGATACCATGAAGACAAATGGCGACGACGTTGCTGAGATTCTATATCTCATGGGAGTTAAGCCTGTTTGGGAAGCAAGCAGCGGTCGAGTAAAGGGTTTAGACGTTATTCCGCTTGAGAAGTTGAATCGCCCCCGTATCGATGTAACTGTCCGACTTAGCGGAATGTTCAGAGATGCTTTCCCCAATCTTATTCATCTGCTTGATGAGGCTGTGACGCTGGTTGCTGGTCTTAATGAGCCGCCTGATAAAAACTACATCGCAAAACACGTGAAAGAGACAGTAAAAGAACGGGTTAGCCAAGGAGTCAACGCTGAAAAGGCACGTGAGGAGGCTTGTTACAGGCTTTTTGGGGATCGCCCAGGCACTTACGGTTGCGGCGTCAGTGGAGCCATAACCTCTGGGAACTGGAAAGACCAGAAGGATTTAGGTGAAGTTTATGTTTCATGGGGAAGTTTTGCTTACAGTCGAGAAGTCTACGGTGTTTCCGTTCCTGAACAGTTTAAACGCTGTCTTAGTGAAATTGATGCGACGGTGAAGAATCAGGATTCCCGTGAGTACGACATTTTGGACTGTGACGATTGGTATGATGCTCACGGCGGAATGATTTGCGCTGTTAAGATGTGTAGTGGTAAAAAGCCTCGGTCTTTCTGTGGCGACAGTTCTGACCCTGACCGAGTTCAGGTTAGAAGTACTGCGGAGGAGACGTGTCATGTTTTTCGTGAGCGCCTCCTTAATCCTAAGTGGATTGGCAGTATGAAACGTCATGGTTATGCTGGTTCCGCTGACCTTTCTAAGACACTTGATGATGTCTTAGGTTGGGATGCCACGGTTGAGGTTGTGGAGGACTGGATGTGGGAGGGCTTGGCTAACAAGTACGCGTTGGATCCGAAGATGCAGGAGTGGCTGAAAGAGGTTAATCCGTATGCTTTGCAGAATATGGCGGAGCGTCTTTTGGAGGCTATTGAGCGTGGTCTGTGGCATGCAACTGAGGACATGAAGAAGAAGCTGCAGTCGCTTTACTTGGAGGTTGAGGGAGTGTTGGAGGGTGCAAACGAAAAAAAGTAAGAGCAGAAAGTGATTTGTGATGAATGAACTGAATCTGAAATTGAGCGAGAAAACCGTTGATGTTTCGTTGGATGGTGTAGTAGCGAAGGTGATTTACCATGTTTATCGCGGTGTTAAACTTAACACTTTGTTTGTCTCTTTTGGTGAGAAGCGTAGAGTACTTTCGACGTTGGAGGGCTTCAGAGAGGTGCCCTACGTAGCTAACACTTATGTGCCTAATTCTTTGGCGAAGCGCACAATGCAGAGTTTTCAGGAGTTCAGGCAGAGTTTTCCTTTGGCGTTAGGCGTTACTCCTGAATTGCTTTCGTTTTTAAGCACTGGAGTGGATATGGACCAGTTGGCTTCTTGTGAGCAGTCTTACGCAGCGTTAAACGTGTGCTGTCTGGCTACTGCAGGAGCAAAAGGTAATGCGTTGCGGACGGGTGCGGAAGTAGCAAACTATATGGAGTTGCCTGGCTCTTTCGCGAATGCTATTGGCACAATCAATATTCTTCTTCTAACTGATGCTACTTTGACTGATGGCGCAATGGCTAGGGCTATTATTACGATTACAGAGGCGAAAACCGCGGCGCTTCAAGATTTGAATGTGAAAAGCACCTTTTCACCTCAATATCAGGCAACGGGCACTGGAACCGATAACATAATTGTCGTTTCGGGGAAACAGGGCAAGCCGCTGTTGTTGACTAGCGGCCATACCAAACTGGGCGAGTTAATTGGGCGCACAACCAAGACGGCGGTGGCTGAAGCGCTGAAGAAGCATGATGGCGTAACTTGATTGCAGGATGTATATTTGCCTTGAGGAAAAGCAGCGTATGAAGAGACCAATAATATATGAGGTGTCGCTAGATATCGAGAAGTGATTCACGTGTGCTTTCTGAAATTAAAGATCTGCTTACAGGGTTAGCAGAGATTAAGGCTCCCAGTCCCCCTTTAGCTTTTTCTATGTTTCACTTAGTTTTTGCTCTAGAACTTTTATCCAAGAGGACAGTTGGGCGCTTCAAACTCGCTGAGAAGTTGACTATAGGTGTGGGCTCTGCGCGTAACATAGTACGTCGGTTAAAAAGGGCTGGCTTAATAACGTCTTCTTGCATGGGCTGTAACCTTACTGCTGAAGGCTTACGTGTTTGGCGTGAATTGGAGCAAGTCTTTCCTAAAAGAATTGCATTTCGTAGAACTGGCTCGACTTCTCAATTCTATTTTGCCTTTTTAATCAGAGGTCATTGCGGCAGAGTAAGGTTTGACACTGAAATGCAGGTTGCAGCCATCAAGGCTGGCGCAATTAATGTTGCACTTCTTGTTTTCACAAGTGGGTGTTTACGTGTTGCATCGAGTATTCAAGGTATTGCCGAAGCTTGTCCCGAGAATGGGCACCTGTTATTTAGCGAGCTTGAACCGCAAGATGGTGATGTGATACTGGTAGCTTGTAGTGATACACCTTTCAACGCAAGGGTTGGGGCGTTTACTGCTAGTTGGTCGTTACTTACCAGCGAAAGTAGCGGGGGCTCAAAAGAGGAAAAAGGGTACTTCGGCACATCAGCTACTTCGTAAAGTCAAAAATATTGGATTTGCTGGTGATATCTCCATCTGTCCTGAGCTCAAATCGCAGTGACACCGCAGAGGGTTTAATTGTTCTCCAGTAAAAACTGCAAAAAGGGAAAACAAGGTCACGGTTGACTCTAACCAAACGAAAAGCACTGCTTTTCAATATGATTGTATCCATATTCTTAAACAGAAAAAGAAGGGGAAGAATTTGCGGGAGAAATCTCCACAAGTTTGTGGTTAAGGCTTTTGGTAAATAAAGTCTCATTATATTTTCGCGTGCATTTCGCTTGCGCCTGAAGCCTAACAAAAACCTATAACAATACGCGCCACACTTACCATTTCTAATAAGGGGAAAAACAAGTTGACCGCCGAAAAACAAGAAGAACCCAAACCCACTGTGGAAGAACTATTAGCTAAAGCAAAAAAACCCGCAATGTTAGCATCGCCCATGCACAAATTCTACGAAGGCAAAGTCCAAGTCATACCCAAATGCGCCATCACAAGCACAGACGACTTCGCCGTCTGGTACACACCAGGCGTAGCCACACCATGCAGAGAAATCCAAGCAAACCCAGACAAATCATTTGAGCTCACAAACCGCTGGAACTACGTCGCCGTAGTCACAGACGGCACACGCGTCCTAGGCTTAGGCAACATAGGACCCGAAGCCGCCATGCCCGTAATGGAAGGCAAAGCATTACTGTTCAAGTACCTAGGCGGCGTAGACGCGTTCCCAATATGCCTAAAAACCAAAAACCCAGACGAGATAGTGCGCACATGCGAATTGCTTGAGCCTTCTTTCGGCGGCATCAATTTGGAAGACATTGAAAAACCCAAATGCTTCCACATCCTCGAAAAAACAAGAGAACGCCTGCAGATTCCAGTTTGGCACGACGACCAGCAGGGAACCGCCACAGTAATCCTCGCAGGCTTGATTAATGCCTTCAAAATCGTAGGCAAAAAACCCTGCGAAGCTCTTATTACGCTGATGGGTTCAGGAGCAGCCAACATACGCACCGCGTACGTGCTCACCAAATGGGGCGTAAAAGCAGGCAACATAATAATGGTTGACACCAAAGGCATAGTCCACCCGGGAAGAACAGACATAACACAGGCAGAAGACCCGTGGAAATACGAGCTAACCCAAAAAACCAACGCCGAAGGCAGAACAGGCGACACTGCCGAAGCCTTCAAAGGCGTGGACGCTGTGGTTGCCGCGTCAAAACCGGGACCAGACACCATAAAAAAACAGTGGATAAAAACAATGGCAGACAACGCTGTACTTTTTGCATGTGCTAATCCTATTCCTGAAATCTGGCCTTGGGACGCAGCGGAAGCAGGCGCGCGCATTGTGGCAACGGGCAGAAGCGACTTTCCTAATCAGGTGAATAACAGTTTGGGTTTTCCAGCAATATTCCGCGGCGTGCTAGACGTTAAGGCGAAAACGGTTACAGATGACATGTGCATCGCCGCAGCACAGGAACTGGCACGTTTCGCTGAGGAAAGAGGCATGCACGAAAAAGACATCTTGCCCAGAATGGACGAATGGGAAGTTTTTCCCAGAGAAGCTGTTGCATGCGCAGTTAAGTCGATTGAGCAGGGCGTGGCAAGAGTTAAACCCAGCAAGCAAGAGCTTTACGAGCGTGCTTCAGCGATAATTAAAAATGCCCGAGACTCAACCCGTTTGCTTATGAAGCATGGCTTGATAAAGCAGGCTCCACCTGAAAAAGAGCTCTTAAAGTAAACTCTGCGTCGCAGTGAAAGCTTGATAGGCACGAAAAAGGCCTGTTGCATGCGGTTATGGAGCGTGCAGAGGCATCAGTTTCACAATTTTCCGTTTTTCCAGCCGCTTGAGGGCGTCTAAAAACTCGCTTTTTTTCTCTCCGGCGAGGTCCAAGTTTTGCATGATGTCGCCGACTGAAACGTTTGCTTTTCCAAAGTTTTCGTGCCGCTTATAGAGGTGCTTAACAATGGATTTTTCAAGTTTTCCGCATCGCCAAGTCGTGTTGCGTATCAAAACTACGATGGTTTTAACGAGGGTTTGCTCCTTGGTTTTGCGCTGCAAGTCTCCCAGATCTCCCCCTTCAGCGTAGGGTAATCGCGTCAGTGTTTTTAAACGTTTGTGTCCAAATCTCGAGCCGCATGCATTTTGTTTAAGGTTTGAAATGTAGTTTTAATGTTAAGTTGGCGTTGAAGTTGTCTGTTTTTCCTGTTTTTGGCGGCGAAGTTGAATTTGATGTTGTGTTTAGAGGGTTTTTTTGAGGTATATGCCATGTTTTTTGCCGTAGTACTTGTTGAGTTTGCCTGCCTTTTTGTATCCTTTTTGGTATAATGTTAGTGCTGCGGTGTTGTCTTCGCGTACTTCCAAGCAGCATTCCTTGGCGCCTTTCGCTTTGAGTATGGTTTCTGTTTCGTGGAGTAGTTTTTGCGCTATGCCTTTTCGGCGGTGAGATGGTGCTATGTCTATGGTGAGTATGTGCCCGAATAACGTGTTTCGCGTGATGTCTAGTCTGCTTATTATGAAGCCTGCTGTTTCGTTGTTTACTTCTGCGGTTAATGCGATGGCGTTGTAGTCTGTCAGCAATAGGCTATTTGTTGTTTGGTGAATGCTTCTTGTTTGAAGCATTGTTTTTCTATGTCGTAAAGTTTGTCCAGAAGCCTGATTGAGGCGTCTTCGATTTTTATTTCCATGCCTTAACCGCAAAAGAATGATGTTGCACGGGGCGATTTTAGGCTTTTTCCGTTGCAGCAGTGGTTGGTGCTGCTACGATGGGTTTCAGTTCAATCCACTGTTGGGCTATGAAGCCTATGAAGAATCTGAGCCAGAGCGTTATGAGTCTGGATAGGATGGTTACTGTGGCGCATATTGCTGCGGTTTGTGGGTCTGTGCCTAGCATTGCGGCGTAAAGTGTAGTCATTGTGATTTCTGGAAGCCCAACTTCAAAGGGTACGCCTATTGGTATGGATTTGACGGCTACAACTATGGATGAAGTTATCAGAATTACGCTCCATGACACTGGAAATCCAAGTGCCAGAAACACGAGGTATGGTATGCTTAAGCTGCAGGTCCAGTTTACTGCAAGCAGAATCAACGATGCGGTGACTGCTCGGGGTTTGCGTCGGTATTCCTGCATGGAATCATGGAACATTTTCGTTGCTTCGTGTATTTCTTCCTTAATCTTGTTGAATAGTTTCCATTTGCCTCTTGTGATGAAGTCGCCAACGCGTATCAGCGCTTTGATTACTTTTAGGCTGAGGTTTTCTTTGAAAGAGAGCAGTATGATGAGGATCAGGATGGCTGCGATGGTTGCTGTGAAGAACAGGATGAGGTTGAAAATGACTTGGTTGATTTCTGTTTCTCCGAGAAGCAAAACGAAGCCTATTATCAGCGCTGCAACGTTTATTCCCATGCCTAGCAGCCTGTGCAGAACAAGTGAGGCTATTGTTTTGCCGCTTGTGCCGTCTTGTTCCCTTGTGACCAAGTATACTCTGCAGACTTCTCCGCTTACGGATTCAGCTGGAACTATTATGTCCATGAAGATTCCGTACCAGACGAAAAGGTAGGATTTGATGACGGAAATTTTCACTTGCAGCGAACTAAGCAGCGTGCGCCATGAAATGGCATAAAAGAGCACTTCTGCCAAGCTGACTAGTATGGCTGCGGAGAAAATCACTGGGTCAGCGCGCTGTGCAGTGGCGATTATTTCTAGGATGTCGACGTTGAAGAGGTAAATGTACAGGAAGAACGCAGCTAAACCTATGATTGGCAGCAGTACTGTTTTGCGAGTTACTTTTGGTTTCGGTTTAGTTGCATCCATTGGTTTCTGCACCAGACGTTGAACGCGAAGAGAAATGTTGCTCTACGATTAGATATGTTTTATCCAATTCCCTCAAAGTCATCAGAGTGATAAGCTGCAGCTTTATGCTCGGCAAAAACTATAGCCCCCTTATTTATACTATAAATAGCTGCGGAAGAAACGGTGTAGACCTACCCATTATAGGTTTCTGCATACTATTTCTAATAGGCTCCAAATAGGCTTGGCGTTTTCAACATGCTAATGGCGTGAAAATCAGCCAATAGCGACCCCTCCCCCTCCTATTTTTCTGCATAGATTGACTATTAGGCTCCAAATGCTGTTTGTCAAGAAACTTTGACTGGCAAAAAGCCCGTTTAGTCAAGAAACCTTGATAAAAACGCTTTTACAGCATTAATAGCCCCCTAATAGTTTGGTGTGTATGAAGAGAAAGGCATTGGTGCTAACAGTTATCTGGGCGCTTCTATTCTCAGCGGTAGCTGGAACTCAGTTTGTTAATTTTGCGACAGCTAATCCTAACCCGTTTCCATTTGGGGAAGATGTTCTACCGGACGAGAGCACTAACCCGCCTACAATCGAAATACTCAGCACAGTTGTCAACGGAAACAACGTTACCATCAACTTCAAAGCAGAAGTAGGTAAGTCAACAACCGCTTTCTATACGTCGATAAGCAAAGTGTATTACACATCAGATTGGAATAAAAACCGAACTTACGTTTACCAGTTTTATGACCCTGTCCACGATGTTTTGGATGTACACAAGAGACTGGAGTACTCGCTTTGTGAACTTACCGTACCTGAAGGAAAACATACAATAACGGTTTATGCACTTGAAGAGGGCACGTACATAAGAAGAGCCGCTATGCACGCGTTTAACAGTACCAATTTTTCAAGCGTTAATTTCACAATCAATACTATGCCTCCAAATGTTTCGGTTTTGTCAGTGGAAAACAAAACATATTTCACATATGATATTCCATTGAGCTTCACAGTGAACGAGGCGGCATCCCAGATTCAATACAGCTTAGATGCACAGGATAATGTGACGATTGCTGGCAATACAACCTTGTCTGGTTTGTCCGTTGGGGTTCATAACGTGGCAGTTTACGCTTGGGATGAAGCGGAAAACGTTGGTTCTTCTGGTACCGTATGCTTCACCATTGCCGAGCCTGAACCTTCCCCAACAACGATGCCTATAGCCCCCGTAGCATCAGTAGCTATAGTAAGTGCAACTCTGCTAGTTTTCTTCAAGAAGCGCAAACGTGAGGCTGAGCACTTATGATTAGGAAAACTGCTGTTTTACTGCTTACTATAGCTTTTTTGGCGGTGTTCTTACATGTTGAAGCCAAACCTGCTATAGCTGAATATGACGGCGAAATCACTATCGATGCTTCTGGAAGCGTGAGTCCGTCAACTGCGCCCCTGAAGCGAACAGGCAACGTTTATTCATTGACAAGCGACGTTAATGGGAGTATAACGGTAAACAAAGACAACATAGTGCTTAACGGAGGCAATCATAGACTGGCTGTCCCTTCAATCTTTAGTATTGGAATAACATTAAAAGGTGTTTCAGGCGTCACCGTTACCAACTTCTTAATCACTGGCGGCGCAATCGGTATCCAAATAATCGGGGCGTCAAACACAATTTCAAACAACACCATAAGTGGCATAGACAACGGCATCTATGCTCTTTCACAAACAACCGCTGCAATAGCACTTCATGACGCAAGTTCAAACAGCATAGAAGGCAATAACCTATACGGCAACAGAGTTGGCATAATTCTTCTAAGCTTGAACCCCAAAAAATGCTCAAATAACCAAATAGTTGAAAATAACTTCATAGAATCCTCCATTACATTCATCATCTATGATAGCTCAAATAACCGCATTTACCATAACAACTTTCTCAACAACGAAATTCTAATTCAAGATCAAGGTTACTATGGGCATTCTTTGCCATCGTTCAACATTTGGGACGACGGCCAACATTTTGGGAACTACTGGAGCGATTACCAGACAAGATACCCCAACGCAACTGAGAAAGACAGCACTGGTGTAGGTGATACACCCTACTTTGTAAAACCCGACAACTACGTTGACCCTTCAACTCTCAGTAGACAAGAAGCAAAGGATCACTGGACCAAGATAAACGCTCAATACGCAGCAAACACCGACCACTACCCACTCTTGCGGCCTCTTGACCTTGGCGACTACCTGCTTAGGGCAATACCGCCGAAAATATCCGTTTTGTCGCCTCTGAACCAGAGCTACAACGAAACCAGCATCTCCTTCATTTTCACCGTGGATAAACCATTTAACCAGACAGATTACAGTCTTGACTGCGCGGAAAACGCAACAGTTACGGGCAACTTCACCCTCACAGGCTTGTCTACTGGCTTGCACAACGTCACTGTCTACGCTATCGACACTTACGGTAACATGGGAGTATCCGAAACAATTCATTTCACCGTAACGGCGTCAGAGCCCTTCCCCACTGTTCCCGTCGCGTCCGCATTCTTAATTGCAATTGTTGCGGCGGGTGCTGGTTTGCTGGTTTACTTCAAAAAACGTAAACGAGGAGGGGAACACCCATGAGGAGCCATGCTGCTCTGGTGCTGTTTGTCGTCTTCTTAGCTGTTTCATGCTGTGTCACGCCTTTGCTCGTTTCTGCTGAGCCTAAAACAATCATTGTTCCAGATGATTATGCTTCTATCCAAGACGCTATTGGCAATGCGTCAAAAGGCGATACAATTTACGTAAGGAAAGGTACTTACCATGAGAATCTTGGAATTAACAAATCATTATCTTTGATTGGAGAAGATAGGGATGCAACAATAATTGATGGAAATTCTCCTGAAGGATACAGAGTACCTATAACTATACAGTGTGATGGCGTATCAGTTTCTGGGTTCACGTTGCTTTATGGTTATGCTGGAATCCAGATGGGTTCTAATAACTCTGATATTTCAGGAAACAGGATAGCTGGCGGTCAGCATGGCGTAATATTAGTCCACGGCGATAATAATAGTATCACTGGAAATATTTTCGAGTCAATCGGGCTTTCATCCGCTATCCAACTAAGCTATTCAAGCAATAATTTGGTGAATGAGAATTACATTGACTCGTGCGTTGAGGGAATCCAGATTTGGCAAAGCAGCAATAATAATACTGTTACAGGAAATACGATAACAAACTGCCAAGACGTAGCCATCAGATTTCAATATTCAAACGATAACACAATACTGGGAAATAACATATCACATTCAGGATACGGAACAACCATCTATGCTTCTAACAGGAATACTATATCCAACAATAATTATGTTGGTAACACCGTTCAATTTTCAGCTAATGAAACATATGCACTGACATTTGGGTACAATGTTTCGGTAAACACCATTAACGAAAACTACTGGAGCGACTACAACGGAACCGACAATGACGGGAATTCAGTAGGAGACACTCCTTATGTTATTGACGAGAACAACCAAGATAACTACCCGCTAATGAAACCATTTGAAATCTCTTCCGTTTCATCTCCTTCGCCGACACTTTCAGCTACTCCAGAGCCCTCGTCAACAGTATCTTCTCCAGAACCTCAACCAGAACCTTTCCCAACGGTCCCCGTTTTTGTTACTTCTGTACCCGCTGTTATTGTGGCTGCTGGTTTGCTAGTTTACCGCAAGAAACGCGGGAAGAAAACAAAGGAGGAAAAATTATGAGAAAAAGCGTTTTTCTGCCATTTGCTCTCATCTTCCTAACAGTTTCCTGTACAGTCACGTACACGTCTGTTTCTGCGTCTTCTGCGGATACATGGGTGTCGAAGACTCCGATGACTGTGGCACGAGCTTATTTGGGAGTTGCAGTGGTTGACGGGAAGATTTACGCCATCGGCGGCGACGAAGGCTCTGAGACGGGCAACTGCATGACAGGAACGGGCATGACTAATAATGTTGTAAACGTAACTGAGGCTTACGACCCCGTCTTAGATTCGTGGGTTTCAAAGGCTTCCATGCCCACTTCTCGTGCTCTTTTCGGTACAGCCGTATATCAGGGCAAGATTTACTGCATCGGCGGGTACAACGGTGCAATCGTGTTCTATGGTCCAGAATCATACGATTGGAAAACTGAATACTACGATGTAGGCGCAAACGAAGTCTATGACCCAGCTATGGATACATGGGAGACTAAGGCTTCAATGCTGACGCCTAGATTTTCCGCAGCCACAAACATTGTGAACGGAAAAATCTACGTAATCGGCGGGCACACAATGACAGACCTCTGGAAAAATTTCAACTTAAACGAGGTTTACGACCCTGAAACCAATTCGTGGACAACAAAAACACCCGCACCTCTTAATGTTTCATGTCCCGCTTCAGCGGTTGTTGACAACAAAATATACGTTTTAGGCGAAGACCCAAATGCTGACTGGCAAAACGTCATCCTGACCTATGACCCGGCAAGTGACAGTTGGAGTATTGGCGACGTTACACCTGTAGGTCACGCAGCAACGGCGGGCGCAACAACCGGTGTGAAAGCTCCTAAACGGATTTACTTTTTTGATGAAAACCGAACAGACATTTACAACCCAGCAAGCGGCA
Organism: uncultured Candidatus Bathyarchaeia archaeon; assembly: GCA_964506435.1. Taxonomy (GTDB): domain Archaea; phylum Thermoproteota; class Bathyarchaeia; order Bathyarchaeales; family Bathycorpusculaceae; genus JAOZHU01. The sequence goes on along the minus strand of CAZDLK010000002.1, from coordinate 39,999 downwards.
CTTGGACGACTGGAACAGCTGCGCCGACTGACAGGCTTATCGCAAAGGCTGCTGTCGTTGATGACTTGTTTTATCTGATTGGCGGTCGCACTGGACAGTGGGGTTACATGACGTTCATGTACCCTAGCACGCTGAATGAACAGTACACGCCTGTCAGCTACGGAACAGCAAATGACCCCGAACCCACCGCCACGGCGCCTACAGTAACGCCGACACCGACGGCTACGCCGTCATCGGCAGCGAACCCAGAATCTCCTCCAACACCTTCGCCATCGTCCGCAGAAATACAACCTTTCCCAACGGTTCCTGTTTTGGCTATTTCCGCCGCTGCTGTTGTTGTGGCTGCTGGTTTGTTGTTTTGCTTCCAGAAACGCCGCTCAAAGTCTTAGCTTCCATGTCTGTTCAATAGTCTTGTTTGTTCCAAGTGCTTTTCTGAGTGGGTTCAATGTGCAATATTCATCGATAACGCTCGATGAGCTACAATAACCTTATATACTAATTGATACTTATCAATTTTGGGCGACTAAATGAAAGTCACTCTTACCGTTGAAGCAGACGAGTTGAAGCTTGCACAGCTACTCTCGAAGTTTGCTGAAAAATACAGGATGGCCTACAAGCTTAACCGCCAAGCGAAAGGCTACCGCCTAGAAGTTGAGCTTAACAGCGACGACTTCGGGGAACTCATAAGGCGAATGAACCACCTGAAAGACGCCACATTCAAAATTGAAGAAATGCGAGGCGGCGGCTTGCTGGACAAACTAAACGTTAGCCTAACCAGAACTAACGTTGACGCCCTAGTAGGCAAGGAAGCACTTGCGAAAACCGACATCGACCCTTTAGACGGCGGGGTAATCAAACTCGGAGGCGAACTCTGGCTCTCTCGTCCAGCAGACGACGCAGCAATAAAAAGCGGCTCAAAAGTAAGAGTGATCAGAACAGAAGGAGTCAGCCTTATAGTTGAAGGAGTAAACGAATAAAAAATGTTCGAAATTGAGCTATCAATAATAGGCCTAGTAATAGCTATAATCGTACTAACCCTGCTGTCTCTATCAATAAAAAAGGTTAACCAGTACGAAAAAGGAATAGTTGAAAAATTCAACGCCTACGAAAAAACCGTTGAACCTGGACTCAGACTAATCACACCCTTCATCGAACGAATGCTCCGCGTCAACATGCGAGAACAAGTAATAGATGTCCCGCCGCAAGAAATCATCACCGAAGACAACGTCGTCGTCACAATAGACGCCGTCATCTATTACCAAGTAGTCGACGCGAAGCGCGCACTCTACGAAATAGAAGACTTCGAACTAGCCATAGTCAAACTCGCACAAACAACCCTGAGAAACATAGTCGGCGAAATGTCCCTTGATGTCTGCTTAACATCAAGAGAGAAAATAAACGTGGAACTCCGCAGCGTACTTGACCAAGCCACAGACAAATGGGGCACAAAAGTCAACCGCATCGAACTTCAAAGAATAGACCCGCCTGCAGACATACAAGCGGCGATGCATAAGCAGAAAACCGCTGAGCAAGAAAGACGCCAGCTACGCTTGCTGGCAACTGGAAGAAAAGAAGCGGCAGAACAGGAAAAGCAAGGGGCCATCCTTAAAGCGCAAGGTGAAAAGCAAGCTGCAATACTTAGTGCTGAAGGGCAAGCAAAAGCAGTTGAACTAGTAGCAGAAGCTCAAGCTAAAGCCATAAAAGCCGTTTCTGAATCCGCAAACCAGTACTTCAAAGACAACGCTCAACTAAACAAGAAACTCGACGTGATCCGCGACACGTTCTCACAGCAAACCAAAATCGTGGTTCCATCAAACGCTGACATCTTAAACGTCATCGGGCTTGAAGGCGCCACAGTGCTGCCGGTCAAGAGCAAGTCTAAGCAGGACGACGCCGCCGTAAACAAGTAAGGCGGTGAACAACCGTGGACATCATCATCTACCCAGCTATTTCACTAATCGTATTAGGACTGCTATTCATAATCGCAATACTGATCGCAATTAAAGCGCAGAAAAGAACTAGGCACATTGAACGCTACCGCAGTAGCAGACGAGCTACGTACATACCGGGCGAATTCAGCAGCCAGATGGAGCTTGACTTGAGACTGCCGTATAGGCGATTTAAACAGCTCTATCCAGAGAGCAAGCTGACGTACAAAGAATATAAAGCGCTGCAGATGAGAACCGCCTTTAGGCGTTCAATGAGTTCACAAGACAACAAACGAATGGTCAGATAACAATAGCTTCAATTAACAATCCCTTTTTTGTTTACGACTCTGAAATGTATGCCCTTCCCCTTTTTGAATAGAGAGATACGAAAGGGTAGAGGCGTTTACAAGAGGTGTCTTGCTATGCTTACCAGTTTTGGTTTTCTCATCAAAACCTTAGCCAAAACGGAAAGTTTTGCGCCCCTCGAAAAATCAATTATGTCTTCTGGCTTAAGCGTGTCAACCAAGTCATTCAAGTCGCCGTCAGACAGCTTCTCCAGCGTCTCCCTCAGCTTTTCAACTTTTTTCAAGTGGTCGCCTCTTTCCTTCCACCAAGCATCATTAAACTTCGACAGCGCCCTCTTTGAAACATCATTCTTCCGCAAGCATTCAGCTATAGTGTCAGCCGCCATTTGACCAGAAATGACTGCTTCCTTGATGCCTCCGCCGTGAATAGGATTAACGTGATTCGCTGCTTCCCCGCAGAGTACGAAGCCGTTAGCAACCATGTCTTTCACCATTCCGCCTACAGGAACACAGCCAGCGTTTACCTCCAAAATTGAGCCTTTGCTTATTTCCGGATGCAACTTCAGAAACTCATCCAGATACGCTTTCGGCTTCTTGTCCTGCGGAATAATGCCGAGCCCCACGTTGGCTCTATGTTCACCTTTCGGAAACACCCACACGTACCCTCTAGGCGCCAGCACGCTGGACAAGTAAATGTGAATAAGGTCGTGAACCACATCAACGTTCGTCATTTCATACTGCAGACACGAATCAATCAAGTTTACTTTCGAGAACACGCCTAACGCTTTGTTCCTCAAAGGCGACTCCGCGCCAACAGCGCAGACAACAACACGGGCTTTTTCTTCAAACTCGTTGCCTAAGAACTCGCCTTTGACACCGACAAAATAGCCTCTTTCATCCTTCACAATGTCAGAAATGAACGTGTTAGCCTGCACTGCTGCTCCTGCTTTGACGGCTTCTTCAGCAAGCCACTTGTCAAACACTTTTCGTTCAAGCACAAAACCGCCCTCGGATAATATTGCATCCAAATATCTGCCGTCAGGCGCATACAGTCTTGCGCCCTTGATTTTATGTGCGATACATCTGTCCGGAATCTTTCCAACAACTGCCTGAGATGCTTCGCTTAAGCCTTCTCCGCAGCGCTTTGGCGCCCCAATCTCGGCTCTTTTGTCAAACACTTTCACTGAGAAACCGTTTTCAGCTAGTTTCTTCGCGCAGGCAGTTCCCGCTGGTCCCGCGCCGATGATTATAGCGTCTATCATTCTTTGGTCACCTTTATTGCCTCTACTGGGCAAGCTTTTTCGCATATGCCGCACAGCGTGCATAATTTAACGTCATTTATCACATTGTCTCTTAATTCTAAAGCCGCAACTGGACAAACGGAAACGCAGCCGCCGCAGCGGAGACACTTATCATTGTTTATGTTCCAACCCATGGTTCTCATCAACCCGTGAACATGATGTACTTTGTATATCTTGTTGTATAAGTAAACCCTTATAAACCCTGAAGTAAGCCATAACACACCAAGTGTGACCACAATGAGCGCACCAGTAACGTTAAGTGCTGAACTCCGCAAACTCGTGGAAGCCCGCCTTGAACAGACGCTCAAAGGCATAGAAGACACGCTTAAACAAATATTTGAGACACAGAAAATTACGCCGCAAGAGTTGAAGGAAGAGCTGAAGAGCCTTGAAGAAAGCTTCACCGTGCTGCTCCAGAAATGGAACCTTGAAATTCTCTACACGCTGTTTCTAAGAACCACGGTGGGCTTCAGCGGATTCAAGAAAACCCTAGGCATTAATTCGCGCACGTTATCAGACAAGCTTAAACTGCTTAAGACGTACGGCTACATTGACCGTGCTGTTGACGCTGGACCGCCCCTGCGGGTGGAATACGCGCTCACGAGCAAAGGAAAGAACACGGTGCTCCTCGCGATACCTCTGCTGTACTACGCAAGCGCCGAATGAAACGCAGTTTACACTTCACGGTTTTCCCATTTTCTTAATAGGCAAAGCTATCTTTGTAGTTTCCTTCACGGTTTCGAAAACCATGCACGTAAGCGTCTTCTCGAGCCCATTGATAAGCCGCAGTTTGTCAACAACAAACTTTCCAATTGCATCCACATTCTCCGCCCTGAGCTTTATCAGCAAATCCCAGTCTCCAGTGATGATGTGCACTTCTTGCACTTCGGGTAACTTGCTGATTTCTTCCGCCACCGTCCGCTGAGAAGTCGGCGCTTCATCTGCTTTTGCTCTGTAAGAAACAGAAGCCAGAATAAACGCTGCGGTGCCTAAACCGAGCTTTTCAGGGGCTACAATTGCCCTGTACTCTTTTATTAGGCCTAATTCTTCCATGCGTTTTATCTTCGCGAAAACAGTGGTTATTGGCGCGTTGACTTTCTTGGCAACTTGCTTGGCTGTGAGGTTGCTGTTTTCCTGTATCAGCGCCAGTATCGCTGCGTCCTTCTCGTCAAGTTTAACTGACATAATTGTAATTATTACGGGCATTCAGTATAAAAACCTATAGTTTTCGTAAAAACTACGGAATTTTTTATAAAAAATTTATTAACCTCCATGTATGCTTGTTTCTGCAATAAAACACAACCGAGAGGCAAAATCCCTTGAGTAAACAAACAGTTACACTAGAAAAACCCGCGCCCGTTGCGGCGCCTAAACCTTTAGAAGCGCTCTCAGAAAGCGAAATCGAAAGAAAAACCTGCATAGGCAAGGTAATGACCTACACTTTACGAAACCTAACAAGCAAATTCTTGGATAACAATTTCCAATGGCTACTTCCAGTAGCACTTTCCCAATCAACCGACCCCTTATGGCCTGACCCAGGCGCCTCAATAGAAAAACGAATCGAAGTAGACATCTACGGCAAAACAGTCCGCACAACCGCAAGCATGATAATCCACAAACTAATCGCCTCATCAACAGCCTACCCGAAACTGTTCATTTTATCGCCTAACATACGCATAGAAAAAGCAGAACGCGCATGCACAGGCAAACACATTTACGAGTTCACACAGTTAGATTTTGAAGCAAGAAACGCCACATCAAAAGACATAATGTCACTTGTAGACGACGCCGTATGCCATCTAGTCGCCAGCGTGAAACGCGACATGAAAAGCGAACTAACCTGCTTAGGCAGATATGACACTCTGAAAGTTCCACAGAAACCTTTCAAAATCTGCGATAAGCAAGACTTGGAAAAAGAATACGGCGCAGACTGGGAAACCGGCGTAGCCATGGCAAACGGCGCTCCAGTGTGGGTCACCAACATACCCCGAGAATTCTACGATTACGAAGACTTCGAGTCTGGCAGATGGGACAACTACGACCTGTTCCTGCCACAATACGGAGAAGTGCTGTCAGGCGCCAAAAGAGAATGGGAATACGACAAAATACTCAAAAAAATAGACCGCGACAAAATCAACAAAGACAACTATGCGCTGGTGTTGAAGTTGGCGAAAGAGGGCAGGCTTAAGCCGTGTGCAGGGGGAGGAATCGGCATGGAACGCATCGTTGGCTGGCTAACAGGTGCAAAGCACATCGCTGAAACACAACCGTTCCCAAGGGTTCCCGGCACAGTAAACGAGCTGTAACCGCACAGAGAACAGTATTGTCCCCTTGTTCTCTTTTTTTGCGCAAAGTTTATCATTTACCTATGCAATTCAGACAGAGGAATACGCGTTATAATGTCAACGCATCCTTTCATGAAAGTATTCAAATGAATATCTGAAATGTCCAAGTTTAATGAGTGAATAAAAAATGAATCCGTACCTTGAAGTGTTGCGACCAAAACTAAGCAAAAGTGACTACGAGGAGCTATCCGCGATAAGTAATCCCATAGTTCACGAGTTCATAGCTAAAGCCAACGACCTCTGCAACCCTAAAAGCATATTCGTCTGCAGCGACTCAGCCGAAGACATCGCGCACATTCGAAAACAAGCAATAGTCACAGGCGAAGAAAACGCCAATATGAAACTCCAAGGACACACCGTCCACTTTGACGGCATGCATGACCAAGGCAGAGACCGCCAAGCCACCAAATACCTCATACCCAAAGGAATATCCCTAAGCAAGGCGCTCAACCAAATTGACCGTCAAGAAGGCTTGTCCGAAGTAAGAGGTTTACTCAGAGATTCGATGAAAGACCGTACAATGATCGTCCGCTTTGTTTCGCTTGGCCCGCCAAACTCTATATTCACGATTCTCGGTCTCCAATGCACCGACTCATGGTACGTAGCGCACTCCGAAACCCTGCTATACCGAGCAGGCTATGATGGTTTTCGGCAAGCAGGCGTGGACAAGGACTTTTTACGCGTTTTACATTCAGCAGGCAAGCTAACCGAGAACATGGTCAGCGCGGAGCACGAAAAGAAACGCATATACATAGACCACATGGACAACACCATTTACAGCGTGAACACTCAGTACGCAGGCAACTCCGTTGGCTTCAAGAAACTTGCTTTCCGTCTCGCCATCCGCAAAGCCAACTACGAAGGATGGCTAGCTGAGCACATGCTGCTTATGGGCGTGCACGGTCCAGGCGGTCGCAAGACTTACTTTGCCGGTGCTTTCCCAAGTGCGTGCGGCAAAACCTCAACTGCCATGCTTCCGGGGGAAACTATATTGGGCGATGATATCGCTTACATCCGCAACATTGGCTCAGTTGCCCGAGCAGTTAATGTTGAATCAGGCATATTCGGCATTATTCAGGATGTCAACCCTAAAGATGACGCTTTAATCTTCAAAGTGCTTAACACCCCTAACGAGATCATATTCTCAAACGTTCTGATCAAGGACGGCAAGCCCTATTGGCTCGGCATGGGCTCTGAACTTCCCAAAGACGGCGTCAACTTTTCTGGTGAATGGTGGGAGGGCAAAGTGGATGAGAACAACGAAGCCATTCCGCCCGCCCACAAGAACGCCCGTTACGCTGTAGCCCTCAAAGCACTGGAGAACTGCGACCCTGAACTGGATAACCCGCAGGGAGTAGAGTTAGCGGGCATAATGTATGGCGGTCGCGACGCCAAGGCTTACGTGCCTGTCCAGCAGAGTTTCAGCTGGGAACACGGCATAATCGCCTACGGGGCATCGTTGGAGACTGAAACCACTTTCGCCATCGTCGGCGAGGAAGGCGTGCCAGAGATTAACATGATGAGCATTCAGGACTTCATCTCCATTCCCTTCGGTCAGAACATAAGCAACAACTTGGAGTTCGGGAAGAAACTGGAGAAAGCGCCAGTTGTCTTCGGTGTTAACTATTTCCTGCGGGAAGTAGGCAACGGGAAATTCTTGAACGATATCCAAGACAAGCATGTTTGGATAAAGTGGATGGAGTTGCGCGTGAACAACGAAGTTGACGCGATAAAGTCGCCCACTGGTTACCTCCCTAAGTACGAGGATTTGCGGAAGCTCTTCAAACAAGTGCTGAACAAAGCCTACAGCAAAGAGGATTATGACAAGCAATTCGCTATCCGCGTTCCTGAGAACTTGGCGAAAATTGAACGCGTGCAGCGGTTCTATCAGGAGAACGTTTCGGACACGCCGCTAGAGCTTTTCGGCATACTGTATATGCAGCGTGAGCGTTTGCTTGAAGCTGGAAAACGCTTTGGCGACTATGTTCCACCCGAGAGTTTCGAGGAGTGAACAGAAACTGTTAAGCGCAAATGTTGAATACACGGTGTTTACTGATTGTGAATTCATAATTGTTAATTAGTAATAGCGATGCATGAAAACCAACGAAAGGAAGTGAAAGGAATGATGAAAAAAGCCGTAATCAAGAAAAGCGATGCCTTTACGATAGACTTAACGACGATTGAAGGCGATGGAGCGTTCCCATGCCCAAAATGCGGAACCATGATATCTCCAGAAGACGAAAGTGAAGAAACTTACAAAATCGTTGACACAAAAATAGTCAACGACGAAGTCGTAGAACTTGTCGTAATGTGCGGGACTTGCGGAAGCACAATAAAACTCGCAGGTTTTGAACAAGCCGTCGAAGACTAATCCAGCGAGTAAACGCATAACCTTTTCTTTATTCTCCGTGTTTTCCAATTGTAGCGATAAGAACTAACCGCGAGTTTATGCCCTAAAACTCAGCCATCAAAAGGCTGCTACAAAAACGTATTATAGAGTAAGATAGCATAGTTCAGCGCATGGAGAGTTGGTAATTGTTGAAAAACATGAAAATCTCGTTAGTTGAGGACAGACCAGAAGACGCATGGTTTGACCTGAGTTTAAGGCAACTACGGGTCGGCGAAGTCCGCTTCTACAAAGTTGACGACCTCCGCACTGGCAAATGGCTCTTCAAAGTCTGCTTCGACAAGGAAAACAGCAAAAGCATGGTCAAAGCCATAAAATGCCCTCCTGGAATAGTGTTCTCTCAACTGGAAGGCAACACGATGCTTTTCCAAAAAAGCATCATCAGCGATGACTTATTTTATGACGTAATCTCCCTCACACATGTAGACAGTGAAGGCAAAGTTCGCAGAGAAATCGCAAAAAGCATGGACGAAGTACCAGCGGCAATCCGTGAAAACTTTGAAGTAAAACAGTACGAAGAGGCAACCGGCAAGAAACTTCCAACAAACTACCTTGTTACGCTGTCAAAAAAAGATAACGAGAAAGACATGGTTACCCTGTTTCTGCTTCAAAGAGCATGGACGCTTCCACAGGAAGAAAGACAAAAAGCCCTAAACTTGATGGCGTTAATCAAGAAACTGGAGAAAACAAGCGTCGCAGAAATCCGCAATGTCGCAAGCGAACAGTTCGGCATCGACAACGACGCTCTTGACAGCTTGTTGGCGAGTCTTGAAGCGAAAGGAACGATAAAGCGTTTAGATGAGGGCTACGTTAAAGCCGCATAGGTCAGCCGAAAAGCTCCTTCAGCACTTCTTCAGGTTCAAACTCTTCTCTAGACCGCACTGAGGCCTCTTCCACGTAAAGCCTAACTGCCCGTTCAACTACGTCCTCGCTTACGGGAATATAGTCCAAGTCTGAGCTGAAGTAGCTCAAAAGCGACGCTGCGCAGGCAAACTTTATCACGTTGCTTTCTAAACGTGCCGAAAACTTCATGCTTCCCGGTATCCGCTTAAGAATCGCTTCTCTAGCTCGGCTTATGGCTTCAAATGTTTCAGCCGTAATCATCACAGGCTTCTGAGAAAAGCGTCCTCTAACAAGCGGGTGTTCCGTCTCGATAGCGTACGTCAGCGCCACATGGTCGCGAATCTGCTGAGCGCCTTTGTCAATACTTACTTCGCCCAGTGCTAACCGCATTTGGCTTTTAGCTATCTCCACGAACCGTTCTTTCGTCAATCTGTGAAGCCTGCATATCATGCGGTCTTCGATAGCGTTAAAGTTAGGGTCGCCTATGGTAACCGCGTAGCCTCTGCCCATCACCTGCGTGTTATAGTTAACACTGAAATAGGAGCCAAACCTGTAAGGTCCAATAATCTCCCTGTGCAGTTCATGCTTGATTTCGCCGCGTTCCATAGCAATTTTTAAGACATCCACCATGCCTGCGTAGCGGAACCAATCGTTAAATTCTGGCACAATGAAATTGAATGTTCTTCCCGTGTAAGCTTGGCCAATTCGTATGAAGCGGGCTGGCGTGATTCCGCCGCAATAGCGGTTTCTGCCTGGAATACCATGTGGCTTAATTTTCCCATCAGGCACGCCCAGTATCAAATCGCGCGTTGAAAAGCTTTTGCCCGTGCCAGGTTCTCCGAACAGGGCAAACGACCAGCCTGTGCGCAGGCCTGTTTTTCCTTGAGGATTAACGATTTCAACATCCGAAATCGCGTACTGCTGTAGAATACTTAAGAAGCCATCAAAATAAAGCACTTGTCCAAAGAGGTTCTGAAGGTAATCTGCAAGGTAGCCTGCGGAAAAGTTTCTGCCGAATTTTATTGTCTGGTCTAACCTGTTTTTGATTAGGTCGTTCAGGTATCGGTTAAGTTCTTCTTCCATTCCGCCGATTTTCTGGCGTTCATCCTCTAAATAATCCACCACTTTCTCTCCCGTTTCAGTAGGCGTGGCAGTTGAAGTTGCAGGTTTATATTCTGCAGAGGGCAATCCCAGCTCGGAGCGGATAAACGGAAGCGTTTCCTCAAGCATTTTCCACTCGCAATACTCTTCACCCTTGTAGGTTGGCACCACAACATTCAACTGTTCAAGTTTGCCCAGAATAGGATACGGATCAACTTTCTGCTTCCGAGCTTCAGTGTACTCTTTTAAGCCGAAGTTTCCGCCCGACTGCACCATAGCCTTCAACACGGAAGTGCTGTCTTTGCCGTATTTCTTCGCCGTTTCAGCAATAGCTGCCTGAATTTTCTCCAGTGACCCTCGTAAGCTTAAGACACCGTCCCCAACGGTGTAGTATTTGCCGCGGAAAACACTCCAATCGCGGGTTTTGTATTTCTTGAATATTTCTTGAAGTTGTGCGTCGCTGATTGTCTGCCCGATTTCTAAGGCTGCCGTGTCAGCATCTGTTTCCCAGCCGTTCACAAACTGGTTGAAATATGGAAGTCCCAGTTGTTTGCCTATTTCAAAAATCTCAGTTAATGGAAAAGCTCTTTTTATGAGGAGCTTTCTTTCCACGATTTTGTCTTCGCCGCTCATGTTTCTTCCCCCTTAATTCCGCTAAGAACCGCCGCGGCTTCTTCAGCAGTTATCCAGCGCTTTTGCTCTGCTTCTACCAAGCCTTCGCTGAAAGTTTTCTGGAAGTCTGCATGCTCCAGAAGATTGTTGGCACGGCAAAGAGTTGCAGTGTCTTGCCTAAAGGCTTCATCGTTTTGCATTTTTTTGATCACAGCAGAACTGAGCATCTCGTGTAGTTCGTCAGATGCTGGATGCATTAGACGTTTTAACCGCGGTTCCGAAGCAAAAGTTAACCTTTGGCGCAGTCCCTGCAGAACGCCCATGTCCTCAGAAATAGTTACAGGTGAAAATATGCTGTATCTTTCTTCGTTGCCTTTCACGTATCCAGCTATGTAAATTGGCACACACATTAAGTTGAGGTCTTCCAGTGTGCAGTCCGTCGTCGTCTGCTCTTTGAAAACTGACGCTTCCCGCTTCTGCTCATCCATCAAGCTGGCAAAAGTTTTCGCGATAGCTGCTTTTTCAGAAGCCATGTTTGCAATCTGTTTCTTTTTCTCGTCCACTTTAGCTTCGCACGCGCTGTTGAGTTTCTTGATTTTTCCCTCTTCCAAAGCTACGGCGTTGCGGAATTCTTCCTCAATCTTTTTGATACTTTTGTCGCTTCCTGTTTTGGCCGCCTCAATCATGCTGGTGAGCAATTTGATTTCCTTTTTAACGCCGTTGATTTCTCGGTCGTATTTCTCTGACGTGTATGTCCGCCGTTTCGCCTTCTGAGCGCTTTCCTTCCGTTGCTCGAGTCCTCGGAGCTTCTGCAAGTATTTTTCACGTTTTTTCTCCAAAGCTGCCGTTTTTTTATCGGTGTCCTTCGAAACATGCGCGACAGCCGCGTCTCTTTTTAACTTTAGCTGCTTTATGTTTTTTTCCACTTCAGGCTTTACGCCTGCAATTTCAGCTTCGCATTTTGTCTTCAACAGTTCAATATCGTTTAGCAGCATGTTTTCATGAAATTCTGTTTCTTCATCGAGAACTTCCAAGGCATATTGGAGACCTTTAACGTTCGCATTGATTCTTCTTATACAATTCGTCACAGCCTCCTGTGCGGCAGTGGCTGCCCGCTCATCAATTTCCGAGGGCAAGAAAACTGCTTTGCTGCCGCTGAAGGCTAAGCTCTTCTTAAAGTACTCGGGGAAAAACTTTAGCAATTCTTTGTTTGTGATTAAAGCCTTAAACGTCAGATCAACTGTTGAAGTGAATTTTTCAGCGTTTTTCGCTTGTCTGCTCAGTGCAGTCGTGAATTCCTGAGGAAACACCGAGTTCTTCTTTAAATCGTCAACAAAAAATTCTATGTTCGAGGGCTCTTTGAAAGTAAGATTGTAAGATGAAGAGGCTAAACCATCTATAATCACACATGATTTCTCAAGCGGGACAGCCCATAGTGGGTAATACAGCTTAGATAAAAACGAGGCTTTTTCCGCTTCGCCTCTTAAAAGACCCGTTTTTTTCCTTTGAAACTCCGTTAAGCATGTGACGCTTGCTAACTCGGCAGGATAGCTTACGCTTTCTTTGCCGTCTTGTGCTTCGACGATGAAGGGTAAGACCAAAATTTTCTCTGTCACTTCATCATCTCCACGCCATAGATACGATTGCTTTGAAACTCAAAACTCTTGCGAAAACGCTTGAGCCCTGCTTTGAAACAGCAATGCGCCAATAGGGTTTTTTCCAGTTTCAAAGCTTGTCGTCCCTCATAATGAAAGCATCATTTGCTTTTATCTATTTGTCTAATAAAGAATTTTCTCTTTTTCTAGTTACGCCGCGAAGACGGCTGGGCCATTTTTACAGTTACTGAGACGATTTTGCGTTGTTACTCGGATTTTAGCGCTGTCTTCTTGATTAACGCAACAATCCCCATGAAAATGAGGAGCGCGATGCTTGCGACGAACAGGTACGTGGCGTACTGGACAGTTTCAACTCTGGCGGGCACGTCTGCCATCTGCAATGATAATCCTGCAAGGTACATGGATCCTGCTAAGAAAATGATTGAAAGCCCTATTATGGCATAATCGAGTCTCAACTGCTACCCCACGCCGCTTTTTGGCTTGAGTCTTTACACTCCATATATTTGCTGAAGCACTGCACGTAAAAAACATTATGCCTAAAAGGCTAACATTCGGAACCGTAACGCTTTTCAGCGTTTTCCTGTGAACTATGGAGAGAAAGATGCCTCTCTGAGATATTAGTGGCAAACCACGACGGCTTACTTGCTTATGGCTATTCTATATTTTAAAGTCGCAAAGTTTAGTAAGCTGTCCACAAGTAAAGTTCACGAATTGGCATAAAATGGTGAGGGAACAATGGACATCTCCAATTTCTATTTCTTAGTCCTTCCTTTAGGAATAATGGTGGTTGGTTTAGTCGCGGCAGTTTACTATTATGCCAATAGGGAAGAAATTGCGAAGAAAAAAACCAAGAAACTCGTGCAAGCGTACATTAAAGAAAAAGCGAAGCAGAAGGAATCCATGAAGAGGGAGATAGCGAAGATAGACAAGCTTTTTGAAGAAAAGTCAATTGATGCAGAAACTTGCGAGCGCTTGAAGAATGTATTGATAGTGATGAACGCAAGAGAAAGCAAAGAAGCGGGAGATTTGCTGATTCAATACGTGAAAAGCGGCACCTAAGCCTGAACCATGTGAGGCAGAACTCCATTACAATTGATGTGTAAAGGTGCTTTTTGAAGTTAGAATTGCCAGTCATTTTGTTTGGGTTTTGGGCGTGGCTTGTGTTGTGTTTTTTGGTGTTGCCGTAGAGGTTGTAGATGTGTTGCACAGATCATCAATATTGTGTCTGAATACATAATATTTAATATTGCGGAACCTGCCCTACTTAACGGAGAAATACTTACCGGAGAATTGTAATGCCCAAACTACGCCGCAAAGATACGCTAGCAAACATCAAAAAACCCAAAAAAGGCGAAGAGCAAGCGCCAGTTGCGCCTAAACCTTTACCGAAAGGGTACAAAGTAATCGACAAGTACCCTTTGTATGAACCTTTTGCACACGTTGTTATAGTTCAAAACCCCCAAACAGGCGAACACAAGTACATACTTGATGAACTCCAACTGGACCCGCTTGAAAGAGGCGTCTACAATCGTATTTTAGAGATTTTGCTCGCGGAGATAGAGTCTCCGAAAGAAGAAATCGCTGATCCGCGCAAGTTCTTTGCGGAAGAAGCAAAAAAAATCGTGGATAAATACCGAATTAGCTTAGGCTGGCTTCCTGACGTTTCATGGTACAAGATTCTTTACCATGCAGAAAGAGACCTCGTTGGCTTCGGCAAAATCGACCCATTAATGCGCGACCCGAACATCGAAGATGTCTCCTGCGACGGAGTAAACAAACCCATCTATATATGGCACAGAAAATACGAAAGCATCGAAACAAACCTACAGTTTGAAAGCGATGAACTCCTCGATAACACTGTAGTAAAACTCGTGCACATGGCTGGAAAGCACGTCAGTTCCGCTTTCCCCATAGTTGACGCTTCTCTTCCAGGCAAGCACAGGCTTGCAGTCTGTTACAGGCGAGAAGTCACACCGTTCGGGACAGCGTTCACCATCCGAAAATTCAGGGAAGACCCCTACTCCATTATAGACTTGATAAATATTGGCACGTTTTCGGAGGAAATGGCTGCTTACCTTTGGGTTTGCCTCGAAAACCGCGCCTCCATCATGGTTCTAGGCGGAACAGCAGCAGGCAAAACCACCGCGCTTAACGCCTTGGCATGCTTGATTAAGCCAGGCAGCAAAATCATTACCATCGAAGAAACCGCGGAGCTTAACTTGCCCCATGAAAACTGGGTTTCACTCATTGCCAGACAGAGTTATGGTTTAGGCGGAAGCAACGTCGGTGAAGTAGCCTTATTCGACCTTGTGAAAACTTCAATGCGGCATCGTCCCGACGTGCTAGTTGTAGGCGAAATCAGAGGCCAAGAAGCTTATGTGCTTTTCCAAGCCTTAGCCACCGGTCACGGCGGTATGTGCACCATGCACGCGGAAGACTTGGATTCAGCAGTAAAGCGTCTAACTCAGAAACCGATGGAAATTTCGCCCGCGTATATTCCATTAATGCACATTGTTCTTTCAATACAACGGGTTCACCTCATTAGAGGCGGCGAGAAAAAAGCGTTCAGGCGCGTCATCACAGCCAGTGAGATTGCGAATTATGAAGACTACCGGACAGCCTTCAAGTGGAACGCCGCCAAAGATGAGCACACAATTGACTTGGAAAGCAGTGCAGTATTATCGTCACTGTCTGAACGGCAGGGAGTAAGCAAAAAAGAGTTGTTCGAAGAAATCAATAGACGAAAAGCCGTTTTGCACTGGATGCGAGAACGCAACATAAGAAGCTACAAGAGTGTTGCAGCCATAATCGCAGAATATTCTACGAGGCCCAAATACACTTACGAAAAAGTTCTCGCAGGGGAGGAAGTAGGAGCAATTGCCGTTCGCAAAGAAGATTGAGGCGTGGTCGTTCCGCATCTTCGGCGGCTTAGCGCCAAAGTTTCTGAAGAACGTTTTCGAATTTAAAAGTATGTTGGACAGGGCAAAAATTAAGATTTACCCTGAAACCTACGTTTCAATGATGTTTTTAGCGGGCACATTAACTATCCCCGTTAGCGTAATATCCCTGCTAATTTTGTATTTCTACGGGTTCATGCCCATTATCTTCTTGGTTCCTTTCCCGCTTTATGCCATGGCGGGTTTCATGTTAGTACCAATATCCCGCGCAAGCGATAGAGCAAGTATTCTGGAAAGAGAAATCCCTTTCACCGCAGCCTACGTCAGCGTTATGGCGTCAGGAGGCATAGCGCCTTACACCAGTTTCAAACGCCTTTCAGAAATAGACTTGATGCCTGCGATGCGAGGCGAAGCAAGGGAAATAGTCAAAGACGTGGAAATTTTCGGAATAGACCCGCTTACAGCTTTGGGGATTGCAGCAAAAAAGAATCCTTTGGAAGTTTTCAAAGACTTTCTCTCAGGCTACGCGTCCACAGTGATTATCGGCGGAGACATAGGCCACTTCCTTGAACGAAAAGCAGAAGACATATTCAAAATGCGCGCTATGCGCGTTAAAGCCGCTGCAGAACGTCTCGGCATGCTTTTAGAAACATTCATAATCGTCATGGTTATGATGTCACTGTGCTTTTACATACTGTTCAGCGTAGAGCAAGTCTACAGCATAGGCGCCTCATCGTTCGAAGGCATGATACTATACACTTACTTGTTCACGCCAATGATGTCCCTATTGTTCATTTACTTAGCCCACAGCATGCAGCCAAAAACGCCGCTGGTGGACATGACCCCGTACAAAGTATTCGGCGGCTGCAGCGTACTCGCCATTGTCCTGTTCTTGGTGCTCACAAACTTCATGGGATACATACAGATCCCCTTCTTAAGTCCGCTTCAAAGCCTAATCGATTTGCCTATCGCAATATCCATTGCACTGTTTGTTGCGACAGCTCCAGCGGCTATCGTGTACGAAAAACTGGCAAGCGAGAAAAACAGCATGGAGCGAGGCATCAGCAGTTTCCTTAGAGACCTGACTGAAGTTAGGAAAACAGGGTTATCTCCAGAAAAATGCATCGAAAGCTTATCCACACGCGATTATGGTGCATTCACGAAGCAACTGCGCAAAATAAGCTCAGAAATTTCTTGGGGCATACCCGTGAAAAAAGTCATCATGGACTTTCTTAAACGAACGAAAAGCTGGATGACTCAGATAGTCATGTTCCTCCTTGTGGAAGCCATAGATGTCGGCGGAGGTACAATCGCCATGATTGAGTCACTTTCTAGATTTAACACGTTAACTCAGGATGTTGAAAAAGAAAAGAAAATGGCGGTTCGCCCTTACATCATGATGCCATACTTCGCGGCTATCATGCTTGTGGCGACAACGGTTATGATGATAAGTTTCACGTCAGGCACACTTACCATTGGCCAAACGGGTCCGCCAAAAGACATGACGCTGATGGTAACAACGTTCGTCACGTCTGCAATCTTCCACAGTTACCTCATAGGTGTAGTGGCTGGAAAAATAAGTGAGGAATCAGTTGCTGCAGGTTTCAAGCATGCGGCTATACTTGTGATACTGGCTGTTGTAGCTGCGAAGTTGGTGCCGATGTTCGTAAAATTCGGGTAGGAGAGGAGACATACGCGGTTTAGGTATTGGAGTTTAAGGAGCGATAAACGAGCTGTTAGTCCAGCGATTTCAACGGTCATACTGACAGGTATGATCGTCTCGTTGCTGCTGGTGACGATTGTTTTCGCAAATAATTTCCTAGACACGCGGCTTGCTGAGAACGAGTTTAGCTCCAGTAAACAGTTCATGCTTACGACTGGGCTTCAGGTTGACGATGTAGCATGGACTATTGGGCGCACGCAGACAGTTCGCTACTCAAGCAGGTACGGAAGCGTAGCGTTTGAGCCTTCAGCTCTGACATATACCTTCGAAGTATATGACGGCTCATGGCATACTGTTCTCACCACCACAACAGGCATTATCCTGTATAATGTGCCAACAAGTATGATTACGTATGGTAACAATTACTTTGAACGCATCTTTCCATCATCCAGCGATTCTTTTCTGCAGAATGGCTCAGCAGCAGCCGTGGCTCGTGTATTCGCTAGGGAAAAACTGCCAATGTCTGACGGAAGCTACACGCGAGTCGTTGCTGTTCCATCAATAAGAACCTTAAACTCGACCGTAATTGGGACAACATATGTTAAGTTTTATCTGCCGTCCCTCACTGAAACAGGAAGCGAATACCTTTCTCAGTCTATAACGCTCACAGGAAACAGCGTCACCAAGACAACGAAAAGCAGTGTTACTCAAGTACGAATAACTCTTGCCTTCCCATCTGCATCGCGAGGTTTCACAGAGGATTTCTTCAATTTTGCCTCGTCCACTCAGCTTATTTCGTTTTCTGGTTTTGATGATGTTGTTGTCGAAATTTACGTTGGTAACGTGACAGTTTCGTTCGGAATGTACACGTGAAAACTATGGGGGAAAACAAGTGGCACACGTAACTATCGAATATGTCATCCTGCTTCCGCTCTTAGTCTTGCAGATTTTCCTTTTCCCCTTCGTCGCCAACTTGGTAATGAACGGGTGGACGGACTCCAGCAGAACGCTTGCCCTGCAAGAAACAGCAAGCCACTTGGGAAGCTTCATTCAGCAAACGTATCTCTCTTTGAATTACACTGTCATCCCAACAGCTGACGTTACAAACAAACTAGATGTTCCACTCTTCATCGACGGCTACGCGTACACTACAACCGTGACGTTAAAACCTGCTTCAGGCTCCAAAATTCTGGAACTAACTCTAACCTTCAAGGGTGCTGCAAACTCGGCTACTGAGACAATTACCTTAGGACAGAACGTTGAATGGCGAACAGACTACACGACTTTCATGAGCAACTCCAGTAGTGCGTACTTGCGGGCTGAAAAGTTCAGCAACCAAACAATCACGCTATCTTTCGGGTCATAGGAGATGAAATAGCTTGGCGGGCGCAACTATCGACCACTTGGTTTCGCTTATCATTTTCTTAGCGGCGCTGCTGCTTTTCATCGGTCTTTTCGGTCAAAGTATTCAAAGTGCGGTGGTTTACCAACAGCACAGTGCGTCTGCAACAAAGTGCAGCGACTTGTTAGATACCATGCTGTTGACTCCGAATAACGCTGCAACTGCTGAATGGGTGTTTTTCGGGCTGCAGGACCCTGAGTTTACGCGGTATGTGCTTAATCCGTTTTCGCTTATGCGTTTGAACTCGTCAACGGGAATTCCTGTTTATTACGAGAAAGAAGGCATAACGTACAGTAATGCCCCTGTGGGTTTTGGCAACTCTTTGTTGATGCCCATGAAGGATGACATTGTCATAAACTATTCTTCAGCGTTGACGATGCTTGGAATAAACGGCACGTATGGTTTTCAACTGACGCTGACGCCCGTGGTTACTTTCAGTATTGAGGAGCAACGCTCAGATGGCACGTTGGAACTGCTAATCGGAGTTGATGGTGTCAGTTTTCCGATTGCATACGCTCCTGTTAGCTATTATCTCTTGCCTATTTCGCTGAACGGAGATTACCCTGAATTTCTGACGGAAGCAGCCCAAGCTGACACAGTTACCACCGACGCGGCTGGTACCGCGACAGTTACGTTTGCGCTAGATGAGAGTTGGACTTACGTTTTTGTTGCTTATACTCATGTTGGCGGTCTTACTGGCATGGGCTTCTATGTACCTGACTTTTCTGGAAGCCAACGGATAATTCCGTTTGTTAACTCTCTTTCTGAAAATGAAATTCTTCTGGCGCATAGTTCTGATGTCCCAAACACCGCTTCATCTTCAGAAAGGTTAGCGTACAACACAACCTCTGTTAAATTATCTAATGAGAATTTCGAGTTACAGGGCAACGCCGCGGGCGAAGTCTGGTCTGGCGCAGGTCATGCCCCAGCATCCCTCACCGCTCAAAACGATGCGGTGATTCTGGTAATCGCATACAAAAATGATGCGGGAAGTGGCGGTGTTGCCGTGATGCCTTGGGGAGTGGGTGCTTTGACCTTTCCAGTCACGTTCGGAGGTAACTCCGCTGGACGGGATTGGGTGGCGACTGACATGCGTCAAGTGACAGTGAACGGCATAGCGTATCAGGCGCAGCTTTCGTTGTGGAGCTTGCAGGGGGTTCAGGTGGTAGGGTAATATGATGCGTTCAGTTGAAATTCTACTTGTAATAGTCATCCTTGCTGGAGCATTTATTATTGCATCTTCGTTTGCTGTTTTGCCTGAGTCAGAGGAAGTGTCGCCCGTCAACCTTAGGCGTTTGGCGTTAACTACGCTGCAGATGCTGGATGCAGACCATGACTTGAGTCAAGCTGTCTTTTCGAACGACCCTACACTTTGGAGTGGGCTTCAAGTTGCGCTTTCAGCTTCGCTGCCGCCTGACGTGGTATATAACCTAACGGTTTACGAGGTTGACAGTAGCGTAAGCGGCGCTGCGCTCTACAAGTTTAACAGGACTATTTCTAACGCTGAGAGTTTAGGCGTTTCATCGGATTCTTCCTCGTATTTCGTGACTTCGACTAACGTGACTTTCGCTTTTACTCCAGAAACAATCAACACGACATTGTACATCCTAAATTGCAACGACGCAAACGGCTGGTGGGTCACAGGCTACACAGCCCAGAGCCTAGCACAAGATTTGAAAGACATGTTGAACCGCTACTTCAAAGTAACCGTGATGGTGAACAGCACAGATCAGCTTAGGCAGCTATTTGACGGCCAAAAACTTTCAACTGACCCTGCTGAGAGGGGAAATGAAATGGTTCAGAACGCTGTTATCATTAACACGTTTGGAGAAGCTGTTCCGATACCCACAGCGTACTGCACAGCGCCATATTCCGATTATTCATATTCACGCTATTGCCATTTTGTAGGGCAAAAAACCAACCAGTACAATTGGACTTGGGCTAGCATTGTAGGCTACCCGTTTTATTATGTTTCAAACACGGCGTATTTTGATGACACCCAAAATGGTTGGGGCATATATGGCATGAGCAGAGTTTCAGAAGCAGGAATAAGAGCGTTTCTCCAAGGTTTGAACAATCAACCATACAACTATGATAGCAGTGGCGTTATGAGTTCTGTCGGCGTTGTTACTCTCAACGCCACCGTTGTTAACTACTGCAACTATTATGGGATTTATCCTTCATCATACCAAACTTCGACAAGGGCATTGTCGATTCTTTCTGGTTACAATCTCCGCGTTGGGCTTTACGTGTTTGATCCAGTTGGAACTTACCTTCCGGGCGCCATATACAACCATGTTAGTGGTTCTAGTGACATTACCGGTTCGCTTTTGGCGTTGGGTTTAACGAGAACTCCAGATATTCGGCTTACCGCTATCAGCCTTCTTTCCTATTATCATCCGGAGCTTTATCCTTCTAAGTATACGGCTTCTGACACGTCTAGAGTCGTTGTTCTGGAGCTTGGTTTAGTTGGAGGTGTCTAAAAGTGAACAGTAAAGGCCAGTTTTCGATTATTGCGGCTTTGCTGGTTGCCGTTGTGATGGTAGGCGCGATTATAACAACGTACACTACGCTTCGGTACACTACAAATCAGGAACAGCCTCAAGTTTTAAGCGCGGTAGATGAATCTAATTTGGCGTTGGAGAAGGTTTTAGGTTTCACGGTGGGTTATTATGGCTCTGTCCTGCAGGTTACTGGCAACTCTTCATACGCGAAAAGCCTTACCGCGAATTATTTGAACACTGCTCTGGGCAACATGACGGACATTAATCCTGAGTGGGGGTCTTCCTTCAGCTTGTCTTCTTTGGATTTAAGTGCAAACTGGTTCACGAACAAAAGCTATAGTGCAGGACAGGCACTGGTCGATTATGACTTAACAGGTTTGGGCATTTACGGCATGAGTTACAACGCGTCATGTCGTTTAGATGTGCAAGTTTCAACTTTGCTTTCCAGTCGTCAAGCGTGCCTAAGTGTAACTCAAGATGGAGATGAGCCTGTAGTCAATTTGGACAGACAGAACTTCCAGTTTTACCGTTATCAGTATTCAAACTTGACTTGGCTCTTCACGGCGCCAAGCGGTGGCTTGACAACTTTCGCGAACGGCACGTACCTGATTGGCATTCCATCGGACATTGACCCGTCAAGTTACGTGATTCAAGTGACGGATACGCGGGGGATAATGGTTGCCGCTGCATCGTTCAGCCGCATTACTTCCACGTTCATGTGGAACACTACCTCTCAGGATGCAAACTACGTGAATAGCAGCACAGTGAATGCGGGTTCACAGAGTAACTTCACTGCCCAGCAGCATGGTCCAGACGGCGTCTATGATACGTTAACAGAAGCTTTTGGTTCTGCTGTTCAAGATTATTATCCTAGTAATTTTAACCTGGTGGGTTCGACAATGCTTGCGTCTGGCGCAATAGAAGACCTGCAAAGTGACAATGGGCAATACATGCAGTTTCATTCTTATGCTTCTACTTTTACAGACCCATCTACTTTTGGCTATACAGAAGTCGGAGCTTACTCGGATGATACAGAAAATTATATTACAGGCTCATTATTCCGCTCGTCGTCTACAGGTCAAGCTCAAAGTAT
Organism: uncultured Candidatus Bathyarchaeia archaeon; assembly: GCA_964506435.1. GTDB lineage: Archaea > Thermoproteota > Bathyarchaeia > Bathyarchaeales > Bathycorpusculaceae > JAOZHU01. The sequence goes on along the minus strand of CAZDLK010000002.1, from coordinate 17,982 downwards.
ATCCGCATACTTGGCTTTAACTGCTACGTCCCAGGCTTTCGGGCGCACAAGCGTTGATTATTCAACAGCCTCTATAGTGAACACGATAAGGGGTTCCCTTTTCACAGCGAGCTACAGTGGAGTTGCAACAAGCATATCCGCCTACCTAGATGGCAGTGGTGGCACGACTTTCGGCAACACAAACCAAGAGTACTATTATTCTGATAGCTCTATTGTGAATACCATCAGAGGGTCATCCTTCACATGCACTGAAAGCGGCACAATCCAGAGCATAACGGCGTGCATACAATGCACAGGCTCTGCGAAAAACATGAAGGCAGCAATTTACAACGAAGGCACACACACAAAAGTTGCTGAAACAGAAGAAACAATCGTTCCTACAGGTACAGCGTGGGTTACATTCAATTTTCAAACTCCTCCAAGTGTGACCGCAGGCAATAGTTATGTGTTGGTTGTCTGGTCAGCCTCGGGCAGCGGCTACGCGTATCTTTACTATTCCAGTGCTGGATCTCGGAACCAAGGTCACTCTCAGTGGAAACCTTATGATGGCAACTATCCTAGCACTGCGAGCTTTAGCCATGATCGCTATCGATATAGCATTTACTGCACGTACACATCTGCGCCTCAAACAGTTAAAGCCGCAATTTATTCAGAAGAACACAACCTAATCGCGAGCACTGAGGAAGTCACGGTTTCTGGAAGTGGATGGGTTACCTTTAACTTTGCAAGTCCGCCAACTATAACTGCTGGCGCAAAGTACATTCTGGTAGCATGGTCTAACTCTGCAGGCGGAGCCATCACTATGCGCTATCACAGTGGTTCTTGGAACCAAGGTCACAGCCTGTCACAAACTTATGGTGCTTGGCCTAGCTCTGCAAGCTTCTCACATGATAGCTACGAATACAGCATATACTGCACGTATCAGCCAGCAGCAAAAGTGAAAGCGGCAATATATTCGGAATCCCACTCTTTAATAGCGAGCACGGAAGAGAAGACTGTTTATGCAAACGGTTGGGTTACCTTCAACTTTGCAAGTCCGCCAACTGTAACTGCGGACACAAACTATATTCTAGTGGTCTGGTCGGAAAACATTGCAGGCGACGTTCTCCTATACTACCATGGTGGTAGCTACAATCAAGGCCACTATCTTTCTAGAACCTACGACGGTAACTATCCCAGTTCAGCGAGCTTCTCACATGAAAGTCGCGAATATAGTATCTATTGCACTTGCAGCTCTGCAAGTGAATATGCGTGTGAGATTGAGTTTACGGGGGCATCAAATACGCAAGATTGGACACAGCTAGTTTGGGCGATAGATTCTAGTTCAACTGTTGAGGGCTTAAGTGCAAACTTTGCGTTATGGAACTATCAGGAAGGTCGTTACGCGTTAATCGGTGAGGACGGATACAAATCAGCTACTCTTGGCACTTCTGACGTGACAATTTCTCAAATTATCACTTCTAATCCAACGAATTTCCGAGATGGCGCTGGAAATTGGAAACTCAGGTTTAAAGCTGTGAAATCAACTTCAACACAGTTTGATGTTAAAATCGATTTAGTACAATATAGCCCAGAATTTCCTGGTTACGCGCTTGACATTGAAGAACAATGGACGAACTTGGATGCCTATTCTCGTCAAAACTTATGCATTAAAACCGGCACGTTAGGCTCGGAGAACTTGAAGGTTGATGTGTATACTGGTTCGTCGTGGGTTACGGTTATCAACTCTTTGTTGGCGAATCAATGGAACAACGTGTCTGTCGCTCAGTATATAGATTCGTCAACATTTACAATTCGTTTCAAAGACGGCGGTAGTTCAGATTCAACCCCTGACAGCTGGAGCATAGATGCAGTGTTGCTGAGTCCTCAGGCAGACGTAAACCAGCTCTTGTCGCATCTGGATCATACCGTGGTAGTTGAGTATTTGCAGAACGGCACCATGCGGTGGCTAGGGCAAAATCTTACCCTGACAACTCAGGGGAAGCCTATTCCGCCTGTTCCTGTGAAAGCAATTCACGTTAGTCAAACCATAAACGGCGTAACCCAAGAAGTGCCTTTCCAAGTGGAGGATTGGGCGTCAGAATACCGTATTCCACTGGGTTTAACCAACAACGCTACGGTTTTCAGCAACAGGCAAATGATTGTTTTCCTCATAAATGTTAACGTGTCCAAAGTAACAATCTGGTGGGACGGAAGCGACCAAGCAATACAAACATCTTTAGCGTACACTAACCGCTACTTCAGCGATAGTCCATCTACCAGAACATTAAGCAACGGCAGACTTTCCATACAATTCTCATCCAGCGGCTTCAGCGTTACATCAACTTTGGGGGGCACCACGTCGAACACTGCAACATTAATGCGCATAAACTCAGCTGTAGACAACACAGACCCTGAATTGGCGTACGTCATAGTTAACGGTGTTGTACGCGATATCGTGCATGGTGAACCAGAATGGAACGGCGGCGTTAACAACTGTCCTAACGTTTACGCCAGTACAGTGTACACTTTGCCAGCCAACGCGACATACTTCACTTACCAGCTAAGACTAATGTTCGTAGACTCAACTGGGCGCTCAAGAACTATTTCAGATTTATGCCCCATCAAACTAACGACATCCTCCATTAGCCAGTTGCAGACGGAAAACGGAACAGTAAACGGCACCCCAATTGTTGCGGAAGGCTCAGGGTCATTCTACAACTTTTCAGTTGGAAGTTGGACAGCGCATCACTGGAGCCAAATCAACAGCACAACAACCGCAGGAGCGGGAATAATGTTCACCAGCGCTTCTAACAAGCAGCTTTACGTTTTTGATTCAATGACGGAGGTTTCCTTGGGCGCAATTAAAGCAGACACTTCCGCCAAATCAATCGAGTTGCTTCCAGTTGCACAGTCTTCAGCAAGTTTCACTGATCCACTTGACGTTATTTGGTATGGTGCTGTGGCAACTTTCAGCGGCACTTCAACATCGCCGATATACGCGATGCAGGATGGCACTCCGACGGGGCTGTGGCTTCTTGTTGAGTATCCGCCGAAAGTAGCGGTGTCCTCAGAGAGTTGAAAATGTTGATTTTTGATATGCATGTTGCATGCATATACTTTAAATACAACTATTTATGAAATCTTAATACGTGAGAGTAATGCTAACCAAAAACATGTTGAAATCTAAAAAAGCAATATCGCCAATACTCGCCACTCTACTGCTTATAGTCATCGCAGTCGCAGCCATCGTCGTAACCTACGCGTGGGTCATGACCTACATGGGCAGCACAACGCAGCAAGCAAGCATCATACTATACGATGAAAACGTCAGATTCCTCGACAGCGGTAAAACCCCGACAACCGAACTTACAATAGGCAACTCAGGCACAGGAGACACACAACTTGTACGTCTATATGTAGGCACTTCAGCTGATGACTTGTCAGAGGTAACAAGCGCCACAACGGGCTTAAATACGGCGTTGAATGCGGGGTCCGTAGTGACATTGACGCTTGACTGGGAAAAGACTACTTTCAAAGAGTGGACAGCAGGAGAAACCTACTATTTCCGAGTAGTTCCTCAACAGGGGCAAGCTTACCCGTTCTCAGCAAAAGCTCCACAATAAATCATACCCCCAGTTTTTTTTAGTTTATCTTTAGCACGCTTAGCCAGAAAACGTTTTATTCATACAGCTAACTTACTAATTTTCATATCTGTCACTCACGGTGAAGCTGATTTGCAAGAAATCTTTGAAGCAGCAAAAGTAACGCTTTCATTGGTTTTCCTGATTTACGCTTCGTGGAGCGACTACAAAACCCGCGAAGTTACCAACCGAGTTTGGGTGGTCTACGCGCCAATAGCCCTCGCGTTATCCCTCGCTGAACTGCTTCTCTATATGCCCGACAGACTGTTATTATTCGGGTTAAGCGTCGCAGTAACTGTCGTCATCGCTTTTGTCCTGTTTTATTCAGGCGGATTCGGAGGCGCCGATTCGAAGGCGCTGATGTGCATCGCTTTCGCCTTGCCTTTCGCCCCTACAGTGCTGTTTACGCCTCTTTTAGCCTCAGCTGTCTCGCCGCTTGCCCAAAACATCTTTCCATTAACAATCTTCAGCAACTCCGTGCTAGTTGCCGCCTTCAGCGGCGTCGTCTTGCTTCTGTATAATCTTTCGCGGCGCGTGAAAACTGGGCAAAAAGTTTTTGAAGGCAGCCTTGCCAGTGAGCCAGCGTGGAAGAAATTTTTAGTTTTGATAACGGGGTATCGCGTTTCTATTGCTAAACTGCAGGCGAAATGGCACATTTACCCCATGGAGGACATCGCAGAAGAGAGCGATGATGCTTCTGTCAAAAGAAAGCTTATCATTGTGCCCAGAGACGAGGGAAGAGACAACGTAGTGGCGCGCCTCTCCAAGGCGATTGAAGCGGGAAAAATCAGCAGTGACGTGTGGGCGACGCCTGGCTTGCCCATGCTCATATTCGTGACGGTTGGCTTGATCATCGCTTTGCTGTTCGGAGACATAGTGTGGCTTCTAGTTAGCTCCGCCTTTGGATAATGCTTTAGCCGCGCAAGAAGCGTTGCTGTTATTTTAAACGGTTTTTTTGCTTCGTTTTGAATAAGAAATTGACGCAGTTACCATGAGAACGGAGCCGCAACCAACAAGGGTCATCGCGTAACTTTGATAGGAGAACCCTAAAGTTGGTCCGCTGAAGGAATAGATGATTGTGCTAGCGATGAAGAATGCTATTGCCGCCAATAACAGGAAAATCTCAGTTTTGAATTTCATGTTGCCTTTTCTCCTTCAACAGTTATTGCACGTTTTCAACTTGTTTCTTACCGTTAAGATGGAAAAGGTTATTTTAGCTTTTCGGAAGAATAGGTGAATGAAGGGCGATTTTATAATGTTGCAGGCGCAATGTAAAGCTGAATTATTGAGGTTTCTGAAGTCAACTCCTAAGCAGCTGGCTGTGGCGGTTATGCCTGACTTTTTCCTCGACAGACTAATAAGCTTAGATTACGACACGTCAAGTTTCTTCTCGATGGTTAAGCCTGTAGTGGACAGGAAAGGCGGCAGCATAGACGGCGTAGCGCAAACAGACATCCGAGGCGGAAACGCTATCAACACGGCTTCTGCCTTAGCCGCTTTAGGCGCCGCGGTCACGCCTATAATCTGCACGAGCAAACTGGGTCTTCAGCAGCTACGTTTCCATCTTAAACGTTATCATGTGGACACTTCGCATATCAAGCTTTCAGCGAAGGCGTCGGTGACCACAGCACTGGAGTTTACGGCTGAAAGCGGCAAAACTAACGTTATGCTCCGAGACTTAGGCTCATTAGCTGACTTCGGTCCTGCCAACCTGAATGATGAGGATTACGCGGTGATTGAGCGCGCGGATTACGTTTGTGTATTCAATTGGGTTGGGACAAGAAGATTCGGAACCGAGTTAGCTCAGACCGTTTTTTGCAGGGCAAAAGCGAAAGGAACGGGCAAGACGTATTATGACACGGCAGACCCAAAGTCGAAAAGCAGTGAAATTCCTGAGTTGATGGAGAAAGTTCTGAAAACTCGGCAAGTGGACATTTTAAGTGTAAACGAGAATGAGGCAATCTGCTATGCAGCACTGCTAAACAGTGAAATAAGTGGGCAGCGGGGAAAACTGCGTTTCGAGGATTTAGCTATGGAGTCAGCTAGGGTTTTGGCTAAGCATTTGCAGGCGAGAATTGACTTGCATACTACGAGTTTTTCAGCCACGTTTACCAAGAACAGTGAAGTTGTTGTTCCCGCGTTCAGAATTACTCCGCAGAGGGCAACGGGTGCAGGTGACGCTTGGAACGCAGGAAACATCTTAGGCGATGGGACTGCGCTTTCCGACGAGTGCCGTTTAGCCTTAGCTAACGCTGTTGCCGCTTGCTATCTGGCTGACGCTGAGGGCGCGCATCCAACGCGGCGTAGACTGGTTAAGTTCATTGAAAACTCGGCGATGGCGTAGGAGGCTCAGCGTTAGGTTTTCAGGCTTAAGTTATTTTAGGTGAATTAGCATTTTAACCAGTAAAAACATTAACGTTAGCGGGTGGATGTCGTAGGATTTGGCTAAACTGTTCGGAAGTTCTGGCGTGCGCGGCTTAGTTAACGTTTACTTAACGCCTGAGTTAGCTTGCAAAGTAGGCTTAGCCGTGGCTGCTTACTCTAAAGCTGGGAAGGCGCTTGTGGCGCGGGACACGCGGGTTTCAGGCGCGATGCTTGAGGACGCGTTAGTTTCTGGCTTGTTGGCAAGCGGCGTGGATGTGGCTTTGGTGGGTGTTGTGCCTACGCCTGTTTTGGCTTATTTAACAAGGGCTTTGCAGGCGGATGTGGGGTTTATGCTTACGGCGTCTCATAATCCGCCCATGTACAACGGCATTAAAATTTTCGGCAGTGACAGTGTTGCTTATGCTGATGAAAGTCAGGACGCGGTTGAAAAGATAATTGATGAGGCGGATTTTGCGTTGGCGGATTGGCGCGGCGTCGGCAGCGCTGCGCAGGCTGATGTTGAGCACGTTTACGTGGATATGGTTGTTAATGCAGCGTCGTTGCGTACGCGGTGGCGTGTTGTTGTAGACCCTGGCTGTGGTGCCACGTTTAATGTTGCGCCTGCCTTGTTGAAGGCGTTGGGTTGTAAGGTGACTGCTTTGAATGCGCAGGCTGATGGTTTCTTTCCAGCGCGGAGTTCTGAGCCTACTGCTGAATCGCTTGGGGATTTGATGCGTGTTGTCAGGGCGGTTGGTGCTGAGGTTGGCGTGGCTTTTGATGGTGATGGTGACCGCGTGGCTTTTGTTGACGCGCAGGGTGATTTTGTGGATTTTGACAGTGCGCTTGCGGCGTTTTCTGCTTACGCTGTGAAGCGGCATGGCGGCGGAACAGTGGTTACGAGTGTTGAGGCGTCAATGTGCGTTGAGCGTATGGTTGAGGCGGAAGGCGGCAGTGTGGTGCGAACGCGAGTTGGCGACGTTTACATTTCAGAAGCCATGAAGCGTTGTGGCGCTGTTTTCGGAGGTGAACCCTGCGGCGCTTGGGTGCATCCGAGTTTTCATTATTGTCCTGATGGTCCGCTTTCCGCTGTGCTTATGCTTAAGGCTTTGGAAGAGACGGGTAAGAGCCTGCGTGAGTTTGTTGCTGATGTGCCTGAGTACGTGACTTTGCGCGAGAACGTTGTATGCAGGAACGATTTGAAACAGCAAGCGGTTGCGGGCATTGAGCGGGATATTCGGTCTGTTTTTTCAGCGTTCACGGATTTTTCAACTGTTGACGGCGTGCGTTTAGCTCTTGAAAACGGCTGGTTGCTAATCAGGGCTTCGGGAACTGAGCCGCTTATCAGGTTGACGGTGGAGGGTGAATCGTTAAAAGTAGCCAGCGACATAATGCAGCAAGGCAAAGCGCTGGTTAAACGGTATGTTGAGGCTGGGATGAAATGAAGGCTGTACTGTTAGCTGCCGGCGAAGGTGTGAGGCTTCAGCCAGTAACGGCTACGAGGCCTAAGCATTTGATTCGTGTAGGCGGCAAACCGATTCTGGAGCATTGTTTGGATGCAGTGAAGGCTTGCGGCGTAACTGAAGCTGTGATTGTTACGCATTATATGGGGGATGCGATTCGCCAGTATTTCGGTGACGGCGAAAAGCTGGGTTTAAAATTGGAGTACGTTGAGCAGTCGGCTGTGCTGGGCACGGGCAATGCCTTGAGCGTGGCTGAGCCGTTTGTGGATGGCGACTTCTTGGTTGTTTACGGTGATTTGCTTTTTGCTTCCGATGCTTTACAGCGTGTGGTTAGCCTGTTTGAGGCGGAGAAGCCTGCTGCCGCTATGGCTGTTGTTCCCGTGGAGAAGCCTGAAAGCTACGGCATAATTGAGCTTGCCGATGCACAGCGCGTTAAGCGCATCGTGGAGAAGCCGCGTGCTGGTGAGGCGCCGTCAAACTTGGCTAACGCTGGATTATACGTGTTCTCCAGCGAGGTTTTTACGGAAATAAAGCAGGTTAAGGCTTCGGTTCGCGGCGAATGGGAGCTTACTGACGCGCTTTCGCTGCTGGCTAAAGATGGCAAGGCGGTTTTGGCGGCTGAAATTGCGAAGGGCGACTGGATTGACATTGGTAGGCCGTGGGATTTGCTTGAGGCGAACAGTTGGGCGCTGAAGCGTATGGAACATGCGGTTTACGGGAACGTGGAGGAGGGCGCGCATTTGCTGGGTCCCGTGACAGTAGCGGAAACTGCGCGCGTACGTTCTGGCGCTTACATTGAAGGCCCCGCGTTCATTGATGAAGGCAGCGATATTGGGCCTAACTGTTATATTCGCGCGTGCACCAGCGTAGGCAAAAACGTGCGCGTAGGCAACGCTTGTGAAGTCAAAAACAGTATTATTATGGATTTTACGCATGTGGGGCACTTGTCTTACGTGGGTGACAGCGTACTCGGTGAGCATTGTAATTTGGGTGCGGGTACTATTACGGCTAATTATCGTTTGGATGCTGGGAACGTGAGGATGCTGGTGAAGGACAAGGTGATTGACAGTGGAAGGCGCAAGCTGGGTGCGATTTTAGGTGATAACGTTAAGACTGGTGTTAACTCGGTTTTGATGCCCGGCGTCAAAGTCGGCGCGAACAGTTGGGTTGGACCGAACTTTATGGTTGAGCGAGATTTGCCTGCGAACACTATCGCGTTGCTGAGGCAAAATGTGGAGAAGCGGAAAAGAAAGTAGCTCTTCTGGCTTAGTGGTTGCGCTTTTTGAAGTAGACCAGAATACCTGTGCCAATAATGGCTACGGATGCTAAGGCAGACGCCACAAGAATTGTTGGGAAAGGCTCTGCTTGCTGTTGCACTTCTGGACTAATTGTGAAGGAGATTGTTTCTGAAGTTGCTTGTCCTCTGTTGGTGAAAACGTAAACGGTTATTGTGTGCGTGCCATTTGACAGTTCCGTTAAAGTTGTGTTTCCCGGTAACGGTGTAGATCCGTAAAGGGGTTCGTCTAGCCAGTAATCAGCTGACACGATTTGTTCCTTGCAGCTGAACACTAACGGTACATCAGTCGTTGTGTAGGTTTTGTTTTGAGGCGAGAGAACATCGACTTCTGGGTATTTGTACTGTGGATTAACGGTGAATTTAACTGAAGAGCCCATCTCGTTGCCGTCAGCATCCCGCGAAAAAACCTCTAGTGTGTGGTTGCCTTCAGTCAAATTCTCTAAAACTGATGTCACACTGAATGTTGACCCAGCTTTGTTGGGGTCAAACCACACATCGTCTGTCTTGGCAAGATTGGTGAGAGTGACGTTGGATTTTCCATCAACACTGTAGAGCACGCACTCAATTTCTGGAGACTTATCCAAAACATTAACCACAACACTGAGCGAGAGCGAAGTATTTGTATAAATCACAGGACCTGGCGAGTAAATAATGATGGCAGGTGCTGGAAGAAAATTTGCTCTAGCCACGTCCAGAATCTGCATTCCAGCCAGTATTGAAACTGACAGCAGCAAAACGAGCGTCAACGCAAATGCTGTTCTCTTCATACCAGCGCCAATCAATGGTAGACTATTTCGCCTAAAAAGGTCTTTTTGTCAAGAAACCTTGACAAACACCATAACACCCTATTTCTAGGTTTTGTCAAGTTCTCGATTGACTGGTACATTAAGGGTTAGCTGTAAAAATCGGTTGATAAATTCAAAATGTTTTCTATGGATGGAAAAACTCGATTCGTTTATCTTTGCCCTTAAACATCACGTCGAAATGGTCTAAGAAATCTCTACCCAAAAGAAAAACAGGTTCTTTATTTTCTTCTGTATTATCCCAAAAGTTATCGGGATTTATTACCCATATTACTACCTCTTGTTGTACACCATTAAGAGAGACAGTTGATTTGTATATATCAGCTCCAACTTGATGCCCGTCAGCAACTGAAATCTTGTATGGGTCCTCACTTATTTTTTCCCCTAACTGCAAGTTTTTGATTTGGGTCTTTAGCAACGCCAACCCTCCTGTACAACCTGTGTCAGCGTAGGCAATAATAGGTTTTCCAGTTGCACCTACCAAAATTTCAAGGAGAGGGCAAACTCCTTTTATTCCTTTATGCACCCCGTAATCTTTCTGATGAAATGGAGCCTTAACTGCCAAATTTATCATCACTATACTTTGTCTGTGTAGCCTACTCGAATATACGAAAACTTGTCATTTTCAGAGTTTTCTTTTGCATTGTTATATGCTTCCAAAATTGTGTCACCTATTCCAACAATTTCTTTTTTGACATTATCTATTGCAACTATTTTTCCAAAATAGTTTTCCTCTAGCTCAGCTTTCTTTTCTTCATAAATTATTTCGGACAATGTCGGTTCTCTCTTTATCTTTTGTTTCTTTTCCAGTTCTTGTAGTCTCTGCGTAAATAATCTGCAACGATTTTCTAGTTGCTTGACCTTTGCTTCGAGATTAGTTTCTTCAGACCATGTAAAAGGAACCATTAATGCTTGGTCAAAGAACCAATTACCAAATTGAAATGGAATTTGGTTTTTCCTATCTACAGTAAAAGCTATGTCTGAGCAGATTATCGGAATTAAAGTATGTTTTTCAGCAATATTTCTTATCTGTTTTGTTGTAAACGTTGTTGGTACGCATACGATTTCATCGTCATGTTCTTTAATAATTCCCCATCGCTTCATTTTGTTACGCATTTCTTCTGCATAGTCTGCCATCTGATATTCCATGACCTACAACTCCGTTGCTATTTTAATTAGTAAATTACTGGGGTCATTTAACCTTTTATACTCGTTTTGTAATAAATCGAAAGGCAACGTACCATCATAATCCGTATAGAGGGCAAAACTATTCTGATTTTTCTTCTTTGAATAAGAACTGGAAATAAAATATCGTCTTTTTTCTCTTTCGTAAGTAAAGGTAATCGCGATGGGTTGCACTGTTTCTTTAACAACCTCATTAATTTTTGCTAATTGAGATGTGCCAATAATTTTGCTTGCGTAGTTAATAGGTTTGTCAGAGAGTAATAGTTTTGTAGATATGCTTTTTGCGCCTTTCGCTCTTTCTTCTAGAATCGTATTAAGAAAATTTATTATGCTGTTCCCTACTTTGTTAACAGTTGCAATATTTTCGTCGGGTTTGTTTACCAATATTCTCACAGGAAGTTGCTTCTTAAGTTCTATGAAAAACATATAATCATCCGAATCCAAAAGCACCTTCCTTTTTCCCTTTTTGAGAATAAGTCCTTTCGGAAATGAATCTTGGCTTTTTTCTAGCAAAAGAACAATTTTATCAAATATCTCTTTTTGGTCTTCGGCTTTTTGTGGCACATTGGGAAAAGTAATAAGAATTGAGAATAATTTGTCAATTACTTCAGTTTTTACTTTGGACAATACTCTGCTCCTGCCCTATCTTTTTTAGATTGTTGCTCTTTATTAAATTATTCCTCATTACCTTTATGCATTTTGAGCATGGTTTCAAGCAGTTGAAAAAGTGAAGTTGCTGAAACAAAAGAGAAACATGATGCTAGAGGTGCTGTTTTACAGGGCTAAACGGTTAATGGCTAAGCAACCGAAAACTCTCATAACCGATGGCTTACCCTCTTACTCTTTAACTTGCCGCAAGTCTCTGAAGGCACAAAACACATACGCAAAATCACGCTGAATGGCAAAGTTCACAACAACAATAAAATGGAAAGAGTAAATGGCGAGATTCGTGACCAAGACAAAACCATGAGAGGATTAAAGCGAAAGTGCACTCCGATTCTGCAAGGCTACCAAATCTACCACAGCTATATACGACCACATGAAACACAACGGGAAAACACCAAGCGAGGCTTGCGGGATAACCATAAGGAAAGGATAAGTGGAAAACTCTCATTCAGAACGCAAGCCGAAAACCATAAATGGATTTTCCCTTTTTCTTTCCAATATGGCAACTAAAAGAATTAAATGTCCTATTTGCAAGCATGAAGGAGTCTACACCCAGTTCAGAGAAATAATGCTAATCCCCACTTATGCCAAAGTCTACGCGAAACCAAACGAAATTCTTACTGGTAGAATATGCCCTAAATGCTCTGTAGTATTTTGGGACAAAGAAAGTGATGATAGGGTTTAAGACAAAACCATCCCACGAAAGTTAACATCCTTGATGTACTCGGTATAGTCCATGATATACGTAGTAAGTTATCAACCTAAAAGTAACACCCACACGCAAGGCGTCAATCAACTGTAGATGTGACAGAACCCTATTCTACTATATATAGGGGGGCTATAGTTTTTCTGAGCGCATCAGTTCAAGCTGTTTTAGATAATCTCCGAGCAAAGAATTTGCGGATTTCCTCAGCAAAAACCACCGCCAAAGCAAGCAAAGCCAAAAACGCCCAGTCTGCAACGCCAAGCGCAGTCGTGCCGAAGAACTGCTGCATCAGTGGCACGTACACTATGAAAGACAAAATAGCCAACTGCGCCACAATGCCCACAAGAATCCACTTGTTAGCCGAAAGCTTCGTTTTGAAAATGGAAACCTTGCTTGTTCTGCACGCGAGAACGTTGCCCGCTTGAGCCACAACAATCCCTGCAAAAGTCATTGTAACTCCCTTAATGTAAACTGGGCTATCAGCAGGCAAAGCCATTCCCCACTGCCAGCCACCAGCCATCCACGTGCTCAAACAACCATACATGGCGCCAACAGCTATAATCACGCCAATGTACAATGAACGCAGAAAAACACGCGAAGTAAACAAGCGCTCCTTAATGCTTCGTGGTGGCTCCTCCATGATTCCCGCTTCAGGCGGTTCACGACTCAACGCCAAAGAAGGAATAACATCAATCGCCAAGTCAATGGCTAAAACCTGCACCACAAGCAAAGGCAAAGGAATCCCCAACAACGCATAAAGCACGTAGGGAATCAACTCAGCCCAATTATGCGAAAACACGTACACAATAAACTTTCTAATATTCTCATAAATAGCCCTGCCAGACTCCACAGCTTTAACAATAGATTCAAAACTGTCATCCAGCAAAACGATGTCGGCTGCTTCACGGGCAACATCAGTTCCAGAAACACCCATAGCCACACCAATATCAGCCTCCTTCAACGAAGGCGCATCATTCGCTCCGTCACCAGTAACCGCAACCACCTCACCATTTGCCCTAAGCACCTTCACGATGCGCAGCTTCTGTTCAGGGGACACACGGGCAAAAATCACGTTACCCCGCTTAACAGCATCCACAACATCCGCGTCACTCAAAGCCTCCAAATCAACACCGCGAACGATATTGCAGCCTTCCGCGTCCACAATGCCTACTTCACGCGCCACAGCCTCTGCTGTAGGACCATAATCCCCAGTAATAATAACAGTTTTCACACCAGCCTGCTTAGCCTTCGCAACAGCCCCCTTAACCTCAAGCCTCGGCGGATCACGCATAGCCGCTAAACCCACCAGCGTCATGTTCCTCTCAACAGCCCTAGTTTTCGAGTACTCACTCTTCGGCAGTTCTCTGTAAGCAACAGCAATAACGCGCAAGCCTTCATCCGCGAACGCGTGGATTTTCTTTTCCACCGCCGCCAAATTCTCACGCGTCAAATCTTCCACTTTGTCATCCACAAGCATCTTGTCGCATACAGAGAGAACACTTCTAGGCGCACCTTTCGTGTAAACAAGAAAATCACCATTAAGCTTGTGAACCGTAGTCATCCTTTTCCTCTTAAAATCAAAAGGTAAAACGTTCACCATAGGCTTCTCGACAAGCGCATTCTCAATGGTGATACCGTACTTCAGTGCGGCAACAAGCAACGCACCATCAGTTGGATCTCCAATCACGCCCCACGCAGCATTCCTGTCAGATGGCGGTTCAATTTTCGCGCCATTACATAACGCGGCGATTTCAAGAAGCTTTTCAACCGCAACCGCCTCAGACGCTTTCAACACTCTGCCCTTAAAAATGAAATCACCCGTGGGATTGTAACCTAAACCTGAAACACCAACCGTGCGCTCTTTAACCCACAATTTTTCAGCAGTCATCTCGCCCTTAGTAATCGTACCCGTCTTGTCAGTGCAAATCACCGTGACGCTGCCCAAAGTTTGAACCGCAGACAACCGCTTAACCAGAACATTCTGCTTCACCATCTTCAAAACATTAATCGCCAAAGCACTTGAAACCGTAACCTGCAACCCTTCAGGAACGCAACACACCATAACACCAATCATAAACAGAATACTGCTATACAAGGGCACATGAAGCCAAAGCATGCTCGCCACAAAAAAAACCACACCCACAACAACAGCAACAACAAAATCATACTTCGCCGTTAACGCAATTTCCTTCTGCAACGGACTATCCTCTTCACGAATAGCCTGAGTCAAATTAGCAATTTTCCCAAACTGCGTATCCATACCCGTAGCATACACAACCGCTTTCCCACGACCCCTCGCAACGCTTGTACTCATAAAAACAAGATTAGGCGAATACAAGTACGCCTTCTCAACAACTTTCGCAGGCTTCGCAGTTCTCGGCTGCGGCTCCGATTCCCCAGTCAAAGGCACATTATTCGTCCACAAATCAAAAGCTTCAATCAAACGTGCATCTGCAGGAACACGATCGCCTTCCTCCAAAACTATGACGTCGCCGGGAACAATCTCGCTGACCAAAATTCGGCTAAGCTCACCATCGCGAACAACCTTCGCGTACTCAGGCATCCAATGCCGCAGAGTCTGCATGGCTTTTTCAGCGCGTGCTTCTTGGAACAAGCTGAGAAAAATGTTAAGCAGCACCACGCACAGAATGATTATGCTCAGTTCCCACATGCCACTTATCGCTGACAACACGCTTGCAAAAAGCAACAGTATGCCAAACAAATCCTTCAAGTGCACTATGAACTTGTACGAGAACGACGCAGTTTTCTTTTCAACCAGCGTGTTAAAACCATGCTTTTTCAGCCGCAGCTTAGCCTCTTCCGTAGTTAATCCCGCAGGCGACACGTTCAAAGTGTCAAAGAGTTCTTTAAGACGCATAGAAGCAGCTTTTTCCAAAAAAATCCCTTTCTGCCAAACCCTCGCTGAACAAGCGCTTTATGGAATATGACCGTAATTAGGCGGAAGCAACGCTGAAGCTAAAAACACGCGAAGCAGCGAATTATTTTTTCGCATTGAAGCAGGTTGAAAACACACCTGAACCCCAGCTATTCCCTTCTTTTCCTATAAACAGCATTTGCCTTTTTAAGGTACTGTTTTTTGCTAAAGAATAAACGGTTAAATTTAAACTAATCGGACGCAAACACGCTTTCGACCATACGCCGCTATTAACCATACGTTAAATATACATATTGAAACCGCCAATCAGGTAACCAGAAGGTTAAGTTTATGGACAAGATAGATGAAATACGAAAAACAAGAAAAGCAGCTAACTCCAAGCTTTTAGCACTGAAATCAAAAGTTTACGCGAAATTCCTGCAGATGGAAGAAGCCACATACTCAGATGGCGCATTAACTAAAAAGCAAAAAGAGCTAATTGCCATCGGAATTTCCGTTGTAATTAACTGTGAATCCTGCATGGAATGGCACATCACGCAAGCCGCTGCAGCAGGAGCTTCCAAACGAGAAGTTCTTGAAGCCGTTGAAGTCGGCATCGAATTTGGAGGCGGACCAGCCACGGTTTCTGCACGCTTCGCTTTGGAAGTTATGGAACGCGTCTTCAAAGAATAACCGCCAGTACGGAACCAGTTTACGCCATCACCTAATCCAAAATCTTCTGCCATAAAGTTAATAGGCGACAGTTTTCATTTCCATGTAGCTTATCTCTTTAAGCGAGAATTAGAAATGTTTAGATTCGTTAAAACAGAACACTATATTGAAGCTCGATACAATTTATGTAAGTTAGAGAAGGTTTAGTTATGGCTCGTTATAAACAAGCTGAAGAAATCATAAAATTGATGAACACTCCAGAAATCATCAGGAACACAAGCATCATCGCCCATGTGGACCATGGAAAAACCACCCTGTCAGACAGCCTCTTAGCTGCTGCAGGCATAATCAGCGAACAAACCGCAGGACAAAAACTATTCCTCGACTCATGGGACCTCGAACAGAAGCGACAGATGACCGTGTTCGCCTCAAACATCAGCTTAACCCATACGTTCGAAGGCAAAGACTTCCTCATAAACCTCATCGACACACCAGGACACATCGACTTCAGCGGAGCAGTAACCCGCAGTCTCCGCGCAGTAGACGGTGCGCTTGTGGTTGTTGACGCCGTTGAGGGACCAATGACGCAGACAGAAACCGTGCTGATGCAAGCCCTGCGCGAACGTGTTAAGCCAATTTTGTTCATCAACAAAGTTGACAGACTCATAAAAGAAATCAAACTAACCCCTGAAGAAATTCAACGCAAATTCGCCAAAATCATCGCGCGCGTAAACACGCTCATTGAAAAGTACGCGCCAGCAGACCGCAAGAAGGAGTGGCAAGTTAAAGTTGAAGATGGTCGTGTGGCTTTCGGTTCAGCACTTCACAAGTGGGGCTTGAACGTGCCGCATATGAAGATGAAAAACATTTCTTTCAAGGACATTATTGACGCTTACACTGGCGCCCCAGAGGATGTCGGACGAAAAGTTGACGCGTTAAGCAAGAAGGCGCCGTTGTATGAGCCTGTTTTGGACATGTTCTGTGAGCATGTGCCGAATCCGCTGGTGGCTCAGCCTTACAGGCAAAGTCAGATTTGGCCAGGTGATGCTGAGAGCGCCACGGGCAAAGGCATGGCGAAGGTAGACCCGAATGGTCCGTTGCTGATGTGTGTGACGACTATTGAAGTGGATCCGCACAGCGGCGTTGTTGCTATTGGCCGAGTTTTCAGTGGTTCAGTTACCAAAGGTAAACTTGTTCAGCTTTTGACTAGGCGCACGAAAGGCACTGTGCAACAGGTTTACATGACTATGGCTACTGACCGAGTTATTGTGGATCGTATTCCAGCGGGGAACATTGCTGCACTTTCAGGTTTGCCAGCACTTCATGTTGGCGAAACCATCGCGGAAGACGGCGTGGAGACGCATTCGTTTGAGGGTTTGAAGTACGTGTCTGACCCTGTGGTTACGGTTGCTGTTGAGCCTGAGGACGTTAAGGATTTGCCGTTGTTTGACAAAGTTATGCACAAGTTGACGACTGAGGATCCGAACGTGCATTTCAAGATGGACAAGGAAAGCGGCGAATTCCTGCTGAGCGGTATGGGCGAGTTGCACTTGGAGATTACGGCTTACCGAATGCAGGAAGCAGGGTTAAAGGTGAAGCTTAGCAAGCCAATTGTGATTTACCGTGAAACCATCAGCCACGACTATCAAGGTTCAGCTATAATGGGTAAAAGCCCTAACAAGCACAGCAAACTGTGGATTACAATGGAGAAGCTGCCTGACGACGTTATCGAAGCAATCAGGTCTGAGAAGATCACTGAGATGCAGACGCGTGAGGAACGACAGAAAGCCCTCAAAGCGCTTGGCTGGTCAACAGATGACGCACGCAGCGTCATAGCTATTGAGGAAACTAACATTCTGGTTAACAGGATTAAAGGCAGGCAGTACGTTGAAGAAGTTTTAGACCATGTGAAATCTGGTTTCCGCGAGGCAGTGCACACGAGCGTTTTGGCGAAGGAGCCTGCTTATGGATTGAAGATTAACCTTGAAGACGTCACCGTGCACGAAGACCCAGTGCACAGAGGTCCAGCGCAGATACTGCCCATGACTTGGCGTCCAATATGGTGTGCTTTCCTGATGAGTGACCCGAAGTTGCTTGAGCCACTGTTGAGTTTCGAATGTAAAGTTCCTAACGAGTATGTCAGTCCAGTCATCAGCTTGGTGCAGAAGCGCCGTGGCAAAATCTTGGACATGACGAACGATGACGACATGGTTATTGTTAAAGCTGAGATGCCTGTTTCAGAATCTTTCGGAATTGCTGACGAACTGCGTTCTTCCACGCAGGGCAGAGCTTTCTGGGCTACGCAGTTTAGCCGTTGGGCACCAGTGCCAG
>CAZDLK010000001.1:0-163173 GCA_964506435.1 uncultured Candidatus Bathyarchaeia archaeon | reverse complement strand
GCATGTCTTAGTCCTATCCCGATAGCAGTGGGGTCCGGCAGGATCAACCGGAGTTACGCACAACAGCGTGCACTCCGTGATCATGCAGGATGTTTATTACTTAATTGTACTTCTCGCAAATCACTTTCCTGGATTTGGAGGGAGTTACTAACCACTATACGTCAAAGCCCAATTCAGACCTGAACTGTTAGCAGTCAAGTCCACATGTATGTTCCCGCAATTGGAGGCCAACACCTGCATCCCTGTTAGGCGAATTCGCCGTTTCGGTTAGGGTTGAGCCGCCGCCATAGTGATATTGCGGGACTAGCTAATTGTAGCTGAGTTTAATCAGATGCGATTTCAGCCCATATAAACCTTATGTTCAAGCGAGAATTAAATGTTGTGCGCGGGAGCGTTAAACTGTAAATTGAGACGCTTGGCTACTTTTAGCGGCTGCAAGCTACTTTCCAGTGCTTTATTTGGCATTCTGCCGTGTACTGAGATGTATGGTTATGTCTTGAGAAAATGACGTAAGGGTTTAACTTTGTCTGCACCATAATCATAGACGAATGGGAGGCTGTGCGTGTGGGATTTGCTGAATTCAACCTTGAAAGAAACCTGCTCATTCGCGCTAAGCATGATTCAGAGTTAGTCAAATTCATAACTGAAATTGCTGAAGAAGCGGGAATCACAACCGCCACCTTCACCGCAGTAGGCGCTGTAAAGCGTGCCAAGCTTGGCTTTTATGACCAAAAAGAACACGAGTACCGTGAAATAACTGTTGATTCGCCTCACGAGATAGCAAGTTGCACTGGAAACGTTTCCTTAAAAGATGGAAAATGCTTTGTTCACGCACATGCGGTTCTCTCAGATAATAGTGGAAGTACGAAGGCTGGGCATCTGATTGAAGCTACAGTTTTTGCTGCTGAGATTCACCTGCACGAATTGAAAGGGATGAGCCTTAAGCGGGAATATGATGAAGAAACAGGTCTTTCCCTTTGGAAAATGAAGCAGTGAAAATGATGTTATGGCGGACTGGGCGGAATTCGAACCCGCGCAACAATGGTGATATCTCCCGCATAACCTTCCCTTTTTCGAAAAAATATAAATCAATTTTTTCCTCTTCTAAAGTTCAGTTCACCCATTCGCAAGCTTCTTGTTCAAAGCGGCTAGAAGAACATAGTCAACTTCCAAAATCTTAACTACCCTTCGTGTCATAATATAATAAAAAGGGAGACAACTGGAGGAAGAAACCTGACTTCAGAGGCAACTAAGGAAGCAACGGTTATAATTCCAGCCCTAAATGAAGAAAAAGGAATACAATTAACAATAAACGAGATACAGCGCTTTTCAAATGTTAAAAATATAATTGTTGTTGATGGTGGCTCGTTAGATGGTACCGCTGAGATTGCGGAGAAAAATGGTGCGCAGGTTTTTATTGCAAAAAACACTGGCTATGGAAAAGCGATTTATGAGGGCATCAAGCGTTTGGGTTCTGACGTAAAATACGTAGTTTTCACCGATGCTGATTTCACATATCCCGCTGAGAACATTCCGAAAATGATTGAAATATTAGAGAGAGATCCAAAAGTTGGAATGGTTATTGGAAACAGATTTGACAGATATTTAACAATGCCCAGAGTATCAACGAGTTTATTTAATTTGGGAAATAAAGTGCTGGCATTTCTTAATAACTTCCTCAGTGGTGTTAGCCTCCACGACCCGCTCTCGGGATTTCGAATTATCAGGAGTGAACTTCTCAAGAATTGGAAACCAGCTAGCAAAGGGTTTGATATTGAAATAGAGATGAATCATCTTGTCGAAAAGCAAAATTACGAGATAATAGAAATCCCAATCAGTTACAGAATCAGATTAGGTACGAAGAAGCTCAAGGTAAGAGATGGCTTGGGTATAACCAAGAAGATAATTACGGCGGGGTTTAAGTGACCTCAGATATAACAATCACATTTATTGGTTATGGAATTACCTTTGTCTCAGGCTTGGGGTTAGGTCTCTTAGCTGAATGGCTTCGTTTTAAGTATCAACGAACAGAGGACAACTGGAATGGTCTAAGAAATCCACTGCAGGAAGTATACGCAATCGTTAGAAACATGCGCGATGATAGCGACCATGCCTTTAAAATTCAAAATAGTTGTTCGAGGACGCTAATTAGTCCAGTTTTCCAAAGAATTAACAAAAACTTGAATGATTACTTGAATTGGTTCAAGCCATTTGAAAACAAATTGGGAATAGCGCAGGTCAACTCGCTGGATGATGAGTTGGGTGCAGCGTTAAAAGGGATTTCCTATTATGCAATATATTCTATCCAAGACCCAAAATATATTGAAACAAGATTATATAGATTTAAAGAAATTACTAGTTCTGCAGAAAGGCGACTTCAGGAATTCTCAAAAGCGAAGATACCTCATTACATGATATTCGGAAAAAGTAAACTCAAGAATTGGAGAACAGCACAATTTTAGTTTGCATTAGTCTTGAAAGAACAGGCTGTCTATTCTTTGTTTACTAAAGCTGTTTGGTGCGCCGAGGGAAAAGGCTCGGAGCACAAATGAGGCCCCCTCTGGGGGTTCCACGCGGTCATTACGTTGGCATAGTTGATTTTTTAAATGAAACAGACCTAATATTTCATGCTGGTACGTATGCGGCGGTTCGCGCAGGAGGAGCTTAGCAAGATTCTGGAGCTTACGCAGAACGGTGCAAGTTTGCACGAAATAAGCTTTCTTCTGAAACGCAGCAAGTCCTCGGTGCAGTATCACTACGCAAAAGTCAAAGGTAAACAACCTCGCCAAAAAGACCTTTTAATTGGCAGCCTATCTAAGCTTGAGCTTGGGTGGCTCTGTGGATTTTACGCAGGCGACGGTAGCCGCAACTTCAGAAAGAAAACCTACTCCTACGAAGTGAAATTTGCGCTTAGTACCCGCGAATATCATATAGTGGAATACGTTGAGAAATTACTGTTAAAATGTGGCGTGAGAAGTTGGCGGTGCATCAACCAGAAAAGAGTATACGTGAAGTGTCTAAATAAGAGCTTATACGGCTTCTTCGAAAAATACCTCAAATGGGAAGGAACAAAAAAATCCAATTCCGTCAGACTAATTAGCCCTTCTTTTCATGGAGATGACTTTCTATTCGGCTTCCTATGCGGCATCATTGACGCGGACGGAGGCACTAAAAGACTGTACATTTCAACGTCCTCCGAGAAGCTAGCCGATAACATACGGGAAATATGCGCCAGACTGAACATTGCCTCAAAAACATATCAGTATGATGTTTTCCACATTTACCTGAAAAAACCCGATTACCTGAATGTTTGCAAAAAGTTTGGTTTCTCTTCGCTTAAGCATAAGAGTTGAGGTGGGCTGGGAGGGGTGCTCCCCCTCGGCCGCTGAATGGACTGGGCGGGATTCGAATTCGCGAGTCCAGTGCTTTTGGCGCTGGGCTTCCCGCGGCCTCCACGATGCCAACGTGGCGATCGTACCAGACTGATCTACCAGCCCCTATTGACACAGTAAGCACAGATAAAAACCATTTAAGTGTTATGCATCGCGCAAGAAAGAGGTTATCTACAAAAGTCTTTTAAAATGAACGCGCCCACAAGGATACGGGATAAACGTGCTTAACAAGTTAAATTCGCACTTTAAACTTCGACGATTCAGCTTGGCAATACTCACCGCTTTGCTATGTGTCACTTTGCTGACGATAATAGCTTTCCAGCCACCTCTAAAAGCTCAAACAGACGCAGAATTAGCAGCCGAATACGCGCCAGTGCTGCATTTCACCAGCAGCGAAAAATTCTACCCAACCTCCGTTGACTACATCATTGACAGTTCTACTCTTAACAGGCGAAACTCAGACGGCACATCCACAGTCATCGATTACACGCCTACGCCGAATAGTCTGGGAGCACACACATCAACCAACCTGTTTCTAGACAACACACTGGGCACTTACGAAAGCATCGCCGCAGACTACGCAGATAACGCTGCCAGCACAAGCTACTACGCCTACGTCCACATCACCAGAAGCGGCTCATCCGCCGTCATCCAATACTGGCTCTTCTACGCATTCAACAACGGACCAATGAACGAACACCAAGGCGACATCGAAGTCATCCAAGTATTCATAGACTCCTCTGGAAACCCGCAGTCAATCCTAGCTTCACAGCACGGCGCTGGACAAAACGTATTTTGGGACGACGTGGAAAAATCAGACACGCACCCTGTTATTTATGTAGCGCAGGGTTCACACGCTAACTACTTCCGCTCCTATCAGGGCAAAATGGGCGTAGAAAACGATGCAGTGGGAAGCGACGGCAAAACCATAACCGCCGACCAACTTAACCTCGTACAGCTTAACAGCCAAAGCTGGCTAAACTTCAAAGGACGCTGGGGATACTGGGGCACAGACGAAGAAGTAGCCTTAGGCAGAGCAGGACCCCTCGGACCAAAATACAACCAAGACGGCGTCAGATGGGCACAGCCCTACGACTATTTAGCTTCAACATTGCATGTGAACGGCACCTACTTCAATCTCGCTTGGTTAGTCGCCAACTTCCTGTTGCTGTTCCTCATCTACATTGCTGCACGAAGCGCATGGAAAATCTACTGCATAGTCAAACTGCAGCGGAAAGGCGGACTCTTAGTCGGCAAGTTCCTTAAAGGCCGCGGCGGCATCGGACTCATAATCGGCATAGTCGCCATCATCATAACCGTCATAGCCCTGTTCATGCCATGGTACAGCGTTGTGGCGTCGTCTGAAGCTGGAGTTTTAGCGCAGGAAGGCGGCGTCACTTTGATGAATTTGGACGGCGTGAACGGCGTAACCGTCAACCTGTTTCTCGACGTTGCCAACTCTGACTCAACCTCAGGCTACACGAGCTTATTCTCCACAATGATGCCCTTCGCCATAATCATAGCCGCAGGCGTAATTCTGCTGACACTTGACGTTATAGGCGTAAAAAACGGCAAAAGCCTCGGGAAAAAACTCATAATCAGCATGGTCGGCACAATACTGCCAGTTATCCTCATCATAGTGTTCATTTCGCAGCTGTCAGCGTTAATGCCCCTCGCAGCAGGACTCTTACCTGGACAAGAAATTCCCAGCCAAGTTGAAGCCATGGTGCGCGCCATCTCAGGCAGCCCCATGGGAGGAACTGCCAGCTCCCAGTTCCAAGTTGTTGGCTCAACCACTGTCAACTGGGGCTTAGGCATAGGATCGTATCTGCTCATCATAGCTGCTGTGCTACGCGTAATCGGCGGATTCATAATGTACTTGGCACCAGAGTTGCAGAAAGAAGAACAGACGCCGCCTCCACCGCCACCCCCGCCGCCAACTCAATAGCGCAGAGTGTTCCCAAGAAAAACTTCCCTTTTTTCCTTTTTTGTGACGTATTTTGCAGATGTACTTGGACGGCTCGATAACTCTTTTATTCTGCACTGCTCATTCACACATGGGAAAAATTTTAGGAGGATACATTCATGAAAACGTTGTCCATAAGCAGCCCTGTGTTTGAAAACAACGCGCTTATTCCCGCGAAGTATACTTGCGACGGCGACGACGTAAACCCGCCGTTAAAAATTGAAGGCATACCTGAAGAAACAAAAAGTTTGGTGCTGATTGTTGATGACCCTGACGCGCCCATGGGTACTTGGGACCACTGGGTCGTGTGGAACATTCCGCCTACGGACAAAATAGCTGAGAACACCGTGCCAGGAACCGAAGGATTAACCACTGACCGCCAGCACTCGTATGGTGGACCTTGTCCTCCAAGCGGGACTCATAGGTACTTCTTTAAACTCTACGCTTTAGACGCCATGCTCAAACTAAGCCAGAACTCCACTAAGAAGGACGTGGAAAAAGCAATGCAGAGTCACGTGCTAGCAAAAGGCGAGTTGATAGGGCTTTACCGCAGATTCCGCTGAAGCGCACAGGTGCAAGCGAAGTGATATAGGCAACTTCCTTAAAATGTACGCTATGGAAACCAAGCAGCTTTACCTCTATGACAGCTACCAAAAGGCGTTCGAAGCCAAAATCCAAAACGTAACCGGATGCAACGTGGTTCTCAACCAGACGGCTTTTCACCCGTTGACGGGCGGCGTAGCCCACGACACAGGCTACATAACAAAAGGCACAACGATGCATCGGGTTTTGCGCGTGGAGATAAACAGGGAAACAAAAGAGATAACGCATGTTCTCGACGTTGCTGACGATTTGAACGTGGGCGATGCGGTGAAGGGCACGCTGGACTGGGAAAGAAGACACAGACTGATGCGTCTGCACACAGCGGCACATCTGCTTGCAGCTATAATGTACCGTGACTACAGCGCGTTGATAACGGGCGGACAAGTGGACTGCGAACAGGCAAAACTGGATTTTAACTTGCCGAGAACTGACCGCGAAGTCTTCGAGGATGCTGTGGCAAAAGCAAACAGCGAAGTAGGCAAGGCTGTGGCGTTGAAAATGTATTTTCTGGAGCGAGCTGAAGCCTTGAAGATGCCTGGCATTGTGAAGTTGGCTGAGCGGATGCCGCCGCAAGTGACGGAACTGCGCATAGTAGAGATTCCAGGCATAGATGTGCAGGCTGATGGCGGTCCACACGTTGGAAATACCCGTGAAATAGGCGCGATAAGCTTAGTTAAGATTGAAAATAAAGGCAAGACGCAGAGGCGCGTCTACTTCACTGTAAAATAGCTGCTACAACACAAGCGAGTTTAAAACAGAAAAAGGGTAAATTGAGCGGTTAGTAGTTTTCGCACCACACTTCAAAGTAGCTTTGCGGGTGATTGCAAACTGGACATTTATCTGGTACTTCAGTGCCTTCGAAAACGTAGCCGCAGTTTCTGCACTTCCACTTGATTGCAGCGTCTTTCTTGAACACTTTGCCTTTCGTCATGTTCTCCAAGAGTTTTCTGTAGCGTCTTTCATGGTACGCTTCCACTTTAGCAACAGCTCGGAAGGTTCGGGCTACTTCATTGAAGCCTTCTTTTTCAGCTATTTCCGCGAAGTTCGGGTAAAGCGTGCCCCACTCCATTTTTTCTCCTTCAGCGGCGGCTTTCAGGTTTTCCGCTGTTGAGCCGATTACGCCTGCGGGGTAAGCAGCAGTTATCTCCACCATACCGCCTTGAAGGTGCTTGAAGAATAGCTTAGCGTGTTCCTTCTCGTTTTCAGCGGTTTCCTCGAAGATAGCGGCTATTTGCTCGTAGCCTTCTTTTTTGGCTGCGCTTGCAAAGAACGTGTATCTGTTTCTTGCTTGGGATTCGCCTGCGAACGCTTCTAGCAGGTGCTTTTCTGTTTGGCTGCCTTTAAATTCCATAAACAAGTTTCACCTTTAACATTATAGTAGTTTGCGCGGAAAAATAAAAGGGTTCTCGAACGCTTATATATTCTGCGTTAAAATAGTAATTCAGGTTTTCTTAAATGGACTTGGCTATAGAGACTGTGGGCTTAACTGAGACTTACGGTTCTTTAATCGCAGTGGACAAGCTTGACTTGAAGGTTGAGCGGAACACGATCCACGGTTTTTTAGGCCCTAACGGGGCGGGAAAAACTACAACAATAAAAGTTTTGGTGGGACTGTTAAAGCCTAATGAAGGCACGGTTAAAGTCCTCGGGCAAGAAGTGCACGGCGACATGCCCGATGTCAGGTTGAACATTGGCTATATGCCTGAACTCCCCAAGTTCCCTAAGCATTTGAAGGGCGCTGAACTCTTGGACACTTATGGCCGAATGTACGGCATGACCAAACAGCAACGCATGGAGCAGATACCCAAACTAATCGAAATGGTAGGACTTAAAGGCAGAGAAAACGACCTCATCGGCAAATACAGCAAAGGCATGCAACAGCGCATCGGCATAGCTCAGGCTTTACTGAACAACCCTGAACTCGTCATTTTAGACGAACCGAGCCTCGGCTTAGACCCTGTAGGCATGGTGGAAGTGCGCGAACTCGTGAAAAACATCTCCAAGGAAGGCATGACAGTTTTCGTCTCTTCACATTTGCTTTATGAGGTGGAACAGATTTGCACTCACGTAACCATAATTAACCGCGGCACAATGCTTGCCTCCGACACGCTTCAAAACGTTTCAAGCATGCTTACGGGACCAGCGTTTATTCACGTTGAAGTAGCCAGAATATCAGACGCTGTTGTCCAAGCCCTACAGAGCCTGCCTTTTGTGGCAAACGTGGGGCAAATAGGCAACGCATTGAGTATTCATGTGGCATCCCATGAGGATGTGCGAATCCAAGTGTCCGAGACAATAACGAAGGCTGGCGGAGTCATCGTGGGCATGAGCATGAAGGGGTCAAACCTCGAGGACGTGTTTATGCAATTAGTCAGCAAGGACAAAGGAGGCAAGGCACAGTGACCGAGAATACGCAGAGGGTGTCAAGGGTGCGTCCCAGCTGGTTCAGCCGTTTCTGGGCAGTTGTAAGATACGAAATGCTGTGGAACATCCGAAAGAAGAAGTTCATAGGCATCGTTATCCTCGGTTTCGTTATCTCCTCCGTAGCGTTGTTCTTGCCGCCTATCCTCAGCAGCGCAACTGGGCAAACGTTAACTTCAAACCCTGATTACGTGGTCACATACAGCATTCCAGCTTTCGGGCTTTTTCTTTTCGCGCTCGCAACCGCCATGAATAGCATATCAAGCGAGTTTGAAAGCGGCACAATAGTGCCTTTGCTGACGAAGCCAGTGTCGAGAACAATGGTTTTTCTGGGTAAACTCTTTGCAGCTTTCATCATAATTTTGGTAACCTACACATTGTTCTACGTGTACATCATCATCGGAGGCACTGCCATCTACGGCGGCCAGAACAATCTCCATCTGGTGCCGCTTGGACTGCTGGGAAACGTCATAACAACTTTCATCTGGATATCAATAATCCTAACGGTGGGGGCGCTGTCGAAGAACACGCTGATCTCAGCCCTTGTAGCCTTCGGTTTATTCATGGCTTTGCTCATTGCCGTACCCATAGTTTCGGCGTTTGCAGGTCCTTCAGTTGCCCTAAACTGTGTTCCAGGAAGCGGCGCAGGCGGAACCATCAACACCACACAGGGGGCTTTGTCAATCGGCGGTGGACCAGATAACATCGGCACAAACCTGATTAACTGCGTGCTTTATCCTTCGGCGAACGTGAATTTCACCAAGACAAACATAGAGCTGCAGGGCACAATGGAGCAGCCTCAGATAACGCAGACGCTGGTGTACACGGAGTCCATTTCGGTTGTGGCTTTGAGGTCGCTTGGTGTAGCGTTGGTGTACATCTTCGTTTTCCTGTTCATCACGTGGTATGCCCTCAGGCGAGCACAAATACTTGAATAAAAAATCAAAGTGCAGAGAAGTGAGGTACCCGCTCATTTCGCTTTGGCATCCGCGGAAGAGTCCGGTGCGGGCGGTTTGAGGTTTAACTGTTTTGCCAGTGCCGTGAAGAAAAGGTCGATGCGTCGTCGTGCTCGTCCAAAGTCAATTAACGCTGTGATTGTTGTGAAGGGTGTTTCCGCTGTAACTGTGACTCTTGTGGTTTTCTCGTTTACGCTGGTTACGTCGATTTGAAGCGCTGAACCCCATGACACTAAGCCTTTTGGGGTATTTGCTTTAACGCTGTGTTTTGTTTTGTCAACTTGCTCTGTGACGTAGGCTATGTCTTTAAGCGCTTTAGGAATCGCTTTCCAAACTTTGTCTATGGCGTAGTCTATTTCTACCGTGTCTTGTTCTTTCCGCAAGTAAGCCATCCATAGTCACCGCAAGCCCTTATAGTGGATGCCTGTTTATTTAAAAGTTAATCACTGTTTATGCCAAAAAGCTACGCTGCAGAAAAACAGATGGGTTTGATGCATTTTTGGTGCAACTGCAGAGATTTGAACCGAAACCCAAGTTAGGCATTGTGAATTATTGGCCGCAAAAAACGTTTGGTTGACATTACGATTTTAAGGTTGCTTTAACTTGAGAAAACTTAAGAGTAAAACAGAACAATAACGCTTATTTGATTTCAGCAAATCCGAAGTCAAGAATTTATGTCCACACTTAAAGACATAAACTATTGGAAACTGCAGAAAGAAGTTCTTCTTTCACAGTTAAACACGTCCGAAAATGGACTTAACGACGATGAAGCCGTCCGCAGACTTGAGGAATACGGTTTAAATGAAGTCCCATCCGCTGGCCGCAGAACTTCTTTAAGCATACTATTATCTCAGTTCAAGAATCCTCTGGTTTACGTACTCATTTTCGCCTCAGCGCTATCAGCCGCATTAGGGGAAATCACTGAGGCGATGATAATAATTGTAATCATGCTTGTCAACGCCCTGTTAGGCTTCACACTGGAGCACAAATCGGAAAGAGCAGTAGACGAGCTAAGAAAATACTTGTCTTACAACGCCACAGTTGTACGAAACGGAAAGAAAACATCAGTTGACGCTAGAAAAATAGTTACAGGTGACATTGTCTACTTATCCATCGGCGATGTTGTTCCAGCAGACGTAAGGTTATTGGACGTTGATGATTTTCAAACAAACGAGTCAGTGCTAACAGGCGAATCAACCCCAATCGACAAGAACACCGCGCCTGTGGAAATCGACATGCCACTTCCACATCAACTGTTGAATACGGCGCTAATGGGTTCAACTGTGTCAAATGGGTCAGGCAGAGGAGTAGTTGTGGCCACTGGTAAAAACTCTTACTTTGGTCATGTCGCAACCAAGCTTGGGTTACTGCCTCCTAAGACTGATTTTCAAAAAAACATTGCCCGTTTTGGGAATTTCCTTGTTAAAATGATAGTGGTGCTCACAGTCTTCGTGTTCTTGGTTAACTCGATTCTAAATCACGGCGTCATAGATTCACTGATATTTGCTTTGGCGTTAGCGGTAGGGATTATACCTGAAGCTTTGCCAGTGATAATCAGTGTTGTATTATCAGGCGGAGCTCTCCGATTAGTTAGGAAGCACGTCGTCGTTAAGAGGCTAGAAGCAATCGAAGACATCGGCGACGCAGATATTCTTTGTACAGACAAGACTGGCACTTTAACTGAAAACAAAGTAGTCGTTCAAAGCGTTGTTGACGTTAACGGCAATTTTGATTTGAATCTGCTCAAATACGCGCTTCTCTGCAACACCGCAGTAGTTGAAGGCGACAAGGTTCTTGGCAACCCAATTGATGTTGCAATATGGGATTTTGCCCGCGCCAAAGGGTTCAATGAAGAAAACCTTGCTGCCTTCAAACTGGTCCGTGAAATTCCGTTCGGTTACAATAGACGGCGAATGAGCGTTGTAGTATCAGTGGGCAAGCGTCAACTGTTGATTTCAAAAGGTGCGCCTGAGGCAATTCTGGATATATCAGTTTCTGTTGGTAATGAGGTTACTGCGCAACCTATGGTTGAGGCGAAAGTTGGCGTCAGTTCAATAATTGAAAACTACCGGCAAGCTGGAGCTAGGCTAATAGCATTTGGCTTGAAGGATATCGAAGAAAAAAGTGCTTATTCAGTAGCAGACGAAGCGAACTTGACGTTTGCAGGATTAATTGTTCTCTCTGATCCGCCGAAAGAAGATGCTGCTCCCGCGATATCGCGGTTAAAGGCTTTGGGTATAAAACTCAAAATTCTGAGTGGAGATGACCCTGTAGTAACGGCAGACGTTTGCCGCAAGTTAGGAATCGCTACGGGTGGGCAAGTTATTACAGGCGTAGACCTTGAAAAGATGGATGATGGTGAATTACGGAAAGCCGTGGAAGTGAATGATGTTTACGGTCGAGTGACCCCTGAACAGAAATATGCTATAGTTAGTGCATTGAAGAAAAATGGTCATGTAACCGGGTTTTTAGGCGACGGAGTCAACGATGCACCTGCTTTAAAGTTGGCTGATGTGGGCATATCTGTTGATTCAGGGGTTCAAGTTGCAAAGGAAGCAGCGTCAATTATTCTGCTTAAGAAAAGCTTGGACGTTATTGCTGACGGAGTTACCGAGGGCAGAAAGGCATTTGGGAACATGATAAAATACATTAGGAATACAATAAGCGGTAACCTAGGGAATATGCTGACGTTGGCTGTAGCGTCTTTGTTCCTTCCTTTTATACCGCTGTTGCCTTCGCAAATACTCTTAAACAATTTGCTCTCAGATGCTCCGCTTATTACGATATCAACAGACAACCTTGACGAAGAAGACTTGAGGAAACCTAAAAAATGGGATATTCAGTCAATAGCCAGATTCGCTCTGTTCTTTGGCCTTATCAGTTCTATTTTTGATTTCGTTACAATTTCCTCTTTGATTTACCTGCTTAATGCTGATCCTGCACTTTTCCGGACGGGCTGGTTCATTGAATCTGTGCTGTCTGAGATTCTCGTAATGTTCTCTATAAGGACAAAGAGAAGGTTTTACAAATCAAGACCCAGCAGACTTCTAACTGCGACTTCAATACTCGTTGCTTCAATAGCCCTCATCATTGTTTACTCGCCCTTTGGAGTGCTCTTCGAATTTGTGCAACCGCCCCTGTGGTTCTTATCAATAATCTTCGGAATACTTGCTTGCTACTTCCTCATTGTAGAAGCAGTGAAACACTTGTTTTTCAAACGCCACCCAACTTAACTCCGCTTAGTCTAGCTGAAAAGGCTCGGGGTGCATCTTTTGATACGAGGGGCTGAGATTTGAACCCGCGAACGTTTATGTGCTGTGCTCTTGCAAAGTTTTGTTTTAAAGCGTTTCCACTTTAACGAATTGAATTCAGCACAAGTCAAGTGGTTCGTGAATTTTGTCCAGTTATGGCGTTGTATACCTCTGAAGCGAGCAGGGCGGCTCCCTGACTGTTAGGGTGCACGCCGTCTTCGAAGTACTCTGTGTGATTGCCAAATGCGCTGTAGGCGTCAATTATGGGTAAATTTTTTTTGTTTGCTACTTCTTCAATCTGAGAGATTATCGTCTGCGCGAAGTATTCGCTGCTTAAATCGTAACTATTGCTGAAAATGGGCGGTGGCTTCACAATCCAAATTTGAGGCTTGCTTTCAAGCTGTTGAAACTGCGTGATGAGCTCTGCATAGTCGTCCTCAAAGCTTTCATTGTATTGATTAAGCCCATAGAGACCATCGTTTGTCCCGAGAATAATAACAACTATGTCAGGCTGGGATTCCTTTGCGCTTTCAAATTTAGACTGGTTCATGTATGGTTTCCAAGAATCAAGTGAGACTGTTGCCCCGCTGACGCCGAAGTTCTCCACCAAATACTGAGAACCCAGCAGCACTTGAAGATAGGACGGATAGCCGCTAACTTCGGTGATGCTGTCGCCAACGCATGCGACACGAATAGGGCTATGTTGACCGCTTTCTTTGTTCATACACCATAAAGTAAATGCTTCTAATCCTACTAAAACTACCAAAATAGCACTTCCAAATGCTAACAGCTTCCTTCTATTATTCATAATTCTCCGTGCAACCGCACCATTATTCATTTGACCCAATATCTTAATTTGTTTATAAAGATGCAGAGGGCGGGATTTTTTATATGTGTTTATGGTAGCGGCTTAAATGAGTGCCCCGTGCTTTTTTTGGTGTTTCCTGCTCAATAAGGCAACAACCGAAGTCAAAACTATGAAAATAGGCAAAACTAGAGGTTCGTAAAATTCAGGAATTGCTGGGTAACTACTGTACGCGTTATTCAAAAGCGGAATGAACTCGGCTGTGGCTTTCTGATTCCCAGCTTTGCTAGGGTGGTCGTCTCCTGTTGGATATTCCAAGATGTTTGGGTTTGCATCATCGTCGCCGTCAGTCTTATGCTGAACTGCACCGTTCCACCAGCGATGATGGTTGCCTGATTCCAAGTCTAAATCGTTGGTGTTTGCGTTTCCGCCGTTCGATGTTAACACGTTGTAGAAGTCGAATACAAACACGTTGCCAGCCGTGTAACCTGTGAGCCAATCATTCACCAGCCAATTGTTGAAGGCGCGCGCGTTGTCAGCGTACGTGGCGTCCGTTAATGGCGGCGCAGTGATTACCACAAACAACTTGCCTGGTTGCGTCTTGAAATATTCTAATAGGTCTATGTAGATGCCCTTGGCGTTTGCAACAGTGTGATATTCTGAACCGCAGTTTTGTCCGCGCAGAGGGTTGCTGTCAATCGGCGGTACTGGGTCATTGATATTGCCCTGCAAAGCAGAATTTGGAAAGCAGGATTTGAACATGATTATCTGATTTTCGCCGCTGACGCTGCTGGACATGCGGGAGTATTCGGAGTGCTGCTCGCTCTCAGCGTAAAGTGCACTGAGGTACGTTGCGCTGTTTGGACCACGGAACCAGCTCCACCAATCTCCGATATCTGTGCTACTGCCTATGCTGTCAGGACCCCAGTCATAGTTTGTGTCACTTACAAAGTAGTTGTTGTCCCGCAACGCTATGCCTAAACCTCCGTTAGCATCGCTTAGCCAGTTTTCGCCAGTTGAATGATGAATGAATATCAGGCGAACAGGCTCCGCAGGCGGATTTATCGACGCGTGCACTTCAATGCAGAGGGCAGCAAGGGTTAGTATAAATAAAATAGAAGCAATTCTCAGACTTTGTCGACATCGACCAAACATAACTTAGCCAGCCGCGCACATAGCGCATGTGGTTATTTGGCGCTCACACTATATTTAATTTGCGAAACACCCATTCACGCCATGCCAAGTTTTAGCAAGATTCCAAAATAGCGCGAGGGTGGGATTTGAACTCACAAAGGCTGAACTGCCAGCGTCTTAACTTCAGCCCTTTTGGCAAGACTTGAAGTCAAAACTCACACTGGACTGCCCCTGTTTCAGCGGTACACAAACTTTTCTATCGGCTTGTTCAATTAAGGTAATCTTGACGTCTAAGCCGTAAATTTGTTTCATGTTTTCCTCGGTTATCACGTCATCAGCCGACCCAAGGGCGATAAATTCTTGGTCTTTCATAGCGCCGACCACATGTGAAACTATAAATGCGTGGTCGGGAAAGTGAGAGGTCATTATTACAGAGAAACCGTTTTTCGCTAACTTTTCAATCAGGTCGAGAATGCGAAACTGATTTCCGAAGTCCAAATGCGAAGTAGGCTCGTCGAGAAGGATAATCTCCGGCTCTTGAGCTAACGCCTTCGCGAACATGACAAGTTGCCTTTCGCCGCCGCTGATTTCACTGTAGGGTTTTTCCGTTAGGTGAGTTATCCCAACAGCGTCTATCGCGTTTTTTGCTACGGTGATGTCGTGTTTCTTCGGGGCAGAGATGGTGCCCATATGCGGCGTTCGCCCCATCAAAACAAAATCAAACACTGAATAGGGGAACACTGGAATGTGAAACTGGGGGATATACCCGATTCTCTTTGCTAGGTCCATCCGCGGCATTTTTGAAATGTCTTTGCCGTCCAAGCGTATCATGCCTTCGTCTAATGTGAACAGGTTGCCGATGCAGCTTAGCAGCGTGGATTTTCCAGCGCCGTTTTGCCCTAGAATGCAAAAAACCGTTCCTTCCGTGAGGGTGAAAGATACATCTTTGAAGACAGGCGTTCCTTTCTTGTATGAAAAACTTATTTTGTCAATTTCAAGTTTCAAGACCAGCCCACCCTCTGCCTGAGTAACAAGTAACCAAAGAAAGGCGCTCCGATGACTCCTGTTAGAACACCCATAGGTATTTCGTTGGCTACAAGAGTTCGAGCAATATCATCAATTATCAGCATATAGGACACGCCAAGCGCAACCGACGCAGGCAAAACCTTGCTGTTGTTCGGTCCGACAATCATCCTGGCAATATGAGGTACAATAAGTCCCACCCAACTGATGATGCCGCTCACACATACAGCTGACGCGGTAATTAACGTAGCAAAAAAGACTATTACCCCTTGATATCGCTTAACATTCAACCCCAGAGACTTAGCCTGCACGTCGTCAAGCGATAAAACATTAACTCGCCACCTTAACAGCAGGAGTACAACTATTCCAAGCAACATAGGCGCTGCATATTGAATCACATCATCGATTTTAACAGAAGCAAAACTTCCTAAAAGCCAGAATACGATCTCGGGCAGTTTCGTCTCAGGGTCTGCAGTGTACTTTGCTAACGAAATCAACGAGGAAAAAAATGAGCCCACAATTACACCAGCCAAAACAAGAATAAGCGTGGATGATTTCTTGTAGAAACTGTTAATGGCATATGCCAAACCAACCGCAAGCATTCCGAAAACAAATGCTGAAATCTGAATCATGGTGGCATTTGGAAAGAACAGGATGGCTAAAGCGGCGCCAAATCCTGCGCCGTAGGCTACCCCTAATATGTCCGAAGACACCAGCGGATTTTTCAGAATACCTTGAAAAGATGCACCTGAAATCGATAGACTAGCACCTACAAGAGACACTATGATTAGTCGTGGGAGTCTTACATTGAGTATGACGCCCGCCGTTAGGCTGTCCCAAGTAACTGGAATTGACACGAATGGAGACGCCAGAATTTTTATTACTGTATCAATGGGAACGTAATATCGCCCTATTGCTAGGGAAATTAAAAAAATGGTTATTGGAGCTAAAAGTAGAATTGCAGTCTTAACTTTCGGGTTTGCCAATCTACTTTTAGCTTTTTGTTCTTGCAATGTGTTTTTTCACCAAGCTTAAGTTGCCCAGTTGGTGTTATGGCGGTGTTGTATTGCTCAATATTGCGTCTATCTCGGCTTCTGAAAGCGTGTACTCGTAGAACGTTGAATAGAAATATGCTGTTTCTGTTCTGATGTTAATATCTGAGAACAACGTCGGATGCAACGTTTTCGCAACCCATTGGATATTCAACGCTTCTTCAACGCTATAGCGAGCCCAATCGAATACGCCCATCGGATTAGCCATTACGTCGCCGTTTATGACAGCAGTCACCTCGCTCCATTGCGAATCACTCATGATTTCCGCTACCCTTGTATTAGCATTGGCTGAACCGATCAGGATTAGTTCAGGGTTCCACGTTAAAATTTGTTCGAGGGAAACTGTTACCATGTTGCCGCTAACCTCTGCTGCAGCATTGTTTCCTCCACAGAGGTTAATCCACGTGTTTATGAGCCCACCTCCAGCGTCAATGGACACCAGCGAGTTTCCTGTTAGGTGCAGCACTAATGGGCGGTCTGCCACAGCTATCTGCGAAGTTCTAGTGGAAACTTTATTGTATACTCCGTTGAAATAATCGATGTACGCAAGTGCTTTTGTGTATGCTTCTTGTCCGAGTATCCAGCCCGTTAAGCGGACGGTGTGAACCATGTCGGTGAAGTCATAGAACTGTAGCCTAACAACTACAAGCCCCGCGCTTTCCATCGCAGCAGCTGCATCTTCGCCGCTTGCGAAAACGAAGACGATGTCGGGGTCTTCCGCCAGAAGCGATTCTATGTTAACCGTGCCATCTGAATTGAAAGGCGTTAGCATCGTTTCTATTGCAGGCAAAATTCTCCTGAACATAGGATTCACAGTGTTTACAGTGGCTGTCGCTACCAGTTTTTCTTTAGCGCCACACATTACAAGTATAGTGTTGTGGGCAGGCCACGAATCAGCAATTCTGTTGATGTTCGATGGAGCAGGCACATCAATCGCGTTGCCATTAGCGTCGATAATTGTGCGTTTGTATGTTCCAGTCAGTGTTGTTGCCGCGTCTACCGTAAAGGTAGAACTTTCAGAGCTTGTCAGCATGAAAAAGGCGCCCTCGCAGGTAGTTGAAACGTTAGATTCGAAACTGTAGGCTACTTGGGTTCCTGCGTTTACCCATGAATTGGCAGGCAGGTTGTTGTAACTTTGAGCTTGGCTGGTGCCATCTGTGGTGACGGTAACTATGTCCTCGCTTGCTGAGCTATCTATTCCTGTTTGCGCGAATACTATTTGATACTGAGTTTTGAAGTTGGCGGTGACTGTGGCGCTTGAACTTGTAACTGTGTAGGTGTGAGTTATTGCTCCGCCGTCGCTCCAATTTGCCCAAACGTACCGCTTGGTATCCGAGGCAGCAACTGGAGATAGCGCTGTCAGCGTGTGGGTTGAGCCCACTTCCCATGTGAAGCTGGCAGGTGTAGTAACGGCGTTGCCGTCGACTTTGACGAAATTGGTGCCTGCAACATTTGAAGTGACAGTGATTGCTGTTCCAGTACCAGAAGATGAAGGCGAAGGCGTAGGCGTAGCAGACGACGAAGGCGTAGGCGAGGGATTACTTGTACCGTTGAAAGCTCCTGATAAAGCTGCGTACGTTACAACTGAGGCGATGATTATAGCAGTAACTGCGATTATGATGAAAATGTTTTTATTATTCATGTGTACCATCCGTTATGTTTAGCCGTACATGACGGTGGTTGTTTAAAAATATTTCGTCACAAGGGGCAAACAGCAAATGGAAGCCAGCACACAAAAAGGGAAATCTCAAAACAACGGAGCCAAGGAAAAGGGGGAAAACAAAAGAATGGACGTGAATGAAATAGATTGGAGCAGAATCTGGCGAGAAGGCATATTATTCTTCGCAGGTGAAGCCGACAAAGCCACCAGCTGGGATAAAATTGCCCCCAGGTGGAATGATCTACAAAAAAAGGGCGACTATGGCCAAAAAGTGCTTGAGAGAATAGAAATTGCACCCGACTGGACAGTACTAGACGTAGGTGCCGGGGCAGGTCTACTGGCGATACCACTAGCGAAGAAGTGTAAACACGTCACTGCCTTGGACATTTCAAGCCAAATGCTGAAGTGTTTGACCCAAAACGCGGCACAGGAGAATGTATCCAACATCACCTGCGTAAACATACCCTTCGAAGACACCGTTATCGGCAAAGATATAGAAAAGTATGACATCGTGATTGCTTCGCGGTCAATGGGTTGGGAACGCAACCTACAAAAATTTTTGAAAAACATGGATACTGCTGCAAAACGGCGCGCATACATAATTTGGCCCGCAGGTAACAGACCCTTCGACATAGGCTTATACAAAGCCATAGGCAGACCCTATGGGGAAACACGCATGTACATCATCATCTACAATCTGCTTTATCAGATGGGCATACGCGCAAACATCGAGATATTCCAATGCCACAAAACAGCCATGTCATACAAAAATATTGACGAAGCTTTCACTGAACTACGCAAAAGATTTGAGAGAATGGGCGCAAACAGAAAACTGAATCCAGAAGAAGAGAACAAACTCAGAAGCTACCTTCAACAAACACTCAAAGAAATCAGCGATGGAACAGTTAGCTTTATGGACGGAAAACCTGAGCTTCAAGCCGTAATATGGTGGGACAAAAACATCCAGCAACCACCCACAAATGAAAGAAACTAAGCAGTAAAGCGCAAAAAGATAGTTGGTGCGGGGGGTGGGATTCGCACCCACGTTCAAATTCCACGCGAAAAACTATTCCCATAAAGATTCGATGCACCGAAAGAATGACCGGTTACCCTGCAGAGTTGTGGCTGAAATATAGCTTTATTTGACCACTGTTTATTTGGTTTTGGCGTTGTATATCAATTAAAAGTGGCGCTTGGAAAGGGCTTCGAACCCAAAAAGTAGATTGTCACTTCATATCTAACCCGAGTGTTTGAAAGTCGTCCTGACTAGGGTATGACGTAGCCGAGAGAGATTCGAACTCTTGCCAAGCATAAATAGAATCGCCTTTTACCAATAAACTGGTGCTGAATCCCAGCCCCCAGCGTCAAATTTGTCGTTGGCAAATCAAGACGAATTAAGTGGTAGCGCGGCATACGTGACTTATCTCGTTTGAATTCCTCACTTGGATTAACGAGGAATGATAGTTTCTGGTAATAGTTGTTACTTCAAGTGGTAAGTTTCGCCTATTTGCAGTGGCACAACCTTGATGTCCGATCTTGCCTCTACTTTGTCTTTAAATTCTTGAGGGTTCGCCTTCAAATGGTGCATAGGGATTACAGTTTCGGGTTTAATTGCTATCGCAGAGTCAACAGCCTCTTGGATATCCATAGTAAATTTGCCTCCGATAGGAAGCAAAGCTACATCAATGGTTCCCAGCCCTTTCATCTCTGGTATGAAGTCTGTGTCTCCAGCATGATAAATCGTCTTACCTTCTATGGTTATTAGATATCCAACACCATGTCCTTTATGATGAACCTTTCTGGTAGAACTTCCTCCTTCAGTATTGTAGGCTTCTACGGCTTTTATTTTTATATCTTCAAAAGTTACTACTTCCCCTATCTCAACAACTTTTATGTCGCTACCTAATTCTTCAATGCAACGCCTAGGAGCTATTACCAAAGTGTCTGTGCACCTAAGCCTATCAACCGTAACACGTTTACAATGATCCTTATGATGATGCGTTAATAAGATCACATTAGCTTTTGCTAATTCCTCAGGCAATCCATCAACCGGATCTGGCCAACTAGAAAATTCAATCTTTTTTGGATACTTCGCAAAGTATTTCCTTAAGTAGGCTGGATCTACGTAAATGATTTTGTCTCTGGCCTTTATCTCAAACCACGAAGGCGGAAACCACTTCAGGGATACAGACACTTCCTATTTCCCTCTAGAACGCTAACTGATCGGGTTTTGATTAATATATTGTTCTTCTGTCTTTGAATATTGGGCATCATTTGCTCTGATAAACTATCATGCATCTGTTCTAATCAGAAGCGATCGCTATGGGAACTTATGGATTAGGTTCAAACACTCGTTCACACTGCATACCGAGAACCAGAAACTTGTCACACTAAACATGTTTGCTCCAAATGGGGGTCTAACGCCGTTGTATACACACAAACATTTTGGTAGCCCAGTAGAGTTTCGAACTTTCGTCCATTATAACGTAAGTGTTCGGTGAAGTCCTTGGGTTTAGTAGGTTCCGTCCTGAAATTTGGTTCACTCTTGCTGGAGCGTTTCAACCTCTTTCGGGTTAGAAACCAGTCGACTACACACTAAGCAGAAATTTTGCGGAAAAAGAGCAGGAATTGAGCAAAAAGTGCAGAGGGTGGGATTCGAACCCCCAACGCGCTGGCGACATCGCCAATTCCGTTAATTATACGTGTAGCTACTTTCTCCTTTTTTAGCTTTTGACCACGGACGCAAATATTTATGGTGTACGTTAATTCTCTGATTATCCCGTCCCAAAACCCTTTTAGCGTCATAGACGGTAATGACTTAATTATGCGTGTGACGAAGGACCCTAAAGTAAGGCGACAAGAGTTAATCGACATAGCCGAGAAGTTATTCGTTGAGAGAGGCTATGAAAACGTCGCCGTCTCAGACATCGTTAAGGCGGCGCACGTAGCACAGGGCACCTTCTACTGGTACTTCAAATCCAAAGAAGCCATATTGGCGGCTATCAATGATAGAACCATCGATTTCCTGATTAAACGAATCTGGGATATAGCAAACGACAAAACGTTAAGTGGCGTGCAAAAATTAGTCTCAATATTCTGCAACCAAATCTTTGATGGACAAACAAAGGGGCTCACTGGAGTGTTTAATGACCCCGCAAACGCCAAGTTACACATCAGGTGGGAGCGGCTCCCCGAGGCAATCAACGCACCTATAACGCAGATTATCAAGCAGGGCATAGCCGAAGGCACATTCAACACGCCCTACCCCGAAGAAGCCGCCAGCGCGTACTTGGGAATTTTCACACTCCTGATGCAAGATGCAAAAAAGTTTGACCCAAAATCCGAAGTTATGGCTAGAAAGTTTGCTGCACTCTTCGATTTTATCGAAAAGATTCTGGGTGCTTCTCAGGGGTGCGCTCTTAGGGCTTTCCTAGAAAGAAATGTGCCGCCTGTGTAGTTGGGTTGCTGAGAAAGTTTTTACTCTCCAAGTAGCTACCAAATAAGCAAGGTTCCAAAATGGATAATCTGCTAACCAAAATCAAGGTCACACCTTTGGCGTCAGAGAGCTTCTGTGTGCGCTCCATGTGCACCCTAGTTGAAACCCCGATGTTGCGGTGCTACTGGATGCTGGTAAGACTTAAATAATTGACTGTCTGACACTCAGACTGACAGTCAGTCAGTGGTGGGTGGGAGTTGACAAACAACCAAAAATCCGCAAGCCAAACAACCAACATAACAAAAACCTACGGCAAACAAACAGCAGTAAACAACCACCCGTACAATTTGTTTCAAGGCTGGAATGAAAAATGTCTGATACAGTAAGTGTTAGTGTTAAGGAAGCGACGATAAAGAAAAGCATTATCACTGTAAGCCATCTCTGCAAACGATATGGCGCAATAGCCGCAGTTGATGATGTTACCGTTTCCATTAATGAAGGCGAGATTTTTGGGATAATTGGTCCCAACGGAGCAGGCAAAACCACTATGGTCGAATGCATATCGGGTCTCCGTGTTCCAGACTCTGGCTCAGTAACCATTTACGATTTAAGCCCCAAAGATGATCGGGACAAACTAAGAAAATTCATCGGCGTCCAACTTCAAGAAAGCTCATTACCTCCGCGCATTAATGTTTCGGAGGCGGTGAATCTATTTGCCTCTTTTTACTCAAATCCTCTTGATTCCCAGGAACTGCTGGAGACGCTTGGGCTGACCAAAAAACGAAACGTTACATTCAAAAAATTGTCAGGAGGCCAAAAGCAGCGGTTATCAATTGCACTTGCCCTTATTGGAAACCCGAAGATAGCCATTTTGGATGAGTTAACTACCGGTCTTGATCCTGATGCACGACGTGAAACTTGGGAGCTTATCGAGCGTATCAGGGATCGCGGTGTGACCGTGATACTTGTGACCCATTATATGGATGAAGCTGAAAGACTGTGCGACCGAGTAGCGTTGATTAATCACGGAAGACTCATTGCGCTAGACACGCCTGCAGCTCTTGCAGCCAATCAAGGAGGGAGCATACATATGCAGTTCGCGCCCTCTCGCCCAGTGGACGATAAGCTCTTAACTGTTCTGCCTGGCGTAACAGCTGTCCACCATAGAGGGACAAGGGTTGTGGTTGACGGTTCAGGCGACATTACAACCCACGTGCTTTATGCACTCCTTAAAGCAGACATAACTGTCATGGATGTTCAAGTGAAAAGCGGTAATCTTGAGGACGCCTTCGTGAAACTCACACAGACGAAAGGTAAAACCATAGAAACTCAGGAGGGGCAGAGATGAATATAAAGGACGCCACACCAAAAAAAGCTTCTTTACCGTTCTGGGAACTCTTCAAAGTTCAAGGGAAACTTGCCCTCAGAGAGCCATCAAGCCTAGTGTTTGGGATCGCACTCCCGCTACTCCTGCTGATAATATTTGGCAACATACCAACTTTTAACGAGCCCGTGGAGGGAAACTCGTTTACGCTTTTCGAATTATACATTCCAATTCTGATGGTTACTGTACTCATATTCATAGGATTGCTTGGGTTACCGGTTCCCCTTTTGCGTGACCGTGAGATCGGTTGGCTTAGGCGAATCTCCACAACCCCAATATCGCCAGCTAAGCTATTGGCTGCACAGGCAGTAATCAATCTTATTCTTGCCGCAGTAGGTTTTACAATACTCATAGCTGGGAGCACTTTGATTTTTGGCGTAGAGTTAGCGTTTGATATTCCGGGATTTATCCTTTCCTTAGTGCTGGCGACGCTTACAATGTTTTCTTTGGGACTGCTTATAACTGCGGTTGCGCCCTCGCAGAGCACTGGAAACGGTATAACCATAGGTATTCTTTACCCATTGTTGTTCTTCGCAGGAGTCTACGTTCCAATGGAAGTCCTTCCAGGCGGTCTGCAAACAGCAGCCCTTTTCACTCCTGTCGGTGCAGCAGTGAAGGCTCTTAATAGCTCCATGACCGGGTCCTTTCCATCGTTTGTACCGTTGATTGTGATGGCTGCTTACGCGGTTGTCTTCAGTTTTGTCGCCATTCGCTATTTCCGCTGGGAATAAAGTGCGGGAAAAATAGCTATTTACGAATTTTTGGAAAACATTGATCTTTGCGCTTAAATGAGGAGAAGATACACTGGTGCAGGGAGTGGGATTTGAATTCACAAACGCTTGCTCGGGATACTCTTTCTGTTTTATCCTGTTTTGTATCTTAAAAGGGCTGCAAACCCGCTTAGTGCTTTTAGCTGATTTTTTTCCTTTGACTCTGTGGAAATCACTTCAACAGCAGAATTAGTTTGCGACGCCATATCTTCTAAAACATCCACAATGTCCTTTTGATGCACCTCATATGTAGTTGCACCGCACTTTTCACACGGCAGCCTCGCCATGTCGCTTATAATCTGCGACCCCAGTTTGCCAATTTGCTTTTTTGTGTACCCGCATTTTTTGCACACAGCAATAGACTCAACCACGTCTGTGTCGTCGGCTACTAATACAACCTGCACTTCGCCTTTACTTAAAGCCCCAAGCACTGCGTCTAAACCGTACGTTGCCAGACCACCATTCGGTTTAGCCAATTCCGAGGATAAACGCTGAATTATTTTTCGCTCTTCAGGTCCACACATGTTATTAAGCAACTCGGCGGATTTGTCAAAAATTTCTTTTAACGCCTCCTTACCCGCCGATTGCGTGTCCACGATGTTTAGAAGCATGTTATCCAATTCATAATGCAAGTATTGACCCTTCAAGAAGTCGTTTTTAGTTTGTCCTGGCCCGCCAGCTATCAACACATTAACCTGATTTTTAAAGAACGCTTCGGCTGCATGCTCTGCAACCCTGCGGAAAAAGTATGCAAGCCCCATGTCACGTTCTCTTTCATAGCGCCGCTGGCTTTGTCCGCCTTTCCTTGTTTTCCCCGAAACCCCTGAAGATAAACTGTCAACCAGTTCAACTTTGTCACCCTTGAGAACGCCCAAGTTTGCATTTTTAGCATCCAAAGCAAGGACTCCGACGATTTTTTGGTCCCGCAGCATTTCCCGCAGCGGTTCAAGCTGGAAATGGTCGTCTATGGCAAAATGGTAATGGGTGATTGGGTGAGGCGGGATTATGATGTCAACGGTTACGCTTTCGTTTTGGTCTTGAACTGCATTGTATCCTGCAAAAAGTGCCAAACCATTCTCTGGAACCGCCCCAAACTCTCTGAGTTGCTGTGCAACGGTTTTTATGACATTTTGCACGTGTTCTTTTTCCCTCTCAGAGTCGGAGACAACCCAGTTAAGCTGTTTTTTCACGTAAGCAACCATCTGTTCCAAGTCAGTTTCCGCTGGGACGTAAAGAGAAACAAAATCTTTGGCGTTGCCTTCTTTTTCGGCAAGCGCGGCGATTTGTTTTCGCAGCTTATGCAATTTCACGGAGTGGGTGGACGCGATTTGGCAAGAGTAGAAATGAGCGTTTTCAGACACCAATTCTTTCACCAAACACTTGCAGATTGGTGCAGAGGGTGGGATTTGAACCCACGAACCCCTACAGGATAGGCTCCTGAAGCCTACGCCTTTGACCATGCTCGGCGACCTCTGCGCTTAAACACCATTTTTGCAGTCATTGAAAATAACTCTTACTGATAAATACATTACCACTAACGTTCACCCCGAACCCCAGCAGAATCCCCGATGCGCCAGTAAATAATGAATAAATACCGTGCAGCCCACAAATAGGAGCCATGCGCATCCGAGAAACAAGAGACACCGACCTAAAGGACATAGTATTCGTCGAACGCGAAGCGTTCAACTCCAACAAAGAAGCCGACCTGACAAAGGACATGTTAGCTGACCCCAGCGCCAAGCCACTCATATCCCTCATGGCCTATATTGAAGAGCAACCGGCAGGGCACATCCTATTCACCACGGCGCATCTCTCGAACACGCCCTGCAAAGTGTCCATTTTGGCGCCTCTGGCAGTTATACCGAAATTTCAAAGGCAAGGCGTCGGCGGCGCACTCATCAAAAAAGGCTTACAACTCTTATCCAAGGCAAATGTTGATTTAGTTTTTGTGTTGGGACACCCAGAATACTATCCGCGGTACGGTTTCACGCCAGCAGGTAAACTCGGATTCGAAGCGCCTTACCCAATTCCTGAAAAACACGCTAACGCATGGATGGTTCAACAGCTTCGCCCGAACGTAATTGGCTCTGCATCTGGCAAAATAATTTGCTGTGACGCATTGAATAAGCCTGAACACTGGCGAGAATAATCATCAAGAAGAGCGTTCGCGCAAAAAAGCGAAGAAAAAATTAAAACACTAATAAAATTTAGTAGAATGGGGGTATGTTTCTGCCGTCTTCTTCCACAATGGGCAACGCCAACTTCAGTTCTCTAAAGTACTTCAGCACAGTTAAGCCCCGCTCCGTATCTGCATAGACAATTCGATGTTTCTTCATGGTTCGCTTTTCCACTAAGCCCTTCGCAATCAAGAACTCTAAGTACCCTTTCAGCACACTGCAGCTGAGATTAGCCTTATGCATTATATGCGTTAGCTTCAATGGACCACGTTGAGCCAGAACCTTCAAGATGTCAATATACATTTCAAGTTTAGACCGTCTCATTCATTTCCCCCTCTTTCTTGTTGTTTATGCTGCTGTTTTCTTGGTGAATTCTCATGCCGACACCCATTTTCCCTGAGTTTTCTTCTGCTGATGCTTCTTGAAGTAATTGAGCACACTTACACCGCGCTGCGTGTTTCTGTAACTAACTTGGTTCCCCGCGTTCCTCTGTTCGACTAAACCCTGCTTCACAAGAAAAGCCACACGTTCTTTCAGATAGTCAAGACTCACGTCAGTTTTGCCCTGAATAGTGATCAGTTGTGGCAGGCGTTGTTGGCTAATTGTTTTGAGTATTCCAATGTACATTTCCAGTTTGGATAGTTTCATACCCTCACTCTTCTCGACCTAACCTGTTTTTAGAATGGAAGAAGTTTTCAGTCAACTTTGCCTGCGGAG
Organism: uncultured Candidatus Bathyarchaeia archaeon; assembly: GCA_964506435.1. Classification (GTDB taxonomy): domain Archaea; phylum Thermoproteota; class Bathyarchaeia; order Bathyarchaeales; family Bathycorpusculaceae; genus JAOZHU01. Next base: position 136,426 of record CAZDLK010000001.1, on the reverse strand, counting down.
ACGAGGCGTAGTTTTCATTGAATGCAAGTGTTTCCATGCGAGCATCAGGCGCCGTGGGATCAGCGGTTGACAGCCAGCTTCGGTTGCATGTCGTTGCTTGGAAGCACTTCTCCATTCTGTATTCGTGTTGGACACTGAACGGCTAAAACGTTGTGTGACTATTGCCTCTGAGACAATGGTTACACAATTACCTTAAGCTTGAATTATAGTAGCTAATTACAAGGTGGGAAAGTTGAATTCCACACAGAAAACACGTCCTAATGCAACAATCGTTCGCTGCGTTACATGCGTGTAAATTTTAGAAATACTCAGAAGGGAGGAAAAACAATGAGAAGCTTTGAAATTGCACTGGCACTGGAAAAAATTCTCAAAAGACTAGACATAATAGACGCAAAAGTAAGCGGAATGCCACAGGTCCAAGTTCAAGTCTCCAGCCGATTCACGCCTACGCTCACAGCACTAGCAAACCTCGGCAGTGGAACTGCAACTCAAGTAAGCCAAGTCACAGGAAAATCCCGTGCATGCGAAAGCAAAATCCTCAATGAACTATCAGCGATGGGCCTTGTGAGCAGACAAAAACAAGGACGCTTGAAAATCTTCGCGCCAAAAAAACCAAGCAAAAACGCCACGGGCAAAAGCGTAACAATGCAACCTTACCCACTTAGTTGCTGAATCACAAACGGTGGAAAGTAAAAAAGAGGAAAGGAGGTAGTGATGAATGGAGAAAATTGGTGAAACCCAAGGAAAGGAGCAGCAGGAAACATTACGCAAACAATGGATGCAAATGTGGCACACGGTAGAAACTCAATTCGTAAACTTGCCGGCATGGGCTCAAAGCGTACTTTTCGACGACATAAACACTGCTGTCCAAAACAGAATCGCCGTCATGCAGAAAATTCAAGCAAAGCAGCAAGCTTAGCTGCCTATTCAACAGTGCCTATGCGCATTTGTGCACAAGCACTGCACTTAGCCTTTTTGTTATGTTCTTCTTTTCGACTTCAAACGCACTTTTTGAACGTGCAATTTTCATGTTCTGTGGTGTCCACACTGGGTTGCCGCTGTAGGTGTGTTTCTCATTGCTTGTTGGCGGACAGCGACTTGAGAAAATAAGCGGCCAGTTTCTCGCTTTTAGCGAACAATCCAATTTCATTGTCGAGAACAGTTTTTGAACCGTCGGTTTTCAATGTAGCCAAGAGAAGTTCCTTTTCATCCACTGTTAATAAGAAGACTGGAATTGGAACGTGCGCGTTCGCGATTTTGTACGCGTATCTAAGTTCCGTTATGAAGTCCCTGTTAGCAGATTCAATAGGCGTTTTGATTTGAATGCTTACGCCTTTTTCAACTAAATCGTCAAGTATTTTGCTGAAATTTCTGCAGAAGAAAGCCAAACCTTCCGCCGTTGTTACCGCGCAGACCGAGTTCTCTGCCGCACGCAGCATCTCCTGCATTCTCTGCGCTATTCCTCTGCCTCCTTTAATCGACCAGACTTCTTCTTTCTGCATGTCTAAAGGCTGGGCTGTTTGTTTTTGTATGTACGACGACTCTAGCATAACTATTGCGTTTTCAAGCGCTGCAAGTGACGAGGCTTGCTCTGAAATGTCTTTTTTCCACCCTTCAACAAACGCCTTAAAAGCTCTGGATGGCGGAGAAATCGAAAATTTCTGTTTCATCCCTGGAGCTCCAACGATGAGTCCTCTCTGTTTAAGTTTATTCAACGCCGCGTATGTTTTGGGTCGAGGCACACCTGAAGTCTGACTGAGTCTTCGAGCTTCTGATGGGCCTTCCAATGCTAGAGAAATGTAAATTTTGGTTTCGTATGGTGACAATCCTGTGTTCTTCAACAAGTTTTCCAGCGTAGCCCTTCTGCGTCTTTCAAGTTGTCCCTTGACCGCTTCTAAAAGTTTCAGAGGGTTGAAAGGTTTTATGAGGTAGCCGTCTGCTCCAAAATTAAGCGCTTGAACTGCGTTTTCAAGTGATGGAAATCCCGTTATCATAATCGCCGTCATGGTGGGGTTAAGCTTTTTGGTTATGTTGAGAACGTTTGTTCCTTCCATGTCTGATAATTTAATGTCTATTAATGCGACATCGTAGAGTTCTTTTTGGCATGCCTCTATAGCGTCTTTTCCTGTTGGCACAGTCTGTGCTTCGTATCCTTCTTGCGTGAGTATGTGAAATAGTACTTCGCGGATTTCAGCGTCGTCGTCTACCACCAAGATTCTAACTGATTCTGAGTTTTCTCCCTTCTCCTGTTCAAGTTTTCCTGATGGTGCTATCATAAATGACGCTCCCATGAATCATATTTTTCCTGTTGCATGGGCGAGCTTGACAGATGCCCCTTGCGCCCTTTCTGAAGTACGTATTTCTGTTTGTGCACGTTAACTATGTTCGTAGTCATTGTGCAGAACTGTACTTGATAACAATAAAAAGGAAGTTATATTAAAGTTTTTTTTGACGGCGCGCCTTGAATATGGCGGAATTTTGTTCATACGCATTTCTTTTGAGTTGTGGATGATGTGGCGGATAGATGAATTGTTTTTTACCAAAAACTTAATTTATGCTTTCACTTACTATTGTTTTGATCTGCATTGTGTGCATACGACAATTGGGACAGCAACCTTCAAAAAGCGATGTTTCATCAGTTGAATAGGCGCATCGTGGACTCTTTACATAAGGAGAACTTGTCTTTTGCACAGTTGCTGAACAGCGTTGGCTTTATTGACAACCGTGACAAATTACGTTATCATCTTAAGCTGCTAGAAGGTTTCATCGAATTTAACCCTGAAACAAAAAAATACTATTTAACCTACAGGGGAAGATTGCTGGTAAGCGTAATGGCTGATTTCCGAAACAGGATTGCCGTGGAAAACAGCCGATTACGTTACATTGAACAACTCACATTAAGTGACCATGCCTTTGCCGTGTACACTGATGAAGATTTTAAGCGCAGTGTAGTTTTTCCGTTCTTGAAGATAGGTTTGGCGCGAAATAGCGCGGCAGTTTACTTTGTCTCCGAAGAAAAACTGGATTCTGAAATGCTGGCGCTTGAAAGGCACGGTGTGCTGCTCGACGGCTTACCCACTGGGGCGCTCACGGTGACGTCTAATTTTGAATGGTACCTGCAAAGGGGCAGAGCTGAAGCCAAAACGCTTCTTACTAATTGGACGCGGTTGCTTGAGGCGAAGAAACAGGCGAGGTTTGCAGGGATATATGCTGCTGGTGAAATGGCGATTTTCGTTGATAATGGCTTGAGCAGAGAATTGATGGAGTATGAAGAGGCTTTGGGCAGGCAATTATCTGTAGACGTTTGTGGCTTTTGTTTGTACAATAAGCGCTTGTTTGATGAAGTAGACGCGGCGCGGGTTTTCCAGAGTCATGGGCACGTAATTTCTGAAGAACTTGTTGGTAAAGCGCTTGCCAGTGCGGTTTAGCCGAAATTCAAAAATGCAAGTTGCCTCTTCTTTATTGTAAAGGAGGGTGCGGTTGTTTGGAAAATAACAATTTATTGCACATTTTGCTCGTTGACAGCGATGTTGTTTTCATGGAAGTTACAAAGCAACTGTTAATGATAAATAAGCAGTTTGCGGTTGAAACGGCTTCTTCAGCTTACGATGCTTTGCGAAAACTGGCGAAGGATTCGTTTGACGTTGTTGTTTCTGCTTATGATATGCCGGGAAAAGACGGCTTGAACCTGCTTGAAGAACTGAGAAAGAGCAACAAGAATGTGCCTTTTATCATGTTTACAGGTAAAAGCCGAGAGGAAATTGCTATCAAGGCCTTAAACCTTGGAGCTGACTATTACCTGAACAAGCATGGCAAGCCTGAAGTAGTCTACGGCGAACTTATCCATGCTATCAACAGCACGGTTAGAGCTGCCAAGGCTGAAGTTGCTTTGAGAGACAGCGAGGAAAAATTCAGGATATATGTTGAAACTTCTCCTGTGGCAATACTTGTGTCAGACTCGCAGGGAAAATTTGAATACGCTAATGAAGCGGCATCCAACCTGCTCGGCTATTCTGTTAGCCAATTTCAGGGAATGACTATTCCGCAGTTTGCTTTTCCAGAAGACATGCCAAGCGGGCTGCACCATTTTTCCAAACCAAAAACATTTCTTGTTCACCAAGAGATTAGAATGAGACACAAGACAGGAAAAGCCGTTTTTGTTGACATGAACGTTGCCACACTGCCGAACGGAAAACGGATTGCTTTCTGTCAAGATGTTACTGAACGTAGGATGGCTGAAGCGAAACTCCTTGCCTTCAATCGTTCTCTCCGTACACTCTCTAGAGTGAACCAAGCCTTGATACGTGCCACTGATTCTGCAGTTTTCGCTCGGGAGGTTTGCAGGATTATTGTCCGAGACTGTGGCTACGCTTTAGCGTGGATTGGTTTCGCTGAGCATGACAAGCGCAAGTCTGTTAGAGTGATTGCTTACGAGGGTTTAGATAAGGATTATATTGATTCGCTGAAAATCACGTGGGCTGATAGGCCGGGAGGCAGAGGGCCTACCGGGCGGGCAATCCGCACTGGAAAACCGCAAATTTGCAGAAACATACTTGCCGACCCTAACACCAAGTCATGGCGTAAACAAGCCGCTGAAAAAGGTTACATTTCCTATATAGCTTTGCCTTTAACTTTAAACGGTGAAGTCGTTGGCGCTTTGACCATTTACAGTAGTGAACCTGATCCTTTCTCAGATGAAGAGATGGCTTTGTTAACTGAGTTGGCAAGTGATTTTAGCTACGGCTTCAGTACACTTCAATTGCGTGCAGATAAGGCGCGCATTGAGGAGGCGCTGCAAGTTCGAGAGCACATGCTTTCCTTAATTTACGCTACTGTTCCTCAAATTCTGCTTCTTGTGTCGGTTGAAGCGGGCAAACGTTTTCGCTTTGTCTCTGTTAACCAAGCTTTTCTAGACACTACTGGCTTGCGGGAGGACCAAATTGTTGGTAAGGCTGTTCAGGAGGTCATTCCAGAACCGTCTTTGACGCTGGTTCTTAAAAAGTACCGGCAGGCAATTCGTGAAAATAAATCTGTGAGTTGGGAGGAGGTTACGGTTTATCCTGCGGGGAAAAAGTATGGTGAGGTTACTGTTGCGCCGCTGTTTGATTCGAATGGTCGCTGTACGCACCTTGTGGGAAACGTGTACGACATTACTGAGCGCAAGAAAGCTGAGGAAGCTTTGCACGTGTCGGAAGAGAAGTTTTCGAAGGCATTTAAGCAAAGCCCCAGTGGAATAGTGCTAACCCGCATGCGCGATAACGCTCAGATAGAAGTTAATCAAGCTGCAATAGACATGTCAGGTTACAGTCGCGAGGAATTAATCGGAAAATCTCCGCTTGACCTGAAAATGTGGGTAAACCCTGACAAACGAACGCAACTCATAAACGAGCTTTTAGATAAGGGCTTTGTTCGCAATCAGGAAGCTATAATGCGCAGGAAAGATGGAACCCTTAAAACCCAGAATATCTCAGCCGATACGATTGAGATTGAAGGCGAACGCCACATATTATTCACATTCAACGACATCACAGAACGCAAGGAAATGGAGAAACATTTGAGGGCTTCGGAGAAGCGTTTCCGCGAAACACTTGACACTATGATAGAAGGCTGCCAAATAATAAGCTACGATTGGCGCTACGTGTACGTCAATGATGCTGTCGCTAAACATGGACGCACAACAAAAGAAAAACTGCTTGGAAAGACCATGATGGAAACTTACCCAGGCATAGAAAAAACGCTATTCTTCACAAAACTTCAGCGGAGCATGCGAGACCGCGTTTCCATGCGTATGGAAAACGAGTTCACGTTTCCCGAAGGTGAAAAAGGCTGGTTTGAACTGCGCATAAACCCTGTTCCAGAAGGCGTATTCATTTTATCAATCGACATCACAGAACGTAAGAAACTTCAAGAAAAATTGGCAGCGAATGAGGAAAAATACCATTCGTTGTTTTACACTATGGCTGAGGGCGTTTCCCTTAACGAAATAATCTATGACAAGCAAGGCAAAGCGATAGACTACATTGTACTGGATGTTAACCCTGCTTATGAAGTGAGTACTGGGATAAAACGTGAAGACGCCATCGGAAAGAGAGCCTCAGAACTTTATGGTGCAGATAATCAGCCTTACATAGATATCTACGCAAAAGTTGCGGAATCTGGAGAACCTGTAAAATTCGGAACATTTTTCCAATTAGGAGCGAAGCATTTTAGCATCTCTGTTTTCTCTCCAGCCAAAGGAAAATTCGCCGCTATGTTCACCGATATCACAGAGCGCCTGAAACAAGATGCGCGTCTCAAGGAGAACGAGCAGAAATTTGGGTTGCTGTTCACCAAGAATCCTGCGGCTATAGTACTAGTCGACGAACGCATGCACATTAAAGAAGTCAACCCTGCGTTCCTTACGCTTTTCGGATTTTCAGCTGAAGAAGCACAAAACGCATTTTTACCTGACTTAGTTGTTCCTGACAATTTGAAACACGAATCAGAAGCACTGCGCAAAAAAGCCAAAACAGCCAGCGTCACAGTTGAAACTGTACGAAAACGAAAAGACGGCATAGAACTTAACGTAACCCTTTCTATAGAACCTCTCATCGAGCAAGAAGCGTTTACAGGCTTCATTGTCGTCTACCGAGACATAACAGAACGCGTTCAAGACAGAGAAACGCTGGAAACAGCCCTATACGAAACAGAAGTGCTTAACGAAAAATTAGGTGTCGTCGGAGGCTTAACTAGGCACAACGTGCGCAACAAGCTTACGGCAATCGCTGGACAAGCCTACCTACTCCAAAAAAGAATGAATGACAACGCAAACGTAACAGCGTTCACCGAAAAAATCAACGCACTTGTTGAGCAAGCAGAGCACCTGTTAGAATTCAGCAGAACTTACGAAAAAATGGGCATGGAGCAACTTCGACCAATAAACGCTGAAGATTGCTTCAACGGCGCTGCCGCCATGTTCCCAGAACTGCAAAAACTACAAGTGTCAAACGAACTAGACGGACTCAAAGTTACAGCAGACTCATTAGTGATTCAAGTATTCTACAATTTAATCGACAACTCCCTGAAGCACGGCGCAAAAGTCACCAAAATCCGAACACACTTCACAAAGAAAAACGGCACAACAACACTAATTTACGAAGACGACGGCATAGGCATCGCCGAAGCAGCTAAAGAGAAACTCTTCACCGAAGACCCCACCATAAAAACACCAACAGTCCACGGATTACCATTAATACGAAAACTGATGAACGTCTACGGCTGGACAATCACGGAGAACGGCGAACCTGGCAAAGGCGCAAAATTCACCATAGCCATCCCAGAAAAAACCAGCCAAAAACCATAATTAAACCAGCAATTTGCGCTACCCTATAAATAGTTCCTTTATATAAGAGGGGCTATAGTCTCCTCCGAGCACTAGCACACAGGACAGGTAAAGGTTTAAGTGCTACTGTTATTCTTTATCTGCGGAAGGTGCAAAAATGCCAACACACGGTTCACTATCAAAAGCAGGAAAAGTCAGGTCACAAACTCCCAAAGTCCAAGCTGCAGAAAAAACTAAGCCAAGCCCAAAAATCAGAAGCAGACGCAACTACGAGAAACGCATGGTTCTGCAGCGGAAACCTGGCCAAAACTGGATGTAAACCCTATTTTGCCGAAAGAGGAAAAATACGTGCTTGCTTATTTGAGAGCTTTCTGATTAAATTTAACCTTGTCAAAAACACAGGTCAACCCTCAGATGAGTCAAATATCCCGCTAACCCGTAAAGCGGAACAGAAAGACTCTCAGTTACCTCACCTAACCCTATTGGAAAACTAGTGAAAACTAGAAAACCGATCACACCGAGAAAAGCCACGTAAACCAGCAAGGACTTAAAGTTATGAAACGTCTCAAGTGTCCCCCATTTCCACCGTACTCCACAAAGAAACAACCCGAGAAACACTGGCGCAAACAACAACAGCGCATAATTCTTGTACCACGGCAAACTCGTGTTCAAAGCGGCTACATCAGGATAATATTTTTTTCTAAACACCGCTGGAAGATCTGGCAAAAAGTTGCTGTAAAAGAAAAGCAAAATCCCTAACAACGCAGCATCCAAAGTATTCTCCCCTAAAAGAAGAACAGCGCCTATAACATAGATGAAAGTAACAGGCAAAATTAACCATTTAAACACCTTGAATACTGAGTCCACATGCTCAAAAGTCTCCATCTTCATGGCCAAAAACTTCATGCTTTTTCCTGCCTTGCGATTCACAGTTTTAAAATAAGATAGCACAAAATTGTGGAACCCTCTGTGCACTCGCATGGGCAGCACATGGAAAAACCGTTTAAGCCTTACCCGCTTCGCTTCCTTAGCATCTGCAGAGTGCTCTGCTGAAAACCTCCTGCGTGGTGCAGTGACAACGACGGCGGGATCTTCCTTCTTTTTTTTCTTCGTTGCCGATTCTCCCACAAAAACAAGTAACGTGTTCTAGAGATATTTGTTTTTTGGCTGTTAAAAACCGAGCAAACAAGATAACATTTATCCAGAATCCACGTGTAAACACGTTACATGTTTAGAAAACGGTTTGCGCCAACATCCGAGGCATAAAAATGACTTATCCAAAAGAGTGGAAGAAAACATTCACGGCAAAAAACGGCGAGAAAATAACCTTTCGCCCAGAACAGCCAAGCGACACAGAAATGCTGTGGGCAATGTTTTCAACGCTGTCAGAGGAAAGTACTTCAAACCTGATTCCGCCGTTCACTCGAGAAAGAATAGAAAGCTGGACAAGCAACATAAACTACGATGAAGTTCTGCCAATTGCCGCAGTTACAACAGAAAAAAACACGCAGCGTATCATCGCCGCAGCATCGCTCAAGTTTAATCCACAGGAAGTCTTCAAACACAAAGCTGAACTCGGCATTACCGTGCACGACAACTACCAAAACCTAGGCATAGGCACAGCACTGCTGAACCACATGCTTGATATTGCAAGGATGAAAAAGCTGACAAAAGTCCATTTGATCGTGAACACTGACAACGCTAAAGCTGTTCGCCTGTACCGGAAGGCTGGCTTTGAAGTAGAAGGCAAACTCTGCAGAGAAATATGCATCAACGGCAAATACAGGGACGAATACCGAATGGCTATTTTTCTGTAAACCCAGCAGCAACTTAACTTTGCCCCTTGGGTTTCCTTCCTGTGTCAGCGTAGTTTATCTACAACTTTCACCAAAATTCTAAACGGTACACGCACATTGAACACGGACACCGCAGCACGAGAAATCATTGAAGCCTTACTGCTTCTGCCTTCACCTACACGTGATGATTTAAACCGCATCAAAAACCAAATCGCCGCCAAACACAAACTGGAGCGCACAACATCCAACGCGGAAATAATCACCGCATTAAAACCGAAAGAAAAACGCAAACTACTGCCTATCCTACGCAGAAAAGCCACACGGACAATTTCAGGCGTCACCGTGATAGCAGTGATGACTAAGCCGCATCCATGTCCGCAACCTGAACCATGCGCTTACTGCCCAGGAGGACCAGCACACGGCGTTCCACAAAGCTACACAGGTTTTGAGCCAGCAGCCATGCGCGGACAGCAAAATGCTTATGACCCGTACTTGCAGGTTAAAAGCCGCATGGAACAGCTTGCGGCGATTGGGCATCGCGTGGACAAAATCGAGCTTATCCTGATGGGTGGAACTTTTCCTTCCACACCGCTAGAGTATCAAACATGGTTTGTTCAGCGCTGTTTAGATGCGGTTACGGGTAAGCAGTCGGCAACGCTTGAGGAAGCGAAAGCGAATGCGGAGAAGAGCCGAATCCGCAACGTGGGCATAACTGTTGAGACTAGGCCTGACTGGGCGAAGGAACCGCACGTTGACGCTGTGCTCAGCATGGGTGTGACTCGCGTGGAGCTTGGCGTTCAGAACCCTGATGACGAGATTTACCGTTTAGTGGGTAGAACGCATTCGGTTGCTGATGTTGCGGAAGCTACGCGCATCGCTAAAGATGCGGGCTTGAAGGTGGTTTACCATTTGATGCCGGGAATGCCTGGTTCAAATCGCGTTAAAGATTTGGAGGCTTTTCGCCAAGTTTTTACAGATGCCAGATTCAAGCCTGACATGGTGAAGATTTACCCGTGTTTAGTGCTGGACGGCACACGAGCGCATGCATGGTATCGTGCAGGCAGTTACAAGCCTTACTCAACTCAGGAAGCAGCAGCATTGATTGCTGAAGTCAAGAAAGAGCTTCCTGTGTGGGTGCGCGTGATGCGCGTGCAACGCGACATTCCTGCTGGGTTAATTGTGGCTGGTGTGGACAAGAGTAATTTGCGTCAACTGGTGCAGCGGGAACTAGCCGAGCATGGCGAACGGTGCAACTGTATTCGTTGCAGGGAGGTTGGTCATCGCATGTTGGTTGACGGAGTGAAGCCTAACTTGGATACGGTGCAAATTTTCACTGCGCGTTACGCTGCGTCTGAGGGCACGGAGGTTTTCCTTTCCGTTGAAGATGCTGATGCCGGTGTTCTTGTGGGGTATTTGCGTTTGCGTGTGCCTTCAGCTAAAGCGCACAGGCCAGAAATTAAAGCTGCGCGTTCGGCTATTGTGCGGGAGTTGCATGTTTATGGTCCGTTGGTGCCTGTTGGTAAGCATTTGGCTAAGGCGTGGCAGCATAGGGGTTTTGGCGCGGTTTTGTTGGGCGAAGCGGAGCGTGTGGCGCGTGAAGAGTATGATGTGGAGAAGCTTTTGGTTATTAGTGCGTTGGGTACTAAGCGGTATTATGCGCGTTTCGGTTATGAGCGTGATGGCGTGTACGTTTCGAAGATGCTGCGTTGAGCCTGTTGCTTGAGGCGTTTGTTCTGTTGTGAATTTTTTCTTTAGCCCCCTCTATTTATACTATAAATAGGCGGAATCTGATGGTGACTAGTTGCTCGGAGAAGACTATAGCCCCCTTATATAAAGCAAGTATTTAAAGAAATGGAATTTGGGTTATTTGTATTTTCTGAAAAGTTCAGCAGCGTTTTTGCTAGTAAGTCTTATTTTCAGATTTTTCTACTCTAAACATTTCGAACAGAAAAATCGATAATTACATCTTTCGCATTAACATCGTATCTGAATATATAAACAAATGTGGTTCACAATGCACCAAAACGAAAAGGTCGTGATGAAAGGAACATTTGATGGTATTGCATATTCAAGTACAAAAAAATACTCTTGCAAAAAAGGTGAATTGTTCTCACTTCAAATAACCTTGTAATTAAGTGCACAGACAATTGGTCCAAGACTTTTTCGATTAGAGAAATTCGTCTGGAAGCGTGGAATGGGAATATAGAAATTTATGATTTCTATTATGGCAAACTTTTATTAAAACTGATTTCCAGACAAGCAAAGGAATGGGCGAAAGCGTTCAGAGAGCTAAAGAACGAATACTACGGCAAATGGATGAAAGAATTCTGGAGAATGCAAAAGAAAAAGCCAGAAGAAGTGAAGCAACTTCTCGATATGAACCCTGAAGCGTTAAGGACTCTCTATAATGACATCCGAAAGGAAAAAATGTTATTCGGAATGAAAAACGTAGAATTCAATTTAGAGATACAAGCATTGACGAGAACTCTTAAAAACCGCAAATTGAAAGCCTTTATTCTTGCACATAGCTACGTTGCATGGTATGAATGGACAAAAAGCCTCCTTTCAAAAATTTATAAGGTGCGGTTTGGAAAAGGTCCAAAAAACGATGAAGAATTAATAGGTTTTCTTAAGGGTTACCCTGCATTAGGAGTTTTGAACACAAAGGAATGGGGAATTGAGGCGAATCAAATAAGGAATTGTGTGGCTCATCAAAAATTCTATTATGATTACAAATACTCAGAACTCATTTTCGTTTTGAATAACAAAGAGAAGAGGATCAAACTTCGTGACCTTGAAACTAGATTTGCATCAATTTCGAATACGTATGTTAAATTGATCGAATGGCTGAAAGAGAAAATAACAAGAGGGGAAATATCGGTAGATACATACGAATTTTAGTGATGTTCTCAAAAGGCTAGCCGACTGATTATTGTGCGATAAAGTTAAAGCGTTAAAGTGCCTTCCTTCTCAATGAACTGTTGGAGAATTAGGCATGAGCATAAAGGCTGAGAGTTCAGGTTACAAGGGCAAAGCGTTGAATGCTCTTGAGAAGGCAGGGTGCGCGGTTGGCGACGTTATCCGCGTTTCAACTGGCGAGAAAAGTTACGAGGGCATTTTGATTCCCCGTTCGGAAACAGGCGACACTACACATGTCGTGGTCAAGTTGAAGAGCGGCTACAACGTCGGCGTGCGCATAACAGCCGACACAAAGATAGAACGCGTGGGTGAAGGCGCTAAGCCCGCTTTTGCCGCACCTGCGCTTCCAGAGCAAAACCCTGACTTGCCGCGGGTTGTGATTATGAGCACGGGTGGAACCATAGCCAGCCGCGTGGACTACCGCACAGGCGCCGTGCGTTCAGCTTTGTCAGCCAGCGATTTATACGGTGTTGTGCCTGAACTCAGCGACATCGCGCGTGTGGACACGCAGATACTGCTTAGCTTGTACAGCGAAAACATAACTCCTGTGCATTGGACGCAGATAGCTGAAGCCGTGGCACAGCACATAGCCAAGGGCGTGAATGGCGTAATTATTGCGCATGGCACGGACACGATGGCTTACACGGCAGCAGCACTAAGCTTCGCGCTGCAAAACCTGCCTGTGCCCGTGATAGTTGTAGGCGCACAGCGTTCCTCAGACCGCCCCAGCTCAGACGCGGCGACAAACCTTATAGGTGCGGTTCAAGCTGCGTCGAAAGCGCCGTTTGCTGAAGTCGCCATTGCCATGCACGAAACCGTTTCAGATACGGCTATAATTTTTAACAGGGGCACGAAAGTCAGGAAATGCCACACTAGCCGCAGAGACACTTTCAAGCCCGTGAACGCGACGCCGTTAGCGCGAGTAAACAACAATGAAATAACCATGCTGACAGACGATTATGCGAAGCGCGACCCAGCGAAAAAGCTTGCTCTGAAGCCCGTGTTCAGCGACAAAGTGGCGTTAGTCAAGTTTCATCCAGGCTTAGATCCTGATGTGATAAGCTGGCACGTGGAAAAAGGCTGCAAAGGCATATTGCTTGAGGGCTCAGGCTTAGGACACGTAAGCAAATACTGCTTCAATGCAATTGAAAACGCTGTTGCAAAAGGCGTTGTAGTTGCATTAGCGTCGCAGTGCATTTGGGGACGCGTAAACATGAACGTGTACGACACAGGACGCGATTTGCTGACACGCGGCGTAATCCCCACGGCAGACATGTTCCCTGAAACCGCGCTCGTCAAGCTAATGTGGACACTGGGACAAACAAGCAACGCAGAGGAAGCAGCGAAACTGTTTAAAACTAATGTAGCTGGCGAGTTTTCGCCGCGAACACTACCCCAAGAAATTGCCAACGAAGGAGGCGAGTAGCGGTTGGAAACTGATTACGCAAAAATAGGCTTGAAAGTTGGCTTAGAAATCCACCAGCAACTCGCCACCGCAACGAAACTATTCTGCAGTTGCCCGCCATTACTGTTCAAGGAACAGCCTGAAATCGTGTTTCTCCGCAGACTCAGACCAACACAAAGCGAACTGGGACAAGTGGACCCTGCAGCATACTTTGAGTTCCAGAAAGGCGTGCGCATACGCTACGAAGCAAACCACGCATCCGCGTGCCTTGTGGAGATGGATGAGGAACCGCCGCACCCATTGAACATGGAAGCCGTGGAAACCGTGCTGATGGCGGCTTTAATGATGAACGCTGTGCCAGTTGACGAAGTGCATGTGATGCGCAAAACCGTGATAGACGGGTCGAACACTACGGGTTTCCAGCGCACCTGCGTAATCGCGTTAGGCGGCTGCCTCAACGTCGGCGCAAAACCCATTCCCATTCAACATGCCAGTTTAGAGGAAGATGCAGCGCGGAAAACAGGCGACGAAGACGGCGGCAAAATAATCCACTACCGCATAGACCGCTTAGGCATACCGCTTATTGAAGTGGCAACCGCCCCCGTTATCCATTCGCCTCAGGAAGCGCAAGAAGTAGCCCTTGCAATTGGAAAAATTTTACGGGACACAGGCAGAGTCATGCGCGGCTTAGGTACAATACGCCAAGACTTGAACGTGTCCATCCCAAACGGCGCCCTAGTGGAAATCAAAGGCGTCCAAGAACTGGACCTCATCTCGCGAGTTGTGGAGTACGAGGTGCAACGCCAACTGAACCTACTAAGCGTAAGCAGCGAATTGAAAAAGAAACAAGTAGACGCCACAGGCCTAAAAGAGGAATTTGTTGACGTTACAAGTGTTTTCAAGCAAACAAAATGCAAAGTCCTCCGAAAAGCCCTAGACAAACAACATTGCGTCAAAGCTGTAAAGCTGCCCAAGTTTAACGGGTTCCTAAAACGGGAACTCATGCCCAACTTCCGCCTCGGCACCGAACTCGCTGACAGAGCACGTTTCTGGGGAAGAGTCGGCGGCATATTCCACACAGACGAAATGCCAGCTTACGGCGTAACCAGCGAAGAAGTTGAAGCATTAAGAAAAACAGTGAACGCCAATGCAGAAGACGCAGTGGTTTTCGTGGCTGACGCACCAGAAAACGCGATAGACGCGTTGAAGGCAGTGGTGGAAAGAGCACGAGAAGCCATGAGCGGCGTGCCCGCGGAAACAAGAGCCGCCAACGCTGATGGCACAACACGGTATATGCGTCCTAGACCTGGCGCTGCACGAATGTATCCTGAAACTGACATTCCCCCCTCGCTGATAACAACTGATTTCGTGGAAAAAGTCCGCCGAAACCTGCCTGAACCAGCAGAAAAGAAACTCAAACGCCTAATGAAAGAATACAACCTAAACGCGAAGTTAGCCAAGCAAATCGTTGATTCAGAGTACACTGCATTATTCGAAGACATAGTAAAAGAGAACGCGGCAACAGCCACAACAAGCGCTGTCTTCCTGACAGAAACCACAAAGGCACTTAGACGCGACGGAGTTAACGTGGAAAACGTGCCCGATGACCAAATCAAAGAAATGTTCCGATGGATTGGTTCAGGGAAACTGGCGAAAGAAGCAGTTACTGATGTTTTCACTTGGCTTTCAAAAAATGAAGATAAAAGTGTGCAGGATGCTGTGGCTGGGCTTGGCTTGAAAATGTTCTCTGAAGCAGAATTAGCAGCGATTGTTGACCGCGTGATTACAGCGAATAAGCAAGCAGCAGATAAGCTGGGGAAAAACGCCTTTGGAATGCTGATGGGTTTAGTGATGAAGGAAGTTCGGGGAAAAGCGGAGCCAGAACTTGTGAGCAAGCTCCTGAAAGAACGGTTAAAGTAACAAACCAACTCCCACTTCTTTGCGGCACCGTTGTTTACGACATTGACAACGCTGCAATTTTCAATATGTAAAAGTCTGATTCTGAAGTTGATAGAAAAGCAACTCCTCTTTTTCCATGTGCATTTTTATAGAAGAAAGCTTTGAAGTGCACGGTTTTCGCAGGAGAAAGCGCGACTTGAGACTGGAAAGGTTTAGAGAGGGAAACCATACTGGTCTAATATGGTCAAGCACCAAACGCTTTCATCGAGTCTTATCTGCCCACTCTAAACCCCAGAACTCCATCACTCAAAAGCATTTTCAACATTAGATTTTGTGAAAAGTGCATCATTTATAAAGGTTCAACGTATATACCCCATACCTGTGGTGTGACATGAAAAAGCAACGCTCGACAAAAGCAAAACCTGCCACGCCAACAGCAACCGCAAAAGTGAAAAAAACATTGCCAACTAAAAAAGTTGAAAACAAAAACGAAGAAGCCTTCGCCTTCCGCGTCAAACTCGGCGAGTACGAAGTTGAAATCCGAGGAACCCACGAAGAAGTCACAAAAACCATCGAGAACCTACCAAACCTCTTCACAAGCATCCACAAAGCATTTGAAATTGCTAAACCTAAAACCGTGGCAACAATCACCGTGAAAACAGAACCCTCACCCAAAGAAACATCATCCAAAACAGCAGCTGAAGCACCCGCGCAAAGCTACCCAAAAATAGCTCCAACAGCAAGCTGCGATGATGCAGTGCTGAAGATTTTGGAAACCGACTGGGGCAAATGGCGACCGAGAACAATGGAGGAATTAAGGGACACCATGAGCGAGAATGGACTGAAATATCCAGGGCGCATGTTAAGCGCTACACTTGACGCGCTCGCAGAGAAAGACAAAGTGCGGCGGTGGAACACAAACACGGGTTTCGTTTACATACTTGCAGAAGAAAAAACTTCAACCGGGGGAGGAAAATCTAAATGAAACGCATTGAAGCGCGAGTGAAAACTTCTTTCGGCGAAGTCGTTATTGAAGGCGATACGCCTCAGGAAATCCTCAACATGCTGCAGAACATGCCAGCCGACTTCGTGGAGAAACTCTCTGACTTTGTCTCGAACAAACTAATGCCTTCAGGAGCCCAGTTAAAAGGCATAGTTGAAGCTACAACCGAAGGCCCAGTCATAGTGACGCGGGAAAAGCTTACGCATTACGAAGCTGTGGGCTTGACGCTTTACGCGTCTGAAGAGAGAAAGAACACCGCTGCGCAGATAGAGAAGCTTCTGGAGTCCAGCGGAATAAAAAGCATGGTTCCCGCAAGATTGAACGAAATGACCAAACGAGGACAAGTGTTCAAGCCTGACCCAAGTAAGCCTGAGTTTAAGCTGACTATTCAGGGCGAAAAATGGGTTGAAGACGATGTTTTGGCGAAGCTTAGAGGCAAAATGAGTTGACAGAGAAAACGGAAAAAGTCACAGTGCACATCAAGTACCGCGACATGGAGAAAACATTTTCCGCTTCACCAGAAGAAACATGGCTTTTAATAGGCAAGTTCTTCAACGAGTTCCTTCCTTCTTTTGAAATAGCGAATAAGCTGTGGCTCAGCGTTGACTTACAGGCACTCGCGAAAGAATCCGAGGGTCTAATTGCGTTTTCGAAGGAAGGTGCAAGCCTGCTGGTGTCTAAGAGCAAGTTGACGGATAATGAGACTTTGTCGCTGTGGCTTTTGGCGGGTTATATAGGGCATGAACTGGGCTTGTTGGAGACTGATACGTTGTCGAAGGACGAGTTGCAGGTGAAGCTGGGCAAAAGCGGGAAAATAACTAGCACGCGGCTTGGTGAGCTTGTGAAAAACGACTTTGCGGTGAAGACGGCTGACGACAAGTTTAAGCTTACGACTTTCGGTATTACTCAGATGCAGAAGGAGATTCTGCCAAAAATAAGAGCAAAGGCAACCGTTTGAAGACCCTTCTTTTTTCGAGTTCGCGGCATTGAAAAAGCATATAACGGTTAGTTCCCTAATTATTTCTGGGTGATTACTGTGGACGTAGCTTGTTTAAGCATTATTCTTGCGGTTCTCGGCAGCTTCGAAATTGACCTTGTTGCGCTCGTCGTCTTGGTTATTATCGGCGTGATAATAATAGCGCTAATCAAGTTACTGTTGATTCTGATTCCTGCAGGCTTAGTTGCGTTTGCAGTGTGGTATTTCACTGGCAATTTGCTTTGGACTGGAATCGCGTTCCTAGTTATAGCGGCGCTGTCAATATTGAAGAAACTTTAGCAACACCCTTTTTTCTTTTCCGCTTCTCTTAACGAGGCCCTGTTATTTCTTGAATAGCTCCATGAGCTTCGGCATCAATTCGTAACCGTGGTCTAATATGCCTAAGCTGCCGTTTTTGCATTCGCACTCAGAGAATTTAGAGACGTTATCGCCTTTTATTTTGCCGCCTGATATGAGCACTGGTACTGGCGTGTCGCTGTGCACTTTTAATCCACAGGGCGTTGCGTGGTCAGCAGTGATGCAAATCATGCAATCTTTTAACGTTATTTCTTTTAGCAGTTTCCCGAAGAAGTACTTGTCAATGGCGGAAATCACGTTGGTTTTGCTTTTGCAGTTGCCGTCGTGGCCTGGTTCATCTGGACCTTTAAGGTGAATGTAGAAGCAATCGTAATGCGGCAACCCCTCCAGTATGTAGCGTACTCGCAGTTCGCAGTCTTCTTTCAGGTTATCTGAGGGCGGCGGTAAAAGCGAGGCATGCATGCCAGCTAGTTCAGCTATGCCTTTTTCAGCCGTCATGTCCGCCAGTGCGGCAAAGTTGACGTTGTATCTTTTGTTGATGTTGAAGAATCTTGGTAAAAGGTGTCCTGCGTCTCTTGTGAGCACCACGTTTGCCTTGAGTTTTCCTTCAGCCGCGCGTTTCTTGTTCACTTCGTGGTTTTCCCATAGCGTGTTGGTTTTTTCGATGAATTCGTTTACGAGTGCAGCGGCGTTTCGCGCTTCTTCTGTGTTATCGGTTGGCATGCTTTTTTTGAGAATCATTTCTACGTTGGGTGTGGCGACGCCGATGCCGTTAATCACTGAGTACGCGGGGTCGCTGTTCGTTATGTTACTGGAAAGACACTTTTTGTTGCCTTTAAAGACGAGAACGGCACGGTGTCCCAAAGTGTTCTTGAATTCAAAACTAGCTGCGCATGATTCAAGCTTCACTTCGTTGTTAGCTGCTTCAGTTAGCTCAGTTGCTTCTTCCGTACTGAGGCTTCTGCGCACTCGCCTGTCAATTATCGCGTTTTCTTGACCTAAGGTTGCAAAGTTGCATCTTAAAGCTAGGTCGCCGTCTTTTAAAGCGACACCTGCGCCTACTGCTTCGATGATGCCTCTGCCCGTGCTGTATTCGAAGGGGTTGTAGCCTAGAAGGGAAATTACGGCGGCGTCGCTTTCGGGTGCAATGCCTTTTCCGACGGAGTACATTAAGCCTGCTTTGCCGTTTTTGGCGAGAAAATTCATGTTGGGTGTTTCGGCGGCTTCCAGAGGTGTTTTGTTTCCTAACTCGCTGATTGGCAAATCGCCCATGCCATCTATAACGATGTAGAGCAGCTTCAATTCAGGAGACTTCCTTTGTTAAGCTGGGGAGAGTATCTTGCGTTGATGCTTTATTTCTTTTTTTGTGTTATGAGCGCATTTTCATCGATAAAACTGCGGTTATTTACAAACTCTGGAGGAATCCTAACGTGACGTCTTTAATTGACTTGATTAAAGGATACCTTATTTTCGTCGGTGCCTTAAGCTGTTGTAGGCGTCTGACTCTGAAGTATATTGGTGGGTGAGCGTCTAAACCTATCCATTCTTGGATGCGGAAAGACGGCGTTCTTTCATACAGTAGTCTTTGAAAGCCGATTTTTTCAAGAGCCCCAGCTAAAACTTCAGGTTGCCCTATCTTAATGGCGGATACGAGGTCCGCGCGGGCTTCAAAGAATTTGGCAATGAAAAATATGAGCGTCATTACAGCCCAGAAGTAAACAAAGAACAGGAAAGACGAGAAAATAAACGGAAACAGTGGGAACAGTACGTAAAATCTGAAGAGAAACTCGGCAGAAGTTAACCCGTAAAGAATCAGCGGGTCGCGCCCCTTAAGATGGCCGAATTCATGTCCCAAGACGCCGAGAAGTTCATTTTCTTCAAGCTGGACAAGAATGCCTGTTGTCACCAGAACTATGCCGCGTCTGGGACTAGGGCCAGAAGCAGCAGCGTTCGGCACCATAGTGTTTGACACAATAATCTCAGGCATTGGAAAACTAAACTTGTCCGCGATTTTCTTCACAAGCGCGTAAACATTTACTTTTTTAGCTACCAAATTCTCTGGCTGACAACTGATGCCGTGTTTCGAGAAGACTTTTTGGGCAGCTTCGCAGTCAATTTCGCCTCGCTTGGAGAGTATTTCATGGTAAATTTCCTTCTTTATTGCCACCAACTGCTCCGCAGAGTACGCGTGCTTGAAGCCGCCTTGTCCCTCAATCGGCAAGTGATACTCTAGAAAATGGATGCTCGGGTTGGCTTCGGTGATGTGCCAATCCGCGGTTCTGGCAATGAACTTGTTGGAGTAGAATACAAAGACAAACTGTACCGCTACAAGTACTAGTGGTGCAATCCAGAACGCGTCTGGATATATAGTGTCTATGGCTACGAAAAGCACCATGCCGACTATTATGAACATGACGAAGAAGAGAATTTGGGTTTCAAGAAACAAGCGTTGAAAGGATTTTTCCTGCGCTTTGACGGTTTCAGGAACTATATCCTCGCCTTCTCGCCAAGCAAAATACAGCGTTGCTTTTCTCGCGTGTTCCTCAAAAATCTGCACTGCAATGACTACATCCTGCTTTGCCTCTTCCACAACTGCAGTTGGCACTTGAGCAGCTATAGGAGTTATAGTTACTTCTATCGGCGTCGCGCCCGTAATTGTGACTTGAAGAAGCTGATTTCCCTGCGCATCAACCGTCACGTACGAAAGAAAATTGCCACTCTCGGTTACTTCTCTAGATAAATTGCTGAAACGCTGCTTCTGCGGGAGCAAATACTGCGTTTGAATGAAATCCAGTAGCTTTCCCATGTAGCTAGCAGGGACTTCCGTAGCGATTTTATAAGAAATCGAAGCAGCCATGCACGTCAGAACCTGAAGGCATCATCTGCAAATTATCAGGTTTTCCCTTACTATTAACTTATGTGGTAAAAACTCGGTGGCGCAGTTCATATACCCAGACTTCAGTCAACTAGCGAAGCTATAAATATTGTTTAATCACTAACTTGAAGCTGCAATTTGGCTGGGTTTATTTATGGTGAAAGTTGATTCGCAAAAACCTCCTGCATATCAGGCAGCAGTTTTCTTTGTTTCAGACATTGCGGCATCTAAGCGTTTCTACAATGAAAGTTCTTGAGCAGAAAATTGTGGCGGATTTTGGGGCAAACGTGGGTTTTGAAGGCGGCTTATCAATCTGGGAGAAAAATTACGCGTTGCACACAATCTTTGGAGACAAAGCCAATGGCGTCGCGGTTGGAGCTAATAATGTTGAAATTTATTTTGAATCCTCTAATATAGATGAGTTATTCAGCAGGCTCACTGAGAAGGGCGTGAAGGTTATTCATCCTGTTCATGAGCACCCGTGGGGGCAAAGGGCTTTCCGCGTTTACGACCCTGACCAGCACATCGTAGAATTTGGCGAACCCATGTCCGCCGTTGTACTGCGACTGCATAAAAAAGGATTGAGTTTGGCGGAAATCGCGGAGAAATCCCTGATGCCGCCTGAATTCATCAAAGCTACCCTCCAAACCAAATAATGCCGCAGCGCCGTCGCTTTTGGCAGAGAAGCTATAAATACAATCTTGAAATAGTATAATCCTGCAATTTCAGGTGAAAAGTTTTGAGAATTGGCTTTTTCGTTTGGGAATACCCCCCTAAACTTGTGGGCGGATTAGGCACATACGCCGAATACATAACCCACGAGTTCGTAGACATAGGACATGATGTTTCAGTATTCACGCTTAACCCTGGCAACCTGCCAACCAGAGAAATCCTGCAAGGCGTAGAAGTGCACAGGCCATTAATCGCGGACGCAGGCAACGTTTTCCCCATGTTCGTGGTCGACGACCTGAAAAAATGGGGCACCAACATCAAACTCTTCAACGACATCTTCATCTACAACATCCTGAGCGCAACAAAATTCCTCAACGGCTTAATAAAGAAAGAAAAATACAATTTCGACGTAGTCTGCGTGCACGACTGGCTAAGCGGCATCGCAGGACTCGTAATCAAGAACGAATCAAAAATCCCCGTAGTATTCCACGTTCACAGCACGGAATGGGGCAGAAGCGGCGGTCACGGCTCAGAAGTGGTATCGCACTTGGAGTGGGCAATGGCTGACGCGGCAGACAAAATAATAACGGTCAGCTACGCCATGGAGCAGGACTTGGCAAAGCACGGCTGGCCATTGTCAAAAATCAGCGCGGTTTGGAACGGCGTAGACGCGGAACGCTACAACCAGCGCAGATGCAAAAAAGACGATATAGCTAAAATCCGAGAAAAATACGGCATACCTGACGGCTGGAACATGCTTCTCTTCATCGGGCGCCTCACATGGGTAAAAGGCGTAAGCAACCTCCTCCAAGCAATGCCCAGCGTTTTACGAGAATATCCCAACACTAAACTTGTGATTTTAGGCATGGGCGAACAGCAAAACGACATCGTGGAAACATCCGAACGCTTAGGCATAAAAAACAAACTCGCCTACCGCTTCGATTTTGTCCCTGAAAACGAACGGATTCTGCATTATGCGGCTTCTGATGTGTGCATTTTCCCCTCAGTCTACGAGCCATTCGGCATAGTCAGCTTAGAAGCCATGTCAATGGAGAAACCCGTAGTCGTGGGCGCACGCGGCGTAGTAGGTTTCAAGGAGCAAGTCATAAGCTCTGGTCCAGACCAAAACGGCGTGCACGTCAACGGCGAAGACCCCGCGGACATAGCTTGGGGCATAAAAGAAACGCTTAAAAATCCTGAGAAAGCCCGAAACTGGGGCGAAAACGGACGCAAACGCGTGCTGGAGTACTTTACGTGGCGAAAAGTTGCTGAGGAAACAGCGAAAATCTACGAAGCCCTACTCTAAATAAACTAATTGTTTCATGCGCTTCTCGGCGCCGTTTCCTCATTGTTTCTGTCTTTATAGTGACAGCATTTCCGCCAATTTCATCAAACGCAAATCAAGAGGCTTCTCTGTCTCACACGACTTTTTAAGATCAATACTTGTTACAGCGCCATTTTGTAAGCCAACGATCTTATTGCCCTGTTCTTCGCAGAGCAATTCAACAGCTTTTTCACCGAAAATACCCGCTAGGAAGCGGCTTCGTGCCGTGGGGCTTCCACCCCGCTGCGCATAGCCTAGAATTGATAACCTAACTTCGGCTCTTGTGTGTTTTTCAATTTCCTTAGCCAACATGCTGGTGTTTCCCACGCCTTCAGCAGCCACTATTATTCCAGCTTTTTTGCCTTTCCGCGTGTTCTCATGTATCACTTCAAGAATCGTTTCCAGCTTGCATTCTACTTCTGGAATCAAGATTATCTCAGCGCCTACGCTGATTCCCACGTTAACCGCTAGGAACCCACGTTCTCTGCCCATGACTTCAACTATGAAAATCCGCTCATGCGAAATTGCTGTGTCTCGGATTTTGTCAATTTCATCCACCGCCGTGTTCACCGCAGTATCGAAACCCACGGTCTCATCAGAGCCGAAAACGTCATTGTCAATTGTAGCTGGAATTCCCACGATTAACGCGTTGCTTTTTTTGCTCAAGTCTAAAGCACCTTTGAATGAGCCGTTGCCGCCTATTACAACTAAACCATCCACTTGATTCAACGCTAAAGTCTCAGCGGCTTTTTCAACACTCTCGCTGACTTTGAATTCGGGGCATCGTGACGTGTGAAGCATTGTGCCGCCTAACTGTATGATGCCGCCTACAGAACGGGGCGCTAAGTGCCTGAACGTGTTTGTCAACAGCCCTTCCCAACCTCTTTCAAAGCCTATAACTTGCAGGTTTTTTGAATGGGCAATTCGCGTGACAGCTCGGATAGTCGCGTTCATGCCTGGCGCGTCTCCGCCTGTTGTAATTACACCAATAGTTTTCAACAATCAAACACCCACTTGTGCCTTAATCGCACTCTATGATAAAGTGGTTAAGGGTGAATTAGAAAATAAAGCTACTGCATATCGCCTTGTTTTGACGCGCTTTTTGATTAAGCATAAAGCTTTAGAATAGTAAGCAACAACAGGCTTTGAAGAGTGTGCAATGCGTGCCGCGTTTCAATGTAAGCCGCAATCAAGGCGTTATGTTGACTCTGGGTTTTCTAGCGACCTTGAACATGCATCTGCTCTTATTTTCTTACTCACCATTGCTCCGCAACATCGCTGAAGATTTGGCTTTAACAGATGCTGAAGCAGGCTTCCTCTTTTCCGTCTCCATCCTAACGCTAATGCTGTTCCGCATTCCATGGGGAATCCTCTTCGATAGGAAAGGCTTGAAAACAACAATGGGCATAGCACTGGCGCTTCTAGGCGTCTTCGGCTTACTACGCGGGTTCGCCGTGGACTACGTTACGCTTTTAGCGTCACAGTTTCTTTTAGGAGTAGCTTTATCAGGCATTATCCCAGCTATTCCGAAACTGGTTTCCAACTGGTTCTCCAAAGAAAAAGTCGGATTAGCAACTGGCATTTGCCTAGCAGGCTTTCCAATAGGCGACGTCATCGCAGTAAGCGTCACACCCCTTCTCGTTGAAGCAGGCAACGGTTGGCATCAAGTCTTTCAAATCTACGGCGTCTGGTCTTTACTGTTGATTTTCTTGTGGTGGAAATTCGCAAACGGCGAACCCCAAACTGCGAAACCGCCTGAGTTCAATTTGTCCAGTTTAAAACGCGACTTCTCAAAGCTGCTCAGAATGAAGGAAGTGTGGCTTTTGACAGGCTTGTACTTCTGCGCAGGAGGATGCTACGACACAACACTGGTATGGCTACCCGATATTCTTACTGCCCACGGCTTAGACGCGCTGACCGCGTCAACAGTGACGACAATGCTGCCCATAGGCTTCCTAGTGTCAGCTATTGCACTGGGCGCTTTTTCAGATAAGATGGGTCTAAGAAAACCCTTCATACTCGTAATGGGCATCGCCAGCGGTCCAGTCCTGTACTTGGCAGGCACCATGCTCGGCGCAGGCGCATATGTAACAGCTTTTCTGGTGGGCGTATGCACCGTAGGCGTCTTAACGCTTATTCTGGCTGTTCCCGTGGAAACGCCGCGGTTGCAGCCGTTCTTATCCAGCGCGCTGGGCGTAATTGCTTCAGTTGGAAACGCAGGTTCCTTCCTGTTGCCGACTGTGGTGGGTCAACTCCGCGACGTAAGCGGAACGTTTTTACTTTCCATGATTGTTTTAGCCGTTGTCGGCGAAGGCATGTTCGCGCTGGGATTGCTGCTGCCTGAAACAGGCAGGAAGGCTAAGACAAATGCTAAGTAAAATTAAGGTGACGCCGTTAGCTGCGGAAAGCTTCGGTGTCAGGTCAATGTGCACTTTCGTGGAAACACCTGACGTTAAAGTGCTGTTGGATGCTGGAATTTCACTGTGCCCGAACCGTTTTGGTTTGCTGCCGCATCCCACTGAATTTCACGCCATAGCTAGGCTTCGAACATGCATTGCAGAAGCTGCTGATAAAGCTGAAGTGGTGACTATAAGTCATTATCACTTTGACCATCATACGCCTTCATTTGAGGATTGGGTGGTTAACTGGACAGAAGCAAACGAAACTGCACGGCAAATTTACCAGGCAAAAACTGTTTTGATGAAGAATCCGAAAGAAAAAATCAATGCTAGCCAACGACAACGTGCGTGGCTTTTCCAGAAAACAGGCGGCAAACACGCTGAAAAGTTGGAAGCCGCAGACGGCAAAACGTTTGTATTCGGAAAGAACACGGTTTTGCGCTTTTCAGAACCCGTTTTTCACGGACCTGAAAACTCGATGCTCGGCTGGACAATAATGACGCTGATTGAATGTGACGGAGAACGGTTCATGTTTGCGCCAGACGTTCAAGGTCCCATGTCAACACGCACGCTGGAACTGATTTTAACAGCGGAGCCGCAGGTAATCATGATAGGTGGACCGCCTTTGTACCTCAGCGGCTTCAGAGTTGACGAAGCGCAGTTGCAGGCAGGATTAAACAACCTGTCAAGCATTGTTGAAGCTGTGCCTCTGACTATTTTGGAGCATCACACGCTGAGAGACGAGCAATGGCGGGAAAAAACCGAGCAACTTTTCAACGCAGCACGCAGGACGGGGCATGTGGTGATGACGGCGGCGGAATTCGCAGGTCAAGAAAACAGTTTTCTGGAATCAAAACGTAAACAGCTTTACCGCAGCGATCCGCCTTCACAGGAATTCAAGAACTGGATGCATGATGGCACAAACGCGAAAGGCACCGCTAAACCGCCGATATAGAGTTGATTTGCTATTTTGCATTAAAGATTCAGAATTCGCAAATGCTTTATTAAAAAATCGCTAACCACATAGCGAAGCGTGCAAACATGCATAAGTCCAAACTGGAACTATACGAAGAAGTGTTGCAGGCACTGGCTGAGAAACCCTTAACAATTGACAGCATAGCCTTCAAATGCAACATGGACTGCGTTGTTCTCAGCCAAAGACTAGCGTTCTTAGCCAACAGCGGTCTCGTACAAGAAGCAAACTGCAAGAACAAAACAGTCTACGCTTTAACAAGAAGAGGCACAGCTATTTCTAAAGCTCTGGCAATTACAAAACGCTTGGAACGACTGCAAAACCGCATTGAAGTGCTTGACGATTTGCATGTGCTTCCTCCAGTGTCAGGATACAGCGAAGGCAAGGCAAAGCGGACGCGGTGAAGCGAAAACTATTAACAAGCCGCAAAGCCTAAGAAAAAGCCATGGTTCAAGTCACGCCTGAAACGGTTTGGAGCGCAACCGCGCCAGAATTTTTACGCTTGCTAGACACAGGCATGCTGGTTTCAAAACCGAAAAAAGCAAGCTTTTACGCGCCAAGCTTCATGCATTACAGAACAAGCAGTTTTTGTTCCAAGCCAAACCAGTTTCCAACAATTTCTGTGACAGGCAAAAGCTGCGCGCTTAACTGTAAGCACTGCGGAGGAAAGCTCCTTGAAACCATGCACCCCGCTAAATCGCCTGACGCTCTGTTCGCGCTCTGCTCAACGCTAAAGCAGAATGGCGCTTTAGGCTGCCTCATAAGCGGTGGATGCCTGCCAAACGGCTCTGTCCCACTGAAACAGTTCATTCCAGCTATGGGAAAAATCAAGCGTGAACTAGGCTTAACGGTCATTGTGCACACGGGCATAGTTGACGCTGCTACGGCTGAAGCGCTCAAAAACGCTGGAGTGGACGCTGCGTTAATCGACATCATAGGTTCCAACGAAACAATAAACAGCATCTATAACCTGAACGTGACGGTTGAGGATTACGCGAACTCGCTGAAAGCATTGGACGAGGCGCGTTTGAACTTTGTGCCACACGTTGTTGTCGGGCTTCAAAATGGAAAACTGCAAGGCGAATTTCACGCCTTGAAGCTAATAGCGCGTTACAAACCTTCCGCTTTAGTTATTATCGCTTTTATGCCTATCCGCAGCACAGCGATGGCTCTGGTTAAGCCGCCGCAGCCCATCGACATAGCTCGAGTTACCGCAACCGCGCGACTGATGTTTCCTGAAACGCCCCTTGCGCTTGGGTGCATGCGACCGAAAGGCAAGCACCGCGCCGAAACCGATGTGCTATGTCTAAAGGCAGGAGCCGACGCTATAGCATTTCCAAGTGAAGAAGCCATTCAATACGCGGAAAATCAAGGATACGTCTTGTCGTTTTCCTCATGTTGCTGTTCCCAGATTTACATGGGCAAAAGCGGGAAATAGCCTTCGAAGCGTTTCGAAGTAGCTGCTGAATAGGCGTTTTCACGAACTGGTGAACGTTGCATTATGAAGTTTTTGCATGTGACGCTTTCCTAAGCATCTTGCCGCTTAAAACCACAGCCCACACTGAACCCGCAAAAGCCGAAACAGCTTCAGGCACAGCCACATTAGGCACGTACTGGATTGCAAAGTAAAGCACCCACGGCGCAGCCGCAGCAATAGCCACTATCAGCGTGAACACTGCCATGCGTGCTTGTCGCATAAGCCAAAAAGCGCCAATATTAACCAGCATGGATATGGGCAGAAGCATAAAAAACATCACAGAAACAAGATAGTGCACTGGGCGAACATTTTCGGGGAAAACGCCAATTGCGAAAAGCGCCAAACTAGCCAAGACGAAAATGACAGCACCTAATTTGCCTACAATTCGCTTTTTCAGGAACACAAACAAGCCTGCTGCAAAAACAACGCACAGCACACCGCCAAGGATTAATCCAGAATTAAAAAGCACAGAGGTAATGCCCTCCACTACGCCTAAATCGCTCAAAGCATTATCCGTCCAACTGAATTCGGGGTAGGACGCTATTGCGGAAAAAATAAGTGCAAACGCCACAAGGGGCGCTAGAAAACCGCAAATTCCAGCCGCTTTAAGCCAAAGTGCATCGGTGGATTTTGCCATAACGCTTCAACTCGCTTAGAAAAGTTATGCGTGGCTTGTGCCTTAAAAGCTTGCGTTTCAGGAGCATTCATGAAACCTTTTGAAGATTTTAGCTATCTTCAAAGCAAGCCATAATTGTTCGCTTGTGACACTGGGTTTTTGTTTTGCGCCTTCACCGTAATCCATCTTCCATAAACCATTGGGCAACTGATTAGCAGCAAGCCATTCCAGCCCTTTCTTAATGTCTTGGTCATCCTTTGAGTATGACATTAACGACAGCGAATCCAGTGCAGTCACAAGGTTTGGCCACCAAAAAAGAAACCTGCCCCAGTAGCGAGCGTCGCCGTATGAGGCGTAAGCATCAGGTTGGAAAAAGCTTGACTTAAGCAAATCCGCTGCTTTGTGGGCTTCTTTAGAAGAGCGGTACTGAGAGTGGGCTGCAAAAGCACGCAGAACCATGTCTGTCCAGTTATGCGAGAAAGGCTTTGAACTGTCCGGTGCCACGGGTTCCGCGAATTGACTTGTTAACCTATATGTGGTTGCCTGATTGAAATTGTAGATTAAAATGGGAATCGTCCAGCCTCCGTCATCCTGCCTCATAGAAAGCAGCCAGTCAAGCCCTTTTTGCACTCGGGGGTCGTTTTCGTAGCCTGCTTTTATGAGCAGCGCCAACATTGCGCCTGTATAATAGGTTGCGTATTGGTTTGCAAGCATGCCTCGGATGTCGCCTTCGCTTGTTTGGCAGGAAAACAAGAATTCAGCTGCCCTCCGCGCGCCCTCATGTTCCTTGGTGACTTGGTACCGCTCAACCAAAACGAAATATGCTTTCCATGTTTCAGCCAACGCATAATGGTGTTTTGGGTAGGTTACTGTTTCTTTGCCTGTGTGCTTCCATGAGCCGTCAGGTTGCTGTTTTCGAAAGATTTTTTGAACTTCAGGTAGCTGCCATATGCAAGTTATTGGTTCGACGTTTTCGCTGAAGAGGTCGCGTCTGGTGAAGTATTCGATGGCTTTGTTGCCGCAGGACAGCAACATTGGGGCAGGGTTGAATCTGAGGGGCGCTGACCATTTCTGAGACATAAACCTCGCACTGTTAGTTAGAGCGTTGGCTTATATTTCTTAGCAACAACTTAGCCTAATATCTTTAAATTTATGTAGCTCGTAACTCTTGAATAAACTGAGCGAACGGAGTGCTTTAAAGTTGAAACGATTCCCAGCAGAAGAGTACGCGCTTCCCTTTTTCAAGGAAGAAGGCTTCGTGAGGAAGCTCTGCCCCAAATGCGGCGAATATTTTTGGACGCAGAACGCAGCGCAGGAGACATGCGGCGAATCTGGCTCAGATGAATGCGCTTGCTACTCGTTCCTCGGCAACGCGCCTACAAAGCGAAGTTACAGCTTTCCAGAAATGCGGGAGGCTTTCCTGTCTTTCTTTGAGAAGCATGGGCACACGCGCATTAAGCCTTATCCTGTTGTTGCGCGGTGGCGTTCGGACATTTACTTGACGCATGCCAGCATAATTGATTTTCAACCCTACGTTACAGAAGGCATTGCGCCGCCGCCTGCTAACCCGCTTGTAATATCACAACCCTGCATACGCATGGTAGACATTGCTAATACAGGGCCAACTTTCGGCAGGCACTTAACCATTTTCGAGATGGGCGCGCATCACGCGTTCAATTATCCTGACCACGAGGTGTACTGGAAAGACCAGACCGTGCGGTATCACCACGAGTTCGTCACAGATGTGTTAGGCGTCGCGTCTGATGAAGTTACTTACAAGGAGGATGTTTGGGTAGGCGGCGGAAACGCTGGACCCGACGTCGAATGCATAATCGGCGGCTTGGAAGTAGGCACTCTCGTGTTCATGCAGTACAAAGTGGTAAACGACGAGTTTGTCAAGTTACCCATACGCATAGTGGACACGGGCTACGGCCTAGACCGCTTCGCTTGGCTCTCCCAAGGCGTGCCCAGCTGTTTCCACGCTGTTTACGGCGATTTGCTGGATAAAATCTTCAAGATGGCTGGCTTAACACAAATTGACAACAAACTGCTATTGAACGTAGCAAAATACTCGGGTTTGGTGAGCGTTGACAAAACTGTGAATAGATTTAACGCTAGGCGCCGCGTAGCTCAACTCGTTGGAATGCCCATGGAAGAATTAGATAAAGTGCTTGCGCCCATCGAGAACGCTTTCGCGATTGCAGACCACACCAAATGTATTAGCTTTATTCTTTCGGAAGGCGTTGTGCCCTCTAACATTCATGAAGGATACTTGGCGCGGCTGATGTTCCGCAGAATATACCGTTTGCTACGGATGCTGAACATGCCTGAACGACTATATGACATTGTGGATATGCAGGTGGATTGTTGGGGCAAGGATTACCCGCACATTAAAGCCATGCGGAACGAAATCATGGAAATGCTTAAAGTGGAAGAGGAAAAATTCGAAGACACGTTAAAGCGCGGAGAAGGCATGGTGAAACGCATAGCAGACGACCTAAAAGCGAAAAAGGAAAGCCGCATGCCCGACGCTACGCTCTCGGAACTGTATGATTCACAGGGGCTCCCGCCAGAAATTGTCAAGCAAACCGCAGAAGCCGAAGGCATAACAGTGGAAGTTCCAGAAAACTTTTACGCGCTAATCGCTAAACGGCACATGCAAGCAACTAAGCCAGTGGAAGAAGAAACAGCAGTAGCAGCCGACCAAGCGCTGGAAGCAGCAGTTGAAGCGCTACCGCCGACCGAACAAATTTACTACGCTAACCAGTACATGAAAGAGTTCGACGCCAAAGTCCTCAAAGTGATAAACAAAGAATACGTTGTCTTGGATAAGTCGTGCTTTTACCCTGAAGGCGGAGGGCAACCTGCAGACCACGGCTTCATAGCATTTGGCAAAGTTAAGGCAGAAGTTGTCGACGTGCAGAAAGTCGGCAGAGCAATAGTGCACAAGCTCAAAGGTGCTGCAGTGCCCAAGGAAGGCTCCGTAGTGAAAGGTGTTCTTGACTGGGAGAAACGTTACGCGCTTATGAAAGCGCACACGGCAACGCACTTGATAAACGGCGCTGCAAGACGCGTGCTAGGCGAACACGTGTGGCAACACGGTACACAGAAAGGCTTAGAAACTTCACGCCTAGACATTTCGCATTACCGCCGCTTGTCACCTGAAGAAATCCACAAGATTGAGACTTTAGCTAATGAAGCCATTTTAGCGAATTATCAGGTTGAGACAACTTGGTTGCCGCGGAACCAAGCGGAAAGCCGCTATGGCTTCAGGCTTTACCAAGGCGGTGCTGTGCCGGGTAAGGAGATTCGCGTGGTGAAAACAGGCGACTGGGATGTTGAAGCGTGCGCTGGAACGCACCTGAACAGCACAGGCGAAATCGGCTTCATCAAAATCATCTACACGGAGCGCGTTCAAGACGGCGTCGAACGACTTGCTTACGCAGTGGGGCTTCAAGCGTTAAAAGCAGTGCAGAAACAGGAGAGTTTACTGTGGAAGGTTTCAGAAGTGCTGAATGCGCCTGTGGAGAAACTGGATAAAACCGCGGAGAAACTATCCAAAGAACTGAAGGAAGCTAACGTGGAAAAGCGCAGGTTAATCAAGGAGTTAGCTGCCAAAGAAAGCGCTGGTTTTGAGGCAACTGCAGCTTCGGAAGCAGTGCAGGAAATTGGCGGCGTGAAGCTTGTGAAACGTGATTTCCAAGAAACAATCGACGTTAACCGCATGGTGCAAACTGCAAGCAAAGTAATTGAACGCGATGAAGCAACGGTTACACTGTTTTACGGCACAGATGGGAAAACGGCTAGGATTTTGGTTATGGCGGGGAAGGCAGCGGTGGCGAAAGGTCTGAATGCTGGCGAAGTAGTCCGCGTAGTTTCGCCTATAATCGGCGGCGGAGGCGGTGGAAGACCAAATTTTGCTCAGGGCGGCGGAACGCAACCTGAAAAACTGCAAGAAGCCGTTGAAACCGCTCTGGCAACCATCAAAAAGCAGCTACAACACTGATGCTCTCAGGAAGAACCCATTCCCTCATTTTTCGAAGAACTAGCGTAAACTGGAAATCTGAGAAGCGCTACGATTCCGCCTAAAGCAAGAAGCTTCGCGCCTGCCTCATGTTCCGTGCTGACTACAGCAACGCTGCCGCGCCGCTGCTCCACCGCACGCATAAGCGTCTCCAAATGCAACCGCTGCTCTTCCTCAGATTCACGCAGCATCGTGTCCGCCACAATCAGCTTTTCAACCGCGCACACTTGCACCGCCTGCTCAACCGCGCCAAGCCCATAAGTAACCGTGGCTTCGCCCTTTCCCAAGCGCTTCATGGCTTCCTCCATAGTCTCTGTTTCATCAACAATACGCAGTTGCGCCGCTGCCTTCAGGAGAACACCTGAGCGCAAGGCTTCGTAGATGCCGCTGACGCCGCCGTTGTTGACGCTTTTCACGTCCACAACTGCCTTCGCCAAGTCGCCTGCGTTATCCGCAACAAATTTTGCGAAATCGTTCTTTACGAAGCCAACGCCTACGATTACTATTAGGTTGTGCTGTGCTGCCCACAGTTGGCTCAGGCTGTTTAATGCGCGGTTGAAGTAGTCTTTCATGACGGCGCTTCGTTTTTCAGCTTCCAGTTTTCCAGGCAGTTTCACGCGTTCTTCCACTTTCATTTCTACGCCGTACTGTTTGGTTTCAGCTATGGCGAAGCCTTCATCGTCAATAGCCAGAATCAACAGCGCCTTTTCGGTTTCGCTTGCCCGCGTTAACCTGTCAACAATGTGTTTAGGCCATTCTCTTTTGACTATTGTCAGAGGCTGGTTTAACGCGATGTTTAGTGTGTGATGTGCGCCTGTGGGGATGATTTCTGGCGCGTGGCAGATTAATCCGTGAACTCGTAGTTTGCCGAGGAACTTGTCCCAGCTTACTGACTCCACTTTGACGCCCATGAAGGCGGAAACGCGTTCCGCGCTTTTCGGGCGCGAATATTCTTGGTCAGTTTTTATTGCTCGTGAAGAGTAAGCGTAAACTTCGTCGCCCTTGTAGATGCTGTTGTAGAGGTGCCACAGGTCATCCTGCGAGTCTGGGACTACTTTGATGAAGTCTCGGTCAAGGTTTTTCTCGATTATCTTCACGGTTTGCTTTTGCCTCACAGTTTACATTCGCCTTATGCGTAATTAACTTTCACCTGTGCAGGATTGTATTTTTAAGGTGGATGAACATATGTGCAATACAAAAGCAACTTCAACCATAAACTGCACTTTAAACAAGGAAGGCGAATGTCGGGATGGCTCAAAAATTAGTCGTGGTGAAAGTCGGCACCAGCGGCATAACAACAAGCGACGGCAAGCTAGATAAAGAGGAAATGCAGAGGCTAACCCAGCAGATAGCTGCCGTACACAAGCAAGGCGACAGAATAGTATTGGTGACTTCTGGCGCTGTAGCCGCAGGCATAGCTGAGCTTGGCATCGCTCCGAAGCCTAACGACATCGTTTTTCAGCAAGCCGCAGCCGCCACAGGGCAAAGCGTGCTCATGGCAAAGTACCGCGAACTATTCAAACAACACGGGCTCAAAGTTGCGCAGATTCTGCTGACTGCTGAGGACTTGTCCAACAGGGCTTCCTACGTGCACACATGCAATGTTCTGGAGATGCTCTTGAAGACAGCCGTTGTTCCAATAATAAACGAGAATGACGTCACATCTGTTGACGAGTTGACGCCGTTAACTGAGGGTTACCGCGTGAACTTCAGCGACAACGACATCCTCTCAGTTCTCGTAGCCAACGCCATAAGAGCAAACCTCGTCGTGATATTGTCTGACGTAGACGGCTTGTACACGACTGACCCGCAAAATCCTGAAGCAACATTGATAAAAACTGTGGAAAACATCACAGCGGAACTGAAAAACACGCTTAACGGGAAAAGCAGGTGGGGCAGAGGCGGCATACAAAGCAAGGTGCGCGCCGCGGAAATCGCCACGTCATGCGGCATACCCGTGGTGGTGGCTAACAGCCGAAGAGAAAACGTCTTAGTGGACATTCTCGCAGGCAAAGAAGTGGGCACGTACTTTAAGGCGCAGAAGCGGATGCCCGCCGTGAAACGTTGGATAGCTTATGGCGCTTCAGTTAAGGGCCAAATTCACGTTAACGAAGGCGCCAAAAAGGCAATACTTGAAGGTTCAAGTCTTTTGCCTGTGGGTGTAAGCAAAGTTGTGGGGCATTTCGGTGAAGGCGACGTTGTGAGCCTAGTGGATGAATGCAACGTTGAGTTTGCTAAGGGTAATCCGAACTATAATAGTGGCGAGTTAAACCTGATAAAAGGCTTGCAAATCAGCGAGGTTAAGAAGCAGTTGGGTTATATTCGCCAAAAAGAAGTTATTGAACGTAAGCATATACACCTCTTGAGGGAAACAGAATGATGTTGGAAATATGCAAAAACGCACAGGCTGCCTCTGTTCAACTGGCTCAGCTTTCATGCGAAGCTAGGAACGAGGCTATCTGCAAGATGGCTGACGCGCTTGAGGCAAACGCGGATAAAATCCTCTCAGCCAACAAGAAAGACGCGGAGGCTGCCAAAGCCAAAGGCTTGAAAACCGCGTTACTGGACAGGCTGGCTTTGGATAAACGAAAAATAGCGAACATGGCGCGTTGTTTGCGTGAAGTCGCCGCGCTGCGTGACCCTATAGGCGAAATCGTCAGCACATGGACTAGGCCTAACGGGTTAGTAATCGGGCAGATGCGTGTGCCCTTAGGCGTAGTTGGCATAATTTACGAGTCAAGGCCAGACGTTACGTCGGATGCTACGGGAATCTGCATAAAATCAGGCAACGCCGTGATTCTCAGAGGCGGCTCCGACGCAATTAACTCTAATATTGAAATAGGCAATGTGTTGCGCGACGCGTTAGCGGCGACCTCTGTGCCTGTTGACGCAGTGCAAGTTATCAGTTCAACGGATAGACGCGTCGCAGAGGAGTTCATGCAGATGCGTAAGTACGTGGACGTGCTGATTCCCCGCGGCGGAGCGGATTTGATTCGGACAGTTGTGGAGAAAGCGTCTATTCCCGTTATTGAAACTGGCACAGGTAACTGTCATGTTTACGTTGAGGAAGACGCTGACTTAGACAGGGCGGTGGCGATAATAGTGAACGCTAAATGCCAGAGGCCTGGAACGTGTAACGCTGCAGAGAAGCTTCTTGTGCACAGCAGTGTAGCGGAGCGTTTTCTGCCCGCGGCAATCGCGGCGCTCAGGGCAAATGGCGTTGAAGTTAGGGGTTGCGAGAAAACCGCAAAAATAGTGCCCGATGTTAAGCTTGCTACTGAAGAGGACTGGGGCACTGAGTATTTGGATTTGATAATTGGTGTAAAAGTTGTGGAAAGTCTGGATGAAGCAATTGCACACATCAACAAGTACGGTACGAAGCATTCGGATTCGATTTTAACGGCGAGTTTTGAGAAGGCGTGGCGTTTCATCAGGGAAGTAGATTCCGCGGCTGTTTACTGGAATGCGTCTACGCGTTTCACGGATGGTAACCAGTTCGGTTTAGGCGCGGAAATCGGCATCAGCACGCAGAAACTGCATGCACGAGGACCTATGAGTGCTCAGCACTTGACTACAATTAAGTATTTCATTCTGGGCAGCGGCCAAATCAGAAAATAACTAAAGCGTGCCGCCATTTTTTTCTTGTTTACTTTTTTTACTTGCTGATGGAAAAAACTGAATTAAGAGTTCACTACACGTTGAAAAGCACACCGCACCTGTTTTCCACGGTTTACCTCGCAGACTGCCGCGTTTTCACGGGGCAAAAGTGAGGTTTCGACCTTGCCAAAATTCTTGTTGTTAGATAAAACTTTTATATCTGATGACTTGTGCTTATGTGCATGGATTGACTCTAATGGAACACGGTACTATGATGGAACCAAGTAAAAAACCCTTAAACGTCCTAATTAAACAGCTCCATGGAAACATCGAAGTCGTCCTCAAAAACGGCTGCGAATACAAGGGAACAATGATAAAATGCGACGGGCACATGAACATTCTCCTTGAAGGCGCAACAGAATGCAAAGACGAGCAGTTGCTCACGAACTACGGGAACGTGCTGCTCCGCGGAAACAACATCCTCTACATTGTGCTGACTAAGCATTAGAACGCGAACGACCGGCCTTTTCCAGTCACGTACGCATAGGCTCCCTTGTTCTTCACGTTTAGTCTATATCTGCGGCTGAAATATGTGAGAACGTTTTCAACATCACGCATTAGCAGTTCTTGCGCGTTAGGATGGTCCGCCGCCACGTATTGCGGCCAATCAATAATCAGCACATGCATACTGGGCTTTAGGATGATGTTGTATTCGCTGAGGTCTGCGTGGACCACATGTGCCTTTACGTAAGCTTTTTTCGCGTTGCGCAAAATCTCCTTCAGCACCTTCTCAGGCGCAGGAAGCGCTTTCCACTTTGCCAACTCGGCGCCCTCAATCATGCCCATGACTATGGCGTGACGATTCTGGCTTAACGGCTCTGGCACCGCAACGCCCTGCGCGTAAACAAGCTTTAACGCGTGGAATTCACGTTCTGCCGCCAACCGCGACTGGAAAAGCCAGCCTGCATGTTCCGCTGCGTAGCCGCGTTTGCGTCTGGTCTGCCTGAAGCTTATTCTGCCCAACCTGTGAAATTTTACGGCTACGCGTGTACCCGTCTGCGTTAGTGCATCGTAGACATCGGCTTCTTTGCCCACGCCTAGCGTCTGCCCGAAAGCGTCGATGAGGTTTGCTTTTACAAAGGTGTTTATGGCTAGGCAATCGTAGCCTGCGTAGTTCAGCGTGTACCCGACATAAGCTCCGTGCATGCTGTAGATTAAGCCTAGTTTGTTGAGTTTGTCAATGGTGAAGTCTATTCTGTCCATTGGCAGTTTAGCATATTTTGCGATTTGCGTTTTCGGGACGAAAGCGCGTTTACTCATGGCTGCCTCGATGATGTGCAGTATTCTGAGGTCTTCACTTTCCAGCTTGCGGAATACGCGAACTGCAACGTCAGCTGACGACATACAACAGAGATACGCTGCTACGTCTTAATAAGAATGTGAAGTTTAATCTAGCATAAAAAAGGGTTATATGGTTATTTTTGTTGTTTTTCCCAGTCCAGCGCTGTTTTCTGGATTATCGCTTCGATGTTATTCGGCTGAGTCAAATCGGCGAGTACATTGTCCAACTCGTATTTCACCAGTGACTTAATTTCCATGGGCTTCAGCGGGAAATTTTTTCCTGTCTGGTACAAGCGTAAGGCACGCAAACCGCATTTGACCATCACCGCGTTCAGTTCCGTTCTCAAAGCTTCTAATTCATTTTTGCTGTTGCTCATTGCTTCATCAAAACTTTTGTTTTCTTCAGTCATTTTTTCAACCTACTTGGTAGCGTCTTTCAGAATACTTTCTTACCGCACGTTATAGCCTTTTCCATGGTTTATACTTTAATTAACCTTTATCTTGCACCATATACTTTAGCATTAGAGGCGAAAATGTAATGAGATACGAAATCAAGTACAAACCCTCCTACGCCATGCTCGTCGTGAACTTGGAACAGGGCGAAACCATAACCGCTGAATCAGGCGCCATGACTTACATGGACCCCAGCATAGAAGCACACACGCGAAAACGCGAAAAAAGCCTCCTAGGCAGCTTAGGCCTAAGCCTCATCGGCGGGCAATCCTTCTGGGTTAACGATTACACCGCAACCAGAGGACCAGCAGAAGCCGCGTTTGTCTCCGCGCCCGTAGGCGACATAACCATGCTTGAAGTTAAGCCGAACCAAGGCTACATCATACAAAAATCCGCTTACATCGCATCCACAAACACTGTTGACTTAGACGTGAAATGGGAAGGCTTCACCAAAGGCCTATTCGGACAAGGCTTATTCATGCTCAAAGCAAAAGGCACAGGATTACTATTCATCAATACTTTCGGAGCCATAGACACGCATGTTCTGCAACCTGGACAAACAATGATAGTGGACAACTTCCACTTGGTCGGCTTCAGCGACACATGCAGCTACAAAGTAACCAGATTCGGCGGACTAAAAGAAACCATCCTAGGCGGCGAAGGCTTAGTAACACAGATAACTGGACCAGGCGAAATCTACATACAAACCAAGAACCTCAGAGAATTCGTAGACTGGCTCTGGACCCTGCTGGAACCACGCGTACGCTCAAAAGCCCGCTAAAAAGCACAACTCCTTTTTTTCTATTGTTTTTTCGAGCAAACAGCAGAAGCCTGTTCATATTTGGAGCCTATTAGTGGTTCATTGCAGAAACCTATAGAGGGTCTATCCTGCACAGCACTTCCAACACTACATAAACCGCCTATAAATAAGAGGGGGTATAGACTACCACACGCAATAGCACACAACAGTCCAGAAAAACTAACTTGCCTACCGCAGTAGCCTTTAATCGATAACGTCGTACGCCAATGGTTGTTTAACAACGAAAAATCACGCATTAATCGCCCCCCTGCTCGATTCAACACTAGTTCTGCGTTGCATTTGCCATAATCAACCATGAATCACAACCATGCAGATATGGTGTTCCATTCAAAATTATCAAACCGTAATATTAATTAACTCCACAGAGCGAATACATCTTGCTACTTCCTAGTAATGGAATTCTCAACGAATCCAAGTTTTAGGGAGACAAACCAGTATGGCACAGAACAATGCAGTTAATCAGTTAGTACTCAAAGGAACAACAACAATAGGCGTCGTATGCGAAGACGGCGTCATACTAGCCTCAGACACGCGAGTAACCATGGGCTTCTACGTAGCACACAAATTCGGAAAAAAAGTCTACAAAATCGACGAGCACTTAGGCATGACAATTGCAGGAACAGTTGCCGACGCACAAAAAGTCGTCGACATACTCATCGCCAACGCACAGCTCTACAGGATAAACCTGAACAGACCAATGCCCGTCAACTCCGCGGCAAGACTTGTCGCAAACCTATTGTTCTCCAACAGGTACATACCGCTGGCAACCCAAGTCCTCGTAGGCGGCGTAGACGACACAGGTCCACACGTTTTCAATTTAGACCCGTATGGAAGTTTAACCGAAGAAAAATCCGTCGCAACCGGCTCGGGCTCACCTATAGCTTACGGCGTGCTTGAAGACAAGTACCGTGAAGGCATGCGCGTTGATGAGGTACTGCCAATTATTGTTAAAGCTGTTAACGCAGCTATGAAGCGGGACGTTGCAAGCGGCAACAACTACAACGTCACAGTCATCGACAAAAGTGGCTACCGCGAATTAACCGCTGAAGAGAAAAGCCAGCTTTTGGCACGGTAAAAGGGAAGTTTAACTCGTGGCGCGAAACCAAGACAAGGATAAAGTAGAAATTAGCCAGTACATACTCCAGCACGTTCCAATAGAAGCCGAAGTAACACGCATCGAATACGAAGGCCCTATGCTTTCTGTTTACGCTAAAAAACCTGAAGTTTTAGTTGACCAAAGCAACATAGTAGCAGACATCGTCGGCGTAATCCGCAAACGCATAGTCATACGCTCCGACCCATCAGTCAGGCTTCAAGAAGCGGAAGCAGAGAAAATAACACGCGAACTGATAGACAAAGAAGCAGAAATAACCGACATAAACTTCGATCCCAGCCTAGGCGAAATCATAATCGAAACCAAAAAACCCGGCTTAGCCATCGGCAGAAACGGCACAGTCCTGCAGGAAATCATAAAGAAAACCAAGTGGCGACCCCACGTGTTAAGAAGCCCACCGCTGCGCTCAAAAATGGTCACTCACATGCGGCATTACCTTCATTCTGAAAGCAAAGAACGCGAAAGAATCCTGCGCACCATAGGCGAGAGAATCTTCCGACCGAAAACCTACGACGTCGGCGACGTGCGGCTGACCGTGCTCGGAGGCGCCCAAGAAGTAGGCCGCTCAGCGTTCCTCGTCAAAACACGCGAAAGCAGCGTTCTCTTAGACTGCGGCGTTAACCCTGGCTCCCAACGTCCATTTGAAACTTTTCCAAGATTTGATTCCCCAGAATTCCAGATGGACTCGTTGGATGCTGTGGTCATAAGCCACGCGCATCTGGATCACTGCGGCTTGGTGCCCTTTCTCTACAAATACGGCTATGACGGACCTGTTTACTGCTCTGCGCCCACTTCAAACTTGATGACGCTGCTTCAGTTGGACTATTTGGATGTGGCGAATAAACAGGGAATAACACCCTATTATGATCAGAAGGACGTTCGCGAATGCGTTTTGCACACTATTCCTTTGCGGTTCGGCGTGGTGACTGACATTGCGCCGGACATTCGGTTAACTCTGCATAATTCTGGGCACATATTAGGCTCTGCCATGGTGCATTTGCATATTGGTGAAGGCTTGCACAACATAGTTTACACTGGCGACTACAAGTTTTCAAGAACCATGCTGCTGGAAGCGGCGGCAACCGAGTTTCCACGTGTTGAAACCGTAATCACCGAAAGCACCTACGGCGGAGCAGACGATATTATGCCTTCCAGAGTTGAAGCAGAGGAACATTTAACGCATATTATAAATGCAACTTTGGAGCGCAAGGGCAAAGTGCTTATTCCTGTGCCCGCAGTGGGCAGAGCGCAAGAAATAATGCTGATTATTGATGGTTACATGAAACGCGGCTTGATGAAGGAAGCACCCGTGTTCATTGAAGGCATGATCTCAGAGGCAACAGCCATTCACACTGCGTACCCAGAGTATTTGGGCAGAGAAGTTCGCCACAGCATTCTCCATGAAGAGGTTAACCCGTTCCAGTCAGATTACTTCACCATTGTGGAGCACCCCAGCGTAAGGCAAGGCATAATTGATGGCGAACCTTGCATTGTTTTGGCAACTTCGGGGATGCTTGAAGGCGGACCTGTGATTGAATACTTCAAGAACTGGGCTGACGACGATAAAAACACGATAATTTTTGTCAGTTACCAAATTGAGGGCACAATGGGCAAACGCGTGCAAAAAGGCGTAAGCGAAGTTACAATGATGGATAACGAAGGTAAAATGGCTGTAGTGCAGGTCAAACTGCAAGTGGAATCTATTGAAGGTTTTTCAGGGCACTCAGATAGGCGGCAGCTAGTCAGTTACTTAACACATCTTAAGCCTATGCCTGAAAGAATTTTCGTGTGCCACGGAGAAAAATCAAAAATTGCAAACTTGACTAATTTCATGGATAAAAAAGCAAGCATCAACGCCATTGCGCCGTCAATTCTAGAAACGTTTAGGCTGCTGTAGGCACCGGTTCATTCGAAACAGGCGTTTTTTCTCGCCAAATTCTTATGTTCGGAGGGCAAATGACCACTCGCTCTTCGCCCAAGCGGGCAATGTCGCCGCTGACGGATTCAGCGAACGTGTACAACTCGTTTACTGCGCGTTTCACGTCTTCGATGCTTTTGCTTGCGAGCGGCGTTATACGCAGAATTAGGATGTTGCCGTTTTTCACTTCGTTCTTGATAGTGTCTAAGTCGGATAAGTCGCGGAGCGGCATAGCTTTCAGGTAGGTTTTGCCTGCGTTTTCTGTGTTTTCTGGAGGAGGAGACGCTTCTGTTTTTTCATCTTCGTCTTTCTTCGCTTTGCGGAATACACCTAATACGGGCAAGTTACTCCTCTCTTCCTACTTATGTAGTATGTTTCAACAGTTAAGCGTTTCTCAATTTCAAGCCTGAATCAACATATCTGATTTGGATTTAATTGATAAGTGCCTTATGAAACGACAATTAAGATTACAAATTTGAGCTCACTCAGCCCAAAATCCCTGTGAATTAGTGCGGCATTCTCTTTTTCTGCATTTTGCCAGCCAGCATCTTTAAGCGGGAATGCCCTCGTAATTACTCAATTGCTGGTGTTTGCTATGGTACGCCTCAAATGCAAGAAATGCGGAAACGTCTTCGAAGAGAAGTTTTTAATTGCAATCTTCTCGCCGCATGCCGGGTCCTTACCATTTAATGCAGTGCCCCGCTTGCAGAAGGTACACTTGGTTCAACATTTATTCATCAGTTAACGACTCAGTGACATGGCCTTCACAGGAAAAGCAGCAGAAGCTGACGGTTGCGCCAGAGTTAACTGAGGAAGAATTGGAAAAGACACGCATAGAAGAATCCTAATACGAAAAGCTCTGAAAACCCTGCTGCTTAAAGTTGCTTTGCATTTGAAATTTAGCCAGTTTCTCTTCAAGCGCCACTAATTTAGCCTGTGTCGCGGGGTCTTTGCATACCTGAACAAACGCATGCATGCTCGCGAATATGGCGAAGTCAACTGGATCCGCTTTTTCGGGAACATCACCGAACATTGACATTTTTGTCGCGATTTTTATTTGAATATCAGAGTAGATTTTGAACGCATCCTTCAGCTTTGAATCTTTAGGCTTCAACTCAAAATATTGGTGCTCTGAAATGAAACCTGCTGCCACTGCACGATACATTTTCTTTTCCATATTGCCCACACACGCGGTTCTAGCAATTTCTACTAGGTTGGCTTTGACTAGTTTCTGCATTCTTCTCCACATCTTCAGGGTGGGCATGCTGAGTTTTTTGGCTAATTCGGACACCGAGTATTCCGCTAGGACTAGGTTTTTGAGGATTGTTTGGTTGAGCGGGTCGGAAACGAGCACTGTGCCTTTTTGGTCAAGGAATTTTAGTAGTTTCATGTTATGAAAGCGGTTTCATCTAGGTTAAATACTTATTTGCCGCTTAAAACCGTTAAACAATCAAACGCTGGATGGCACAGGGCATGATTGACACAACAAACCTCACTCGAACATTCGGAAACCTAACAGCCGTAGACAACGTCAGCTTACACGTTGAAAAAGGCGAAGTCTTCGGGTTTCTAGGTCCCAACGGAGCAGGAAAAACAACCACCATACGCATGCTGGCGTGCCTCCTCTCTCCCACAAACGGTACAGCCACGGTTGCAGGATACGATATCCGCCGTGATCCACTGCAAGTGCGGCAGTCAGTAGGCATACTCACCGAGAACCCTAGCCTCTACGAGAGACTGACAGCTTACGAGAACATGAATTTCTTCGCCGAAGCCTATGGAATCAACAATGCTGACGAAAGGCACAACAGAATTCAGGAGTTACTGGAGTTTTTCAACCTGTGGGAACGCAGAAACGATAAAGTGGCTACGTTCAGCAAGGGCATGAAGCAAAAACTGGCAATCGTCCGCGCTACTGTCCATA
This sequence comes from uncultured Candidatus Bathyarchaeia archaeon, assembly GCA_964506435.1. Taxonomy (GTDB): domain Archaea; phylum Thermoproteota; class Bathyarchaeia; order Bathyarchaeales; family Bathycorpusculaceae; genus JAOZHU01. Next base: position 93,262 of record CAZDLK010000001.1, on the reverse strand, counting down.
GGCCACCAGTGCTGTTTCTGGATGAGCCCACTGCTGGTTTGGATCCGGAGTCTGCGAAGGAAATTCGAGATCTTATGGCGCAGTTGAGCCAGCGTGAAAAATGCACTATACTGTTAAGTACGCATCATCTGGAGGACGCGGAGAAACTGTGTAGGCGAGTGATGATAATGAACAAAGGTCGTTGCCTCCTGATTGGTACGCCTGATGGGTTGCGTGAAAAAATAAGCAGCAAACCAGTTATCCAAGTTGGCTTAGTGCAGGTGACTTCTAGGATTGTGGAGGCAGTTAAGGCGAATAGTAAGGTTAAAGAGGTCGAAATTGAACAGCAGGGAGCCACCATGCTTCTGGTGAGCGTTGAGGATGCCCGTTTAGCCACGCCTGAAATTGTGCGTGCCATCGTAGAGGCGGAAGGTTGCGTTCTTTCAGTTAACGTGTTTCGTCCTTCACTGGAAGAGGCGTATCTTAAACTGATAAAGGGAGGAGAAACACAATGAATATGCATAAGGCATGGTTAGTTTTCAAAAAAGACTGGCTTGAAATCAAACGAAACTGGCAAGTGCTCATGCCAATAATCATTCTGCCGGTCATATTTTCAGTAGTCTTTCCAATTGCAATCACTTTTATTTCAAGCACACCAACACAAAACATGACAACCGAGGATTTTCCATCGCTAATACCTAACTTGCCGCCAGATGTCCAAGCGCAAATTGCTCAAATGACTCCAAACCAAATTGGGGTCTACATTATGGTGCTGTACTTCTTTGCACCGTTCTTCCTTATAATTCCAGTAATGGCGTCCAGTGTTATGGCTTCCGACAGTTTTGCAGGTGAAAGAGAACGAAAAACTATTGAAGCCCTTTTGGCTACGCCTATCTCGGACAGTGAGCTGCTGCTGGGAAAAATTTTGGTTAGTTTCATTCCAGCCATGATAGTTACGCTGGTGTCCTTCAGTGTTTACGCAACCATAGTTGACATCATCACGTTTGGAATGTTCAACGGCATGTTACTGCTTCCAAACACGAACTTTCTAATAATGATTTTCGGAGTAGCCCCTAGCTTAGCTCTATGCAGCATAGGTTTAACCGTTGTGATATCCGCTAAGGTCAAAGGCTTCAAGGAAGCTCAACAAATCAGCGCCGTACTACTGCTGCCAGTGCTGGGGCTAGTTTTCGCGCAAATCTCCGGCATCTTGGTCCTTGGACCAGCCATACTGGCCGCAGTCATAGGCATACTAGTGCTCGTAGACATTGCTATATTCTATGGTGGAATGAAAATATTCCGAAGAGAAGAAATTCTCTCCAAACCAGCATAATCTCGCAGCAGCATTAGGCTTTAAGCAACGATTGTTTTGGCGAAGTTCCAGATTTTGTCGCTGACGAAATGCACGCTTTTGACAACTACGCCCTGCTTGACGTTTCTTGCTTCTGCTGCGTCGTATAGGATTTCGCCTATGGCGAGCGGTTTTCCGTGTTTCTCATCCACTATCACAACAATAGCGCCTTTGGTGAATTCTCCTTCAATTCGTAAAATGCCAGGCGCCATAACGTCCGCGCCATTGCACACGTAGGGAACAGCGCCCATGTCAACGACTACTTTCGGCATGTGCCCATGTATTTCGTTGAAGAGCAGAGTTGGAAAAATTTCTGCATCAGCTTTGAACAGCAAGGGTTTGCCGTTGATTAAGAAGACTTCGCCAACATCGGATTCTATGACTTCAATGTTTATTTTCGCTGTCACAATTGTTCCTATGTCGATTTTGAGTTTTTCAGAAGCCTTGTTCAGAAGTGTTTTTGCTTCTTTGGATTTCAGTGAGTATCTGCGCTGTTTTCGCGACACGTTGTTTTGTTCCTCTACTGATTCTTGTGTAAGAGCTTCATATAAGAACTAATCGGCGCTTGCAGGGGTGTCGCGCTCATTTTGTTGTTCAATGCTTGTTGCGTGCAGAAATTTACGCGTGTTAATCTGGTTTTATTGCTTTTTAATCCAAAAATGAGCGTTACTGCTGGTTGGCAGGGCGATTGCGGTCTACCTGGCTCAGTTTTTTTATATGTGTGTTGTCGAAAATTGCACTGTGACGGTGCAGAAAGCTTAAAGAGGAAGATTCACGTTTCATAAAGCTAATTAATAAAGTAACAGTAGATAATCACGTGAATTGCGAGAAAACTCGCGTTTCATGCGGTTAAACTTAACTCAGAACTCACTAAACTAGGAGGTGTACGCTTACGGGAACATCCCAAGCATTTACTATAAAGTACGTTATACACGCTAGGTTTGAAATTGAAGGTGTAGTTGAAAAACCAGATGTTATAGGTGCAGTTTTCGGGCAAACCGAAGGACTTTTCGGACCAGAACTTGACCTCAGAGAACTCCAGAAAACAGGACGCATTGGACGCATAGAAATTGAGCTGCATTCAAAAAACGACCGCACAACGGGCGCAATAACCATTCCCACCAGCTTGGACAGGGTTAGCACCGCGTTAATTGCTGCAAGTGTTGAAAGCATAAATCGCGTTGGACCATGTTCAGCCAAAGTGAATCTTGACAAGATAGAGGATATTCGTGAAGCTAGACGCAAAGTCATAATTGACCGAGCGAAAGAAATTCTTCACAAATGGAACATTGAATCAATGCCTACTGTAGATGAGGTTTACAAGGAAATCAGCGATACGATGAAAATCGGCAAGGTTGACAAATACGGCTCAGAAGAATTGCCTGCAGGACCAGGACTTGAAAACGCAAAAGAAGTAATAATCGTGGAGGGCAGAGCAGACATAATCAATCTCATGCGGTGTGGAATACTCAATGCCGTAGCGCTTGAAGGCGCCAAGGTTCCAGAGTCAATAAAGAAGCTTACCAAAGAGAAAGAGTGCACTGCGCTGTTAGATGGTGACCGAGGTGGAGATTTAATTCTCAAAGAGCTGCTGCAAGTCACTAGCATACGTTTTGTTGGTCGTGCGCCTAGAGGGAAAGAAATCGAAGAGTGCAACTGCAAAGAAATCACAGAAGCGTTGGAATCTAGAGTCGCGGTGTCGGAGCTTTACAAGCCGAAGAAAGAACGCCAAAAAACGGAGCTTCCAGATTCCATCAGCCAGACTGCAAAGACGCTGCAAGGCACGCTTGAAGCGGTTCTTCTCAACGAAAAACTTGAACAGATTGAACGGTTACCAGTAAGTCAATTGGCTGAAAAACTGCAGCAAGCAAAAGGTATTGACACAGTAGTATTCGACGGCATAATAACTCAGCGCATCGTTGACATTGCAGCTGAAAAGGGCATAAAGCGCATTGTTGCTTCGCGAATTTCGGAAGCTGTGAAACCAGCGTTGAACGTCGAGCTCATAACAGTTTAAGCATGGCGTAAGACTGGTTTTTCCCATAATACCCTTTTTTTGATGCCTTTACAATTTATTGTATGCGATTGTCTATACCTCCTTGTATAAAGGAGAGGTGTGGTCTTTTCGAGTGGCATTACCTGTTGGTTTGCTGTTTGGTTTTGATCGTAGTCTGTTTCGCAGGAGAAAAAAATTCCGCTGGGGTTTACTGATGTTCGCACCTCTTGTTCTATGCATTTTTTAACATTAAATTGAATTTATAGTTTATTATTTGTGTTTATAGGCCTAACTTTCGGAAAACTTTAAATAGTATTTGTCAGGAATGGATTAGCGCATAAGTAAAAAAAGGAGAAAGAATACAAATAACCATTTCGAAAACTAAAGTAGCTATTCCTTTGTTTCTGATATTGACTATTGCAGTTACGCTTGTTGCTTTGCCGATTGCCACTGCGCACACGCCTGCTTGGGAAATCCCAACGTATGCGTTCATTAATGTTGCGCCTAACCCTGTGGGTGTGGGCCAGTATGTGAACGTCATAATGTGGATGGACAAGGTAATAAACGGTGCACAGTGGGGTAATGACATGAGGTTCAAGAACTACAAGTTGACCATCACTGACCCTGACGGAGATGTTGAAGTGGTTGATTTTCCTGTTTGCATTGACACAACGTCCTCGCAGTACTATAGTTACACTCCTGAGAAAACGGGCGAGTACACTTTCAAGTTCGAGTTCCCAGGACAAACATACGATTACGGCGGGGACTACCAAGATGACGTTTATTTAGCTAGCAGCGCAACCACGAAACTTACTGTACAGGAAGAGCAATTAACCACAATATCGAGCTATCCATTACCGAGCGAATATTGGACTCGTCCAATTTACGGTGAAAACACTGACTGGTGGTCCATTTCCTCAAACTGGCTCGGCGAAGGAGGACCACAGACAACCGCTAGCTTCTCTGGATACCAAATCTTTGTTTCTGACGCTGTGGGTTCTCAAACAGCCCACGTCATGTGGACGCTGCCGCTGCAAGCTGGAGGAGTCGTCGGAGGAGACATGTTCCCTATTCAGGGACAGACTTACTTCGAGGGCACTGCATACATTCCCAGATACACTAACCCGATAATAGTCGATGGAATGCTCATATACACGGAGCCAATTTCATTCGGAGACGTCGATAGCTTTTCAGGCACTAGCAATTACGGGCCAGTTGTCTGCCGTGACTTACGCACGGGCGAACTTAAATGGTCCAATGCTGATATGCCCAAGATATCTTTCGCGCTTATCTTTGACGTTCAAAACCCGAACCAGCACGGAGTCTACCAACCCATATTAGTTTCAGTTTCAGGCTCCACTTGGATAGCTTATGATGCTTATACGGGCAGCTGGCGGTTCAACGCAACCAACGTTCCTACAGGCACAGAAGCCATGGGCCCGAACGGTGAATTCTTGAAGTACGTTATTGCAAACGCAGGCACTGAAGAAGACCCTGACTACAGGTTATGTCAGTGGAACTCGTCTAAACTGTGGTACGGAGCAAGCGGAGTATCCTCGTTAATCAGCGGCAATGTTGACGCTAGCATTTGGTCTGGTGCAAACACCCGCTACGACTGGAACGTTTCGCTGCCATGGCTTACTCAAGCAGCAAGCGCGCCAGACTGGATGGGACAAACCAGCGCAATGCAAGCTCATGCAGCTAACTATAATGATTTGATACTTTGCCACAATGGCTCTCTGCCGTCAGGAGGCGACATGCTCAACCCAGCAAGCTGGACACCCTACAACTACTTTGCCATCAACCTCGACCCAGCTAAGGGCTCCGTAGGTTCATTACGCTGGATGAAACAATACACCCAGCCATCAGGTAACATGAGTGTAGGGTTCGGTGGATACGACTTTGAAAACCACGTCTTCCTTCAAGAATACAAGGAAACCAGCCAATATGTAGGATACGACATGAACACAGGCGACAAACTCTGGGGACCAACCGCAATTACAGAAACCGCTAATTGGGACTACTACGGCGTTGCAGGCGTTGAAGACCGCATTGCCATGATTGGCTACGGCAAAGTTTACAGCCAATTTTTCTCAGGAGTACTCTATTGTTATGACGAGATGACTGGAAAACTATTGTGGTCTTACGGTAACGGCGGAGAAGGCAACAGCACTGCTTCAGGCTACTACGGCGGCTACGGCGTATATCCAACCGCTATGATGGCTATTGGCAACGGCGTGATATACTCAGCTGCTACAGAACACACAGTAAGCACTCCGATATACAAGGGTGCAATGGTGCGCGCTGTTAACGCTACCGACGGCACAGAACTCTGGACGCTTTCGTCTTTCGTCAACTCATTCCACACGACATCAATGGCTATTGCAGACGGCTTCACAACATGGTGGAACGGCTATGACAACCAAATTTACACTACAGGCAGAGGACCCAGCGCAACTACTGTTTCAGCGCCAGACCTCGCAGCAACAGTCGGAACACCCTTCATGATAAAGGGCACAGTGATAGACATTTCCGCTGGCACAACACAGGATGAGCAGTCAGCACGCTTCCCCTACGGTGTTCCAGCAGTTTCTGATGAAAGCATGACCGACTGGATGGGCTACATCTACCAACAAAAGCCATGTCCTGCAGACGCCACGGGCGTCCAAGTGTCCTTGGATGTTGTGGACGCTAACGGCAACTTCAGGAACATCGGCACGGTGACAACTGATGCTGAAGGCTTCTACAGCTTTGACTGGACACCGGACATTCCTGGCAAGTACACTTTGTACGCTTCGTTCGCTGGCACAAACGGCTACTGGCCATCACACGCTGAAACAGCCTTCGTTGCTACGGAAGCTCCAGCCGCCACTGCAGAGCCTACGCCTGCACCGCAATCAGCAGCTGACATGTACTTCATACCCATGTCCATCGGCATCATCGTCGTGGTAATCGTAGTCGGCGCTTTAGTAATCCTGATGTTAAGGAAGCGATAAGCATGCAAGAAAACCAAAAACAATTTTCCCCCCTTTTTTGGGCAACAACCAACAACCGTGAAAAACAAGGAGAAAAAACATAGGCAAAGAAAAGGGCTGAGAAGGTTCCGGGCAGAAAAAACGATGGTATCATCGTTACCGCATTTTTCCTTTTCTCCTTTGATTCTGTGTGCTCTGTCCGGAACCTCAGCAAACCCCACTTAATTGTACTGCGCCCTATCATTTTGAGCGAACTTTTTTCGTTTTCTCTTGCTACTCATTCTTATGCCCAACACAATAGCCTACAGACAGCATGCAGAAAATGTTTTCATGTCCAGCTTATCGTCGGTTTTGGTTGAGCATTTAGATACGTTTTTGTATCCAACTGCCTAAACCTAATATATGAATAAAACGATCATTTTACTTATCATTTCAGACGTGTTTGTTCTAACAGGGTTTGGATTAATAGACCCCATACTTTCCATTTTCATCAAAGAGAATCTAGTCGGAGGCACGATATTTGCCGCTGGACTAGCAAGCATGATATTCATAATAACAAAAAGCGCGCTACAAATTCCCTGCTCAAAATTAGTTGATAAGCATGATCGCCACTTCCGAATCAAAATTTTACTCATTGGTACCTTCATAGTTTCTACCGTTCCAATAATCTACATTTTCTCAAACCATGTGAACTTCATTTATGCCGCTCAAATCGTCCACGGTTTAGGAAGCGGCTTGGCTTATCCCTCATGGGTAGGTCTCTGGAGCAGAAACTCGGAGATAAACCAAAAAAGCTTTGACTGGAGCGTATATTCATCTCTCACGGGAATCGGCGTCGGCGTAGCTGCGCTGGTCGGCGCTAACATTGCCGGATTGTTCGGTTTCGTCACTACATTCATAGTTGTAGGCGCAATGTCTATAGTCGGATGCGTTATTCTACTTTGTTTAGAAATAAAACGCTGCTAAAACTAAATTCAACCAAAAAAGTTAAGGTTGAAACTCATAATACTCAGTTCCGCCCTGCCACGAAACTGTAATCGACGCATTTGCACTGGTGTTTTCAGGCGTCCATATGCGCTCGTAAACCCAGCCCTTAGTTATCTCGGGCACCGTTTTAAACGCGGTGTCTCCATTGTTCAAATAGAGATTTACATTTTGCAAAGCGCTTTCACCGTTGTAGGCGAACGTGAAGTTCCAACTTAAAACTTCGTAGCCTCCACCCACTGACTCCGTAAACTGCTGCTTTCCCGTGACTGTGAACAGCGGTGACGGCGGCGCCTTAAAGAAAATCACTACAAAAACTGCCACGACAATTACTACAGCTGTCACGACAGCGACTCCAGCTATTAAGCGCTTTCTATTCGTTATCTCACCTCTTTCCTGCTATGCAAGAGGCTATTAGAATATTTCGGGCTCTTCCGGCTCAGATTTTGTGGTCTGACACCTGTGGACTTACAGTTGTACATTAAAATTCAACTGGCACTTGTTCCCGCTTCCTTCACTTGCTCCGCTTCACTCGCGTAAGATAGAATTACGCATGCTACCCTTTGCGCATAGCGTTCCGCTACGTCATTTGTTGTCTTCTAAGAAGAGTTTCTTTCCCTTTTCAGTGTATTCGATGAAGCCTAGTTGCTTGAAGAAGTCCAGTTGGTCATCTACCTCGTCTTCCTCTACAAGTTTGCCGTTAACTATGCGAAACATGAAAACCATGCTCATCGTTATCTTGTTGCCTGTCGCTGGCAGGGGCACGCCGAAAAGATTCCACTCGCCCGTATGAGTCCCCGTAGCTTTAACCCTGACCCATACTTTATCCCCCTCAGCAACCATATCCTCGATAGTCTCATGCCAATCAGGAAAGCCCTTGAAAGCCATAGTGAACAATTCCTTGAATTTCTCCCGACCCCGCTGATTATGCGTACGGTCAACAAAATCAAGCGCCACCAATTCCTCAAACACATTCAACTCGCGATCATTGTAGGCTTCAATAAACCTGCGAAGAACCCTCTTATTCTCTTCAACAACTGACATAAAACATCACACTCTCTTTTCCATCCACCACATTTAAAACTTGCTGCTTCACAAGAACCAGCAAATACCGAAAGGAGCGGCTCAATTATGCTAATTGTGGCTTCTGCTGTTTTTACGTTTTAGCTCTAAAAAACCGCAAGTTGATGCCAATGCGTTGCTGCGTGGCTCGGATTTAGGCTTTGACCTTTGTGCTAACCTCAACTTCTTTCCAAGAATCTTTCGGAACACCGTTATATGTGAAAAGAAAGAGTTTTGCTTCCGCCAAACTGCCATATGGCCCATAAGTTGTCCGCGTCCCAAATGCACTATAAGAGACTACCGTGAATTGTCCGTCAGCGTGCTCTCGAATTTCATGTTTCAACGGTTTGCCAGTAGTTGCGTTTTTAGCGTATGGGTCGTCAGCTTCCCATACATGAACAAATTCAGGCATAGTTCCATATCACGCGAAACTGTTTTAGCAGTTTTTTGGTATAAGATTTGTGGAAGTAGCCTTTCTTGACTCATTCATATTTACAGCATAACCTCTGTATTATGTTCAATTCAGCAATTAGTATCTGCAAAATCATCTAAAACCCCTTCACGCTTAACGATTTATTCGCCAGAGCAGTTTATGCTTTAATGTAAATAATGAAAATAAACCATCGCCAAAATTAACACCTGCTACCGAGAAATTACAGAAAACAGGAGTACAGCAGCTATTCAGGTTTTCTGAAAACAACTACGCTTTTAACCACTCTAAGAATACCAGTCAATTAAAGTAGGCGCCAACTGCGCGTTCAAGTCTTCTGTAAGACTATTTACTTGGTCGTTGCTCAACTGACTGTTTGCGAATAATACAAAGCATTGTTCAGCCATATTTCCAGTAAAAGCCGTTACATCAAGGAGCAGAGTCAAGTCCTCAGAGTTAGTTATCTTAATAGTTACAAGTTGCGGATACTTTGCTACCAAAGGTTGCAGAGCACGTTCAGAGGGAACGCCGATTCCACTCACAGGGTTGTCTATGTTTACCAGTGTTAAATTCCAAGAATAAAAAAACGGGTAATTCGTAATATTTGGGAAGCCTGTTAGACCTTCGGGAACAACATTCTCACCATGGTACGTTATAAGCACTTTTGGCGCTGACAGTTGAATATAGATTATCACCGCGGCTATGCTTATGATTAAAACCAAGAAAACCGCAGCCACAGCAACTTTCTTCTTCATACTTATCAGAAAAGCACTGTGACCAATTTAACTTTTAAAGTTTCACTTGACCAACCAGCATTAATTGCCACAACTGCTCCTGTTATTCATGCAGCCACTCTTATTCTAAAAGCCGAAGCCGAAAGCACTTCGGAATGGCGCAATGGATGGCTGAATCGAAAAAATTAAATTCTCAATTATACAATAGCGTATTCACAGAAAATTATTTTAAATTCACAGAGATGATACAGCATTGTATGCATCCAATTCCGATAAAAAAGTTCAATGGCTAATTAAGTGTGAATGCGGAGTTGAAATCGCACTAATACCTGACTTGACTGAAATGGGCCGCGCTATTCAAGCTCATGCATTAGCACACGCAGCTCAAATAAAGAATCCTGACAAAGCTGAAGCGGAAAGCAACCGCATAGAAGATCTCCTAATAGAGCAGCTTCTAAAAATTATCTACACGAAAATGAAAGACAAAAAACCACTCGAACAATTGGAAATGGCATAAACAGCGAACAACAATTCAGCATTTAACGCTTACTATTGCTTACATAAGAGGCTTATCGTGCCGCATGAATTCTAAATGTCAGACCATATGCGCCTATGTGTTGTTGAAAATTCTTGTTTTTGCGGCTGTAGCAGCTTCTTATGGGCTGTCATTTTTCTATTCTGCAGCGTTGTCTTTTCAGGGCAGAACTAGGTTGAACTGGCGCGTTTGGTCAATTTCAACAGTCGCGTCTTTTACAATGCAGTCGAGTAAATGTCCGCCCGCGCTATGATCATCAGTTATTAGGTGGAGGTGGTATCCTGTGAAATCTACACCGTCCATGCTGGTTGGGAACCAGAAGCCAACTGCGGTTGCCGCAACGTTACTTAGCGTGAAGACTGTTTGGTTTTTTATGGCTTCTGTAAGCGCTGGATATGGCTTCGTTTGCAGTGGCACGCTTCGGGTCTCCGCGTAATCATACGTGCCGTGGATTCTTATAGCGTAAATCGCGTTTTCGCTGGGCAAAAGACCGTTGATGTACGCGGTTAGCTCTGAGTAGTTCATGGCGTCGGCAACGTGGCTGGTTTGGTCTGCTTCAAAGAACGTAACTGTTGCGTAAGGCGCCTTTTCACTGGAGCCTATTTGTCTAGGCACGCCATCAACAGGGATTTGGTAGAAAACGCCGTCTAAAGCAATCATTTCTCCATTCAAGCCGTCAAGTGTGCCTATTCCAAAGTCGCCGTGTTCTGCTAATTCTCCATACGCGACGATGCCATCATAGTTCCCTTGGGCAAACGTGTTAAACGGTGAAACCTGGAACAGTGTTTCCTTGTCCTCAGTCACGGTTGAAGTGGATTTAAGCTGCCAAACCGTGTACAATGCGGCACAGGCAACAACAGCGATAAGGGCAACTGTTATGAGAAAAACCATGTTTCTCTTCAATGGGTCATCATGCTCCCAGTGTATTATGCTTCTTTAATTTTTGTTCTCAGGTAAATCTTTTTTCCTCTGTGAAGTCTCTAGTTCACTTTTTGGTGCCGTTTTGTGCAAGCACATTAGTAACTAACGTATTACCTCGTTTCCGCAATACTTGTGTTTCTATCGTTTTCAAACAATCATACGCCGAGTTTATCTTTTTCGCCTCAGTAGTACTAAGTACGTGATGTTCATCACCAGCGACAAACCGACAAGCATGCCTTCCACAAAATCGGTAACTGAGAACCCTAAATACTCAAAATGTAGAAAGCGACCAATTAATATGCCTAAAGCCATAGACAGCATGCCTATAGCTAAAATAGTTTCATCTTTAAGCAGCATTTGCCCTTATCCCCTGCTTACCTTTTAGCTGGCTTAACGGTTATAAAACTTGCCTTGCCCATTTGACTGAAAACTAACGCTGGGCGTCCCACCGTTCCAGCCTTTACAAAAGGAGGGTTAATTGTTTCCGAGCAGAGAGCCTTTTCTGCATAGCAATCCTGCATTGATTTGGAAAAACGCTTATTTCACTCTTCACCAATAATAAATACTGAACGTCAATGAAGCAGAAATACGTCTGGATTGCGCTCATTCTTGTTGCTTTGCTGCTATCTGCGGTTTTGCTGCGCTTCGCCTTTATGGAGGAAGTGCATTCTCAGAGTGAACCCTTAAAACTTTTTGTAGGTGTTGATGCGGCTTACGATTCGCTTGACGAAATCAAAACGCTTGTTGACGCGATTAGCCCTTACACGAATTTTTTTGTGTTAGGCAGCACGGGTATAACGTACAACACTACGAAATTGGATGATGCTTGCCAGTACCTGTATGATAAAGGCTTATCGTTCGTACTTTTCACCGAGGAGCCTTTTGATACTCAGTGGCTTGAAAATGCCACAAGCAAGTGGGGTGACAAGTTTTTAGGCTTCTATATTTACGATGAAGTTGGCGGACGGCAATTGGACATTTACAAGTGGCGACCCGTTTGGAAAGCAGACAATGACACTCATGCACGCAACCAATTCATCTCCCTGTTAAACAGGAGTATAAACTACGTTACGCAAAGTTTCCCTGTTTCTGCGAATTTCACCTCGTTCACTTCAGATTACGCGCTTTACTGGTTCGACTATCTAAGCGGATACGATGTCGTCTTCGCCGAGTTCGGCTGGAACTACAGCAGGCAACTAAACGTAGCTTTATGCAGAGGCGCAGCTACGGCTCAAAACAAAGATTGGGGAGTAATGATGACGTGGACCTACACCGAACCACCATACCTCGAGTCAGGTGAAGCCCTTTATGACGACTTGGTCTTAGCGTACCAAAACGGCGCAGAATACCTAGTGGTTTTTGACACTAACAAGAACTACACGCATGGAACTTTGCAAGAAGAACACTTGAACGCATTGAAAAGGTTTTGGCAATACGCCGAGGCGCATCCTCGGACAAGCGCCGACTTTGAGGACAGAGTAGCCTTTGTTCTCCCCAAGGATTTTGCATATGGCTTTCGCGGACCAACCGACAGAATCTGGGGATTAAGTGAAGCCACCGCGTTTTCAGACGAACTATGCGTTAGCCTCAACAGCCATTTGGAAGAGTATGGCGATAAACTGGACGTAATTTACGACGAAATTACAGATTACAGTCCATATCCCTACAGCAAAATCATATTCTGGAACGGAACAGTACTCACCCAGTAACCCTTAAAGAAACCCCGCTTGTTTCAGCTCTTTCAGCGAGATTTTTCCCGAATGCAACGCAGTAGCAATCAAGACGCCGTGTACGTTCGTATTTTGCAGTTCCACCAAATCAGTAATATCCCGCACGCCTCCGCCAGCAAGTACTTCAAGTCCTTGAAATTTCAGAATCTCTTTCAAAAGAAGCGTATTCACTCCTTCCCCACTGCCAACTCTAGCCAAATCCAGCACGATAATTTGCCCTATGCCCATTCCATAAAATTCTCGCAGAAGTTCCAAGGGATTGCTGAACTTGCCCAGTTCAAACCCGCTGAGTACTTTTCCGCCTTTCAAATCAAGACTAACAATAACGCGCTCTTTCCCGAGAAATCTAACTGCTTCTCCGACAAAATCAATATGTGGCAGGGTTTCTGTGCCAATGGCAATCTTTGAAACATGGTTCGCCAACAGTTTTCCTGCTCTTTCAAGATCAGCTACGCCCGCATCAACCATGAGGCTGAGCCCAGTCGCGTCTGCTATGTGCTTCAAAATCGAAAAATTTGGGTGCCCAGTCATAATCGCATCCAAGTCTGCAATGTAAAGCTCGCGGAAACCAAGCGCCTTAAACGCCGAAGCAACAGCCAAAGGGTCTGCAGAAGGGCACAACACGCTTTTAAGCGGTTGGTACTCGCTTCTTCTGCCCTTGACAGCGTGAACCGCAACGCCGCCTAAAATATCAACAACTGGAATAACCTTCAACGCGTTAGCCTCACTGCTCTGTTAATGGGCAACCAGCAGAAAAGTCTACCGTTATTCCCAATTCACTTAGTTTAAATAAGTTCTCTGTCTATGTTAAGACACACGACTTCGCAGTAAACGTGAACAACGAAATGCAGAGAGAAACGAACAAAAAAACTGCAATATCTTGGGCATTCCTCGTCATAATTTTAGTTTTTGCAGCGTTCTCTACGTTAATCCTCAGCCCAACCCACGCACAAGCGGAAACTCCCGTTGCACTCGCTTCAGAACAAGATGATTCTTTCACGCCCACGATTTCAAAGCCAACATGGATTGACCAAAACAACAACGCAATAGCAGACAGCCTCGACCAAGAAATTACCAACAGAACAGCAAACGGCACCGCACAGGATTACGTGAACGTTACCGTCATGCTAAAAACTGCGCCAACAACTGAAGATGCAGCCGATTTCATCTCATCAGGCGGATATTTAACAACATCTCCTTGGACAGAAGCCACATATGGGTTCGGCGGCATAATACCATACAACGCCATTGCCCTGTTCACTCAGCAATGCTCCAACGTGCTGCTGGTCGAAAAAGAAGCCGTTGGTACGGCAAGCATTGCGTACGCAACGCAGCAAATAGGCGCCAGAACCTACGTGTGGAACACTCTGGGACTTCAAGGTGACCCCGATTCCTCAACTGCAATAATAGACACAGGCATAGACGCTTCGCACATCGATTTCTCGTCTGGCTACGGTGACCAAGATTTTTCCAAAAAAATAGTCGGCTGGAAAAATACGGTGAGCACTGTTACTTCGCCTATTGATGATAACGGACACGGCTCGCATGTGGCTGGAATAGCTGCCGGCGACGGCTTCTTCAGTGTAGACGGCTCAGGACGCGCCACAGCCACTTATGGAAACGTGCTTTCTGGTAGCGGAACATGGTTCGGCGGCGGCGTAATGGTTAACACGACGGGCACAATAGCCATTAGCGTGAAATGGGTAGGCACTGGTACAGCCAAGCTTTCTTCACTAGTGCTCAAGTATGGCGACAAAACCCTCAACTATGCCTCTTGGACCCAAGTTGCCTCAGTAATCACATCACGCGCAAACACCGTTTACACACTAACATATAACATCGCTTCACCGCCCTCAGGCGGCTACAACATGTACCACATAATGTTGCCGACAACAGGATTAGGCGACGTCTACGTCACCTACACCGTGTCATGGCCTTACACGCCCGTGTCAGATGGCTTTTCAGCTTGGACAGGCGTAGCGCCGCAGTCAAAGCTGGTAGGCGTAAAAGTTCTAGATTCTACAGGTTCAGGGACAACGACAGATTTACTTACCGGCATAAACTGGATAATCACAAACAGGATTACCTACCACATAACTGTTGCCAGCCTGAGCATAGGATTTGACGGTGAAGAATCCCTAGTGGACACAGCTATATCAAATCTGGTGAGCAGCGGCGTCACAGTCGTTGTTTCAGCGGGAAACGATGCAACAGGAGACAACAATATATATTCTCCTGCTTCAGTGGACGAAGTCATAACTGTAGCAGCCATGAACCAATTCGACAACATAGCCAGCTACAGCAGTCAAGGCGGGACCTCAAGATACACTGGCGCGACCGTCAAGCCTGACATCACTGCGCCAGGCGGCAGTCACTATGCAATGCCCTTGTTTAGCGCAGACTCCAATTACAACGATGGAGAAGGTGAGTTCACAGATGCGCAAGCTAATGATGCTGCCCCAATGCAGGGAACCTCAATGGCGGCACCAGTCATCTCAGGCTGTGCTCAAATTGTTATTCAAGCTATGGGTGGATACGCCACATGGACTTGGACACGAAGCCAAGCCTTACAGCCTAAAATGCTTTTGTTGATGACGGCAACCGAGACGTATCCTAACATCCGAGAAACAGGTACTTCGTATGCGTCGCCGACGCTTAACCGCGGCGGTAAGGACGTCCATGAAGGCTACGGCAGAGTAAACTTGGATGCCGCTGTAGACGCTGTCTTGAAGTCATACGCGGTCGGAACAGTTGAAACGGGCACTTTAGGCATGCCGCCGGCGCTTGTGGACATTTCGGTTCTCGGACAAAAATTAGCATGGGCGAGAAACGTTCAGCTCGCAGCAGGCGGCAAATACGGCTTCAGCCTCAACGTGCCAACTGGCGCGGATTATGATTTGTACCTTTACAATTCAATGGGCACTAATTACGGTGAACCCGTGATAGTGAAGAGAAGTATTAACGCAACTACTGGCGGCATGGAACAGTTTTGGGTAACTGCGCCTTACACGGGAACATACTATTTGGTCGTGAAAAGGGCAACAGAAACCACGGGAAGCGGCGCTTTCACGCTGTCAAGTCAAGTATTGGGCGCGGTTAACGTGACATTAAACACGCTTGGGTTTACCGACGCAGCTAACGTAGTGCACTATTTGCAGGGCGGCGTCTCCAAAACAGGAAACATCGTGGCAAGCACTTTTTCAGATTACGTTGATACAGGAACGACGCTGACAATTGACAATCCTATCTACGCTTCTGCCACTCAACGCTACACGACCGCAGATCAAACATCCTTCACAATACAGTCAAGCGCCACCTTCACAGTCACATACGAAACCCAATACTACATAACGGTTGACAGCAGCCTTGACGCTCCAACAGCTTCACAGTGGGTAGACCAAGGCAGCAGCTTCACGGTTTCAGTGACCAGCCCAATTGACACTGTGCCGAACGAGCAGCAATGGGCATGCACAGGCTACAGTATAGACGGAGACACAGCCATTTCGGGCACAAGCTACACTTTCACCAACGTGCAGGCAGCACACACAATAGTGTTCAACTGGAGAAAGCAATTCTGGATTCAAGTAAACAGCGCACATGGCGCACCTGCTGCTTCAGCATGGGTCAATGAAGGCGAAGACTTCACAATTGCAGTCGCCAGCCCCGCCGACGTCACATCAAACAATAACCAATGGGTTTGCACAGGCTACCGCGTTGACGGCGGCAGTCTCACATCTGGAACAGCCTACACTTTCACTGATGTAGCGGCTGTGCACGCCATAGATTTCAGTTGGAAACAACAGTTCTACTTAACTGTTGATTCTGCGCATGGTTCGTCTAGTGGCAGCGGATGGTACGATACGGGTGCAACAGCTACCGCGGCGTTATCGGCTGGAACTGTTTCAGGCGGAACTGGCGTCCAGTATGTCTTCACTGGATGGAGCAGCGACGCATCTGGGACGGGATTAACCAGCAATAGCATTACTATGAACGCCGCCAAGTCGGCGACTGCCAACTGGAAAACCCAATACTATTTAGAAATGTCTACGAATTTTGGTTCAGTCAGCCCCAGCAACGGCTGGTATGACGCCGGCGCTGAAGTAGATATTTCCGCTACGGAGCCTTCAACTGATGAAGGTGAACGCTACGTTTGGAACGGTTGGACTGGCACAGGCATTTGCAACTATACAGGCGCAACTAATTCAGTTCAATTAATAATGAATAGTGCCGTTTCTGAAGTAGCTTCTTGGACGCGGCAGTACCTGCTGACGGTGAATTCGCCTTATGGCGCGCCTACGCCGATGAGCGGCTGGTTTGATGATGGCACAACCGTGACAGCTTCAGTGGACTCGCCTGTAACAGGAACAATCATATTCCAATATAGCTGCACTGGCTGGACAGGAACAGGTAGCGCCCCAGTATCAGGAGTAGCACTAAATACCCAATTTACAATAACTCAGCCTTCAAGCGTCACGTGGAATTGGGAAACACAATATTTGCCCATACCTCTAGTAGTGATAACAATCGTTTCTGTAGCTGTCTGCGCGGGTGTAGCGGCTGGTTTACTGTTGCGCAGAAGGCATAAGCGGCGCGGTTTAGCTGTTGGGTAGCAAAAACTTTAAAGGCAATGTTATTCCGCATCAATATGACCTACATTGAAGTTACTCATAAGCCCAACAGACGAAAAAGAAGCCTTAGAAGCCATCGCAGGTGGCGCGGACATAATAGACGTTAAAAACCCGAATGAAGGCGCGTTAGGCGCCAGTTTCCCATGGATAATAAAGCGGATCCGAGAAATCACACCAGCAAACATTGAGGTTAGCTGCGCAATAGGTGATGCGCCAAACTTGCCATGTGCAGTATCATTAGCTGCCTTAGGCGCGGCAACAACAGGTGTCGACTACGTTAAAGTTGGGCTTTACGGCGTAAAAACCAAGGAAGAAGCCGTTTACCTCATGCGAAGCGTCACCAAAGCAGTAAAAAACTGCAACTCTTCCATCAAGGTGGTTGCCACGGGATATGCTGACGCCAAGCGAATAGGCTCAGTTGACCCTTTGCTTGTGCCTGACATCGCCCGCGAGGCTGAAGCTGACGTGGCAATGATTGACACGGCAGTTAAAGACGGCAAAAACCTCTTCACTTTCCTCACAACAGAGCAACTTAGAACATTCGTTAACGCTGCACACGCGTATGGCTTAAAAGCGGCGTTAGCAGGTTCCTTGCAGAAAGAAGATTTGCCTGCAGTTTACGCTTTAAACGCTGACATCGTGGGCTTAAGAGGTGCAGCGTGCACTAACAGCGACCGATTGAGCGGTCGAATCACCAGAGAAAACGTGCGCGCACTTGTTGAGGCTAAACGGCACATAGAGAAACACGCTGGCTTAGAACAGTGAGAAGAAGGAGTTTTGACAGTGCAAACTAAAGGGCGAAACCGCAAAGCAGTGTTAGCTGAATTGAGGAAAATTCGCGAACAAGACCGTAAGTACCAAGACGGGCGCATCTTCTGCTCAATGTGCACAGAACCGCATCCAGCAGCTAAAATCGCGCATAGGCTGTTTTTAAACTCAAATCTGGGCGACGCAGGCTTATTTCCGGGCACTCTGCGGCTGGAAAAAGAAGTCATCGGCAAACTGGCAGCGCTTCTGCACGGCGAAAACGCGGCGGGATTTGTTGTTTCAGGCGGAACAGAAGCTAATTTGCTGGCGCTTCTAGCTGCGCGGAACATGGCAAGTGTCAGTAACCCTGAAGTTGTGCTGCCGCAATCAGCGCACTTCTCCTTCAACAAGATATGCAGTTTGCTGCGAATAAAGCCAATTCAAGCAAGCTTAGATAGTTCCTTTGCGGTTGACCCTGCCTCAGTCAAGCAGCATATAAACAAAAATACAATTGCGCTGGTGGGCACTGTGGGTACCGCTGAATTAGGCGCAGTAGACCCGATTGGAAAGCTTTCTGAAATTGCCTTGGCGCATGGTGTTTGTTTGCATGTTGATGCAGCGTTAGGTGGGCTTATGGTGCCCTTCTTAGAAAATGCGCCTGCGTTTGATTTTCGCTTGGAAGGCGTGAAGTCCATAACGGTTGACCCGCACAAGATGGGGTTAGCAACGGTTCCCGCAGGCGGAATCCTATTCCGAGACAGCACATGCCTTGATCATATTAAGACGGAAACGCCTTACTTAACTGAAGACTCACAGTACACGTTTGTGGGTACAAGAAGCGGCGCTTCAGTTGCGGCAACGTGGGCAGTGTTCGAATCTTTAGGCCGCGAAGGCTTCACGAAAACGGTTAACCACTGCCTCAAGTTAACACAGTTTCTGTCTGCTGGACTTAAATCGCAAGGTTTTGAACTTGTAACTGAACCAGCATTGAATATTGTTGCGTTCCGCAGTTCAGACTCGAAGCGGTTGGTAAAGGCATTGCGGCAGCGCGGCTGGTTTGTCTCTTACGTGCCACGCCTTGACTGCATCCGAATAGTGGTGATGCCGCACTTGAAGAAACGGCACATAACAGCGTTCCTGAAAGAACTAAGCGAAACGGGTGGAACACTTTGAGGCTTCTAGTGTATGAGCATGTTTCTGGAGGAGGCTTCGCCGACAAGCCGCTGCCAGTCAGCATTTTAAGCGAAGGCTTCAGCATGCTGAGAACGCTAACCGCGGATTTCAAAGCGGCAGGGCACTCCGTGTGCACGGTGCTTGACGCGCGAATTGCGGCACTGAATCCGCCCTTAGAAGCAGACTGCATAATTCCTGTTTCTTCTTTCCAAGAGGTTAACGCAGCTATCCAAAAAGCTTCCAAATCAGTTGATGCAGTTTACATAGTTGCGCCCGAATCCAACCAAGTGCTGCAGTCGCTTGTAACCGATATTGAACAGGCAGATGTGCCGTCGTTGAATTGCCGTGCCAACGCCATTGCAGGTGTCTCAGATAAAGCAGCTCTGCTTCAGCGTGCAAAGGCGAAGGGATTACAGACGCCCGCAACGGTGATTGTTAACGCCTTCGACGACGCAGCGAGAATCAAGCAGACGATCTGCGGCAGTTTAGGTTTTCCGTTGATAGTTAAGCCTGTGGACGGTGTCGGCTGTGTAGGATTAAGTGTCGTTCACAATGAGCAGCAATTGGCAGGGGCAGTTGCCAAAGCCGCTAGCGAATCATCAGGCAGCCATTTTGTGGCTCAAGAGTTGGTTGACGGTGTTGCCGTCAGCGTCAGCTTATTTTGCACAGGCGGTGATGTGTTCTCAGCTAGCTTGAACCTGCAGGATGTTTCTTTGATGCCGCCTGAGGCGACTTCAGCATATACTGGTGGGCAAGTTCCCTTTGACAGTGCGCTCAGGAGTGAAGCGTTTGCCGTAGCAGAAACGCTCGTGAAAGCGTTTACTGGTCTCAGAGGCTATGTTGGCGTTGACCTAGTTTTAACAGAAAAGCAGCCTGTGGTGATAGAGGTGAATCCGAGATTAACCATGTCCTATGTTGGATTAGGGAAAATTCTCGGTTTTAATCCTGCTCAAGCCATAATCAACGCTGTTTTTGGCAATGAACTTCCCGCAGGCACTCCAAGCAGAGGTTTCGCTGTTTTCTCAAAACTAAACGTTCCTAAACCAACAGCCATAGCCCTGCAGGAAACCTACCGTCTAAGCAGCGTTGTCTCTCCACCTTTCCCTGCAGCAGAAGATGCCATGGCGTGCGCGTTCCTTTTAGCGCATGGTGGCACGTTGACAAAAGCAAAGGTTGAACTGCATGAAGCTAAAAAGCGTCTTCACACCATAATAAACCCGCAGAGGTAAATAGCGTGACAAGCGTGCTTGGGTTGGACATCGGAGGCGCAAACACCAAAGCCGCATACATAAGCACCGATAATGGCATTGTTAAGCAATCTAAGACGGCGATGGAGTATTTTCCAGTTTGGAAAAACCCTGAAAAACTCGGCGCAGTACTCTCCACGCTCAGCAAGGCGGTAAGCGGTTCAGCGAAGCTTGACTGCGTGGGCGTAACTATGACTGCGGAATTATCAGATGCATACAGCACTAAACGGGAAGGCGTAACCCACATCCTAACGCACGTTATCCAAGCCTTTCCAACCGCACAGATTCTTGTTTTAGATGTTGATGCAAAACTGCGGTCAGTTGCTGACGCGCAAGCGGAGCCGCTTAGGATTGCTGCGGCAAATTGGGCAGCCACAGGCTGGATGGTCGCGCAATTGGTTAAAGACTGCATAGTAATTGATGTTGGCAGCACAAGCACCAGCATAATCCCCATAATAGACGGGCACGTTTCAGCAGCTGGCAAAACTGATTTAGAGAAAATCATGAACGGCGAACTCGTCTACACGGGAAGCCTGCGAACAAACATCGTTGCCATAGTGAACTCCATTCCGCTCAGGGGCGGCACAGCGTGGGTTTCTTCGGAACTGTTCGCCCAGTCAGCTGACGTCCACTTGGTTTTAGGCAACATCACCGAAGGCGCATACACGGTTGAAACGGCGGATGGACGCGGCAAAACACGGGCTGAAGCGTTAGCAAGGCTTGCACGTGTTATTTGCGCCGACACTGAAATGCTGACTGAACAGGAAATAGTGCAGTTTACCACGTACATCTATGGCAAGCAGATTGAGCAAATTACTGAAGGGCTAAAACAAGTGTACACTCGCATCAAACCACGCGCAAAAACAGAGGTTAAAGCCGTGGTCACAGGACTTGGAAAAAATTTCCTCGCAGCAAAAGCCGCTCAGTTAGCGGGCATCAAGGAGATTATTGACCTTAACGAGTTGCTGAAAAGCGACGTGACAATAGTTTCTCCAGCAGTCGGTGTCGCTTTAATGGCAGCAAGTGAACTGGAAGGCAGGACAGTGCAATGGACGCAGTTATAAAAATTGGCGGAAGCCTATCTGAAAACCCCTCTATGCTGAAAAAGTTATGCAAAAAACTAACAGAAATCGCACAAAAACACAGCGTAACTGTTGTTCCCGGCGGCGGCAAATTCGCTGACGCAGTAAGAGAAGCCGATCAACGCTACGCATTGCCTGCTGAGGCGGCGCATAAAATGGCTATTTCAGGCATGGACCAGTATGGACTGCTGCTGGCGCAAATAATTCCCAACTCATGCGCAACTTATTCGCTTGTCGCTGCAAAGCAGTTTTCTAAGCGCAAGGCAGTGCCTGTTTTCTTGCCTTCACGGCTCATGTTTACGAAAAATCCGCTGGAGGCTTCGTGGGACGTCACATCTGATTCTATAGCGGCTTATGTTGCCAGTTGCTTGAAGGCGGATAAACTGATTTTGGTTACGGATGTGGATGGCGTTTTCACAAGCGACCCTAAGAAACACTCCGCTGCCAAATTAATTCCCCGCCTCTCAGCCAATGAACTGCTGGCGTTTGCTGAAAGAACCAGCGTGGACAAGTTCTTGCCAAAGCTGCTCCTGAAAACGCATTTAGACTGCTATATGGTTAACGGCGCTTACCCTGAACGAGTTGACGCCATCATAGCGGGACAAAACACTACTTGCACACATATCAAAACATGAAACAAGCGGACAACGTCTTTATTTGTTAGAGTAGGTTGTTACTTCCTGTGCGTGTTATGTCTTCCGTTGTGGCTGTTGTCAAAGGCAACCGCGGTCATGAACCCGTTTTCAAAGCCCTTGACCTGATAAACTACAAAAAAGCCCTAGCTGGCTGGAAGCAAGTGCTCATAAAAGTGAATTTTATCACTGACAAAACATGGGACACAGGCGCAACCACAGACCCAGTAGTTGTTGAAGCAATAATTCATAAGCTCAGAGAGTTGCCTGTTAAGGTTTACGTTGTGGAGTCAGATGCGACAATGACAGACGCTGACCGCGCCTTTGAGAAAACAGGCATGAAAGCCATGTGTGAACGCAACGGCGTTGAATGCCTGAACCTGCGGTACGTGGAAGACAAGGTTACGCTGGCGATACCGGATGGCGAAGCGTTAGGAAGCATAACTGTCCCGCGAATTGTCACCGAATCCGCAGTTGTTAGCGCTGCAAAACTCAAAACGCACAAGGACACAGGCGTGACTTTAGGCATGAAGAACATGTTCGGCTTGCTGCCTGAAAAGTTCAAGGGCAAATACCACTTGAAAGGCATGAGCAAAGTCGTAGTGGACATAAACACCGTGCTTAAGCCCGTGTTAACAGTTATAGATGGTTTCGTAGGCATGGAAGGCGCAGGACCAATAAGGGGTACGCCCGTTAAAATGGATCTTATAATTGCGGGAACAGACGTCGTTGCTGTGGACGCTACTGGTTGTCGAGTTATGGGCATAGATCCGCGTGAGATAGCGCATGTGCGCAAGGCGTGTGAGAAGGGTTTAGGCAGCATTGATGATGTGCGGGTTGTTGGCGAGAAACTGGAAGCGGTAGTGCGCTCATTTAAACGGCAGTGACGCGGGATAAGCCAGCGGTTTTTGTATGTTGCAGAAGCGGTGTTGTATACAAAAGCATCAACGAAACACACTTTTTATTGCTGAAACATGAATTACGCTTCGTTTTCCACGGCGTTATCTATGACTTTTAACCATCGTGTAGCCAAAATCTGCTCGAAATCCTTGCTTTTCGGGTCAAGGTCAGTAGCCACTAAATGCCAATGATCGTTAATCGTTGCGAAAGTTGAGTCCATAATCACGAATTTAGGCGTGTAACTGAACAGGTTCCTGCCGATTTCAGTGAGCACATCCAAGGCGTGTTCAACGGCTCTGTACGGCAACTCATGCTCATGCCGCTTGTAAACAATCATGATTCTTTCTTTGTGGCCTTTAAGTTTTTTAGTTGCCAAGACGATGAAGGAGCCATCTTCAAAGTACACTTTTTCCTCGTTCAGTTTCAGCTCGCATAGAGGACAATTTACACCTTTCAACATAACTCGTGCCCCCACTCTGTAATGGAATAGTTTAGAATATAAAAAATATCCCTTTTATGCAAACAATAAGCAACATTTGTGGAAGCGGTTTAAAGCGTTTCTTTCGCTGCATCAGTGTAAACTTTAAAGTCAAGTTCAGAAAACAAGACAAAAATTATTTCGCTGAGCTTGTCCTCGCGTTCCAGAAACTGCTTTACGGTTTTAAGGGCTATGCGGCTTGCGTCTTTGATTGGATAGCCGTACGCGCCCGTGCTTATGGATGGAAAAGCTACCGTTTTTAAGCCATTATCTGCGACTGTCTGCAGCGAGTTCAGGTAAGCTTGCGCTAGAAGTTCAGCCTCGCCTTTGTTTCCGCCGTGCCAAACTGGTCCAACAGTGTGGATGACATGCTTAGCTTTGAGGTTACCTGCAGAAGTTATTACTGCCTTTCCTGTTGGGAGCCCTGCGGGCCATTGTGTGGCGCGTATTTTCTTGCATTCTTCCAGTATTTGTGGTCCGCCTTTGCGGTGGATTGCGCCGTCTACGCCTCCGCCGCCCATGAGCGAGTGGTTAGCAGCGTTCACTATGGCGTCTGTTTCCATGCTTGTTATGTCGCCTTTGACCAAGCGCACTGTGGCTTTGCCGATTTGAAATTTGTATTCACTCATTTACTGTTCCTTTCTTTATGTGAACGTGTTTATGGCGAGCCACAGCGAGGAACTGATGAATTGTATTCCGAAGCCTACGAAGACTGAGAAGCAGAATATGAAAATTGCTTGATGCACTCTTTCTGTCCAAAAGCGGCGTGACTTGAAGATGGCTACTGACATTATGCTGTACCATGTGAAGTCGCAAAGCCAGTGAATAACCGCGAATAAGGTGAAGCCTAGTAAACCGAATAATTTAGCGTTCATAACTAGCGTGGTGCCTATTGTTAACCACCATATTATGAAGCCTGGGTTGGCGGCGGTCGTCCAAATTCCCGCAATTAATGAGTCATGTTTCGAGTTTTCGTATTTTTCGTCTTTTTTGTTTCTGTTTTTGAATGCTTGTGCGCCCATGTATACCATTAGCAGGCCGCCGACGAGCATTACGGCTATTTTTACGGGGTCGGGGATTGCGAATTGAACCATGACAAAGTAGAGGAGGAACATTAGGGGGAATTCTACTATTCCATGTCCCACAGAGATGAGTAATCCAGCGTTTTTGCGTTTTGCCGCCTTTTCAATAGTCGCTGCAAACAGTGGCCCCGGCATCATGACTCCTGATAGGGAAATGAGCACCACGAACGCTATGAACAGGTATGGGTCTTCAGTGACCGTGAACGTTAGCTGCGGCATCATCACGCCTAACAGGATGATGAGCACCATGAATGTCAAGAAGAGGCAAAATTCTTTAAATTTCATGTTTTCTCTGGTCCCATATGATTAAAGTGTGATGGTTTATTGCTTTTTGCGGGCTGATGGCTCATCAAAAATCATCATTTGCTGTTCTAATAAACATTCTGTGTACAAAAGCATCAACAAAACACACTCCGAGCGCTAAGATTTGCTGTTGTTTTCTGTGATTTTGCTTTGCATCCTTATTATTTCTGCGCTGTCTTGTGCTGACGCGTAATTCTCCAGCAGTGTCGCGTTCAATTCCAGAAACGTGTGCCCCCACGTGAAAATAGAAAGCAAATTTTCTGCTTCCTGCTTGAATCCTGCAATGTACAGCGCTGCGGCCAAGGCTTCAGCTGTTGTCAGTTTTGTGGCTTTACCGAAGTTAACAGGATTGCCTGCAATCAGTATAGGTAAGCATCGGGCAGTGCCTTTCACGTGTTTTGACAGCACCTTCTGCGCGTGCTCCCAACTGCAGTCCAGAGCTACTAAGCCGAAGTCTTCGACGCGCTTTCTGTCAGCGGGCGAGAAGGCTATTTCTGAAAAAGGATTAAGCACAATGGCGCGTTTAGGCAGAAACCTTGTTTTAGTCACTAACCTTGCCATGCCGCGTCGTTTAAGCCTCAAGCCCGTGCAGCGTTTAGGGTCGCATTGTGCCGCATGATAAATGGTTATCTTAGGCGCTGCCTGCACTCGCTCGCACCTTTGCATGACTCATCGGATCATCTAAAACATTAGGAATCCAGTTGATAATGTCAGTTGCCATCATGTGGTAACCGATATCGTCTGCCACGAAGTCACCTGCAGCGCCGTTAACGAAAGCGCCTGCAACTGCCGCCTCAAACGGGTCAGCTTTCTGCGCAAGAAAAGCGCCTACAATACCTGACAGCACATCACCAGTGCCGCCTACAGTCATGCCTGCGTTACCTGTGAAGTTCAACTTGGCACGTTGCCCATCGCAAATCAAGTCCACCTGCCCTTTCAGCAAGATTACCGCGTGCAGTTTCGCTGCTGTCTGCTGCACTTCCGCGGCGCGTTCCGGCAGGCTTTCAGGCACTTCTCTGCCAGTAAGCACCTTGTATTCGCCAGCGTGCGGCGTAAGCACAAGAGGAACCTTCAAAGGCCTTTTGAATTCTGCAAACGCTTTCAAGCCGTCAGCATCCAACAGTAAAGCTTTTCCTGCATCTTCAACTGCGGTGACGCAGGATTTGACGAACTCTTTAGTTTCAGCGTGCAGGGCGGCACCTGGTCCTAACGCCACAGCGTCAACCATTTTCACGTAGGGTTTCAGCGCTGCCATGTTTTTTGGGTTCAGGTGGTCGCCGTCAAGTTTTATCGTTATCAGATCAGGAGACATGGATGAAATTGCAGTTGCAGTTTTCGCTGGCGCCGCAAGATACGCAAGGTCTACGCCTGTTCGCAGGGCAGCTAGCGACACGAGGGCAGGTGCGCCTGAAAAAACCTCGCTACCGCCGATGACTAGCAAGCGCCCGAAATCGCCTTTGTGACTGCTGGGTAACCGCGGTTTTGCGACAAGTAGTACATCGCCTGGGCCAGCGTAGCTTTCCAGTTCTGTAGGCAAGCCTATGTCTTTTACGATTAATTCGCCTACGTGTTTTTTGGCGTTTTCTAATCCTGTTTTTGCTTTGTGGAAAGTTACTGTGGCGTTCGCCTGCACGGCTGTGCCTAAGACTTCGCCTGTGTCAGCGTCTATGCCTGTGGGTGTGTCCACGGCGAGTTTGAAAGCGTCCAGCGAATTAATGTACTCCACTAATTGTGCTATTGGAGGTTTGAGTTTGCCTCTTGTGCCTGTTCCCAGCAAAGCGTCAATTACTATTTCCGCCTCCACAATAGGCAATGCGGCGCTGTCGGTGACTTCGTAAATAAGAATGCTCCCCAGCGATTTTATGGCACATAGGTTCTGGAGCGCCGCAGGATGCGTGACGTCTTTGCTTTTTCCTGCAAGAATAACTGTTACCTTGTAGCCCATAGCTGTTAAGTGCCTTGCGGCTACGAAGCCGTCGCCGCCGTTACCGCCTAAACCGCAGAAAACTGCGACTTTTTGTGCCCGTGGGCATCGTGAAGCTACTTCAGCAGCGACATTGCGTCCTGCATTTTCCATCAACTGCAGGAGCGTGATGCCGAAGTATTCCGCGTTCACCTCTAAGGTGCGCATCTCTCTGCTTGAAATATACTGAGCGTTTTCTTTTTTCAGTCGCATACGGTATGCCTCTGTTAATGTAAGCTATTCAATGGGAAATAAGCCTATCCCACTGTTGCAGGCGGCGTATACGGAAGCATCACCAAAACACACTTTTTATGCCTAATTTTCGATTAGCAACCACTGATGATGCTTCATGGCGCAAAATCTTGTGATGCTTGTTCTTGCAGAGGTTGAGTTACTTGTTTTTTGGGCGGTTGTTTTTTCCCTTGTATTCTCGGCCTATAACCATAGTGGATGTCAAAACTATGCTTGGTACGTTTCTGAGTTTCTGCGATAGGAAATCTTCCAGTGCATGCAAGTCTACTGCGGAGATTTTTGCGACGACATCGTATTCTCCGAAGATAACGTCTGCTTCTAGTACTTCATCAAAGCTTATGATTTTTTGGCACACTTCTCTTTCGGTGCCTGAATTTACTTTGAAGAGAACATATGCTAAGACAGCCAAAGTTTTCACCTGTCCCTGTTAGTGACGCCGCGAGGCTTAATTACTTTGTCATTCTGAGCTTTTCCTTGCTGTTTATGTGTGAAAATCTGCGAAGACTTTCGAAGTTGAGCGAACCTTATAAATACATGCACGCCCCAAGCTAAAAATGCCGGCAATTGCCTTTCTTCCTCGCTTCACCCTGCAAAATCTGTGCTCGGCACAGTCTCCTTTATGGTTTTTCCATGCATAGCCATAATACAAACGCTGTGTG
This sequence comes from uncultured Candidatus Bathyarchaeia archaeon, assembly GCA_964506435.1. GTDB lineage: Archaea > Thermoproteota > Bathyarchaeia > Bathyarchaeales > Bathycorpusculaceae > JAOZHU01. Next base: position 65,419 of record CAZDLK010000001.1, on the reverse strand, counting down.
ATGCGCCAAAAATGAGCTGTATCCGCGTCTGCAGCGTCTCTACAGGGCTTCCGGAAGCAGTTTTGGCTGTGTGCTGCTTTCTGTAGCGGAGCGAAAAATCTTCGAATGGGAATAATTTACAATAAAAAGTTAAAAATACTCGCGTCTATGTGGGCAAATGTAGTTGTATCGCTAAAATACCGTGTGCGTCAGGTAGCTTGATTATGACAAAACAGCGAAGCTAGAAGAAAAAATTAAAAATGCCAATTTTTCTGAAATTGGTGTGAGGACGCATGGAAACGGGTTATTGTTCGCCCATGACTTGTATGGTAACGGTTCTTCTTCGCGGGTAAACATCAGTTTCGACAAAAAGCAAAGATTGCCATGTTCCAAATTCTACTCGCCCATCCATTACGGGCATTGTTCGGTCTGGCGGCAGCAGCACCGACCGCAAATGAGCATGCGCGTTGGACGGATGCCGGTATGCTTTGCCTCTTGGCGCTATTGTTTCCAGCAGAGCCTTGATGTCCTCTAGCAGGGCGTAATCGTTTTCCGTCAGCATTAGTATGCCTGTTGCGTGGGGCGCAAAAACGTGAGCCACTCCGTTCTTTATGCCTGATTTGGCTACTGCCGCTTGAACCAAGTCTGTTAGGTCTACGAAATCTATTTCGCCTTTGGTTGAAAAATTATGCTTTGTGTTGACAACTTTGAATTCTGGCATAGCTATTCCCTGTTTTGTTATTCAGTTCTGCTTGTTCAAAAATGTTTCTAGAACACTTTTTTGTTGCTTGCGGCAGAGGCTTATGCTCTTTAACTCTGAACTGAGCGCTGTGTGAGTGTGTTTTGTTGATGCTTTTGTATACACTTTGCAGTGCGTTGCTTTGTGGTGCGTGCTCGTGACGAAGCATTGCAGCCAGTAATACTGAAGCAACTAACTTCACTGAACGCTGATTTTTCCATGAACTGCATATAGCAAAATGAGCAGTGTAGCCAACATTTGCAGCGCACTGTTGGGTTCTCACGGGAAATAAGCCAGAAAACAGCGCGATTGCCAGAGAGAAATTGGTGGAAAATTGCTAGCGGTGTTTTCGAACGGTCACTTTAACGACATGTTGCTCCACTAAGCATTCGCGCAGATAATCATTCAGTGTAGCCGCGGGCACAACATCAATCAAGTAGTCGCGCACATCAATAGAATGCTCATAATTTTTCAGCGGAATAACCACTTTCTTAAAGCCCCATGCTTCCGCAGCCTTGATTTTTTCATGGATACCACCAACCGCTGTCACGCGAATAGCCTCACTGTCACTGAGGTTTATTTCGCCCGTAACAGCTACATCTTGCCGTATGGGTTTACCCTCAATAAGCGAACACAACAAAATTGCCATAGTTACACCTGCGGAAGGACCATCCACCCCATAAGATTGCGCAAAATCAATATGCGTAAGATAATCCTGCGCTATGTCAGCACCGTACTTTTGAAGAATAACGCTTCTGACTTTGGCAATGCTGTCCGAAATGAAACTCTGCCCCTTAGCAACGCCTGTTACTTTATAATAGCCCTTAAGCGGATGGTCTCTCGGAAGCATCGTTTTCTGCACAAGCTGGGCTTTCACGCTGAGAACATTACCTGTGTTCTCGCCACTATAGGGGTCATGCACCACGGCTAAACCGTATATCTGCCCCAGTTTTATGCCTTCAGGCGTTATCTCTAACAACTTACCGCGCTCACTGATTTCATGCTCCAACAACTGCTTCTGAATAGTTTTGCAATGCTCGTTTAAGGCATCAACAACATGATACCGCTCAACAAACTTGCAGTCCTCATTCATAGCCAACGTCGCAGCCGTCTTAATTATCGAAATTAACGGCCTAAACCGCGTGCTAAGCGCGTCACGCTTGTTGCTTCGCCGCCTGCCCTCCTCCACAAGTTCAATGCACGCATCACGGCTGAACGGCAACAGATTAAACCGCTTGCATTCTTGAGCGATAAACTGCACATATTTGCGCCTGTTTTCCAACGTATTCGGCATATCATTATTCATCCGCACGACTTTACCGTAGCCATAAATCCTGTCCATAAGCGCTGGATGAATCTGGTTGATGCTGTCGAAGTTCCCAGCACCCACAAGAAATGTAATAGCTGGCACAGGCTGAGTTGAAACCGCCATCGCTGCAGTGTCACCGCCTTGCCACCTGCCCCGCAAAGTAATAGGCAACTGCCCGTCCTCAAGCACCGTCAAAAGCGTAATCGCTTCTTCCGGATCCAAATTCTTAATCTCATCAATGTAAAGTATGCCCAGCGATGCCACGTGAACATCACCTGCAGTGACTCGTTGATGCTCTGGCGTTCCTAATCCGCCAGTTTGAAACGGATCCCAAGCTACGGAACCAAACAGCTGCGCAGACTTATGACCAGTAGCATCAACGAAAGGCGTATGTCCAGAACTGTTGTCCACAATAAGTTTCGGCACATCAGTCTGCTGAGCGCCGCCAGTTCCGCGGAGATTACTTAGCCCGCCTAAGCGGGAGAACCACCAAATGAAGACGCTGAAGAAAATCAGGCTGCCTCCAGGGATGAAAGTTAAGGGCACTAAGCTTACGAATTTGCTGGTGAAATAGTCAGAGAAGCTGTTGCTGTAGAAACTTTGCAGGGTTTCGCCGAGATAGTCGGGGTTTGCAGCCCACGTCTGCCAGGCTTGAATCAGGAAAAAGAAGCCTAACCCCATAAGGAACAAGCCTAAACCCAGCATAACTATCTGGATGGCTTTAAGCCCGACTTTAGTGAGGAACTTGCGCTTCAACTCTTTCCGTTGTTCTACCTGCAAAACCTTCTTGCCTTCTCCAGCTTTGTGAATGGACACGCGCGGCTGACTGACTAAAGTTGGGTTTTTCCAGCAGGCGACATCAAAGAGTTTTATCCCGTTTTCTTTGTAGACTTGCGTTAACTTTTCTGAAAGCGCTTTACCTAGAAGCGATTTTCCTGTGCCTGGGTCGCCTAACAGCAGCAGGTATGGTCCTGGGCTGATCACGGTTTTTGCTGAGGTTTTCTGCTCGTCAGGTTTGCTCCAGCTTGCGTACCACTGTGTTTGCTCCAAATGCTTGAGTTTGTGTACCCATTCGTTGAGGCATAGGTAGCTTTCGTTTAGGGCTTGCTCTTGGCCTATTACCCAGCTTATCATGTTGTCGTCCACTGGGTAGCCTTCGGTGGTTTTGAATTTGCCCCAGTTCCAGCGTACTTTTACGTTTTGTCCGTCTACGCTGCGCTTAAGTGTTTCAGTGTCTTCTCCGAAGTGGTCTAGAGCCATAGCTTCTCCTCGGTCTCCTATTGGTTTTTCTTTTTGACTGCATTTAACAGCTATTTCGAAATTGGTAATATTGTCGGAAAAAGACTTAATCAGGTTGCGACAAGACGCTTAGTGAACGGTTTTCCGTAGGGTCTTGTTTCGCAAATGCGCTTTCAAAAAGGGTTTATTTCCACTAAAAGTGAACGAGCTGGTTTGTATGGAATCGAAAATAAAAACGCGAAAAACTGCACTTTGTTTTGGCAGAACAACAAAAATTGAAAAGCCTAAAACAAGCTTTAAACAGCCAAAAAACCCCGTTTTAGCCCTTTATGCTTCGCGTTTAACGCTAACCCATGGAGATAATCGTGACCTCATATAAAGACCGTCGAAAATCTCCATACCAAGCCAACAGGACTGCTCTTCGAGTTTACTTCGAGATTTTGCGGGCGTTTCTCTGGCACTGGCGATTCTGCCGTGAGTAGGTTTGTTTGCGGGAAACTTTGAGAATTCGCGTTGTGCTTTTCTGCTTCCAGTTTTTGCTGGCTCAGTTGCGTGTTGCCGTGTCTCTCCTGTTTGCGTTGAGGTAGCGGACTGGACTTGCGTAAGTATCTCCACAGCGCAGAATGTGGTTTGAAGACTGTGTTTTGTTGATGCTTCCGTATACCGAATTGTGCTGTGTGTGGTTTTTTGTGGGTGTCACCGTTGCTGGGTGGGGTGTTTTTGTGTTGGAATGGCGTTTGTTTTAGGCTTGTTTTTTGTGGAAGTGTGTTTTGGTATTGTTTAGAGTAGGCTAAACTGTGGATGTTTTGGAGTTGTTTATGGTCGCTTTTTCTGTACAGGTGAATGTGGTTGTATGTGTATTACTTGATGTGGATGTACGTCACCAGTGTGCTCCAAGCGCGTTTGTGCTAGGCAAGCGTATACGGAAGCATCGCCGCGGCTTCCACTTTTTCGGCGGTATACAGGCAATATTTTTATTTTCCACCTTTGGCACAGATGAGTAGAGGCAGCGGCGGGAAACTGCTATGGTTAAAGAGAGTGATAGAATCAGGCTTCGTCGTTGGCGTAAGCGGGGTTTTTACAGTGAAACTGTGCTTGTGAAGCTTCTGCAGCGGCATGGTTACCACGCGGTGCGCATTCCTGTTAGTAATCCCAGTTTGAATCCGCTGCCTGATATTATGGCGCGTAAGGGCGCGCATAGTTTTGCGTTTGAAGTTAAGAACGCGAGTTACTATGCGTATTTTCCTAAGCAGCAGATTGACAAGTTGTTCAGGTTTCTCAACGAGCTTATTCCCGGTGACACAGTGTATAAGCACGCGGTTGTGGCGGCGCATTTGGGCAAGAAGTGGCTGTTTAAGGAGATAGACTGGAGTGATTGGGAAAAGGACAAGTTGCCTGATAAGGTGCGGATTCTCAAGCGGGACAGAGGAAATCTAAATTTGGAGACCAGCTACTGCGCTTAAAGCGGTAAGGAATTGTACCTCAACAATTATAATAGCCAACAATGCTAAGCCTATTTAACAGGAGTGCATGTGCGCATGGAAGAAGGCCAGGTTGCAGTTTCAGCTGAGGCGTTGTGCAAGGCGTATCAGATGGGTGAGGCGGAAGTTGAAGTTCTGAAAAACGTGAGCTTTAACGTTGCCGCTGGCGATTTTGTGGTTGTTTGCGGGTCTTCAGGCGCTGGAAAGACCACTTTGCTGAACATTATCAGCGGCATTGATAGGCCTACAAGTGGGCGGGTAGTTGTTTTCGGCGAGGATTTAACGGACAAGGATGAGGATTTTTTGGCTGATTTTCGCTGCAGTGAAGTGGGGTTTGTTTTTCAGGCGTATAACCTTGTTTCCACTTTGACGGTGGCGGAGAACGTTGCGTTTCCGATGGAGTGGCAGCGTAAACCCGCGAAGGAGATTGAGGCACGTGTTGACGAGTTATTGGGCATTGTGGGTTTGCAGCACAGGGCGAATCATTTTCCTGCGCAGTTAAGCGGCGGTGAGCAGCAGCGTGTCGCGTTTGCGCGTGCCTTGGCTAATGACCCTCAATTGTTGCTTGCGGATGAGCCTACGGGGAATTTGGATGCTGAGAACGGGCAGAAAATCATTCAGATACTGCGGTTGTTGAAGGCTGAAGGCAAAACTGTTATAGTTTCCACTCATGATGCGCAGATTGTGCGGTTTGCGGATCAGAAGTTGTTTTTAGTGAAGGGGCACGTGAAAAGTGAAGATGAGTGAGACTTCTTTCGCGTTTAAGGACCTTGTGCGCAGGAAGTTTCAGACAGGCTTGATAATGGTGAGCTTAACGTGCAGCGTTGCTTCTACTTTGTTTTTGTTGCTTTTTGGTGAGCGTGTGGGTTTTGGGTTAACTTCAGCTGCTGCGGGCACTTTGACGCTTGGTTTGTCTGTGGTTTTTTCGCAGTTTATGTTGTTTGTAGGTGTTTTGATTTTTGCTGTGGGTGCAGTGGTGATTTCGTTTATTGTTTTTTTGATGATGGCGCAGCGGACGCGGGATTTTGGGTTGATAAAGGCTGCTGGATGCCCAAACGGCGTTGTTTTCAGCTATTTTCTGTCCGAATTGCTGATAATCACGGCATTCTGTTGTCTTTTAGGCGTAGCGTTGGGTTTTGCGGTTGATGCAGGTGTCGCTTATTTGGGCAATTTTCAGGTTTACCAGAAGCCGCCGAACTTGTGGCTTGCGCCAGCAGTTTTTGCAGCGTATTTTGTTCTTGCTTTAGTGTTTGGCACTAAGCCTATTATTGGCGCTGCGAAGTTGTCTGCGTTGAAGGCGCTTTCGCCCACGGAGTACTTCGGCTTGACCACAAGCGGGAAGCATAAGGCTTTGTCGCGGTCAGGTTTGACTTTTAGGTTGGCGTCTAGAAGTTTGTCGCGTCATAAATCAACCACTGTCCGCATTGTGCTGTTGTTGTCGATTGTGTTTGTTTTGTTGACTGTGTCTGTTGCTGGCGGCATAATCGCCAATGACACTACAAGTTCGTGGATTGAGAAATCTGCAGGCAAAGGCACAATTGTGATTGCGCAGGAGCAGATGGCACCGCAGTATAAGGTGTTGTCGTCTAAGTTTGTTGGCGGCAGTGAAAACGGCGATTTTGACTATTCAAATGAAGCGCTTGCAGTACCAAATGCGGTTTTTGAGCAGTTAAACGCGTTGCAGGGCGTTGCGCGTGTGGATGCGCGGTTGGTTTTGAAGGTGCGTGTTCATGAGATTAGTAATTTCACGATTGATCCTGAGACGTTGACAACGTTCCCTGTTGGGGATAACCGCGAAGCTGATGTGCTGGTAGTCGGTGTGGAGCCGGAGAACGTTACGAGTGATTGGTTTTTGAAGGGACGTTTTTTGAGCGATGCTGATGACGCGTTGGAGGCTGTGGTGGGTGATTCTTTGGCGCAGACACTGTTTGAGCAGCCTCTGGTTCAGGGCGTCAGGGTGCAAAATCAAACTTTCAGTGTGGTTGGTGTTTGTTTTGATCCTGTGGACAACGGCAACATCGTCTATGTGCCTCTTAGCCAGCTGGAGAATGTTACTGGTGTGGCTGAGCCTAACCTTGTTTTTGTCCAGTTTGAGCCCTCAGCTAATCGCGCAGAGACTTTAGCGCAGTTAAAAGCCGCTGTTGAAGGCGTGGATTCTGGATTGGCGGTTTTTGAGTTTGATGATGTGCTTAAGGAGGATTTGACTTTTCTCGGTTCTGCTTGGTCCACGGTTATGTTGTTGCCTTTGTTCACTTTGGCGTCTGCAGCTTTGTGTTTGATGGCGCACATTATGCTTGCTGTGGATGAGCAACGGCAAGAATTTGCGGTTTTGCGGGCTACTGGAGCGAAGCCGAACGCTGTTACTGCTGTTTTGGCAGTGCAAAGTTTGGTTGTTTTGCTTTCAAGTTGTGCTGTGGGCATTGCGTTTGGCGTGATGACTACGGTGATGATTTTGATGCCGCAGCCAGTGGTGACAAGCTTCACTGTTTTCGAAATCGGCGGATGGCTTTTTGCCGCTTTATTCGCCATGTTCCTGCTAAGCCTTTATCCTGCGGTGAAGTTTGCTAGAACTCCGCTTCTAAAAATCATGGTGTAAATGATTAAATTCTTTCGTGAAGTACTTTAGCGATTCAGTGTAAGCTGGCACTTGGCTCAGGAAATCCTGAAGTTGTAGCACGGGAACAATTGGGACTTTGTCGTAGAATTTGAAGCTGACTGGAATAAGCGTCAATATAGCTGGCACAAACTTGGCTCTGTCCCAATGGACGCATTCAAGCGCAAGAGACACGTTTGGCAGCAGGTCGGCTAGCGCCCGTGTACGCTCTACCTGAGCTTCAGTAATACGCCTTATCGCTGATGGTCCTGTTCCGCGGCGCCAGTGTTTGCAGTCGATGCAGATGGCTATGGGTTTTCGGCAGCCAACTATGTCTATCTCCCATTTGCGCCCCGCATGTTTAAAATGCACGTTCTTTGCAACAGCGTAGCCGTTGCGTTCTAGCGCAACTGCGGCAATTTCTTCAAATTCTTGCCAGCGGAGCATGTTGCTGACGTTTTCCACATCTGCACCTAAAGCTACGGCTTTAACAGCTAACTTGAGCCTGCTGTAACTGTCTACTTCCACAGTGTCCTGCCTGAGATAAACCAGGTCTTCGGTTTGCAGTTTTTCCAGCAATTTTCTCGTACTGCTCAGCGTGGTTCTAGCGTCAGTTTTGACGTTTTCAATTAAAGCAGGTCCGTCTTTTGTCAGTTTTAGAAGCGAAATTAGCAGTTCTCGCTCAATTGTCATGGCTGGGCCTCGCATAAATATGCATAAAACCGCAAAAAACGCTATGCGCTGTTGTCGTTGCAGAAACGGTATACGGAAGCATCACCAAAACACACTTTTTGAAACAGTTACTCATGCTTTCCATAATAGGGGTTCTCACTGAAATAACTTATTTTCCCTGCCTACACGCGTCTGACATGCCTGTTGTTCTTCTGGTTAACGCTGCGCTTGGAAAACAAGGCAAACAACGCTTATCGCGCTTTCTTCGCAAATCGTACCTGAAGACGCGAACGGCATACATGGGTTTTTGACAGCTCAATTACAGTTTGCCTTCAACGCTTAGGCGTTTTTTAACTTTTTAATGTAAAATGTGATGTTTCGACAAAATTTCGCAGTGCAGAGAACAGCGTAAACCAAAGGTAAGACGTGAAAGGTACAGTACAACAGCAAAAATGCTCCGTAAACCTGAAAGAACGTGTAACGGGCGCTTCTAGGAAGCATAAAGATGGCCGTTTTTTGCTTATTTTTCCTTAATTCTCCGTCGTCTTGCCGAGATGCATCGCGAAAAAAGCAACAAGTTGGCATTTAACCGCCATGTATTTATAAGATTCGGTGTACTTCGAATTTCGGCACCACCCAAACGGCTCGTACAGCTTAAGAAAAGGGCAACTAAGCCACTCCACTATTTGGGGAATACAGAAAAAAGTTGAGTCTCTTTCCGAAAACACTTATTGATAAAAACTCGGTTTTCTGTGTTTTTTAAAAAGCAATAAACCGATACATACAGCAATAACTACCATCAAGATGGCAACCGCTATCACTAACAAGGTTGGAAAAGTATCTTCCACTGGTTCGGTTTGAACGGTAAAATTAAGAGTGCTTGAACTATTGGTATAAAAAGTGTAGTATGTATTGCCTCCCCATGCGATTCCACCGCCAACTACATCCACCTCTAACTGTTGAGAACCTAACGGTATGTCGATGAAATTGTAAGAGAAATCTCCATCACCCGCTGGAACACTGGTCAAAATGGCAGGCGTATCAATTGTTGAGTTGTAGAGTACAACTGTTTGGTTGTCTTGCCAGCTTGCCTTGTAAGAAACCACTGTCAGGGTAGTCATCAGCGTTTGTATGCCCTGCGGAAAGCCTATTCCCGTGGAAAACCCAAGCGTCATATTGGGGTTATTGTACACAACGGAGCCGTTAGCGGCAGAGAAGACAATCGCAGGAGAATCATCCAAGTAAAGATCGCCGTAAGGATAATCTCCGCCATATGAAAAAGAGAAACCTTGACCTTGAACAGTTACAAACAATGACATTGCCAAGAATACTGCACTTAGATAACCAATCGCTAACAGTAATTTCTTGTTTATGTACGTCATGCTTTAGGTATAAGCAATTGACATTAAAGGGCTTTTCTGGGTTAAAGCCCCTAAAAGTGGATGCTAAAAATTAGCGTTAGAGTCGAAGTTAAGCGCGCGCAAGCCTTTTTCCATACAAAAAACCATTATCCCCCGAGGAAGGGTCTATCCCTGCCAATACTCCTAACACTATTTATAGTTTAAATAAGGGGGATATAGACTGCACCGAGCACTAGTTCAAAGCAACGCTACTCTGCAGGCTATTTAATCTGTTTCGGCTTAGCCATCGCCGCAGCCTTCTTCAGATCCACAGGCGAATTAACACTGAAAAACGTCCTAAAATCAGGATCCAACTGCTGCACAACAAGCGTAGACACATAACGCACTCCACGCAAACGCTCAATCATATCCTGCATACACAGTTTACCTTCATCCACAACGCATTTTGCAGCATCCAACGCCGCCTTCGTCTCGTAAACGCTGTGCAAAGGCTCAACCTGACCATCAGGCCAACGCGGAACAACCGCAGCTTTGCCAACACACAAATCAAAAAGCAAAGAAACAACATCTCTAGAAACAAACGGCATATCACCCGCAACCAGCAATGCGTATTTGCCTTTGGCAACGCCGAAACCCGTTAACGCACCAACCAGCGGACTATTAGACTCGCAAACGTCAACAGCAAACCGCACATCCGCAGGCACCAACCCTGCATACTTGGCTAAACGTTCCTGTGAGTTAACCACAATAATTACCTCATCCACAAGCCGCTGCACTGCATCCACAACATGCCGAATCAAAGGCTTACCCGCAAGCTCTATACGGCCTTTGTCTTGTCCGAACCTGCTGGAAGAACCGCCAGCTAACACAATCGCAGATTTATCCACATGCTTCGCCTCTGCAAAGTCTGCAGACACAGTGACTTCTGCGTTCTATAAGCTTTTTTATGAAGTTTGGTTGATGCTTCCGTATACAAAACACTGAAAAAGAGAAAAAGAATGCTGAAAATGTGCTTAGTTGACTTCGTTAGCTTCGATTTTCCGCGTCATCTCGTACAAAAGCTTCGTGAACGGGTGATCAGGCTTATCCTGCGCAAAGATGAAGTTCCCCTGCGCCCGCAAAATGTCGCAGAAACATGGTACAAACGCCAGCATAGGCACTTGATAAACCTCTTTAACACGGTTCTCCATGTCACCATTATTCGATTTCGAAACCACATCCAGCACCTTATTCAAAACCAACCCCGTCTTCTTCTCAAACAAATTATACAGCTCACGCAGCATACGCCTTGTGCCGTCAACATCTGATCTGTCGCCAGTCGTCGCCACCACCACAAAATCCGCTGCAACAATAGCGTTAATAGACGAGTACTGCAAGCCTGGACTAGTGTCGAAAACCAGATAATCAAACGCCTTATCGTTCAACAAGCCATTCCTCAAAGACAGCAACCTGCCCAACGCATGCATCTCCCACTTCCTGTCCTTCGCAGACATATCCCTGATCGCTTCAGTCGACGGATTCGCCAGCCCCACAAAGAAATTACCGTTGCCGTCCAGCTTGCTGCTTAAATCCATAAGCACCTTGTTGATGTCGCACGTGCCGTTCAAGTAATCATTCAACCAGCAGTCCGCCTTGTCCACTTTGAGAATCGTGCAGAGACTTGGCGCTCGAAAATCCAAATCAAACAAACAAACTTTCTTGCCCTGCTTAGCAAAAGTAGCTGCCAAATTCAAAGAAAGCAAAGTCTTACCTGTTCCACCCTTATACGAGTGAACTGCTATAATCTTGCCCACTTTCTACTTCAACCCCTGAGTGTCCCTATCAGCGTAAAAGTAAGCTTTTCTCCCCTTGCGCTCCTTCTTCAAGTAACCCATAATCACAAGCTGATTCAAATACGCGCTCTCAACAGCCCGAGCACGACTTGTCTGCTGAGCAATCTCCTCAGCCGTAGCCCTGCCAGACCTGCAAATAGTCATAGCCGTCTTCCGCAAGTGATCAGGCATAGATAACAAAGTCATAACATCCAAAGGCGCATCCGCAGCCACAGGCTGAACATCCGAGCGACCGTGCTTCTGCAACTCAATCATAACTTCCATCTTCTCGTTCAACCGCTCCAGATTCTCCCGTATCTTTTCAAGCACACTAAGCGGTTTTTTACCTAGAAGCTCCTCGTTGTTCACAAATCTTCCCCGTCTGTTCTGCACATCTACAGTAACAAAACAAGAAGGGTTTATTAAGTCTTGCGAAACAGTGGTAACTATTCACAACCCACACTGCCAACAACAAAAACAACACAAAAACAATCGCGCTTAAATAAAAATCTTAAAAGTTGAAAAATTGGAGAGTTTAGAAGGGTACCATCGATAGGTTCCCGGCTTCCTCCACAATAGGCAACACTTGCTTCAGTTCTTTGAAGTACTTCAGCACAGTTATGCCTCGCTGCGTAACCGCAAAAACGACGCGGCGTTTGCCAATGGTTCTTTCTTCAACCAAGCCTTGCTTGATCAGAAAGTCCATGTACTCTTTTAGCACGCTGCAGTTAACGTTAGCCTTGTACATGACATGCGTTAACTTTAATGGGCCACGCTGAGCCAGAACCTTCAAAATGTCAATATACATTTCAAGCTTGGAACGTCTCATACATAGACCTCGTTTTTTAGCCATATTCTTGGTTTCATTATAAAGCTTTTGTGGATTAGTAATTCATGTTTTGCATCGTTGTTAGTCAACAGAACTGCCCCTTTAAGCTCACGCGGTTTAACACGTTTAGTCTATTTTCGAATGCAGTGACCATGTCATCTATCAATGTTCGTTGCAATTCTGTCGAAAGTCCAGTGATTTTCTCGCCGAAAACTGCCGTCATTTTTGCTTCTAACTCTTTTCTGCTTTTTAATTGTTGCTTCAACTATTTTCCTCCATCATTATTATCCCTCACATGTGCTCAGGATATTTAACTAACTTATGAAATGAGCATATGAATTCAGAATCCACATTCTATGCAGCATGAATTTTCAATCTCTATTAGAGGCATAACAGGGAACTCACGTTAACTTTTTAAAAAAGAAGCAATTGTTACAATGTAAGATACACAGTAAACTGGACTTGACGATTATTAACAGAAAAACAATCGTAAACATCGTCGCCCTTTACCTAATCGCGTTAGGTTCCTCTTGGCTCTGTTTTACTGCACAAGCCCAAACTGCAACCACCTTCGCGCCAGCAGCCAAATTTCCCATCCCAGCATACAACAGCAGCATCAGCTTTGCCACCAACGGAACCTACGAACAAGCATTTCTGGAAAATAACACATGGCACTTTGTTAACCTGCAAGTGAATGACACTGGATCAGCCAAAAATCTTACAGTAACAGCGCAAAACTCTAACGTAGAAATAACCGCTTACCAAGGATTCGGCACAAGCAGCACAGCAACGCTGCTAGCGTACAGTGTTGTAGGCCAGGGCACGCAAAGCTTCAATTTTGGAATTAACACGGCAGAATGGGGCTGGAGCGTGATTCTGGACAATGAATTTATGGCTGACAATGAAGGATACACGATTTCACCTGACCAAACAATAACAGTAACGGATGCAACCGTTAACGCAACGATATTTTTCTTCCCCAACCTTGACGTGTTCGGAGGAACCAGCGAAAACCCCGATCAACCATTCTACATGCAACATAGAGTAGCCATAGCCACAGGAATTACCGTCGCGATTGTAGTCGCGTTGGCTTTGATTATTAGACGGAGAAAACAAGAGGGAAAACAATGACAACTTTAGAAACCGAAATTCCAATAGTGCTGGGCTTTACCCTAATCGTAGTGGCTGGAATCTTCCTTATTCTCAAACTGACAAAAAACAAAACCAGAAGAGTAAGCACGCTACGAATATACATCCAAGCAGTTGCCGTCATCTACATTTTCATGGGCCTTATCATAGGACCATTCAATGTACCGACATTTGCCCCTCTGGGTATATCGCCACGTGACCGATTAATTGGAGGCGACTTTTTTGGCAATCAGTTTCCAGACGGGCTTTCTGTTCCCATTTTAGCCTGCTACTACCCTAATGGAAGAACCGTGACTTGCCCCATATGGCAAATCCAAGCCTATATTTTCCCATTCTGGAACCCTATGCGAGGCTACGCTGTAGTATACTCTACTTCGGGCTTGGAAAAACTAGGCATCGTTTTTGGCTTAATGATTGCAGCATCACTTGTGTTAGGCAGGTTTTTCTGCGGATGGCTCTGTCCCTTTGGGCTGTACATGGACTTGTTGACTCGCATTCGAAAACTTACGGGAAAACGGCATTTGAACCTTAGTGAAAAATCGAATATTATGCTCAGGCAAGCACGGTATGTGATTATCGCGCTTTTTATTATTCTGAGCGTTATTTTCGGCTCAGCAGCCATTTTTGGCACTGAAATTATTCCAGGCACGACTCCGGGTGGACCACTGGGAACGGAAGCAGGTATTGTTTCGTATATTAACGAGCCGTTTTGCCTTGTTTGCCCAATGAAGCCGCTTTGTCTTCTGATTGAGTGCGGTGTGGGAGCGATAAATTTCTCATATATCTCGCAAATAGTTTATGGACCATTTTACACGCTAGGCTTTTACTTAACCTCCATAAATCTGGCTATTTTCATTTTTATTACAATTGCGTCTCTTGCATACAGACGCCTATGGTGCAGAATCTGTCCGCTAGGCGCGTTAACCGCCTTGTTTAGCACTTTCACTCCGTTCAAGCAAATTGCGTTGACGCGCTTACACAAGGACGAACAGAAATGTACAAAATGTGGTATATGCAAGCGAGTTTGCCCAACGCAAGTAACGCAAGTGTTTGATCAAAAAGGCGGCGATGTAACAGTTTCCGACTGCATTCTCTGCTTCCGCTGTGTTGAAATGTGTCCATATGAGGATACCTTGAAGGTGAAAGTAGCTGGAAAAACCGTGTTCCAATCAAGAAACTGGCTGGAGCCTTCGGGTGCTGGCGAGACAGTTCAAGCAGGATAGAGAATAGCAAGTTATGCCGCTTGAGTAAGCTTTGAGAATGATATCTGCACGAAACAAAAAATGAAGGGAGTTGATGTTGATTTTCACATACTTAAGTTGGCGGCGGAAGTTCTGTTTTTAGCTGGAAAAATGCTATTGCCAGCAACAGCAATGCAATCCATATTAGGATTACTCCGACAGCGATGATTGTCAGGATTGCGCCTATGAGAATTATTGTTCCTGTTGTGCCGAATAAGCCGACGCCTGATTTCGCGGATAGAGTGCCCAGCGATTTTCGCAGGAACACAGCGGTGATGACAACGAAGACGAACAGAATAATCAAGGCTAAAACTATGTATGTAAGGAACTCTCCGAAGACGCTTAGGCTTAAGTCTGTCCAATCCATACTTGGCAGCCCTGATGCCCAGTCTGAAAAGTTGCCCATTCCAAGGTTAAAACCAAGTCCGGCAAAGAAGTCAAGAAGTGCATAAACAGCTACTACTCCACAAAGTATAACGCCTACAATGGCGGTAATCACTCCGTAGAGTGCATTGGTGAATATACCGCTTTCCATGTAATAACTTGCTAAGCCGTGCATTGCCACCATGACAAGTATAAGTCCAACGAGTTCCAGTACGCCGTAAAAGCTTGCGTAAGGTAGGATGCCAACAAACATCAATATTGCGCCTATTCCGCCCAAAGTTTTACTTGTTTCCAAAGTCACCCGTCTTTCCTCCATGGTTTTTTTCTCAGTTCTCTACAAATAAAAGCTTTTGCATCATAATTGCAGTTGAGGTTTAATTTTTGCTGCGCTTCTTACCCTGCTTGAGGTTTGCAAAACAAGAGACTACTGACTGTTTCTGCTGTCAAGTTGCTCTTTAAGTATGCCGTAGTAGCTTTGCAGACACTCCTTGCCTGTTGTTGTTATAGTGTACACTTTTCTAGCTCTTCCATTTTGACGCTTTGTCTGGCTTGTGAGAAAACCTTGACGCTCCAAACTGTTAAGCATCGGGTACAATGCACCGTGTCTCAGTTTTATATGAAATTCCGCTTCCACTTGCTTTTTAATCTTATACCCCCACAAAGGCTGAGAGTCAACCATCCGCAAAAGCTGGATATCTAACAAGTTCTTGATTATGCGTTGTACAATTTCATTTCTATAGCCTTCAGCCATGGTCTTCCCCTTGCATGAGTTCTGTCTTGACCATTTTCATGTTGGGACTTATTTAGTTTATGTAATATTTGACTGATTTTTCTGTGTTAAAAGCTTCAATATGCTTGTGATATGGGTAAAGCTTTATAAGGGCGGTCATTCTGTGTAGTATCTCACAATATGTCTGAAAAAGGACATATTGTATACAAGTCTAACAGAAAAACTGTACAACACAAATACTGAAGAAGGAAACAAAATGGTGAACAAGCAAAAAGAAGTTCAAGTCAAACTAATGAAAGGCTTACTAGACCTCATAATCCTACAGTTTCTCAACACTGAACCAATGCACGGCTACCAAATAATAACAAAAATCCGCAAATGCTTCGGCGTCTACTTCGGTCCAAGCACAATCTACCCGCTTTTAGGCACATTAGAGCAGAAAGGCTACGTAATCAGCGAGTGGAACATGAACAGCGAAAGACCAAGAAAAGTCTACAAGCTGACAAACGACGGACAAAGCATGCTGAACTTCACTGAGGACTCGCTAAATCTAATCTGCAGAAAAATCAGCACAACAACAGAGACTGAAGTAACAGTTGAAACATCCAGCCGCGCAACAGCAGGACCTATGATGCGAAAAATTGGGGAGCACCCAGTATTTTAACAGTAGTTACTCGGGCACAGGCACGGGCAATTACGACAAAAGACGCTACAACTGGGTTTGCACTTTTCGGCTTTTGAGGTTATATCAAGCGCTTTTTTAAGCTTGTACTGAATTGCATATTGTTTTCTCTACCAGACTACGGCATGGAACGCGCTGCAAATATATCTCTTCTGCGTATAGCTGTATCCATCTAACTCTTGCAAAGGGTGGCAAATTGAGTAAAAGCACATCCAGCGTAAATGACGACCTACACCGCCAAATTCAGGATTTTTGCAGCCACGCAGCTGGAAGTGCCCAAATCACCGCCATAATCCTGCTTGATAATAACCCTGCAACAACATCAAATGCGAAAACAATGCTGGAAGTCGTGGCAGTAATCCGTGATTTTCAACCTAGATTACTGAGCTACATGAAAATCATCGATAGCAGAAGCATCATCATTTTTGCAGTTGACCAATGGGTCTTTGACAGAGACATCGACCGAGGCTTCCTCGGCGAAGCCCTAGCAGGGACATTACTTTTTCCCTACAGCGCCTTGGAAGGCAAAGAGTACTTGCACACAAAGGAAATCCTGCTGAAAAAACGCCTAATTCTGGAATTACTGGCGAATTTGGTGCTTACTTTTCCAGAACTCTCTTATCTTATCCGCGTTAAGCCGCAGTACTTCATGTACGAGACCTTGCTAAACCGTGCTCGCGTTTTTCCTCCAGTGGCATATGGCTTTCCAAGTTTCATGTACGGCAAACTCCACAAAAAAGACGTTGACTCTGTTCTCTGCGGCTACATGGAAGCGTTAGAACAACTGGAAAAAGAGAAAAAAATCATTCTTTCAGATGGCTACGTGCTGATTCCAAAGAAGTTTGTGATGGAAAACAAAAACTCGAAAGTTCTCTTAGCAAAAATCTCAAAAAACGCGCCGCGAAGACTGTTCACTTCGCTGTTCGGAGTTTTTCCGCAGTTGTTAAATTTTGTTTCGCAAAACACTGAAGTCTTCCTGAAATTACAAAAAATCTCCCAGATCAAAGAGGTTCTTGCACTACGGCACTTTGTCGATCCACAAAAGTACGTTTTCGTGCCCACATCAGAAGGACTAGTTTCGTTAGCTGACAGAATTGACATCAGCGACTTCGCTCAAAAAATGCTGATAAATGGCGAAAATGCCAAAATCACGTTTGAACGCCTCGGCGGCGTCTTAAACGACGTGTACTTGATTAAAGCCAATTCAGAGGACATAGAAAAAAAGGTGCTTGTTAAACGATTTAAGGAATGGTCAGGTTTCAAATGGTTCCCTCTGACCGTGTGGTCTTTTGGCACCCGCGCCTTCTCCGTTTTAGGCCGTTCCAGACTTGAAAAAGAATGCGCAATAAGCGAACGCCTGCGTTGTAGCGGATTCAACGTTCCGAAAGTTTTGCATGTAAGCCACAATGAACGGTTAGTTTTCATGGAGTACATAGAAGGCGAAAACCTCAGCAAAGCTCTCACAAGAATTGCCACAGCGCAAAACGGGAAAGAAACAGAAGCGGATTTGGATAACATATTGCGCGTTGGCAAGACGCTCGCACAAGTGCATTCGCTTAATGTTGTGCTAGGTGACACAAAACCAGAGAACGTAATAGTCAACCGTAACGGGGAGATTTACTTGTTAGATTTTGAGCAGGCGTCTCAGGGCGGCGACAAATCGTGGGACGTAGCGGAATTCCTCTATTATGCAGGGCACTATCTTCCGTTGAACAGCAACGGCAAAGCAGAAGACATCACCATAGCATTCATAAGAGGATATTTAAGTGGTGGCGGCAACGTTACTACTGTTAAAAAAGCAGGAGCATCCAAATACACGAGAGTTTTCAGCGTTTTCACTTTGCCTTCAGTTATAATCGCAATAGCCAACATCTGCAAACAAGCTGAAATCTTGAGGTAAGAATAAAATGGTAAAGAACACTACAAGCTTAACCTTCTACGGTGGCGTCGACGAAATCGGCGGAAACAAAATCCTACTCAAAGACGGCGATACAAAAGTATTCTTTGACTTCGGCATGTCCTTCAGCATGAAAAAACAGTTTTATTCGCCACCGTTTCTTTCCCCCAAAAGCGAAATCAGCCTTCAAGAACTCGAAATTCTCCCAAAAATCCCAGGCCTCTACAAGTTCGACCCAGCCCCACCAGAAGTTGACGCCATCTTCCTTTCACATGGACACCTAGACCACTCCTCACACCTATCATTCATTAAACGGGAAATCCCAGTCTACTGCGGCGAAACCACGCAGATAATCTTGCAGGCGCTAAGCGAAATTCGCCGCGCAGACCTAGAGTTTAACGTTGGCGACTTGGACTTCCGAAGCTTCCGCACTGGCAAAAAAATCACCATAGACAACTTGGAGATTGAGCCGTTTCACGTTGACCATTCAGTTCCAGGCGCTTACGGCTTCGTCATCCACACCTCGAATGGTGCAGTTGTGTACACGGGTGACTTTAGAGACCACGGCGCCAAGCCCGAGATGACGCGAGATTTTGTTGAAAAAGCCAAGGAAGCAAAGCCTGTGGCAATAGTTACTGAAGCCACCAACATGACGGGCGCAACTGTTTCGTCTGAGGCTGAAGTTGAAGACAAATTGAACCACATTGCCACGCATGCTGACGGCATAGTGATGGCTGGCTTTGCCAATTCGGATGTTGACCGCTTGAACTCGTTCTATCACATTGCCAAACGGAACCATCGGTGCTTGGCTGTTTCACTGAAGCAAGCGTACTTGCTGGATGCACTGCGTAAAGACAAGGGCTTGCGGATTCCGAGTTTAGACGATGACGCCATGTTGATTTTTCGAAAGTCGAAGAAACGCTTTGACAAGTGGGAAAGCCAACTGATTGAACAGTACACGCACAAAAACAAGATTTTCGACGTGTTCGAGGTTTCGAAGCAGCAATGCAAAGTCATTTTGGCAATGTCCTTCTACGATTTTGAAGAGCTGGTGTCGTTGCAGCCCACAGCGGGAAGCTGCTACATCCTGTCCTCTTCCGAACCGTTCAACGAGGAAATGGAAATTGATTACGAAAGATTAACCAACTGGCTTAGCCACTACGGCGTCCCCCAGTACCACGTGCACGTTTCTGGGCACATGATGCCGTTGCAGTTGAAGGCAGCGCTTAAGGAGATAAACGCTGAAAGAACATTTCCAATACACACTGAAAACGCAGAGCTCTTCATTAAGTTCATGCGGGACTTAAACGGCCAAATGACACATGTAGAAAAATGCAGGGAATACACGCTGTAACGCTTAAAAGAGCAGACTTAGGAGAATGACCACGCCGAAGCCCGCGATGATGCCACCGGATATCCTGTTAATCCACATCAAAATACGTTGTGTGACCTTTTTCCGCAGCAAGCTCACGGTTCCGCTTAGGATAAGCCACCAAAGTGCAGAACCTGCGAATACACTGAAAACCAGTAACCCAGCAGAGCCGTAATCTGAAACAGTGCTGCCTAAGCCGACTCCGGCGAATATGGCCGCAAACGACAAAATAGTCACTGGGTTAGTGATTGTTAGTAAAAATGTTGAGCCATACTCGCTTAACAGTCCTATGCGCTTTTCTGACTGTGGCTTTTCAGATGGTTTGCTCAGAATGGTTCTCACGCCTAAAAAGAGGAGGAACGCACCGCCGATTAAGCGTAGCCACAGTTGCTGCTGGACAAGTATGTCTGTGATGAAGGTTAAGCCAAAGGCGGCGATGCAGCCGTAGCAAGCGTCGGCTGTTGCAGCGCCTAAGCCCGAAATTAAGCCGTGAAATCGTCCTTCGGTCAGCGTGCGGTGTATGCACAGTACGCCTATGGGACCGACGGGTGCTGCGATGGAGAAGCCGATTATGATGCCACTTGCCAAGAGGCTTAAGTCCAACTGTTTTTGCTCCTGAATGTTGTAAGTTCACAGTTTGGAGTGATATAACGTTTGTCTTGCGCGCGCTTTATATCTATTATCAAAGATGAACAATAACGTGAATTGCCATGAGCGAGGAGACGCGATTCTACAAAGGCAAGCACAAAGTCAAGGTTATGACCAAAACCACGGGCTACTGGATTATTGAGGCAGTAGAGGATTTTGAGGATGTGCTTGAAGGCAGAAAAGTCACGGTTAAAATCGGCGAGAGGCGCATCGTGCCCTCCAACGTGCTTCGTATACATAAAAAATCTGCCGCCTCCGGAAAAGGCGCACACTTACGAGTTAAAAAATGAGCTGAACGGTTAATCGCTGAAAAATAGGCTTTAAACTGTTCAAGGTTTAAATGGTAGCTTTTGCAAGTTTACTTCCAGCCGAGAACGCATCAGGTGAATGAATAATTGACTAATCAGAAAATAAACGACGGCGATTACGTAATTCTCTATCTGGATGTGCGGAGAACGTACATGGTGAAAGTGGAAGCAGGCAAAACCTTCCACACGCACAAAGGCTACTTACAACTTGACGAGCTTATTGGCAAGGAGTACGGAGCCACGATTCAAAGCAGCTTAGGCATAGCGTTCACAGCGTTGAAGCCTACTTTAACGGATTACATAATGAAGTCTTCACGCCAAACGCAAATAACGTATCCAAAAGATGCCGCGTTGATTGTCATGTTCAGCGGCATAGGTGCTGGCAGCCGCGTGGTTGAAGCTGGCACAGGCACAGGCGCTTTGACAACAGCTCTTGCGCATTATGTGCAGCCTAACGGCAAAGTGTACACTTACGAAATTCGCGGGGAATTTCAGAAGGCAGCGGAGAAAAATCTCACACGCGCAGGGTTACGGGAATTTGTTGAGTTGAAAAGCGGCGATGTCACTGTGGGCATAGAAGAGCGAGACGTGGATGCAGTGATTTTGGATTTGGCAACGCCGTGGCTGGTTGCGCCCCACGCGTACGAAGCGTTGAAGCCTTCTGGGATAATTGTTTCTTTCAGCCCAACCATAGACCAAGTTGTCAAAATGACCGAGGCATTACGGGAGCAAAATTTCATCTGCATTGAGACCGTTGAGTGCTTCATGCGCGCTATGCAGATTGAACGGGGAAAAACTAGGCCTCAGACGCTGATGACTGGGCACACGGGTTACATTACATATGCGCGGAAAGCGTTAAAACTTGAACCTGCAGAGCCAGAAAGCACTGTTTAAACTTCGATTGGCTTCTGCGGCATGCCCAACCGCCAAAACGCCTCTTTTAACTGTTCGCCGCGCTTCCACCCGTAATAGAAGCCCATTATTTTGGCAAAAGTCGGTATAGCCACGTTGTTCACGGCTGCGTACGCCACAGGGTTTGCGAACCTGTTTCCGAGGAATGTGTCACGCCAAATGCGAATGTTGTATTCCCAGCAACGGATGAAAAAGTCCCATCGCGCTTTCGACAGCGAATCCAACTCAGCGCCCTTGTTGTTCATTAGTATGCAGTTTTCAAGGGGCACGAAGAAAAGCGGCACGTAAAACGCGTTATAGCCCTTCAATGCATCCATGAGCTCAAGCGTCTGCAAAACATCCTCTTCTTTCTCGTCAGGCAGACCAATGATTAAGGTTGCCAATGGGTACCAATCGTTATCGTTCAGGATGCCGAAAGCGTTGGTGACTATTTCTCGCCACTTGTCAGGCGTGTAAGGCAGCATTTTTCCCGCCATATACTTCTTCATTAACCTTGCACTGCCCGTTTCAATGCCTGTTTCCGCAGTGATTATGGGCTTTTTACCGTGAGAATACCAACTGCGCTCGATTAGGATTTCAGCCAGTTCCTTAACCATGTCGGGCTTGCAGACAACGGGCGCCAGCGACATATGCGACGCCTGGATGCTTTTGACACCAGGATAATCGGCTACGCTTTTAACCATTTTCACAACTGCTTCTTTGTTGGGCACAAACTTCTTTTCCGTTGCACCGTAGAGGAAAAGGTCTTCAGTTACCAACGTGATGTGGTCGCTGCCCTCCTTCACAGTTGCTTTAACTTCATTCATGATCCTGTCCAAAGGTATGTCGACTTTGCGCAACATAGTAGGCGTACAGAATTGGCAGTTTCTGCCGCAGCCTTTGGAAATTTCCACGGCGCCGTGAATAGCCGCATGCTTTACCATCGGCATCGTCGTGTAATCCCAGTTTGCCGCAACTTCAGCAGCATGAACAACACGTTCTATAGGTTCGCCGTTGACTGCTTTCTTGAAAATCTCCACTATCCCGTCTGGCTTGCCGCCGATGAACACGCAGTCAACGCCGTAGCTTTCAGCTACGTGTTTGCGCTCCAGCTGCCATGAACCGAAGCCGCCGACTATTACTTTGGGCTTGAATTTTTTGATGGCGGGGTGGTTTACGAGTTTCTTGAATTCAACAGCGTTTAAGGGTTCACCGCCGCCGATGATCGAGGAGTAAGTTTTGCTCACGTAGCCCATGCCTGTCGGATCCATGGAGGAGATGCCGACTACTTTCGTGTCTGGACCTACGAAAGCATCTAAATCTTCAGGGTGGACAACGGCAACGTCGGCTTTCGTGAAGCCTTTTTCCAGCAGCATGGCTTCAACTTTTCTTAAGCCGTAGGGCGCGAATCGGGCTCTGCCTTCGGCGTTGCGTGGAACTCGCGGATAAAGCGATTTTCGAGCGTAGCTCAGCGGGATGGGGCCTATGCCGAAGCCGCCTACGAACGCCATGAAAGGGTTGTTGAAGAAGTCGCTCATTTCTGTGGCTGAAGCGGTTAGCACGATTTTGACGCCGGAACCCGTTATCATTCTCTCCTTGCTGCAATGTATTATGGGAAGAGATGGTTGCTGGGTTATTAAAAATTACTGTTCAATGAACGTTTGTTCAAGCAAGCAATATTTGCCGTCCGAGTAACGCTCGGTTCTTACATTTTGGCGAGGATTATTAATGTAGCAGACGATAATTACCGTATTTTTTCATGATTGTTGCTTGAGTAATATTATTAGTCGCAATATTTTTAATTTTCTAGAAGTTACTGTCAAAGTGACTCATAACCAAAAAGCTAATGTAGAACTTCGAATAAAAGGAGAAAGTACTTTTAGGGTGAGAAAATGAGCTTCTTCTTAGATCCTCCTGCGCTTGTATTAGTGGGATTCGCAGTATACTATTTTTCAAAGAGATTTAAGTGGAGCCTTCGAACGACAGCGGTCTTGATGGGGCTTATTTCCGTTGGTTTTTTTATGGGTGGAAGCGCTCTTCTCTATTTAGATGTGCTAGGTTGGCCCTTGCCTCCAACACCAGGCTCAATTTGGATGTTCCACACAGATTTAACTGGAATCGCGAAGACTGACGTCCACGTTACAATTTCGGTTTTTATGCTCCTCATTTATCCTTTATGGCATATAGGAGGTTACATGCTGGCTCTCCGCTTGGATCAAGGGTCTTTTCTCTGGCGGATGGTTTCTTACAAAGATGTGAAGAGTCGAAGGGATAGACCTTTAACGAAAATCTCGGTGCAAAGGAGCCCTTCACCTCGCAAAAACACTAGGAAAGCCATCGAGAGCTTAGGCGGCATGAACAACTACGTTAAGAAAGACGATAAAGTTTTGATAAAGGCAAACATATGCGGTGGAAATCACCACATTCCCGGTTCATTCACAAGCCTTGAAGTCGTAGACGAACTCATCAAAATGATTCAAAAGATAGGCGCCCAGCCAACTGTGATTGACTCCGATATGATTTGGACCAAATTCGACCCAATAGCCGAGGCAGAAGGATGGAAGAAATACGCACAGGAAACAAAGATACCGCTCATTAACCTCGCGGAAACAGACATGGTTCGATTCAATTTTGGCGAAGAAAGCGCCATAGGCATTGTGCCAGTATCCAAGGAAATGGTTGAAGCAGACGTCATTATATCGGTTGCCACAATGAAAACGCACCTTCTCACAAACGTGACGCTCGCAATGAAAAACATGTACGGAACTTTCCCCGAAGAGAACAAAGCAAAATTCCACAGGTTTGGTATAGAAAGCGTCGTTTTCGAAGTGAACAAAGCCTTTACACCTAATTTGGTTATAATCGATGGTTCAATCGGAGGCGAAGCTTTTGGGCCCCTCTCATCCAAACCAGTAGACTTTGAAACCATCATAGCTTCGAATGATGTTGTCGCTGCCGATTCAGTGGCTTGCCAACTGATGGGGTACAACCCCCTTGAAGTCAAACATTTGAAAATGGCTCACGATGCAGGGTTAGGCGATGCCAATGTGGCTTTTGACATTTCAACCTTGCCTTACTCAAATAAAAAAGACAAGAACTGGGAGAAACCTGATCCTGCTGTCACAGAAGTCTACGAAGCCCTTGTTGAAGCCTTCCTTCTTGTTCCCGGAATGCAGGCGTTCTTTGATGGAGCTGCGGATTTTGTGCTTTTCGGCTTGGCTACACTTCCAGTTTTCCGTGACGTTACGCCTGAAGTGGAGAGGGCAATGAACCTCGTTCTAGCAGATATTCTCAGAGCAATCTACGAGAGTGGAGTGAACATCAGCAAATTGTCAGCAGAAAATCTCAAGAAAATTCAGGATTTCATCAATAGTGCAGCAGGAGGACCATAGAATATGCGCGCCAATCTTCTTCTAGCCACAGTTTTTGCAGTCTTGGGTTTTCTTTTGAGTTGCCTTTTCTTCATCTTTGTCAATATTCAGATTCCCGTCGAACCATTCGCAACTTGGTCTGATCTTCCATATGCAAACATGTTTCAGTACGCTGGATTAGTCTGTTCGTTGGGAGCTGTCATTTACCTCCTGTTGGAGAGGCAGGAAAGCAATGGTTAACAAGAAAAACGTGGTAGTAATCGCTGTTCTAGTTTTTATCAATTTTGCGGCGTTCTTCTGGGGAGGGTATTATACCTTGACGCCAATCTTCTACTTAGCTGGATTCATTGGCATTTCGATAATCAGTTTTGTGCTGGGCAACAAACTGGAGACCAAAGACCTTATTATTTTGGCTGTATCAGCCACTCTGCTATCTTTTGTAGATGAATACGCCCACACCTCAGTTGGCAACCTAACCTATTTTGACCAAGCCATCCCTTCACCGTTATCCGTTTTCGGCTGGAGCCTGTTCATGATTTCCATAGTAGGCATAACAAAGCTCATTATGAACATTCCCTCACTGCAAATAAAAGACAATAGTAAACTAAGAACGCTGCCAGTGATACTATCGCTGATACTAGTGGTTGCAGTGATTGTATTACAAAATTACTTAGGGGTCTTCAATTGGCTCTTGGTTCTAGTTTACCTGTTTCTGTTCGCAGCCAGCTTTTACTATACTTATGGTCATCCGGTGAAGTGGAACCTTTTTCTGATGATAATTAGCTTGATTTTAGGTCTCAGCATGGAATATGTTGGCGGTTTGGAAGGGCTTTGGGCTTTTCGCTTCCAATACCCCATCTCGTTTCTAATATTATTCAGTTGGCCACTTAGGGTATGGGCAGTCAACGCTATCTGCTTCGCGTTTGAAGTTGATTTCAGCAAGAATTACGAGAAGCGCAAAATAGACACAGCGCCAGAACTGGATGCGAAGAAAAGCGTCATGGTAATTGCGGATACGCATCTTGGGCTGAAAAAGAAAAACCAGACTTGTAATCCTAACGCTGTTTCGGATTTTTTTGATTGGGTTGCATCGCTAGAACAAAAAGGCAACGATGTGCTGAATTTAGGAAATTGGGGGGCTGGACAGGAAAAAATGGTGATCAAACCCCCTGAGAAAATGGTCTTTCTTGGCGACATACTTGAATTATGGGACACAACGAAGGAATCAGTTGACGCTTGCAGTAGATCGATTGTTCAAACTCTTTCACAGTTGCATTGTGAGAAAATTTATGTGCTTGGAAATCACGACCATGAGTTAGCCGAAATCTCTGGAGAATATCCGCTTGGGCGCTCTAGTATTAATATCGTGGAACATGAATATGCCACTTCTAAAGGCGACAAGAAACTATTGTTTCTGCACGGTCATCAATTTGACAGGCTTTTTACGTTGCCATCGTGGCGAATCATGCCTCTTTTCAATAAGGTGGCGACAGCGCTTGGTAAGTACGCATTGCTTTTTTTTGCGTTGCTTGTAGTTGACATTGCTATGCTGTTTGCATTTGGATCTATTGGGTTAACAGACTGGATAACGCTTCTCTCGCTGGGAGCAATATCAATCCCCTTCTTGATCGTGAATGTTGGAAGAGATGTTTGGAACAGCTTCAAAACAACGAAGTACAAGCCTGAAAAGGCTGAAGACAGAGTGGAAAAATGGTGGAATGACATCTCAAAAGAAGAGGGCGAAAAAGAAACAAATGTCATATACGGTCACACCCATTCAATCGGTTTCTGGAGCAAAGACATAGGAAAAGACAAGTTGACTTTGTTCAATCTTCCCGCGTGGATAAAGGACTTTAACGAAAAGTCTGGACTTTCACTAGAGAATATTTTCCGATACGGTTTCCTTTACATAGACGAGGAAGCAATAGAGTTTATTGGTTGGGATACTCGAAAGAAGAGACCCTTTTTTATTCCCCAAATTCTCGTGCAAGAAAGACGCCAGAATGATTTGATCCTGTTTGAGACAGAAGAAGCTTACAATGATCTTTTGCAAATAGGCTGGCCTCCAGAGCTGATTGACAAATGGTTCAAGTATAATTTCCCAAAAGCCGGTCTTGCCTAGCCGCCAGTCGCTGATGTGAAAAAGGAAAATAGACTGCTACATGATGGTATATGCAAAATTTGTTTCGTTAGAAGCATACAGTGCCAATAAAGTCCCTCAATCAGTGCCGTCCGAGTAACTCTGAGTTGTCATCCCATGATGGTCAAGCTAATGCCTTCTCATCATCCGGCACAAGTAATTAGGCTTGAACAGAAATAAAAGTATTCACAAAAGCGTAGGTTATTTTGAAAAATCATGTGGACAGTGAAGCATCGGAATTATTTTTTGTTATTATTTTCTTGTTCGTGGGCAAGCTTTGATGTAGAGTCTAGAATGGGTTATGCCTGGTATTTTATCAATCTCGTTAAAGTAGACTCTCTCCAATTCTACAACGTCTTCAGCTTCGACGATGGCAATTGCGTCCCAGTTGCCCATTACCAGTCGCGCTTCTTTTACCGAGGTTATTTTCCTGATTTTGAGAATGAATTCTTTCTTTTCACCTGGTTTGAGGCTTAAAAGGACGTAGCCAGTTTCCATTTTTCACATTTCCTCCACTATAATATTTTTTCATCCACACATAACAGCGTAAGCGTGGATTCAACGCCTTCTATGAGGTGTATTTCTTCCATCACGGTGTTCTCAATATCATGAATCTTCGGCAAGTCCAAGTGAACAATTGCGTCGAAATCGCCGAACAATAACTGGGCATCCTTAGTGCCTTTAAGCGTCATGATTTTTTCCAGCACCGAACGGCTATAACCGCACATGTCTGTTTGCGTAGCTATCTTGACAAGAATATACGCTTCCAAACAAACCCCCATCTGAATATTACACTGCAATTATATTAAACGTTTACGCAAAAATAAGACATCAAACTGAACGTTTACAGCAGTAATAGTCTTTTTGCAACATGAAAAACGCAAAAAACATGTGCTTCGTCAATGCGTGTCTTTAACTTAACCAGAAAACTGTAGCAAACATCATCAAGTACTCAATTGGCAGCAAGAATAACTGTTATTGGTTGGAGTGAAAATTAATCCCGCAAATCAATCCAAAGAAGTATTCTAAATGGATATGGCATACGAAAAGGAAAAGTGTAGTAACTTATGTGTACCCAAAAAACGTCAGTCTTTGCTTTCAACAAGCTTTAAGAATTTGAACAGCAGAAAATTGTTTCAAGTGAGAGATGAAACATGAGGACTAAAAGCGTAGCTCTGTTCATAATAGTTTTACTTGCAGTTGCCTCGGCGTTGCCATTGATTGCTGCAGCGAAACCAGACAAAATAGAGCTGGTGATTCTTGAGTTAAGAGCCGATTCAAAACCTGACGGGGCGTTTGGTGCTAAACCGGTTAAGCCGACTCCAACTCCACCGCTTGACCCAGCGGTGAATGATCATTATGCACTTCTAGGTTACTCTTTCGCCACTACAGCAGACTATTGGATTAACCCCAGTAATCAATACGGGTTCACAGAAGATCAAGTAGTAAGCGTTATCACGTTATCTGCAACGACATGGGATGACGCAACTTCAGCAGACGTTTTTGCGTATAAAGGTGTCACAGATAGAACTTCTGGAAATCTAGACGGATACAACGTGGTCGACTGGGGTCGCTATAGAAGCGGCGTCATAGCTGTTACCATGATTTGGAGGTACACCGTCTCGGGTGACATAGCTGAAGTGGACATGAAACTGAACACAAAGTATGATTGGAGCCTAAGCGGTGAAGCAAAAAAGATGGATGTCCAAAACATAGTGACTCATGAGTTCGGGCACTGGGCAGGATTAGCTGACCTCTATAACTCAGTAGATTATTACCTAACAATGTATGGTTACTCAGGCTACGGAATTACCTACCAGAGAGATATAGGTCTTGGCGATAAATTGGGCATCCAAGCAGTTTACGGACTATAATTTCCCCTTTCTTCTTTCTTTATTAACGCGGCACACAGCTTCAGCAAACATCCCGTAAAGCAAGGCAGATGCTTGTTTCAACCAATCAGGGCGTAATTTGGCAGAAATTTTGGCAGAACTTTGAAAAACCATTTAATAACCTATCTGCGTTGCCCTAAAATAAGGTTGAACCACGAGGAGGCAATAAGAATAAAGCACATGCACGCGCACAAAATAGACTTGATCAAAACAGATAGAAAAGAAGCTTTTTTCGTCCAAGTTGCGGAACAAAAATCTCCAGACGCTACAGATTTTCCATCACTTGAACAGCCACTTCGCACCTTGCCAAAACAGGTAATTAAAAAATGAGCAGAAAAAACAAATTCGTCGCGTACTTGGCGCTTGCACTCACCGTTCTCGTAGTCAGTCCACTAGATGACATAGTTTTTGCATTACTGTTCGGTACAGTACTATTCGGTTTTGGAACCATTGGATTCTACGTCATCACTATTCTAATGACCATTTTGTCAGTTTTCATGTGGAGAGCACACGGGCGAAAACATTTACAGCCAAAAGAAGCTAGAAAACTAGAAAAATCCAATGAAAAACTTTGAGAAAAACATTATGCGTGTTTTCCTAAATCTGACAGATTGCCAAAGAAGCCAGATTGCGAATTTTGCGTATTCTGCAGCTTCAGTGACAAAGACGCTTCACCTTATTTATACTATTTAAAAGGGGCCATAGTGTTGAAAGAGCAACAGGCTAAAAAATATTTGCCAAGTTGAGTCTAAGCCCGAACGATCAACTCGGTCCAGCCAGCTGTTAACCCGTTGCTCGAGGTCTTTCCCATTTGATGTTATCTTGTGGGATTGACTTAAACAGCAGGTCAATGCGACAACCTTTCTTTGCTGAATCGTCCCAGCCTGCTTCCCAACTTAGCAAATATACACTAACTCTTTGTTTCCATATAAATTTAGTTGCACAACAACACACAAAATCGCTATTTTCGAAACGAAATTTTTGACAAAATTAGCGAAAGAAACGCATGGTAGCACCAGTCAGAAAGCGACAAACGATGGATACTATTTAAACTCAGGAGCAGTCTAAACGCTGGCTTAGCCATGATGCAGCGCGGTATTCGGGTTTATATATTGTAAGAGATAAACATACTGTTCAAACCGTAATTAAAAAGGGCGCAGCACAGGAAATAGACTAATGAACAGCAAAGAACTATTCGAACAGGACCTCTGCACGTTGCTAACGCGGCTCACAACCGACACAAACAAGGAAGCAGAAACCAAACTCACCGCACTCAAAGACTGGCTGGTAAAGCTGCAAAAAGAAAACATAGTGAAAATCAACCACTCCGTAATGGAGCTTGTCTGCGCCAAATACCTCATCCTAAAAGGCTATGACGTGCAGCTTGAGTACGTGTTAAGCGACCTTTTAACATGCGATTTGTATTCAACTAAAGGCTACGGAAACCTCATCGTGGAAATAGAAACAGGCTTCATCCCGCCTGAACACGCGCTGAATCCGTTAACTTACACTTCAGCGCGGTTAGCCAGCAAAATAATCCGCTACAGCAGCTACGCTGGAAAATTCGCTTTAGGCGTACCACCGCATTATATTTTGCCGTTTCCGCAGGCGCTTGCTAAACCTCCGCGCAAAAGAACACCCAGCGACATCGCTTTCATCCAAAGCCTCTGCGACAAATACTACCGCAACCCACCAGTGACGCAGGAGGAAATCTGCAACGCGCGCATCCAAGACATCTACATAATCGACGCAGATCACGCACGAGTTCAAGAAATAGACCCTGAAACCTATTTGAAACGCATACTGCACAAGAGCTTCATCCACGCTGACGAAACAGGCTGACCCCATGGAGAGAAACGCGCAATGACATACTACGTTTACGTCATATTATGCGTGGATGGCACGTTCTACACGGGCTACACTAAAAACATCGACAAGCGCATAAAACTGCATGAAACCGGCAAAGGCGCTAGATACACGAAAATGCATAAGCCACAGAAAATTGCTTATTTGGAGCTTTTTGATTTGCGGGCGCAAGCCATGAAACGCGAAAAACAGATAAAAAAATTAACCCACCAGCAGAAGCTTAACCTAATCAACTCGCGAAGCACACAATAACCACACGTATGCTGTAGCAGCGAAAAACTGATTAAACCTTATCAGGCATAAACATTACAGGCGAAAAAGCGCATGGTAAAAAAACAGACATGGAACCAGAAACTAAACGACAGCAAAGGCTTGCCAAAAGTGGAAAAAATCACTGAAGCCATGAGCAAACGATGGGGTACAGGCACAGTGGTAATTCCTGCACCAATAGAAGTTGACGAAATAATGCGTAAAGTGCCCTTAGGTAAAGTCACCACGATCAACGAAATCCGCGTTGCACTCGCCAAAAAACACAATGCCACAATCGGCTGCCCCATGACAACGGGAATATTCGCGTGGATAGCCGCGCACGCTGCCGAAGAACGCAAGCAGCAAGACGAAAAGGACGTTACGCCGTATTGGCGTACATTAAAAACTGGTGGTTTCCTCAACGAGAAATATCCAGGTGGCGCTGAAGCGCAGAAGCGCCTGTTAGAGCAGGAAGGGCACATGGTGGCGCAGAAGGGCAAAAAGTACGTTGTGCAAAACTACGAGAAAGCGCTAGTTCAAATCTGAAGTATCAACGTTAACGCTGCAGCTGTGCCTATCGGCATCAGAACATTGTCGTTTATGGGTAGAGGTAAAACTTCAATTATCATAGCAATTGCTGCGCCAATCAGCGCGTATATGGGTGATATGAAGCATGCGCCAGCTAGGAAAGCGAAAAAGAATCCTGCGAGGGAACCGCCCAAGGTTTTGCCTTTAGTGAAGGGTAACCGTTTTGGGGGAATTAGGCTTCCGAAGATGGATGCTGTGCTGTCGCCTACAGCGAAAATGGCTATGGCGGCGCTGCTGAGTGGCGCTGGAAAAAGCAGCAGTGTGAGAAATATGCCTGCAGCGAAGTATAAGGGCGCTGCGGTGAACTCGTAAAGCTCTGTTTGTGATGCTGCGTGGCGCGTGATTGTGGAGATAAGCGGCAAATCTCTTCCATCTATGCGCAGCAGTTCGGATACAGTGTAAGCTGCGGATACAACGCTGATAATCAATGCAACAGCGAAAACGCCTATTACGCTACTGAGAAGGGGGACTAAAGCGCCTGAGCCGTGCATGATTTCTCTCAACACGTCGTTCCGCGATGGTAATGTGCGCTGTGGCGGCTGTCCGTTTAGAGCGGGTAAGATTTTTGATATTTTTCCTGTTACAACTGTGTCTGCTTTGAGCAGTATTCGGAAGTCTGGGTTGTAGCCTATTTTGCGCGTTTCGCGGAGGAAAATGGCGGCGTTGTTGCGGTCATCAGCTATTACGGCGCATTCGCTGGGGCTTAAGTGTTCAGCGGTGAGTATTTGTGTTAAAACTTGGAGTTTGCCATCTTGCTCTATAACAGCGCCGCTGATTTCGCCTGTTAGCACGTCTCCATTTATGCCTATGTTGAAGCCGAAGCCAGCATCTGCTTCAAGCTTGGCGGCTATGTGCTTAACGATTATGTCGGGTATGCCTGAGCTGATTAGCGCGGTTTTGCAGCCTTGTAGTTTAAGTTGATGAAACACTTCCTTGGTGTTAGGCACTATGGGTACTTTTTCGGCGATTTGCATGAGCTGCTCAAGTTTCACGCCGTGTAAACCGCTGAAAATATGTTTTAACGCTGACTGCAGTGAGATTGCGCGTATCTGGTAAAGGAAGCCAAACAGCAACACTCGCAGCAACTGTGAGACGCTTGTGTTTTTGCCGATTTCGAAGAGGAAAAGGTTTTTCGGAACCAGCACTCCTTCAACGTCGAAAACCACCAATTTTACCATTTTACGTTGTGCTGCCGCCAACTGCTTTCACTTTTAAATCGTGGTTACTTGCTTGATTCTGGGGCACGTTTAGACGCTTTGATTAGCTTGTTTGGGCACAAATGTAGTTCTCGCTTTGCAGTTCCAGCGGGCATCCTCCACCGCAAACCTGCAGTTGCGGGCACTCTTTGCATTTAGGTTCCGCGTAAGCTCTGCTGCGCAGTTGCTGTGCAAGCGGGTGGTTCCAGATTTTATTCCACGGCTCAGTGAGGATGTTGCCTAGGCTTTCGAAGTAGCTTTGGCATGGGTAAACGTCTCCGTTTGGCGCAACGCACATGTTTATCATTGCTGCTGTGCAGGATTTTACGCCTAAGCCTAACTGCACGGGGTCTAGGCGGCAGTATTGGGTGGGCGTGTACCAGAGGAATTTGAGGTTTAGCTGTTGGGCTTTGTCGCGGATTTCAGGCAGCAGTTTATGCAGCGTCTCGATGGGTAAAGCAAATTCTTGGCTTACCGCGTTTGCTTTTCCCGAGTAAATCAAGCTGTTGCATCCGAAGGCGGCGACGCCGAGTTCTTTGATATAGTCCATTGTGCGCAGAAAGTCTGGAGCATTATGCTTGTTCAGCGTGGTGTTCGTGGTCACGTATATCTGTGATTTCACAGCGTTTTTTATGCCTGCAACTGTTTCTTTCCAGCTTCCCTGCGAAGCGGTTATTAAATCGTGGATTTTAGGCAGATGCGACTCCAGCGTTACCTGCGCGAAGTCTAAACCTGCATTTTCAAGCGTTTGCACGTACGCTTTGTCCTTCAGTTTTCTGCCGTTGGTTATTAAGCCCGTGACCATGCCCTTATTCTGCGCGTACTGCAATAATTCAGGCAAGTCATCGCGTATTGTGGGTTCGCCGCCTGTGAAAGTTAAGATAAAAACGCCGATTTGGCTGAGCGTATCTATCACTTCTTTCCATTGCTGAGTGCTTAATTCAGGGGTTTCGTGTGGTCCGCCTGCATAGCAGTGGATGCAATTGTTGGAGCATCTGAAGGTAACTGCTGCATCCATGCGCAGCGGCGCAGAATACTGATAGCTAAACGGTTCTTCCTTAGTTACCTCAAGGAAAGACACAGGGCAAATTTTTTCAGTGCGCGCCAACGTGCTAATCGCATAAACGAGCTTCTCATAATCAGCTTTTGCTTTGGCAGCGTTTACGCGGTACATGCGGCGAATCTGCTTCACCACATCGTTTTCAGGCATGCCCTGCATGAAATAGTAAGCGTAAGCGGACGCTGTCACGTTAAGGTGCAACACAGTATTAGCGTTTATCACCAAAACACCGCGGCTGTCGGGCTCAATGCGCAACTGCAACGACATGCGTTTGAACTCGCCTTCTCCACGGTACGTGTAACGCCCCTGCGGAATGGCTCGTGGACGAAGTTTTCGTAGGAAACTCATTTTTATCCGACACCTCCGCCTGCACAGGCGCAAGCACAGGAGACGCAAGCGCACGCGCAAGCACATGCGTGGCAAGCGCAGACGCATTCGGCTCCGTGGCGTGCTGGTTCATGTGATGCTTTAGTTGCTGGTGGCGGCGCTGGGATGATGGCGTTGGCGAATTTTTCGATGCTGAGCACGATGTTGCCAGCGGTTTTTTCCACGGCTGTGGCTATGTTGTTTGCGAATTCTGCGCCGGGGATTGCTGGTGGCTTTGCGGTTGTGGCTGGTGTACCGATGGATGGTGTGTACGTGGGGTGTGGGTGGTAGTGGCTGTAGCCGTACCAGTACCAGAACCAAAGTGGGTCTGGTTCGAAGATGCGGTTTTGGAAGGTTGTTTCGGTGCGTCCGCGGTAGTTCGGGTCTAGCATTAGCCACAGTAACTGCTCGTCGTATGCTTTGGATGCGATGTTTGCTGTGCCTGCTTGTTCTACTTGTGTCCATGCTTTGGCTACGATTTTTCTGTAATATGCTACTGTGTCTTTTCGGCTGTAGCCGCGTAGTTTCTGTTCCACAGTGTCGCGTAGGTACATTACTGTGTGCGCGAGTTTCTCTTCGTCCAGTGTGCCGTCGGTTTTCACTGCGTTGAGGAAGTCTATTTCGTAGTAGCGCAGGGGGTTTTCCGCTGTGCCTTTTTTGTCTTTGAATTCAGGCATTACACGTAGCTTAAGCGAGGGATTGGTTGCTTCTGTCCACACTGCACGTTTTTGCAGCAGGCTGTAGAGGATTTCGGTGACGACTTGTGTGGGTTTCATTTCAAGCATGTATGAAGCTTCGACAGCGGTTAATCCGCGTCTTATTCCAAGGGTTTCCATGCTGAGTTTCGGCGAAGTGTAGGGCTTTTTGCGGAAGAGCAAGAAAAGTACGCCTATTATGAATACGAAAATTACGACAAAGAAAACTCCGACTAGGACAAAGAAGGTAAAGTCCAAGCCGCCTTCTTCGCTGGGTTGATTTGGCGCCTCATAGTCTGGCAGGTACTTCGCTGGGAACGATATGCCGATTGGATATTGCTCGTTTGCTGCGAGGTTCTGTTTTTCCCAGTAAACTGTTAAGCTGCCGTTTTCGTTTGCCGTGTTGTTCCAGTAGGCTGTTTGTGTGGTTTTGGCTTCGCTTGTGGTTACGCCGGGTGGGAGAACGATTTCTATGCGCAGGTCGTTAACTACGCCGCCGTACCATGTTGGTGTGAACTGCATGCCCACGTTGCCGGGGTTCATGGTGTCGTTGTATATCATGTCTGCGACGTTTGTGGTTAACGTGAATCCCAGCGTTTCACCAACTGACATGGGCCAGAGAAAGTTCACTTGGACTTGGTAGTCGCTTCCAGAGCTTATGTCAGTTGCGGTTAATGTGTTGCCGTATGAGTCAACTGCGGTGCCTATTGTGAAGTCGCGTTGTGGTTGCCCAACGGTGACGCGGCTTATTGTGTCGCCTGAATCTAAACTTAAACTCATGTCGTAGAACAGGTCGATTGTGCCGTCTTGGTTTATCCAGATTTTTACCCATTCATGTTCAAAATGGTAGGTGCGCGTCGCCGCTTGAGCAGTGGCGCTTAGAAACGTGGCGCAAAACAAAATAGAAGCCAATGCGATGAGCAGAAAACGTTTTTTCACCATTTTGGCTCCTCAGCTACTTCAAATGTGGTGCCGCAGTAAGGACACGTTGCGTAAGGCACACCTGACACAATCTTAATCTGGTTAGCCTCAACTGACCCTGAACAATGCGGGCACTTTAACGCTGCCGCCTTCATCTGCCCCGAAAGCTCCACCTGCTGAATTACAGTTGTGGGCTTGCGGGAGAAAACATAAGAAACGTAAGCTATGATGAAGCCAACAAGGAGGAGTATGCCGCCTTCAACCAGCCGCAGAGCCTGCTGCCCTGACGTGAGAGCCACCGACCCAGCGGACACTACGAATATGAAACCGAAAAACAGGAGAACAGCCGAAGCAATTGCGCCTAATACTGCAATGATTTTCATAACTACGTGTTTGTAGCAAGCAAGAATTTAACTTTACCCCTACACTAACCAATCAACACAAAAAACGAGGGGATATGCTCGCTATTGGCTGGTTTTCACGCCATCAGCATGTTGAAAATCGCAAACATACTTGGAGCCCTATTAGAAACTCATTGCAGAAACCAATAGGGGGTAGGTCTACACCGCTTCTTCCGCAACTATATAAAGCAACTATAAATAAGGGGCTATAGTCTTCTCCGAGCAACAGAGCAGACCTCAAAGCGCTCTTCTTATAGTAAACATATAAGGCAAGTGAAATAATTTATCAAGTGTATCTCTCATGTTGCCCGAAAACGACGCCATCAACGCTATTCTACAGCCAATAATAAGTCCGTGGTACACTTCACTCGAAAACCCGCAAAAAGCCCAAGAACACACACTGCAAGAGTTAATGAAGAAATACGAAGCCACAGACTACGGCAACAACCACAACGCGCAGCACACCGCAGGAATAGCTGACTACCAAAAAAACTTCCCAATAATAAACTACAAGCGGCTTTTGCCCTACTTAACGCAAGTCAAAGAAGGCAATTACAAGGCTATTTTGCCCGAACCGCCCGAATGCTGGGTAATGACGAGAGGCTCAACAGGCACCTCGAAAGTCCTGCCAGCCACACAAACGCATCTGAAGCAAATTTTCACTTGTGGCGCAAGAGCGCTGATAAATCACGCGTTGAGAACCAGAAACTTCGAAGCCTTCACAGGCAGCATTTTGAACCTGAATTTCCCATCCAGCGTCCACACGATGACCAGCGATGGGCACGAAGTCACCTACGGTTACAGTTCAGGAACCTACGCCAGACTCAATCCGATGTTCAACCAAGTCAGCTTGATGCCGAAGCAAGAGGAAATTGACGCTTTAGGCTCAGGAATCGGCAGAACAGACTGGGAGAAACGCTTCGACTTAGTCTACCAGCAAGCGCATGATACAAACGTGACAGCCACAATGGGCGTAACACCCGTGATTTTAGCTTTCGCCAAGTACCTGCAGCGAAAGCACGGGAAAAAACCCGTTGACCTCTGGAAACTGCAAGCCATGTTCTGCACCAGCGTCCGCAAAATCCAATTCAAGTACAAGCCACTTCTCCAAAAATTTTTTGGACCAGCGCCAATAGTGGAGATGTACAGTGCAACAGAAGGCGTTTTCGCTCAGCAACTGGATGAACTGCCTTACGTCACGCCCAACTACGACAGCTACTTCTTTGAAGTTGCAACAGGCAAAGGAGTGAAAATGCTGCATGAGCTTAAGCGCGGCGAATGGGGCAGACTCATCATTTCATCCTGCATGTTTCCACGCTACGACATCGGCGACATGATAGAAGCCGCTGGAAAAAACTATTTCCGCGTTTTCGGCAGAAACAAAGCGGCAATACTCTTGGAGCACAGGCTGTACAGGCTGTTTTATGGATGGCTACTCTAAACTGGTGGCTTCGGACTGCGTTTTCTCACTGTCGTTGCAAAGTAGATTGCCACAACTATGATTATTATGCCTATCACCAGCAGAATCAAAGCCCATCCTACTGCCAAGTTGACGAAGTTGTAATACACGTTGAGAAAAGCCATGGCACCTATGGCTAGCAAAATTAAACCGCCGATTAACCAGCCGATGAAGTTAAACTCGCCCTTCTCATACTTCTCTCCTTTTTCAGGCTCCTGCTTCTCCTGCTTTTCGCCTTTTTCCTCTTTCTCAGCTTTTTCGTCTCTGCGCACAGCTTGAACCGGCGCTTCCGCTTTTAATGGCGCTCCGCATCGCGGACAGAACGTCATGTTCTCGTCAACCTGAGTGCCGCATTTTGGGCAATACACCAGTAACCTCACCCTTTACTCCATTCTGATATTAAGCCATAAGTATTTAAAAGCATGCACTCAGCACTGAAAAACGTTATATTTACTTCAGCACCAAATAGCCCTTAGGAAGGGAAGTTAATTGAACAAGAATTCAGGCACACGCACATTCAGAACTGGAGAAGGATTAATCAGCGCAATTTCCGTAGGGGCATTTTTCATCCTTATCGGAACAATCTACGTTACTACTTTGCCAACTTCTCTATGGGACAAAATAGTGGACTTTTTCAGCTCCTTCACTGCCCTGCAAGTTCCCGGCTCAACGATCTATTTGCCAGCGCCAACAGCGCCCGCAACGCACACTGTGGTTTACAACGCTGCATTCCAATTCTGCTTAGGTATAGCCATCCTGCAAATCGTGTTGATAGCGTTAAGGCTTATGATGCACTCGCCAATCAGCAAGACAGCGGAGACGGCTGGAAACTTGTTTTACTGGTTCGGAGCAAGCTACTTAGTGGCTGCATTCCTCAACAGCGGCACAAGTCTTACAATGTGGTTTGCATTCTGGGCGGCAATTATCATGATTATAGGCGCGTCGCTGATAGTTAGAGCAATAGTGCTCTTCGCCAAAAAACACATTTAACCGAAGGATGTTTGCACTGCTGCGAAGCTACTGATGTTGCCGCTTCAGCCGCCACCAGAGTTTCACCGCTTGCCCAGCCATACTGCAGGAGTCTTTAAGCAGATGCACTTTTGTTTCGCGTTGCCCTTGCCACTCCACGGGAATCTCCTTAATAGCATAGCCTTTACGTGACGCTCTCACGATGAGTTCTGTGTCCCAGAACCAGTGGACAGCAGCTACTTCATCCAGCAGCGGCAATAGTGCTTCACGTTTGAAAGCTTTAAAGCCGCATTGGTGGTCTTTGACTTTAGAGCCTAACATTGCGCGGACAAGAAAATTGTAGGATTGTGAAGCTATCTGCCTTCTGCGGCTTCTTTTCACTTTGCTTTCAGAAAGCATTCTGGAGCCGACAGCGAAATCAAAGCCTTCTTCTTCAATGGCTTTGACAAGCGTTTTTAACTGTTCGATGCTTGTGGCTAAATCCACATCCATGTAAACGAGGATGCTGCCGCTACTCTGCCTGAAAGCGTTTTTTAGAGCGGTTCCTCTTCCGAGACGTTTTTCTCCATGCAGGTGTTTCACAAACGGCTGTTTTTCAGCAAGTATGGCTGCAATTTCAGCGGTTCCATCTGTACTTCCGTCTTCAGCAATCACTATTTCGTAGCTATCAGCAAATCCATTAAGCGTCTTGGCTGTTTCTGTCACTGCAGCCTCTAGATTGTTGGCTTCATTGTACGCTGGAAGAACCACGGAAACCTCCACTAGATGCTTTTGGCTCGCCGTGCTGTTCATTTTTAGAATCCCCAGCTTCCAAGCCATTTTAAGCTATTAATTGCCGTTTCAGACGCGGGGACTCCGGAAATAACGGGGTAGAAGAGCACGAAAAGAGCCACGACGACTGCAAAGTAAGCTAAAACTGCTATTTTGCCCCATTTCTTGTTCCAATACGTGTTCAGAAAATACGCTGTGGCTAAGCAGAGAATCGGCACATTAACGAAGTAATGGTAGATGAATGTGATTCTTGAGATAAGCACGTAAGGTAACCATTGGAAAAAGAACATTGTAGTGATGAAAAGGCAGGGCAGATTTTTTCTTCTCACGGCTTCTTCAACCGCTAATATCACGAAAGCGAAACCAACCCACCAAACTGCAGGGTTCCCCATAGCCGCAATTGTTGACGCCATGCTATTAGGCAAGTATGAGGAGAAAAGCCATACAGGTCGCAGAATCAGCGGCCAACTCCACCATGGAGACGAAAAAGAATGCGTAGCGGTCAGTGTTGAATGATATGCGAACATGGAGTCTTGCAGCTGAAACACGCCTATCAGGGTGCGGCCAGCAAGCATGTCTGGAATAAAAGTTAGAAAGTAAACGAATATCGCTGCCAATAGGAAAAAGAGCAGCAGATAGAATGGGCGATCAAGGAACGCGTTAATTCGAGCAGATAGCTTCTCTTTCAGCTTCAAAACTTCTTTAAGCCTTAATGCGGCAAGAATAGCCAGTTGCCCTGCAAAGCCATAGAGCACAACCCATTTTGTTGAGAACCCAAGCGCAAAAAACAGCACTGCTAAAAACAACGGCAGCACCGAGGTTTTCCAGCCGTCCTGAAGTACTTTCTTTAGGTAAATGAAGAAGCAAAGCTGTGACGCCAGCGAAAAGAAGACCACGTAAGTGTCAACGGTTGCCATTCGCCCCATCGTGAAAACCATGAAATCAAACATTAAGAGAAACGCTGAAGAGAAAGCGCCAATCCATGTTCCAAACAGCTTTTTCCCCAAGAAATAAATCAGCGGTATCATCAACGTGGCAAATATAACACCCATTATTCGCCACCCAAAGGGATTATAGCCGAAAATGGTGATGCCGGCTGCGATTATTATTTTTCCAAGAGGCGGATGGGTCCACTCATAAGGCTGCTGTAATCGCAGATATTGCTCGGCAGTTCGGACATAGTATATTTCGTCAAAATAGGTTTCCGACATGTACGTGGGTGGAACCTGAACCAAATCTTGCTCATCAATCAGGTTGGACAAATTCACATCAGAAGCATTTTCACTCGCAACCGTGGTGATTGCAAGCTTCTGGTTATCCGAGTTTAGAAGGGCTATTTCAGCAATTTCAACGGAAGCCTGCGTGAAATTAAACCGCACGTACTGCGTGTCGCTGGCAAGGGCGATTTTGCTCCAACTGTAGTAACTCCACGGGTACGTGATGTTAAGGTCCATTTCGTGACCCCAGTTTCCCGGAGTCCCCGTGTAGACCTGAATTTTAGCTGAGCCTTCTTTAACTAGGAAGTAAACGGTGTTGACGTTTTCGACTTTTCCCAAGTCTATGTAAAAGCTTGTGTTTTGGTTTGCTTGCCACGTGGTGAGCGGAACTTGCGTCAATCCAAGGTTCCATGTGGCTACTGTGAAGAAAACTATGGAGAGCACAACGATAGTCAGCAGGTCTTGTTTGTTAACGTGCATTTCTGGTTAACCTTCCAGTTGGTTTTTGTCCGAGCGTTGACTGTTTTTTCTTGCAAATTCCTTGTACATCAACGTGAACGCGTATATGAACACTATTAAATTAATCAACGTTACTACCCAAACCACTGGGTCTCCGAATTGAATAAACTGTCCCGCGTTATTGAATGATAACACGTAAGCCATGTTGACGAAGCATGTGAAGGTTAACGCAGCGTAGATGGGTCTAATTTTTTTGGAGAAGGGCAGCATCAAAGCCAGCACACTTAACGCTGGAAAAAGATAACGTTCATGCATTCGTGTTGGAAACATGAAGAAACTGAAGAAAAGCATGAAAGCCGCGAAAAGAACCAGCAGTTCGCCTGAAGTATCAAGGCGCTCATGCAGAACGTACAAAGTGAAAATTGTTAGAAGTGCAAACATAACCCAGCCTAAAGTGAAGAAAATCTGCGTGTCCGCTACCCACATGCCGCCTAAAGCCCAGATGTTGAACGCGTTCATGGTGGTGTATGTCCAACCGCCGAGTGCCCCAAAATAGATGTCTGACAAGAAAGTAATTGGGTTGCTCCATTCAAAAGGAAGTATCACAACGAATACTGTGGCTGCTGCCGTGAGCAATGAAGTAAGCAGGTTTCGCCAGCCGTGCTTCCTAAAGATTAGGAAAAATATCAGTGGCGCTAAAGCTATGCTCTGGGGCTTAGTTAGAATGCCCACAGTAAACGCTACAACTGAAAGTTTAGGTTTTGAATCAAGAAGCAGCATTAGTGAGAGAAGAAGGAAAAACGTGTATACGGCGTCAACTTGACCCCACACTGCGGAGTCAAAAATAACTGCTGGATTAAACGCGTAGAGTGCTGCTGTAACTAAGGATGTTTTGAAGTCAAACCGCTTTCTCACAAAAGCGAATATGAGAAACACGGTTGCGACGTCAAAAAGCGCTGGAAGCAGCTTAATAACGTAATTAATGAGGGATGTTCCGAAAAGCGAAAGCGACTTGGCTAGTGAACCGAACATCCAAAAAAGGTAGACATTGAAAGGCGGATAATCGCAAAAGAGCACATTGTAGGATGTGACTACGTTGTAGAAAACGCGTGGTCCATGGTCTGCTGCAGCGTGGAACCATTGAGCAAAATAGTATAAGTCGCCTTCAGCACCTGGCAGGGGAAAAAGGAGAAATCTAACCGCGAAAGAACACAAAAGCAAAAGAGCCAATATTGTGTATTCGCGTTTCTCTAAAGAGAGTTGGATTCTTGTTTCCCCCTTTGAGACTTTAATTCATGTCGCTTCTGCATAAAAGAGTTTTTCAAAAGTTTTTTCACATTTTTAAAAGCATTGAGCGCAAAGTGGCTATTTGAGTGTTAACCGTTCTGGGAAAAAGCGACTTGGTATATGCGTAGTGTTCCGTTGTAAACGGGTTTTAGCCACGATATGTTGTCAAATTTTGCGGTGCACTGCGGATAATGGTTTTGCTCTTCTCTGCCAACGTAAATGTACGCGATATTGTATGTTTCAACCACTTGTTTTAAGTCGTTTTCGCTGCCGTTGTAAGCTCTGTCAACATCCGCGTTTCGCTTATAAATGTCGTCAAGCGCTACACCGTGACCGTAAGCCCAATTCACGTAAGACGCAACTCGCAATCTGCCACCAATCATCGTCGCAGGACAATGAATTGAATAATAAGTCAAGAAAACACTGCGCTGCTCGGTATTGTCGCGCACCCACATGCCCAAGTTATATTCATCCCATGTTGCTGCGGTGTAGCTTGTTCCGACGTTGTAGAGGACAACGCTTGCTGACGCTAAAATCGTGATCAGCACTAAAACCAGCGCTATGCTTCGCTTAATTTTTGCCAATGCAGCTCCGCTTAAGGCTGATAGTGGAATCCACGCGAAAATGAAGAATTTGTACATGTCCCATGGGTTCGGGGTTGCAGAAACAAGGTTCGGAATAAGGAAAAGCGCCAAGAAAATGAGTTTCAAGAGATTTCCCTTCACTTTAGTGACGAATACTATGGAAAGCAACAGGGGGATTCCAAGATTAACTACATAATATAGGACTGGGTTATCTTTTATGAACGTTAACGCCCATAAAGGCGCAATTGTTAACGATACAGCACTGCTGCCTGAAACAATGAACGGCAAAGCGATTACGGCTGAAACCAGAAAGAGCAAATAGTGCGGTTTGAAGTTTTTGTAGTTCAGCAAAACGCTGAAGAAATAGGCTATGCAAGCGCAGAGAAACGCGAACATGTGAAATGGGAACACTAAGCCTGCGATTATGCCCGCTAAAAGGATTCGGCGTTTATCTTCCATATTTCTCAGCAACGTGAGCACGAAAGCAAAAACTGGTAAACCCAACAGCAAAGGACGCTGCTGCAGCAGATTATCAAATATTGGCGGTAAGCCGAAGAATCCGTTATACTGGTACGTGTAATTTTGTGCAATGTTGAATTGTCCGTTGGCAAGCGCTGAGAATAAGAGTAGGAAACTGAAGCCCCAACCGAACGTTGCAATGATGGTTGTGTAGTTTGCGGCTTGTTCACCGTTTGCTCTGACAAGCGAGTACATGGATAAGGCGAATATGAGGATGAAAATTGCGTTTGCGATAGGCAAGAGTGTTGGCAGGAAACCGTAGACTTTCTCCAGAATTGCCGTGTGGAAATCCACGAAATAGTGATAGTTCATTGTTTCCCCTGCATGGTAAGGCATGTCTGGCGGAAAATTGCCGTTATTTATGCTCTCAATTATCTCGTAATGCATGGGTGTGTCTTGCCAGTTTGAACCAGTGATAACTATGCCTGTGGCGTTCTCGAACCAGACGCTTCTGCAGAGAACAGCTAGAGCGAGAATGAAAATGAAAAGAAAAATTACTATGGCTGTTTTGCTGAAGGGAT
Source organism: uncultured Candidatus Bathyarchaeia archaeon (assembly GCA_964506435.1). Taxonomy (GTDB): domain Archaea; phylum Thermoproteota; class Bathyarchaeia; order Bathyarchaeales; family Bathycorpusculaceae; genus JAOZHU01. The sequence goes on along the minus strand of CAZDLK010000001.1, from coordinate 21,573 downwards.
TAGCTTTGAGGATGTTCCCAAAATTAGGATTTTGCTTCTTTCTACAATTTACTACTGCGTAAAGCACTGCTAAAGCAAGAAAGGAACCGAGTATGGTCACGCTGGAATAGCCAAAAACCAGAGATAAACAGTAGATTAGTTGAGTGGATACAAGAACACTGAAAATTGGAACAAAAGCCACGGTTTCGTAGAAGTTTAACTTGAAAAATCTGCAAGCAATCAAGCCGGGAACAAGAAACGTGAAGACGAAAGCAGCTACCAGCGCAACGTAATTTGAGGCGAAAGCCAGCACTGGCAAAAGCAGCAGCAAGAAGGAAAACCAGTACTTTTGCAGTAGCGCCGAAGTGGCGATTTGCTTGCTGATGCCTGTTTTTGGGAATTGCACGTCTTGTAAAAATGCAAAGTGCAGCTATAAAATTTGCCGTGCACACACACGGGGTAGCTGGCGCTGAGCGCTAGGCTTGGGAAAATTATTAAAGCAAGAATTCATCTTGCTAAAGCCTATATCTGCGTGGAGGGTCAACTTTCAAAAAGAAACTTTCAGTGGCAAAATTCGGCGGCAGCTTACTGGATGTCGAAGGCAACGGAATCCCGAAAATTCTAGAACGCCTAAAAGAACTGCAAAAAAGCGATGACTTGGGACCTGTTGCTGTGTTTTCAGCGCCCATGGGCTGCACAGACGAACTGCTAAGAATAGGCGAATCGTACGCGCAGTCAACGCCAGCTTCAGTGGATTCCGTTTTCAGCATTTACGAGCGGATAGCAAAACGCCATGTCAAAGGCGAATATCTGAAGCAATCATTAGCTGCATCAGCCAGTTACAAGGCGAAGACGCTGGAGGCTCTTGAAGCTGTTAATAAACGCTTCAGCGGCAACGTCAAAGCTAAAGTGCTTACGCTCGGCGGAGAACTTGCAATGGCTACGCTTATGGACTTTGTCATGAAAAGCAACACCATCAACTCCTGCTGCGTTGACACGCAGAATTGGCCTATTATTACGGATGACAATTTTGAAGACGCCACGCCAAATTACGAATTAAGCAAAAAAAGACTTGACGCTTTAGTCGCGCCGTTGGAAGAAGGCAAAACAGTCTCGCTAGCAGGTTTCCTCGGCGTGACAGCTGATGGCTTGGAAACAGTTTTAGGCAGAGGAGGCTCAGATTTAACCGCGGTTTTTGCCTCGTGTCTCTTAAAAACGCGTTATCACACTGAAACATTGCTGTTCAAGGATGTGCCTGTGCAAAGCGCTGACCCAAAAGTTGTGAAAGGACAACAAACCACACATGTTGCAGCGCTAACGTACAACGAAGCGCATAAAGCAAGCATGATGGGCATGAAGATCCTGCAGAGCCCTGCGATTGCATTGGCTAGATGGTTCCTGCAGCCGCTACGCGTTGTGCCCATTGACGAGCCTGAAATGTACTCAGTAATTCAATCGGAGACAAGCGGCAGCGAAATCGTAAAATGCCTAGCGGGTAAAGCAGGATGCGCAATTCTTTCAATGAACGATAAGAAAAGCAGGTCGCTGGAGGATTCACTGCGGATTTGGGAGCGGCGGAACGATTTTATGGATTTGGGCGCTGAAACATTGGAAACAGGCGAGAGCATCAGAGATTTCCTGTTTCTGGACTCGGAGTTCCTGCGGAAGAACGAGGAGAAACTGAAAGGATTCGACGAGAACTTAAAAGTGGAATATGGCTTAGGCGTGGTTACACTTATCGGCGACCGAATGAAAGATTCAGCAGGCGTAGCATCAACCGCCATCAGCGCCATCCAAGGAATTAATATTAAGCGGGGAATTTTTGCACCACACACATCACAAATCATCATCGTAGTGGAAGAAAAAAACGTCAACGCCACAGTGGCAGCAATTCACTTGAAAATGATGGAAATGAATAAACTGCCAAGCTAGCGACTCTAGCGCGTGTGATAGGTTAAACCCCCTTATTTATACTATAAATAGCTGTGGAGGAAGCGTTGCTGACCTACCCCCTATAGGTTTCTGCAATGAACCACTAATAGGCTCCAAATATGTTTGCAATTTTCAAATGCTGATGGCGTGAAAACCAGCCAATAGCGACCCCTCCCCCTCCTATTTTTCTGCAACGATTGACTATTAGGCTCCAAATCTGAACTGGCTTGAACTGTTTTCTCCTGAAGAGTTGGCGAAGGCAGGCAAATTGTGTTTTCCAAAATGAATTTATTTGAACCCTGCGCCTTAGTACTGAGTTTATGAGAAGAGGGTGGTTGCTTGTCCTCGTCGCGTTACTGGCGTCTGCAGTTATTTTGCCCACAGTTTACCTTTTGAATCAAGCTGAAACATGCTCTGTGCATGATGAGTTCTTTTTCGGGGTGTCTTTCGGCGGGAACTCAACCAGCCAAGCGAAACTGCTTATAGACAAAGTTAAGAATTACACGAACTTTTTTGTTGTGAATTCTTGGGAAATCAGCGGAGCAGCAAACGAAACATTGCTCACCGAAGTCTGCGAATACGCTGTAAATGCTGATTTAAGCGTCATGGTGTACTTCAATTTCGTCTACTACAACTATACGGATGATTATGGTAACTTGTACAATTCTTCTTCTTGGGAACTGCTTGGGCTTTCGCCATGGCACATCCAGTGGCTGAACAGCGCGGTGGAAAAGTGGGGTAGCAAATTCTTAGGCGTTTACCTCTATGATGAGCCAGGTGGAAAACAGATAGACATTGGCTACTGGAATGGAGAGGCAATAACTGGGGGACCTCCTGACACATTTGCTAATGTGACAACTTACAGTCAGGCAGCAGCCACTTACACTGAGAGCTTACAGCAGAGCGGAAGCATGCAGCACGTGACAAACAGCAGCATTCCCAACACGATACACAGCAAAATACCAGTGTTCACCTCTGATTACGCACTTTACTGGTTTGACTATCTAGGCGGATATGATGCTGTATTCGCGCAGTTAGGCGGAACGGCAGGCACCAACAATAAAATTCGGCAAATCGCCCTCTGCAGAGGCGCAACCACAGCGCAAAACAAGAAGTGGGGCACAATAATCACGTGGACTTACAATGAACCGCCCTACTTGGAAAACGCTGAAGCCTTGCTCCAAGACATGACAATGACCTACGAAGCTGGAGCCAATTATCTAATTGTCTTCAATTATCCGTACAATATCACAGGCAACCAATATGGCGTGTTAACAGACGCTCACTTCACCGCTATGGAGCAGTTTTGGAATCAAACGCAGGAGTCTCCGAGAAAACTGCACAGCCAAAGCATTACGCGCGTAGCGTTTGTTCTTCCGAAAGATTACGGTTGGGGCATGAGAAGCCCAAATGATAAAATTTGGGGGCTATTTCCCGCAGACGAAAAGGCACCTTTAATTTGGCAGAACATGAACAGGCTGATTGAAAAATTCGGCGCAAAACTGGACATTATCTATGATGATCCACAATTTACCGTTGTAGGTAAATATCAAGAAATTTACTATTGGAACAGCACAACCATCTGAACACGCCCGACAAGAGGGCAACATACGCCTATTCACGGTTCGTTAGTAGCGCCTCAGAGGGTTGAGCCACGACGGCTGCGCATTGGACGTAAAATTCAAGTCGCTTGTTGTTTTAGCTTGCATTTGACGGATGCCTAAAGCAAGCTCCACGAACTCCTTTAACGTTGAAAAGTTAAACTCCCACGTTGGAGCGCCATATCTTAACCCAGAACACATCGAGTCTGCATAAATGAACAATCGCTTGCCTTGGTAGCTGAACGCTGCTTGGTTTGCTTGTCCATATTTCGGTTCCGCGAGGATTTTGAAAGGCCACAGTTTGCACGCGGCAGGTTTCATGCGTTGCAGGCCGCAAAAGTACGTGCCTGCCAAACGGCACAGGAATGCGCAAGCGCCGTTGTCTGCTCTTTTGATGAAAAACTTATCCAAACCTGCGACGGTGGTTTCTGCGCCGAACGTTTTGACGAGGCTGAGCCATTCTGGGAAGTTTAAGACTACGCTGTACAGTTTGCAGCAGTGCCCGCACGCTGTGCATTTCCAATCTGCGATGTTTCGCCACGGAACAAACTGCATAGTAGCCACATTTAACTTGAGAAACAGGGAATGACTAAAAATGTTTTTCCCGCTAAAACCACTAATCTATGGTTTTTTGTACAAGTAAAGCGTATGCGACGGGTAACCCAGCTGCGGGTTTTCGCAGAAATTCTCCACTTTTTCAGGTTTCCAGCCTATGATTTCGTAGTCATGTGAGACCACGCGCACGCCCGCTTTAAGCTCAGTTTCCAGTTTCGGTCTGATTTTCTCGTTTGCGCTTGTTGTTAGATACAGGAAAACCACGTCTGCAGATGTTAAGTTCACGGTGAACATGTCGCCGTTCACTATGGTTACGCGGTCAGATAATCCGTTATCGTGTATGGTGCTTAACGCTTTTTTCGCTAGGTCTTCTCTTAGCTCCACGCCGACGGCTCGGGCGCTGAACGCTTTAGCCGCCATTATGACTGATCTGCCGTCGCCTGCGCCTAAGTCAAACAATACTTCGCCGGGTTTCAGGTCAGCTAATTGTAGCATGCGTTGAATCACGGGCGCTGGGCTTGGAACGAAAGGTGCAATGAACATGTTGTAAGCCTCTAGAGGGGTTTTAGAAACTATTTCTCCTTAAAGATTTTGCGCATAGTTTATGCCACATAAGTTTCTCGTTTCGGCATAGGTCGTTTAGCTTCGCCGCATTTCACGCAGCTTTGAGCGCACAGTTCCAAGTATTTTGCCTCATCTTTGGAGCCAACTGCTTCAGCTGCTTTTTTGCAGAGGCCGCTGGGTTCCGTGCAGCCTTCTTCTTTGCAGAGGCTGGATATGTAACTGCAGATTTCTTTCACGTCTTTAGGCTCCAGTACAGCGCGGTTTGTGCGCACTAAGAGGCAAAGTTCCCTTGCCATAACGCAGGTTTTAACGTATTTGACGCGTTCAAGAACTTCTTCACGCAGCTTTTTTCGGCTTATTTCCACTCGTTTAATCTCCTCGCCGTTAAATGAATGCTTATGCAGATTAAGGCGGTTTATCGCTTAAAAAGTTGTTGATAACAGCACTATTTATGCTGGATACACATTGCCGAGGAGAATTATGCGTAGGTAATCGGGTTGTTTAGTTTGCATGTAAAAAATTTAATAAGACAAACCACATAGACGGGCATTAGTGGGTGCGCGGTTTGAACGCAACGGCAGAATATTTCCTTATCTTCAGCGCAGTATTATTTGTCGTCCTAATACCGTTCTGTGTGAGACATGCGCGCCGCTCAAAGGCAAAAATCCACTATTTGGGCGGTTTAGTATGTGGTTTGATGTCGCTGGCTTGTATTTCGCTTTATTTCCTGCAAGTCGCTTTGGTTTTGGTGTTTTTTGGGATTGCTTTCGTAATATCATTGGTCGCCTTTCCGTTTGCTATAGTTGCGAATCAAAGAGAAGCCGACAAGCTGCGACGCGAAACAAATGTCACGGAACCGCTGAAGGCACGAGACCTGCTAAACTTGAAAGGCTGGTATAAACTCGCCTTCAGGTGGGGTATCCCAAAAACCATGAGCCTGTACATTTTGCTTACTTTTGGGGTTCTTGTTCCACTGCTTTTTGCCCTATACATCTTGGGTTTAAGCGTAATGTCCGCCTCTATAGGTGGCGGAATCGCCGGAGCCATTGGTTGTTTTCTCTTCTATCAACAACTCAAAATAAACCACTTAAACCCACAGGAAAACCCCAAACAGGCGTCGCCACTAGCTGAACCGCCTGCTTAACGCCTTGCGCTCCGCTTCAAGAACCAACTCGTAAAGCCTGTCCGTGAGCTTCGGCTCTTTCTCCAAAACGCTCTCGATATCTGAAGACTGAACTTTTCTAGCGCTCAGAGCTACAGCTGCGGTTTTACCGTACTTTGCAATTAGCCGCGCAGTCGCCACTGCATGCACATGCAATCTTTCTTCAGTCTTAGCCAGCTTCTGTCCCTTTTTCTCAATTAGAGGCAACGCGGCTTCCTCATCCACTTTTAAAAGCCCTATTGCCTGTGAACCGCATCTGGGGCATTTAGGCTGCTCAGGCAAGTCTTTGACGCGAAGCATCTCCAAGTAATCCCAGCAGTTCGTGCACACAAAAGTGTCTGTTTCACTCAGCAATCGGGCTTTTGCGGATTCCACCAGCACAGCGCGCATGCGTTCAGGCGGGATAAGGTCGGTCTTCATGCTTACGCGTTCGATGCCTACGCGGGCAACTGGCGTTGCGTTGCCGCCGTTGTCAACTATTTGCAAGCGAATTTCGCCTGTGCGCATTTTGCCTAAAGCTTGAACCAGCCCGTCAACGTCAAGGTCTTTCGTGAAAACTTCTTTCAAGCCTTCCTCGTAGATTGGCGTGCCCTCGAAGCTCGTTATCAGCTTCTGCAAGCTCACGTTGCTGAAGTCAGCCCACTTTTTCAATGCTCCGAAGCGGCGTGCTACGTGGATTACGCGGCGTTTGAATAAGCCTGTTTTCACGGTTGACCGCGTCACGGTCTCCTTGACTATTTGCTCTGGCATGATGCGCAGTTCATCGAACACTTCAAGAATGCGTGTTGAGTTGGCTGCGCCCAAGGTCTGCACGAAGATGCGGTATGGGTCGTGTTGCACGACTATGCCGTGTCCAAGTTTGTCTGAGAGAATTTGCCCCAGCAACTGCGCCAGAGCGCGGTTCGTAAGGGAACCGAAGTTAGCGTGGATTATGACGAAGTCTTCCCAGTCTTCGAAGACTATTCGATTCGGCGTAGGCACCGCCATGTCCGCGTGCACCTGCTCTATTGTCTCTGCTAAGGCGCGTTGAATCGTTGCCGTATCTGCTGGGTACCTTTCACTGAGCAGCGCGGAGACTTCTTCAGGTGAAAGTCCACTGTGCATTTTTTCTTCCACGACACCGCGTATTGCGGCTACTTCTTGTGCCACTTCAAGGGGCACGGGGATTTCTTCGCCTATCCAGCTTGGTATTGCTCCAGTCGGGTCGTCCACGGCGCGCACGTACACTTTGTCCTCTGTTGCGTGTATTATTTGCCATGGGCTACCGCGGATGATGAATTTTGTGCCTGCTTTGCCGTATTCCGCCATAAATGCCTCATCCAAAACGCCGATTGAAGTATTGGTCAAATCGTCTATTACGAGGAACTGTTTCTCTTCAGGAATCATGGATAAATTGTCAAAGTAATACTCGAAAAGCGCGTTGGTTCTCTGCGGCTTTAAGACAACTTTGTCTTCGAAGGAAGCCCAAGCTAAGCGCGGAAACCGCTCATGCATGTACTTAAGCACTTTCTCCACGTCATCCAGAGTCATGTCCAAGTACGGGTAAGCATTATGTGCTACAGTTAAAATCTCGCTGAAGTCTAAACGCTTGTTTTTAAGCAGCAACCCTGCCACCTGATGCGTTAACGCGTCATACGGCTTAGGCGGAACACCTACAGGCTCCAACTCCTCTTTCAACGCTCGCCGCGCAATAACCAACGCCTCCAACGTGTCGTCGGAGTCCATGCCGATAATCACGCCTTCCGCCACGCGACCAACACTGTGCCCTGCCCTGCCCACGCGTTGAATGAGTCTTGTTACTTGCCGTGGGCTCATGTATTGGATAACCAAGTCAATGCGTCCAATATCAATGCCCAGTTCGAGGCTGCTGGTGGCGATAAGCCCCTTCAACTCGCCCTTTTTCAAGCCTGTTTCTGCCGCTATGCGCGAAGGCTTAGCGAGAGAGCCATGATGGATAGAAACGGGAAAATCCATGTCCCAGACTTTGAGCCTGCTGGCTAAAACCTCTGAAACTGAACGCGTATTCGTGAATAAAAGCACGGATTTGCGCTTGCTCATGTAGTCGCGAATTATCCTTAGCCGTGCAGCTACTTCTGGATGCGTGTAAAGCTTTCCCGCCAACCGCACATCCTCCTCTGTAGGCTGCGGAAAAATCACTTTTAACCGCACCATTTTTGCGACGGGGACACGGATAATTTCCACAGGGCGGCTGTTGCCGACGAGAAACTGCGCCACCTTCTCAGGGCTGCCGATGGTAGCTGACAAGCCTATCATTTGGAAGTCTCTGCCTACAAGATTTCTCACGCGCTCCAATGCTAAGGCAAGTTGGCTTCCACGTTTGCTGTCCGCTAACTCATGCACCTCGTCTATCACCACCCACCGCAAGCTCTGCAGGTGCTGGCGCAGTAGCCACCCTGAAAGTATAGCCTGCAACGTTTCAGGCGTGGTTATTAGGATATCTGGTGGGCTTCTTGACTGTCGTGTGCGCTCTTTTGTGTCTGTGTCGCCGTGTCTGACTGCGAGTTTGATGTCTAGGTTGTTGCACCACCACTCCAATCGTTCAAGCATGTCTCGGTTTAATGCGCGTAATGGCGTGATGTATAAGACTTTAATTCCTGGTGTTTGCGGTTGTTGAAGCAGCATGCTTAGGACGGGGAGAAATGCGGCTTCGGTTTTGCCTGTGGCTGTAGGCGAGATTAGTAGGACGTTTTTGCCTTCGAGAATTTTTGGGATTGTTTTCTCCTGAGGCTCGGTTGGTTTAGGAAATCCTTTCTGTTCAATGAGCCTTCGAACTGGCTTCACGAGCGATTCAAAAACGTTTTCAGAAGATTCCTGCAAATAGGTAAGCCTCAGATACCGTGAACATTAGCGGGGAATCCGCTGTAAAAACGTTTTGGCATGCTGTTGCTGAGAAGATTGGAGTTCGTTTATTTCGGAAATTCTTTGTTTTTGATGATTTTGGCGAATTGTGGGGGGAGGGAGAAAAAGGGCAGTGTTACTGAACGTGCAAACAGTAACACCACAATGCAAATGTACACTGCTCACCTAAAAAGCTTGCGGTTCAAACAGTCAGAACCAACACTTCATCTCCCTCATATTAAAATAAAGGCTATCTTTCCACAGCACAAGCAAGCTTAATGGCACTATGTTTTGCCCCAAATGATTTAAAGAAATGCTTATTCTTCTATTTTCTAGATTTTTTAGGTTTAAATTTCCTCAAAAACGAAGACCTATCCTTAACCGTGGCTTCCGCGTTTTGCATGCATCTTGTTTATACAATACTTAGCTGCTTAAAACAGGCTTCTATGGCTTTTTACAAAAACATGTTTAATCTTGATTTCCAAACGGGAGATTTCTATTCGAAAACAATGGAAAATTATTTATCTACCATCATAAGAAACCATTCATATGGAGTAATTATGGAGGACAATGAAATGGCTAAATGTCCAAAATGTGGAACAGACTCACCAAGGCCAAAGAAAGCATGGAAGATGGCTGGACGCCCAGACAAAGCAGGAAAAAGAATGCAACTAGAAATCGGGCTTTTCGAATGCCCAAAATGCAAGGCTACTTTCCGTGAAGTTCTCAGCAAAAAGAAAATTTAAACACTAACAACAGCAAAAACCATCAAAGCTCAAGCTAACACTCACGATTATTCCTTTCACTCCCACATTTTTTCCTTTTCAAAAAGCAGCAAGTTTTAAAACATAGACTACCTAATGAACAAAGAAAGCTTGACAAATAGCAGAAGGCAACTCCGTGACCGCCACTCTCAAAAAACTTTGGAAAAACGACTACATCCAAACCGCCATAATCATCGGCTCAATCGTACTAATAGTCCTCGGATTCTGGTTCAGCGTACAACTAGCCCTAAACACATCGTACCCTGCGCTGGCAGTAGTAACAGGCAGCATGTGCATTCCGCAAGACGCAACATGCAACGGATGGACGCATCCATTTGACCGAACATTACACGTCGGCGACCTCATAATCATCCAAGGCGTAGCACCAGAAGACCTAAACGCAGATTACCCGAACAGCGACATAATTGTTTTCCACAAGCCAACAGCGTACGATGAGCTAATCGTGCATAGAATAGCCGCCAAAGGCGTAAGCGAAGATGGCATATTATATTTTTACACGAAAGGCGATGGAAACCCGATAAACACTTGGCCCAATGCGATTCGTCCTTCAGAATATGACCCGTGGGGAAAAGTGAATGAAAATCTAGTAGTAGGCAAAGTTATCATGCGCATTCCATGGGTGGGACACGCTATTCTCTTTATGCGCAGCTCCATGGGGTTACCCATAGTAATAACGCTTATCCTCATAATAGTAATCATAGAGTTTGTGTTGCCCTTGCTTAAGAGAAAAGCGCCAGCCGCTGAGCCTGAACCGCTAGAAACAGGTGCACTTGAAGGGTTATAGATGTATTTATAAAGCGAACCACTTTATAGAAGGATATTTAAGCGCATATAAACGTGAAGGGGAGTTTATGCCACAAGTTAAAGCTGTAATAAATATTGAAAACGTCGTCGCTTCTGCAACTTTAAACCAGAAAGTTGACTTGAACGCCGTGGTTAAAGGGTACCCTGGTGTGGAATACCGTCCAGAACAGTTTCCCGGACTTGTTTTCAGGCTGAAAAGGCCGAAAACGGCAACTTTGATTTTTAACTCTGGGAAAATGGTGTGCACAGGTGCAAAATCCGAAAAAGAAGCACGCGGGGCAGTGATGAAAGTTATAAAAGAACTGAAGAAAGGCGGAATAATAATCATCAGTAAACCAGATTTGAAAATACAGAACATAGTCGCCTCAGCAAGCTTAGGCGGCATGATTGACTTAGAAAAAGCAGCGTTCACGCTTGGAAGAACAATGTATGAGCCTGAACAGTTTCCCGGCTTAATTTACAGGATGGATGAGCCGAAAGTTGTGATTCTGCTGTTCGCAAGCGGAAAGCTTGTTTGCACTGGCGCTAAGAAAGAGCAGGACGTTTATACTGCAGTTGAGAAGCTGCATGTGTTGCTGGAAGAGAAAAACTTAATCTTCTATGACTAATATGTTTTGCAGCGCCTTTTTTCTGTTATTTTTTGATTTGTTTTTTGATGGTTTTCAGCTTTTCTTCGTCTATGGCGCCTATGTCGTATAACGTGTGGGCTACGTCGCTGATTTTAAGTAGCGTGTGCAGTTGGATTCCGTGTTTTGCTAGGTTTTCTTTTCCGCCTTCTTCTCTGTCCAAAAGCGCAATTGCCTGTTTGACTATTCCGCCTTCAGCGGTTACGGCTTCTGCGGCTTTTTTCAGGGTTAAGCCTGTGGTGACTAAGTCGTCAACTATTAGAACTTGGTTGCCTGGAGCGAGAACGCCTTCTACGCGTCTTTGTCGTCCATGTCGTCGAACGCCTTTGCGCACGTATAGGAAGGGTTTTTTGAGGTTGTAGGCGATTTGCGACGCGAAAGGTATGCCTGCGATGGGTACGCCTGCTATTCTGTCGAAGTTTTTGAGTCCTATCTGGCTGGTTATTGCTTCTGCGTAGAAGTCGCATATTTGCCTGTAAGCGTCTGGGAAGCTTGAAACTATTCTGAGGTCCACGTAGTAAGGGCTTACTTTGCCGTTTGTGAGTTTGAAGAGTCCGAATTTTAAGGCGTCTATTTTGTGCAGAATTTTTGCTATTTCAACTTTTTTTGTTTCGTTGTTTTTCTGCATTGTTTTCACTTCCTTTTTGACACTTGATAGATGTTGTTTAGTGCGGCAATTAAGCAGGCGGTTCTTGGAAGTTCCTTCTTTAAAAGCTCAGCGAACTTTTCTTGGCTTGCAACTGTGCTAGTGTGGTAAGGAACAGCTACTTGCGGCTTTGTTAATTTTGCGATTTCGACGCCTGTTTCAGGTGAAGCGTGAGGTGCTATGCCTACCGTGCAGAAGACTACGTCGAATTTTTCTCTTTCGCCGATGGCTGCAAGTTCTGGGAATGGCAAGCTGTCTGATGTGTGGAATATTTTGACGCCGTCTTCGCTTGTGATTATGAAAGTGACTGGTGCCGATGCGGGATGGTTGGATTGTTCTGCTTTCACGGAGACTTCGCCTATTTTTGTTTCTTCGTTCGGGTGGATTTCCGTGAGTTTTTCTGGTGGAATAAGGTGGCGTAGTCTTTTTGTGGATGCTGGGTCGGCTATGACCGTGCAGTTTGTGGCTTTTTGTATTTCTGCTATTAAGCGTTGGTCTAAGTGGTCGTAGTGTTCATGTGTTATTAGAATGGCGTCTACGTCGTGGAGGTTGCGTGCTTTTGCGTCTACTGGGTCTACTACGAGTGTTTTTGTGGGTGTTTTGATGAGTACTCCAGCGTAATGGTTGAACCAGACGAACATGACTGTGTTTTTTTCAGGTGTTGTTTCGATGGGCATAATTGTTTCCTCGCTGCTAGTAGTATTGTCGGCTTTGTTTTAAAGGACTTGCGTTCGCAGGCTAGTGCTCGGGAAAACTATAGCCCCCTTATATAAAGCAACTATATATAGGCTGGGTGCTGTTGTCGTTGTGTTGTTTTAGCGGTTGAAGCCTTTTTTGCGTTTTATTTCTTTCAGTATTTCGGAGGCTTGGAAGGCGTTTTCCGCTGAAGCCACGCGCAGGGCTTTTTGCACGTTTACGCGTGAGCCGCAGTATGGGCAGGTTCTTGTTTTTTGGTCAGCGGCAGCCATTAGTAAGCCGCTGCAACAGCTGCATACGATGATTAATGTGGTGCCCATGTGGTGTACTCTTCCGAAAGACTTTTCCATAAACAAGTAGATAACAGTTGGGGAAGAGAGAGCGAGATGAGTGGCGAAGAAGGTTCAGCGTTGAAGTCGCGTTTAATGGCGCTTGCTGTGCGGTACTTCAATAAGGAAGGTTACAAGATACTTCAGGAGAATGCGACTCTTGAGGGTTTCACGGGTATCTCGCGTAATTTTGATCTTATTGTTCAGAAGGGGCGCGTGGAGCAGGGCGTTTGGATACGTGATTGGAACAGGACGATAGGTGTGAACGTTATTATTACTTTGGATACGGCGTCAGACGATGTTGGCTTGTCAAGTCCCATAATGATAGGTGAGAAATTCAGTGACCATGCGAAGTCTTATTCGAACAGGCGTAAAATTACGTTGTTGACTACGCAGAAACTAATCGCAAGCCTCAGGTAAAGCGCATCTAGATTTTCAAGTAGTCGTCCAGTAAGCCTTCAGCTTCAAGCATGCCCAGCCAATCTATGTGGCCTGTGCGGCATTTTTTGCGGTTATCCAGAATCGCCATTACCTCGTTCACAGCATCGCCCAGTGATTTGCCTGTGACGTCTAACTCGCATACTTTTTCCTTTTCATGCTTGCTTACTGCTTCAACGAGGCATACATCTAGGATTTCGGAAGCCAAATTCTCCCACACTTTAGCATTTTGGAAACCGTTTTTTTCCATGAGCGTCCGTAGTTCTACAGGGTTGCGTCTGAGCACGAAAATGTGTGTCGTGTGGTTTTTCGGCACTACTGCGGCAGCGTAATGTCCATCAATGATGATTGTGTCGCCGTCTTGTGCTGTGTCTAGGATTTCGCGGATTTTTCTGCGCATTTTGTCTTCGTTGATTATGATGGTTTTTCTTTCTTTGTCTTCGCCTGTGATTAACTGTTCTTTTTCAGCCAGTTCCGTTAGGTTGATGTATGTTGCGTTGAGTTGTTTGGTGAGTTGGCGTGCCAGGGTGGTTTTTCCAACGCAGGGTGTGCCTGTGATGAGTATGACGCGTTTGTTCATGATTGTTAATGCGTTGCAGGGCGTTCTTATCTGTTCCGCAAAACGGCAACCAACAGGTTATACTGTGCAATTAATATACTGCTACAGTTGCATTTGGATTGGTAATCAAGATGAGTGGGTTGACGTTTTGCATTGTGGATGTGTTTGCTGAACGAAAGTATGCGGGAAATCAGCTTGCCGTAGTAACAAGCGGTGCTGCGCTGTCAAGTGAGCAGATGCAGGAGATAGCTAATGAAATGCATTTTTCTGAAACTACGTTTATTCTTTCGCGGCGGCAACGCAGAGGTGGATTTGACGTGCGAATTTTTACGCCTGCGTCAGAAGTGCCGTTTGCTGGGCATCCGACGTTGGGTACGGCGTACGTGATAAGGCGTTTCATAGTTAAGAAGCCTGTTAGCCGTGTGGTGTTGAATTTGAAGGCGGGGCAGATACCGGTTAGCTTCGAGAAAACTGGAGTGCGTCAGGAAACGGTTTGGATGGAGCAGGTACCGCCGACTTTTGGCAAAACCTTCAGTGCCGCGCAGTTTGCGCAGGTGTTACGGTTGGGCGTGGAGGATTTTGACGGGCGTTTTCCGATTCAGGAAGTGTCCACTGGCTTGCCTTTTATTATCGTTCCGTTGAAGACGTTGGCTGCTGTTAAGCGGGCGAGAGTTAACATGGATAGTTTGTTGGAGTTGGCGAAGGTGGTGAGGGCGGGGATTTTGGTGTTTTGTCCTGAGACGTATGAGGAGGGTAACGATTTGAACGCGCGTGTGTTTGTGGATTTGTTTGGCATTGCGGAAGACCCTGCTACTGGTTCAGGCAACGGGTGCCTTGCAGGTTACTTGTCGCGTTACCGTTATTTTGGCACGGACGAAGTGAATGCGCGTGTTGAGCAGGGTTACGAGATAAACAGGCGTTCGTTGCTGTTGTTGAAGGCTGAGGGCGCGGTTGGGGGTATACGTGTGCATGTTGGCGGCAGGGTTGTGTTGGTGGCTACTGGTAAGCTTGCGTAGAAATTTTTATTGCTACGGATGCGCATTGCATTATTGGGCTGGCGAGTTGGTGTGTGGCTGTCGGGCATTCGCTTAACTGCGATGCTTGAGGAAACTCCGCCCACGTGTAGAATTGCACTCCCCATAGGGGAGAAGGCGAGAGCCTTGGCTACAGAGCAGAAACGAGACGTCCACTTGGCGCGTGAAGATGAGGCAATTAGCGAAGTTGCCGAGGTTATGCCTTGTGGGAGCGGTGAAACGGCTGTCCTGCAAGTGGAAAGGGCAAACAGACGCCGATGAGGAATCTACCTGAAGGCGCGGGTAGCCCGCTTAGCTGAATGCCACAGGAAACAAAAGGTGGGTTATAGCCAACACACCAGCCCACATCTTGTTTTTCTGTAAATTGGGTCTTTTAAGTAGCTGTGCGCTATTGTGTGCTGCGCAGAGTAGCGGACTGCTGTTCCCTGCTATCGGGCGCGTTATCACCAAGACGCCAGCCGCATCAGAATCTGCCGTTGTCCACGAAACCATACCACGATCCATTATGTGCTGTCCGAAGCGGGCAACGGCAGAAGCGACAATCAGATATTACTAAACAGCAATGATATACTATCGCGCTTATGTTATTCACACTGTTGAACGGGGAGGTGAAAGTTGAAATTGAAAGAATATGCTTGCATACAAGTTAATCACCACAGACAAGTACCCAAGGCAATTGCGGATATGCAGAGCCAAGGTTGGCGTCTTCACACCTATCAAGCTACTGGGTATGGTACAGATGTAAAGCACTACTTACTATTTGAAAAGGGTGACTAATTTAGCACAGGTGCTCAAAGAGTTAAAGAAGTCGCGACCTAAAAAACATCTAACGCTCTGCTTCGCTTGCGCTCTGCCACGCATTTTTCAGACGCATGTGAAAAAAATTGGCTATACTCTCATTCGAGGCGTTTTTTAAACATTAATCGAGACCTATGTTTATTATTTACTAAACTGGGCATAATTATGGGAAAAAGTTAAATATTTAGAAGGGAACGGAGTACCGCGTAAATAACAAAAGGAGAAAAAAAACAGATGACTAATTCGAAAATCAAAGCAGCCACTCCGTTGTTTCTGATATTAACTATGGCAATCGCAATCGTTGCTTTGCCAACCATTAACACGGCGTCAGCTATGGACTGGTATCCGTACATCACTGCATCACCTAGCCCCGTCGGCGTAGGCCAACGAGTGTTAGTAGTCTTCGGCTTTCCAATGCCTACTGCGTCAGCTGCAAACTCATATTATGGCTGGACCTTAACCATCACAGACCCTGACGGAGACACAGAGACAATTTCAGACTTGAACACTGAATCAACCGGAAGCACATTCTACGTCTTTACTCCAGACAAAGTCGGCACATGGAAACTAAAAGCACACTACCCCGGTGGAAACGTTACTTTCAGCGGTGGAGTAGTGAAGACTGTCCCAGAGCAAGACACCAACGAATTCAGCCTCACCGTTCAAGATGAACAATTATCATACCCCGCAGAAACTCCTCTACCTTCTGACTACTGGACATTCCCAATATACGGTGAAAACAGAGACTGGAGCAGCATTTCTGGAAACTGGCTGATGCCCGCCTACGACAACTCCCGCCACTTCGACTCTGGAGGTTCGGCTTTCAACCCATACACTACAGTGCCGAATACAGCACACGTACTATGGACTAAAGGCCAATTATTCGGCGGAATCGCCGGAGGATCAGTCGGTGACATCAACTACTACGCAGGATTAGCATACAGAAACGAATTACTGCCACCAATAATCATCAGCGGCAGACTTTACTACAACGAAATGCAAGAGCCTAGAAACGGATTCTACTGCGTCGACTTAAGCACTGGAGAAACAATTTGGCAGAACAATGGAACCTACACCACTGCAACAGGCGTCACCGTAAGTGGCGCATCTGCACAGTTAACCGTAGGTCAAATATTAGCTTACAATTCACCGAACGGCCACGGAGCTTTTCCGTTCTTATGGAGCACCGGCAGCTCTAACTGGGCAATATGGGACGCATGGACTGGCGACCTCATATACACAGTTGTCAACGCACCAGCAATAAGCAACTTTGGACAGGCCTATTCATTCCACACAGACGAAACAGGCACTTTATACGCGTGGAGACTCGACACAACAACTAAAACCTTAGCACTTTGGAACTCAACAAAAATGATGAGCTCAGACCCGCGAGTCATGTACAGCTTCTACACTGCTGGAATGTTCTCACACAGCCCAGGAATATCTCTTGACTGGACAACTGGAATCGAATGGAACGTAACCATAGCCGACATAGATTCCAGCTATGCTCTAATCGGCTGGGATCCCAAAGACATGAGCGTAATTATCCTAAGCAACCAATCACGCGGTCTCGTGGAAAGTGTCGAAGCATTCGAGGACGTAGCTATCAGCGGCGAAGATGGCCATGTGCTCTGGCGTCAAGTCAGAAATGAAGGAACATGGGAACAAGTAGTCGGCGGCCAAGGAATGTCAATAGAAGCAGACACATACGTTTACGAACGAAAAGAGACAAGGCAAGTGTACGCCTACAGCATCTCTACTGGAGCAAAGAAATGGGTAACTGATGCACGCGAGAACCAATGGGGCATGTACCTCATGGGTGTGCTCTACGCTTACGGCAACTTCTACGTACCTGGCTACGACGGACTGGTAGTTGCATATGATGCTGACACAGGCGACGAAGTTTGGACATTTGGACCTATCTACGCTGGCCTAGAAACACCATACGGCGTATACCCATTCTACGGCGGTCTTGTAGCTGCTGACGGCAAAATCATTGCCTACCAAGGAGAACACTCTGCTGATGCACCCTTATACAGAGGAGAACGCATGTACGTCCTAAACGCTACAACAGGCGACGAAATCTGGAGCATAAGCGGCTGGTGCCAGATGCCCTGCGCTGCAAACGGCATCATTTTGACACCCAACGGCTATGATGGACAACTTTACTGCTTCGGTAAAGGTCCAAGCACTACAACTGTCACAATTCAAACTGATGTTATCACGGAAGGCTCAAGCGTAGTAATTCAAGGTTCAGTGCTCGATGTTTCTGCCGGCACACAACAAACCTCTATAGCAGCTCGTTTTCCAACCGGTGTCGCCGCAGTTTCTGACGCAAGCATGAGCGAATGGATGGAGTACGTGTACCAACAAAAGACATGCCCCTCTAACGCTACTGGCGTCACGGTCTCGCTTGACGTTATCGATGCTAACGGCAACTTCAGGAACATCGGTACAGCAAAAACAGACATCAGCGGTCAATTCGGTTTTGCATGGGAACCAGACATTCCAGGACTCTACACTGTAATCGCCACTTTCCCAGGTTCAGAAGCATACGGCAGCTCGTACGCGGAAACCTACTTTAACGTAATGGAAGTTGAAGCAACTCCAGAACCTACGCCTGCACCGCAATCAGCAGCTGACCTATACTTTGTGCCAGCTGTTATTGGTTTACTCATTGCAATCATCGTAGTTGGCGCTTTAGTAATGCTGATGTTAAGGAAGCGATAAGCATGGTGAAAAACCAAAAACAATTTTCCCCTCTTTTTTGGGTTACAACCAATAAAAAAGAAGATAAAAATGGGCTGAAAAGGTTCCGGGCAGAAAAAACGATGGTATCATCGTTACCGCATTTTTCCTTTTCTCCTTTGATTCTGTGTGCTCTGTCCGGAGCCTCAGCAAACTAGTATTAAATCTGTATAATAGATGTCTCCTATTATATTATCATTGTGATTACCAACCATGCAGAAACTTGCAAGATGCCACCGTTGTTGCCTCAGAAAACGCCACTTCTCTTTTCGACCAAAAAACCTTCACTGCGGCGTATTAGTACCCTGTCTCTCTTCTGGATTTGCTGCTTACGTGTTGTAAATGTTTTTTAATGTTGAATGTTGAATAATGTAAGAGAGAAAAAAAGGGTGCTACATGAACGCTGATAAACTTGTCATTGGCCTAGCTGGAATGCCGGGAGCTGGAAAATCTCTTGTTGTGGAGACAGCTCAGCAGGAAGGGTACTCTGTTGTAGTGATGGGCGACGTTATACGGGAAGAAACCCGTAAACGCGGGTTGGAGCTGAACCCCAAAAACACGGGGAAAGTCATGTTGGAACTGAGGAAAACAGACGGAAACAACGTGATAGCTGAAAAATGCATCCCCAAAATACTGCAGCAGGAAAGCGACAAGGTAATCGTGGACGGCTTAAGAAGCACACATGAAGTTGACACTTTCAAAGCGAACTTCGTTAAATTCAGCCTTCTAGCTGTCCATGCCTCACCAGAAACGCGGTTTAAGCGTCTCCATCGCCGTGGCAGAAGCGACGACCCAGACAGCTGGGGCGTGTTCCACGAAAGAGACACACGAGAACTCAGCGTAGGCTTAGGATACGTCATCGCTATGGCTGAGTACCTAATAATAAACGAGAACAGCAAAGAACAGACAAAAGCCAAAATTAAGAAACAACTGCGAGTGATTGAAGAAAAATGGATGAAGTAACGATACACGTGGAAACTGAAGTCAACCCGACTGAAGCGGAGGACAAAGTGAAAACGGCTGTGGCAAACCTCTTCGGCAACATGGACATACAAACTAAGCCCGCCTACAGAGGAAGCGTACTAACTGCAGAGGCAAAAGGACAAGACGCACTGATTAGATTTCGCAATCTGCTTCACATGGACCGAGTACGCGACGCTGCAAGAAAAGCTCTGTTCGGAAGCCTGCGCGGAAACGCTATTCGTTTCTGCTTAAACAAGCAAGTGGCGTTTGCCGGCCACATTTCTTTTTCACAAGAAGTAGCAGAATCCCCCTTAGGCCCCGTAAAGGTTAGTATTGAATGTGATGCTCCGCGGCAGCTTATTGACTGGCTTGCCCCAAGAACCAGCTAGGTTAGGAGGATAACGTTTGTGACGCCGAAAGCCATGGTAACGGAGCGAGGTGCAGTTCTACTGGGCAACTCGGTTGCCTGCGACGCCTATGACGCGTCCAAACCGTTAAGAATTGTTACTCACGCGCACGCTGACCACTTGGGCGGCTTGAAGAGCAGTTTGCGAAACTGCGAGAAGGTTTTAATGACAGCAGCTACCCGAGACCTCATCGGCGTTATGAATGGTTCCTTTGAGCTTGCAAACGGCAACGTGAAGACGCTGGATTACGGTGAAACCGTCCAGTATGATGGTGAACGGGTTACACTTGTTAAAGCCGAGCACATTCTAGGCGCAGCGCAGGTTCTAGTGGAAGATGCAGAGGGCAGCAGAGTGGCTTACACCGGAGACTTCAAACTTGACGGCACACCAGTGTTAGACTGCGACACGCTGGTTGTGGACGCAACTTACGGAACGCCGTCGTGCAAGCGACCCTTCAAGCTAAGCGTTAAGGAACTGCTTGTGTCCATGGTGGAGAAGAAGCTCAGGAACGGCACGGTTTACGTTTTCGGTTTCCACGGTAAACTGCAAGAAGTCATGCAAATCCTCCACGATGCTGAAGTAAGCGTACCGTTTGTCATGCCTGAACGGGTCTTCCAAGTGTCCCAAGTCTGCGAGCGCCACGGCATGCAACTGGGCTGCTTAACGCTGTCAACAGCGAAGGAAGGCAAAACGCTACTGGATGAAAATTTGCCATGCGTCGCGTTTTACCACATGAATTCCCGTGGACACGTTGGCTTAAGGAACCCGCGCGTTTGCGTTAGCGGCTGGGAATTCCATTCGCCGTGCAGGCAAATCGGCGCCAACGAGCATTTAATCGCGTTAAGCGACCACTCGGATTTTGATGATTTGATCGAGTACGTGCGGCGTGCGAAGCCGAAGTGTGTGATAACAGATAATTACCGAGTTAGCCACGGCGAAACCTTAGCTAAAGAAATCAAAAAACGCCTCGGGATTCATGCTGTGGCAATGCCCCAAAAAAATGGACACTGAAAAGCATTCGATTTTTAACGGCAAGATTGGTTAAGGTTTAAAAGCGTAAGCTTCACATCAAAGAGCAGAACGGTGCATGTTACATGGTTAAATCGTCTTCAATTTCAGGCTTCTACAAGCTTAACCCCAAAGAACGCTTAGCCCTTGTCAAAGAGTTCGCAGGCTTATCTGATGAAGAATGCGCGGTGCTGCAGAACACGGGCGCATTGCCCTTGGAAGCGGCTGACCGCATGATAGAAAACGTCGTAGGCGCTTTCCCAATTCCCTTAGGCATAGGCGTCAACTTCCTCATCAACAACCGCGACTACCTGATTCCCATGGCGATTGAGGAGCCTTCAGTGGTGGCGGCAGCCAGCTACGCCGCGAAAATGGTGCGCGACGGCGGAGGCTTCCACACAAGCAGCACACCGCCCGTAATGATTGGGCAAATCCAAGTCTGCGACGTAGCAGACGCTGAAGCAGCTAAACAACGCGTCTTAGCGGCTAAAGCGGAGATTCTTCAGAAAGCCAACGAGCAAGACCCAGTGTTGGCGTCTGTGGGCGGCGGAGCAAAAGACTTAGACGCAAAAATAATTCAAACTTCACAAGGCACGATGCTTGTCGTCAGTTTGTACGTGGACTGCCGTGACGCCATGGGCGCAAACGCCGTTAATACAATGGCTGAAGCCGTAGCGCCACTTGTAGAGCAAGTAACAGGCGGGCATGTGTACTTGCGAATAATCAGCAACTTAGCCACGAAACGCTTGGCAAAAGCATGGTGCACAGTGCCCAAAGAAGCCTTAGGCGGCGAAGAAGTCGTGGACGGCATAGTTAACGCTTCCGCGTTTGCAGCGGCAGACCCATATCGTGCAGCCACGCATAACAAGGGTGCAATGAACGGCATAATCGCCGTTGTCCTCGCCACAGGCAACGACCACCGCGCTATAGAAGCGGGCGCACACGCGTACGCGGCGCTGAATGGGCAGTACACGTCGCTTTCTGTTTGGGAGAAAAACGCGGACGGCAACCTCGTAGGCTCAATCGAGTTGCCCATGGCTGTCGGCTTAATAGGCGGTGCAGTGCGGACGCATCCAACCG